>JAIKZH010000025.1 GCA_024682395.1 Bacteroidaceae bacterium
AATGAATGTTACGGCTCTCAACTTGAGGAAATGGCGGGATATGTGCGGAGTGGTGATGCAGGACGGCAAAATCTTCAGTGACACCATCAAGAACAACATCGTGCTTGACGATGAGCATGTGGACGAGGAACAACTGGTGAAATGCTGCCAGATTGCACAGATAAAGAGTGAGATAGACCTGATGCCCCGTGGGTTTGACACGGAAATCGGAGAGCAGGGAAGAGGATTGAGTGGAGGTCAGAAACAACGGCTTCTCATCGCCCGTGCGCTATACCGAAATCCTAAGTATTTGTTCCTTGATGAGGCAACTAATGCCCTGGATACAGTTAATGAACAAAAGATTGTACAGGCGTTGAACGGAGCGTTTGAGAACAGAACGGTAGTCATTATTGCCCATCGGCTCAGCACGATACGTCATGCTGACCAAATCGTGGTGATGGAGAAGGGAATGATTGTGGAAATTGGTAATCACGAACAACTGATGGAGAGGAAAGGATTATATCATACTTTAGTATGGTCACAAGATAATAACATTGATTAAAGACAAAAACTAATCTCCGTATGAAAATAGATTTGCGAGATATAGCGATATTAATTATCGTGCGATTTGATTCAATAGATAGATTAGAAAACGCGCTGATGGTTATTGAATACTTAAACAATCATTTTAATACAAATATTTATGTATGGGAAATAAGTGCACATAACAATCATGTGTTTAGTCGTTTAATTAGTCCGGAAGTGAAATATGAATTTCATCAAGATTACGACCCGATACTCCATAGAACAAAATACATTAACGACATGGTTATGGCTGTGAAGGAACAATATATTGCGGTCTGGGATGCAGATGTAATTGTACCTATTGACCAAGTCGTACAAACCGTCAAACATCTTCGGGAAGGTTATGAAATAGTCTACCCCTATAAGAACTATTTTTATGATACTTCATATACAATTAAAAGAATATATTTTGAGAATAGAGATATAAACGTTTTTTCATTCATGTCCTCTTTCATGAAAGAAATGTATCCTCCTAATCCTGTTGGTGGTGTTTTCTTTGCAAATAGGCAAAGTTATATTGACAGCGGAATGGAACAAGAATTATTTTATGGGTGGGGTGTAGAAGATGGAGAGCGCTTTAACAGATGGAATGTCCAAAAAAGGAGAATGATTCAAGTAAAAGGCGCTATATATCATTTATCACACGCTCGTGGCGTTAATAGCTTTATTTCAACAGATCATGATAGTATCGCCAAAAGAAGACTACTATTTTCAACAGATAAAGGAATATAATCAGGTGAATATATAAATCAAAACAATGGATATAGATAAGTTAGATAAATGTTTGGTCGATGTCATAAAGAGCGGGAAATATGACAATAACTTAGTAGACTTTTTCTATGGACAAATGGGAATATGTGCTGCTTTGTATATGTCAAACAAACGAAATTCCAATATGGAAATCGAACAATTAGCAGATAAGTTTTTGGATTGCATTTTAGAAAAGACGAAGACTATTGTTGACACGTCTTTTGAACATGGTCTATCTGGCATCGGTTTTGCAATAAATTTTCTTCACAAGGAAGGATGTATTTCTGGTGATATTGATGATATATTATTTTCTATAGATGCTTCAATCTACAAGCAATTGAATGATGATGAAATTAAGGTTCCACCACATCTGAATGGATTCATTGGCTATCTAGCATATATCGTTGAAAGAATTGAAAACCCATTTCACAACAAGGAATCATTATTGCATGAAATTGACATGTCGATGTTAAGACGCATTATAAACAACCTTTATCTGCTGATGCCAGTATATCTCAAGAAACTTAACGAGGACCTCTCGCCGACATTTCTCTCTGACTGTTCAATATTGTTTTATTATTTCGGGAGATTATTGCATGCAAATGTATATAATGAAAAAATTAAAAAAATGATAAGTAATTTGGAGGTTTATGTATGTTCTGTCATTCCACATTATAATTTAAATAAAATTCTAATAGCGAATACGTTGTCCTACTTGAATGAGAAATTGAGGAACGAAAGTGTTAAAAAATATATAAAAATCCTCTATGATGCTGTCGAATATGAGAAAATAATAAACGAAATTGATCGAGGTGTTAATAGTTTTAATGTAGGATGGTGTAATGCTCTTATTAATATCACTATTGCTTTAAAATACATTGAAGACAATGATAAAGTTTTGATGCTCTATTCACAAAGGGAAAAAATCTCTAGCTATGCTGACAAATGTATCAACGAAATTCTTACTTGTAACAATAATAATGTAAAAGCTAACTTCATCAATGGCATAAGCGGAGTGTCATTCGCTTTATCTATATTGTTAAGACTATCCCCAACCCAACTCAAAAGAACATGATTCGTACAAAGTGTTCTGATTATAAATTTATTTTATAATGAAAAGGAAAAATGAATAAATACATCTATTGTAGTATATCATCTGATATCATTATACACATGAGAGTTCTGTCTATATGCTTGCTGGCCATCCTGCATACTTTTTCATGCGAAGCAATGGCCGGATCATATGAGGACTCACTTCTCTGCATGCTTCGTGATGTAGTCAAATCCGAATATGAGAAATTACATTCGGACAGCGTTCCTGCAAACTTTGTGGGGGTGAAGATTAATGACGAGAATAGCATAAAACTTAATAGCTTTTTGGGGGCTACTGGGAAACGAGAGGATAAACGAAGTTGTGCATATTCGGTAAATGTAAAAATAAGTACCTCTCATTCAAGTGTTTATCACAAATTAGATATTCCCACATTTAGAAAAAGGGCATTTACTAGTATTGACAACACACTACAAACTTCGATTTCTGACGATATTGACAGTGTCTTCTCTGAATTGAAAAAACGTGGCAAGGGTTTAAGAAAAGATACAATAGGCAATGATATCTCACTAGAAGATGCGATCTATTATTCGGATCCACTTCCCGCCAAGTATTATTCTGAGCCTCTTAACGATGGTTTTGATGCGGAAGAGTGGCAGAAAATGCTCAATGAAGTTACCCACATGTTTCGTTCCGAGAAGCACTTGCTTGATGTATCTGCATCTTTGGAAAGCAAAATGGTGCGCAAGTACCTCGTTACTTCAGATGGCGGTGAAATAGTCGATAATGAAAAAAGATATACCCTCTATATGACGGCAAAAATATTAAGAAGTAATGGACGGACTAAAACCTTAAATAAACGATACAATGTGAGACGACTACCAGAACTGCCTTCGAAAGAGGTGATGATGAATGATGTCAAGGAATTGCTCCACATACTCAACGGTCTGTATGATGCTCCCGATTTTGAATCTTTCGAGGGACCGCTTCTTTTAGGCAGTATTGCTACTGGAATATTCATGCACGAGATGATCGGTCACCGACTTGAATCGGGCTATAGAGGTGGTATTTTCAAACCTTATGGTACCAGGGTCTTCCCTGATTTTGTTCAAATCACTGATGACCCAACAACGGTTGACTATAGAGGCACCTCGTTAATAGGACACTATAAGTACGACGATGATGGTATCCCAGCCCAAGCTGTGACATGCATAAAAGATGGAATGTTCATGTCTATGCTGACTAGTCGAACACCTTGCTTTAAAGGAAGTGTCAGCAATGGACACGGCCGGGGCGAATTTGACTGTGAACCAGTTGCGCGTCAGGCAAACTTTTTTGTTTCGACTTCGAACCCAGTTGGCGATTCACAAATGCGTGAAATGTTTATTGAAACATTGAAACGACAGAACCTGGAGTATGGCATTTATATTCCTGAGTTTGAAAGTGGACAAGAGGGATGGCTGGATTCAAAACATTCTTCAATCATGAACCCTCAGAAACCCTCTGTACCGGACTCACTTGTCGACTTTCGTGTTGATTTCAAGTATGCTTACAAGATTTTTGCTGATGGTCGTCCAGATGAACTAGTCAATGGTACAAGGGTTTACTTGAGAAGAGAGACAATGTGTAATGCCCTCACAGCGATGGGGGCAGTTTGTGAAGTATATACTGGTCTTTGCGGAGCAAGGTCCGGTTTCGTCCCTGTATCTCTCATTGCACCAAAGTCATTGTTCAAATGTGCAAAATTGTTAGTGTCAGCTGATGACAAAGATTATGGAATAAAACGATTAGCACTTCCTGCCATCAAGGACGCAAAATATGAAAAGGAAAGGGATGTCATTGTGAATGCACTCAGGGATGAAATGAAAATTGAAATGGATGCGATGCAAGGTGTTTGTTTTTCTTACTTTATCCTTAACAAGTCAACTTGTAATGAGTATGAATATTCTGAAGGTCAATGTATTAAATCCTACTCAAATAAGGATGGTGGTGGAGAAGTACACATGTTTTTGGGGAACAGATTTTCTCCATCTAATACCGATGGACTTTCGGGGCATCGCTTTAAATTACCTAAGACTTATGACTATTCTATCTTACGCCATCTGGTAAGAAACTGCGCTATTTCTGCTTATAACAACAAAAATAATAGAGAGTTGGTATCAAGTATGCCAGGTGTTCAAATTGTCAGAGAACTACCCGCTACCGAATATACTCCAGATTATCATCCTACCCCATTAAGTTCTGAAGAACTACAAAAAATAGCATGTGTGCTGTCGAAGGAAATGGCTAAGTTTGAAGAATTTAATCATTCGAGTGTTCGGGTGTCACAAAATCAATATGATGATTACAGTGTCTCATCAGAAGGTCAGGTTGTACATAAAAATCAAGTCTATCAGACAGTGTGTGGTAGGATTGATGTTGCTGATAAGAATGGAGAGTCAACGCAAAAAACTTTCTGCCTAACAGTGCTTGACGGAGACTACAAGTCAATAGTCAAACTGTTTTGCAAAAAAATGAAAGAATTCGTGAAGCGTCAGAGAAATACTCTCCCTCCTATCAAAGTAGTAACGCCTATAACTTACGATGGACCAGTGCTTGTTGATGGCATATCTGTAAAATATCGTATCATAAATAATCATGATCAAGACTTGTTAGACAACCCATTCCAAACGAGGCCATTAGCAGAAATAGGCGATACCATCATAGACACAGCTATAAGAGTTGAACAACTGTCTGATGTGTCCTCTTATAAAGGCCAGAATCTGTGGGGATATGAAGAGGTCGATTTGGATGGTGTCAAACCAGAAAATGTCCTTCTTGTGGACAATGGCATCCTGAAGAATAGGTTAAGCGGAAGAATGAATAGTCGCAATACGTCTCATTCTACAGGAAACGAACGGTTCAGCGGTTCGTTTGCGACAGTCTATCCTGGAGTTCTGCGTGCGACATCATCTAGGCCACAAAGTCTCAAAAAAATCAAATATGAATTTTTCAGAAGGGCAAAAAAAACAGGGTATAAATACGCATATATACTTCGAACATACAACGATGACTGGTTTCAGACTCCGTTTTATAATGGCAATGAAATACTACTTCGCGTGAATACGGAAACCCTTGAGGAACAGCAACTATACTGTACCTATAAGTTCACTCCTCAGTTATACTCAGTGATTGCAACCTCCAAGGAAGAAACTGTCACCCAATATCGCAATAGCACACCTTGCTCCTTCATCCATCCTCAAGCGATGTTATATGACAATTGCAAACTCAGCATATTTGAGATAAGTAAAAATACAAATGGTATCATAAGTGTCCACTAAAAATTGAAGTTATGCAAATAAACATTGAATTTAATTATAAAAAACATTTTTTTACTTGTTTTATAGTCAAATCTCTGTTTTTCTTGGCCGTTAAGCCATATGTCGATTTTTATCGAACTATTGTAAAATGGAATGTAAAATCATTCGGATATATAAGACTTACTGACCTTTTATGTCCATGAGAATTTTTATTAAATTAATTATTATGCTCAGTATGGTATTTTTATGAACATCTTTCCGTGCAATTGTTATTGGAGTATTAGGTCTATTACAAAACGATTCACATAAAGAAAGATAAAATGTGTTAATTCATCTCTATAAAGAAAAAGAGAATAGTACAAAAAACTTAAATCCCATGCAATTAAGTGTATTGCAGTGGTTAAAAAAAAAAGAATGAAAATTATTAAACGAATTCAAATCGGAGACAAAATGGCCGATTTGCGGAGATTGTCAAAAGAGGAAATGTTTACAATTCTTGGTGGCACTGGTGACGGTTGTTGTTGTTATGATGTAATTGCAGAATTGTGGCAAATCTTCGCAGGTCCTAATGCACCTTCAGCGAGTCAAATAAAAGAAAGCTTCACTAATTATATGAATATGGAGGTTGCCGCAGGTAACGAAGATTGTCGTATGAATGGTGGCGACCCTACTCTTGCACAATTAGGTTATCTACGCTACTGGATGGATTCACAATCTGTTTTCGAAGTCGGGAGTATTGTAAGTGGTGGATCAAATGGCACTTTAAATTTTGGTGTTCTTCCAGGAAATAATGAAGGAAGTTGGCATGCTGTTATAATTGATGGACAGCTTTCCACGGGTGATTACTATTATGTACGAGATACATCAAATGGTCAGTCATATACCGTTCCTAAAAGTGCCCTGCGTTTCTCGATGTCTGTATCAGAAGAAACGAATTATAGAGATAGTTTTTAAGATTCTGATTATTAATTGATGAACGAAAAATAACGTTCTATTATAAAATGTAATGTTGTTCAGTAAAATGATGTATATGTAACAAGATGCCCTGTTTTTTCTTGTTGCATCATACTGATTTTACTGAACAACTAAAAAAATGCCCTATGGACGAAATAACGATTTGGCTCACTTATCATGACGATAAGCAAATCCAAGAATTTGGATTGAAAGAGACTGATACCATCCGTCTGTTCAAAGGCAATGATGTTTCTATAGATGGTGATAACATCAATCACCTAAATCGATTCTATTCTGAGTTGACTACCATGTATTATGTGTGGAAGAACAGGTTAGAAAGCAAGCAAATAGGATTCTGCCATTACAGAAGGATGTTCAGGGACTATTTCGAAGTGGAGAAAGGGCAATGTCAGGTGATGAGTATTAATTATGGAAGCCCCGTGTTCCAGCATTATAAAATAGCACATAACTATCAGGACATGTACGATGCTGTTGATGTGCTAAACGAGTTGTATGGCGACAAAAATATTTATTCCCAGTACCTGTTGAAAGGAAATGTGTTCATCCCATTTTGCTGCTTCATTATGCAATATGCTGATTTCGAGGAGTTGTGCGAGTTTCTTTTTCCAGTCTTATTTGCATGGGATAAGAAGAATGGGCTGGACATGAATCCTGCAAGGTACATGGAGAAAGCGCAACGAGATTTCCGCTATGACGATGTGAACTACCAATGTCGCGCCGTTGCCTTTCTGGCGGAGCGGCTGATTAGCTGTTATATCGTATGTAACATGAAGCCCTTCTGCGTGAACACTTTATGTTGAGATAGGTGCTTCGTCAGTTAGGTGTAATGTGTCTGATTAGAAATCTGTCTTATAAATTCATTTCTCACACATACAAATAATTTGTTTATAATAGGAATAAAAAAATGGCTCACTTCTTATTCCTGTAATTAAAAAAAACTAAAAATAATGCTGAGCAACAAATAATAATATCGAAGAATGTTGTATTAGAATAAGGATCCGCCTCTTACTTCATTCTTAAATACGGAGAAAAATGGATCCGTCATTTTTAAAAAAAAGCAATTTATGAAGAGACTTAGAATTGATTCCAATATGCGTTTGAATTCAGACGAAATGAACAAAATTATTGGAGGAACAAATGATGACGACTTTTTCCCATGGAATGAAAATGGTTGTTTGAATACAATCTACCCTGACAGTTCGGGAACGGATGGATGGGGAATTTTGTGTATAGGAAGCAAAAAATATACCCAATCCGAATTGGCGGTTGATATAACCAAGGATGTGCTTGGATTTATACCATATGTGGGTGAAGGGTTAAATCTTTTCGACATATTCTATCACTTGGCCACATATCTAGTCGACCATGAAGACCAAATTCCGCCCGTGCCATCATGGCTCTCTGGATGTCATTTTTCTGAAGGACGGGGTCGTGTGGTATTACCAGACGGAACAGAAATGTGGGTGGAACCGTAAAACTCTGAATACAAATTCATCTTTGATAAACCTTCGAATGATGATTATCTATGCAATTATTCAGATGATTGTATATTAAATTTAAATAATTGTTCCTTCAAAAGATGTCGGCTCATAATCGAAAATACGTGTCCGATTATGGGTCGACATCTTAAAGTGAAAATAATATAAAACTATGACTGTTCTCAAAAAATGTTTGTTTCCATTGCCAACCATGGCAATAGTTCTATTTATGACATCGTGTAATAATGTCGTAAATAATGATAGTTATCAATATATAGACCCTACATCTGCTCATACTCTGATGTGGAAAGTCGAGAATTCCGAGAAGAAGGAAGTTTCTTATGTTTTTGGGACGATGCATTTGCAACATAAAAGTTTTTTGGAAAATATAGAAGGATGGGACTCTGTTTTCAACTCATGTGACGCTGTTTGTATAGAAGGCTTCATGGGCACCAAAATGACAAGTTCTGACAACACACAAATGATGGAAAAATTGATGCCTACTGATACGACATACGAAGATATCTTGGGCGAAAAAACAAAAGTTTTACGTCCATATGTTACAGATTGGAAATATCGCCCCTATGTGATAAGAAATGTATTTGTTCTTTCATTGTATGCGGAGATATTCCCTAGACTAATACATAATACAAAGAATCATATTGAATTATCCAAAGACTACATGTTTATGGATCAAGCGATACAAAACAGAACTTTAGCAAAGGGGAAGAGAATTGTTTTTTTGGATGGAGTAATACAAGAGGAAGACACTTCTAAGAATAAAACACAGAGCAAATCTCTTCGAGAAGAAGTGTTGGCATTATATGAAGAGGTGACACAGCGTGATTCTATTTTGCGTTTTCATTTAGCGGCGGATAGTGCTTACTATTTTCATGATTTAGAGCGGTTGTCTATACTTATTAACCAGGATTCCTTAGTACATACCAAACAAATAATACATGATAGAAACGAGAAGTGGATGCCCCAGATAGTTTCGTCCATACAAAAGCAAAGTACATTTATTGCTGTTGGTATGGCCCATCTTATACCAACTAAACATGAT
>JAIKZH010000056.1 GCA_024682395.1 Bacteroidaceae bacterium
ACTACACAATGTTTTTCACAGAAAATTATTAAAAGTAGTTATTATTCAAATCATCCCGAACTTGGAGGTGAAGTCATTATCAAACAATCAACAACAGAAATTGTAAATGACAAATCCATTATTTCTTTTGAAGTTGAAGCCCCAAATTCTGGTGACTATTATTTGAGTTTTTGGATATTGCCAGTAAAATTAAATGACGGAACATATGTTAACTACGATGTATCCGTTAATGGAAATATGCAAAGAGATAAAATAATTCCACAGCGTGGAGACTGGCAGAGTATAACACTTTCCAGTAAAAACAAGATTAAATTGAATAAAGGAACTAATACTATTTCCATCATAGGCAAAGTTCCACTCATTCCAAATGTTGAACATGTCAGAATAGCGTCAAATCTTCAAGAATCCAAGATAAAAGGTGATTTGTATCAAAGCTATAAAGCATCAATTGAACGTGAAAATGTTGACCGAGGTCTTAAAAACACAACTAATATAACAGATTCTATTTTTAATAAGTCGAATTTGAATGTTACGAAAGCTTCCTCTTGGATTCCTCCATATTGGGGAGAGAACCCTCTTTATGAATATGGTTTTGGGTTAAATATGATTTGTAAATACACTTTTTATCAAACTTTTCATTTTTCTGAAGGACAACCAGTGTCAATAAAGACAACAGGTATAAATAATATAGCACATGTAGTAGAAGTTTTCAGTTGTGATTTTCCTGAAAATTATTCATGGAAAAAATTATCAAGTAATAATAATTTTACAACATCATTAAGTCTTACAATCCCATATACAGGTGATTATATTGTTAGAGTTCGTTCTTATTATAGTGAGACTTCAGGTTTATGTGATATAAATATAAATAATAGATATTATTATGACAGTATGCCTATTTATACTAATGGAATAAGATGCACTCAAGATACTCTTTTCTATTATAATTCGTTTACCTGTAATAATACCTGCGATCCTGTATTGTGGATAGAAGAAGGTGAATCTCCTCCTGGAAAGATCTCAGCATTTAGTTATAATTATGTTGGTAATGGTAATTTCTCATGGGGAGGAAACTCTCGAATATATAAACAATATCCCCGTCCAGTACATGCGGCTTTAATTTCATCTCGGTATTCATATGGCCCCATTGGAACATGTGATTTATATGCAAAATGTAGAAATAGTGATGTTTGGACTCGTCAGGCTTACTATGGTTTGCCAGAAGCCTCTCTGATATATTGTTATCCCAATTATCATTATAATGATGCGATTCAATCGTCATCCGAAGTTGACCACCATTACTATAATTGTATATCATGGTCTGGAGGAATTACATCATATTGGGAATGGCCTTTGGGCTCAGCATCAACATTCTATTCCGTTGATTCGTTAACTGCATTTGATAATTTTTATGCATCACGAGGATTAACAAGAGTCGGGGCTACAGAAGAAAATAGTGTAGTGGATTTATGGGCAGGACCTGATTTATGTTGGGAAAATGATAGTACACCTCCGTCAGGATTTGTAGAATTCACTCATGCTTCAGTTCGCAAAGGTGCAGATTCATTTGCGCATGGATATGATTGGGAAAGTAAATGTGGTTCCGATTTTAGGGTATTTCACCCACGATATGCTCTTTCTGGACCTGCATACGGAAATGTTGTGCAACATTACATAAAAATAAATGAAAATACCCCATCATTTGAAGAAGAATTGGCAAATGGAACATCAAGGATTGAATATGTTGATTATAATTCCTGCGAAAAAGAGTTTATTTCAAACAAGATAGATATAATCAATCGTGATGTCTTGTCAAGATTTAATACACTATATGATAAATGGGACACAATCACCGCACACACTATTTATAGTAATCCTAAACAAATAGCCAATTGTCAAGAATACAAAGAACTTCTGGATTTATGTAAACAAAATAAAGACCTAATATATGCTGTATATGATAAACTTGGTAAAGAGAGTAATATATCTGCAGTAACATTGGTTGAAGACCTTACTTTGGGTATTAAACAGAATCAAGATATAATGCAGAGAGTTAGGAATGAGAGTGTGGCAAAACTGAATCAAAAAGATTGTAAAATAATCAGACCGATTCATTCAAATGTAATGTTATATGTTAAAGAATTGCTTGCTTTGGAAAAATCTGAACTATATAAAGAAGATAAATCTAATGACAGTTCATACAATAACAATGCAGACTTTTCAGTTTCATCTTTGTCAAATAATATTTCTATAGATTTCACTTTGTCGGAATCCTCAAAAGTGACATTAAATATATTAGACCTAAACAATAACGTAGTAGCCAATATCGTAAATAATAATATTTTAGATAGTGGCAAACATTCATATTCGATGTCATTGACTAAAAGTGGAATATACATTGTGCAGTTGTTTATCAATGGAAGAGTTAATGTAAAGAAGATAATTATTAACAATTAAAATACCTCAAAATAAGAAAATGTGCCAATTTAAGTTTTGGCACATTTTTTATTGCAATACTTTGATAATTGAGAGTTATTTTCGTTTTCCATGATTTTTGCAATATATATTCTTTTGGCTAATAATACGTGCTCACTCAAAAGCATCATAGATGCTTTCATTTCTAGTTCGAAGAACTTAAGATTTCCTCAATTTAGATTTCTGACTCGAAGAGTCAAAGATTTCTAACAAAGTTATCCCCCAACATATCTTGATATGTCAATATCATAGCATAAGCAACGAATCAAATTGAAAGTTGATAATGAAAGTTGATAATTAGAAAAAAATTAGTAAATTTGCATGGATTTATAATAAATACACAAATACCTAATATAAATTATTAACTAATCAAATCAATGAAACAATTTTTAAAAAAATGTTTACTTACTCTGGCTTTGTCGGTGTGTATTCCTTTATGCCTAACACAAGGGAGTCAATGCAAAGCTCAGGCCTTCGGCAACATTCCGCCCCTACATGTCGATGGTAAATGGTTAAAAGATCCACAAGGTAACAAGGTTGTACTACATGGAGTAATGGACACTCCAAGTCCTTATTTCAACAACTACAGATGGGGTTGGAATTGCGACGACAACAACACAACAAACTGTATCAATTACTTCAACAAATTGTTCACCGCAATAACCGACACTGCGAATGGTGCATATTGTAATGTATTTCGTCTGCACTTGGATCCATGTTGGACCAACGACAACAATGTGCATTACTGCGACAAAACGGGCGATGGCGAAGCCAACATCGAGCATTTCAGTAAGACAAAACTTCAGAAGTATATGAAGTCGCTCTACTGGAAAATCATTGAGAAAGCACTAAAACATGGACTATATGTTGTAGTACGCCCACCAGGTGTATGTCCAGAGAGAGTGAAAGTTGGCGATGTATATAATAACTACCTGATGGAAGTGTGGGATATTGTTTCCCAAAACGACTCTATCCTAAAATATTCAGGACAAGTAAGTATTGAGTTGGCTAACGAACCTGTAACCCTCTTAGATGCCAATGGCAATGATACTCCTAACGCATTGCATGATTTCTTCCAACCAATAGTAAACAAGATTCGTGCTAACGGCTTTACTGGTATTATCTGGGCACCTGGAACAGGATGGCAAGGCAACTATCGCAGTTATGCTACTAACCCTATCACTGGATATAATATTGGATATGCTGTTCATGATTATGTAGGATGGTATAACACAAGCGATAATAACTATAACACAACTAATGCTATAAATTCATTTAAAGCAAGTGTTCCAGTTGTTGAAACCGCCCCTATCATCATTACCGAAGTGGACTGGAGTCCTGAAAAACCAGGAGCTGGCCACTACAACGAACATGGCGATTGGGTTACAGCAAACTACGGTACATGGGCTACCGGCTCAACAAGTAAATGGGGACGAGCATATAAGGCTGTGCTTGATAATTTCGAAAATATCAGCATGACACTCTCAGGAACAGCTTGTTATATCGACATCGATAAATCCATTGCCACAACTCCTGCAAAACCTGTAATTGCATTCAACGGCAACGAGGAATGCTGTGGAAAAGCATGCTTCGACTGGTATAAGGAATATGCAATTGGCAAAAAGGCAAAAATTCCTTATGCTGATTATAAACGTAAATGGACTGCTGACCTCGGAGCGAAATACAAGAACCCTATAATCAATGGTGACTTCCCCGACCCTGACGTTATCCGCGTTGGCGACACATTCTATATGGTTAGTACAACTATGTTCTACTTCCCTGGCGCAACAATCCTGAAATCAAAAGACCTTGTAAACTGGGAATATTGTGCAAATCCACTAAAACAGATTGCCAACAACAATGCATATAACCTCGAAGGAGCCAACCATTACTCACAAGGTCAATGGGCTGCATCGCTGAATTATTCAGGTGGAAAATTCTACCTCTATTTCATCTGCTATGGTAGGGATAAGGTTGACAATACGATGAATATCCTTCTCACTACAACTAATCCTGAAGGAGAATGGGATATGCAATATATGGACGACCATTACTACGATTCAGGATGGTTGTTCGACGATAAAGACAAAGGTGGCGACGGATATATCTATGTTGCATGTGGTATTGGAGATATCTACGTAAACAAACTAAACAGAAATCTTCAAAAACTCTCATCAACAAAAGTACTTTCACTCGGAAACGGTCTTGAAGGATGTCATATGTATCACATAAACGACTATTATTACATATATGCTACATATGGCGGAACAGAAGGCAGTCAGACTATCTTCCGTTCAAAAAATCCGATGGGACCATACGAAGAACACGAAGGACGTGTATTTGCCAACCAGCATATTCACCAGGGAGCACTTGTTGACACCCCTACCGGCGAATGGTGGACCGTATTGTTCAAAGACGCAGGTGCTATCGGTCGTATTCCTTATCTTGAACCAGTGAAATGGGTTGACGATTGGCCTGTAATCGGTAATAATGGTATTGACGTGACAAAGAATGGTGCTTCATATAAGAAACCTACTGTTGCTGATTCTAATAACATCTCAGACAAAGAAGATCTACAAAAGAAATATCTTCCTACAAACGACACATTCACCAATCCTAAGTTAGGACTTCAATGGGAATGGAACCATAATGAAGTGGAATCGGGATGGAGTTTGTTTGACAATCCTGGAAACTTAAGACTATACACAACAAGTGTAACCGATAGTCTTATTCGCGCACGAGGTTCACTCACTCAACGAATACTTGGATATAACCCAGAAGGAACAAGTTCAAGCAGATACTACAACTCATACGGAACAATAAAGATGGATATCAGCCACATGCAAGAAGGTGACGTAGCAGGTATATCAATATTCCAAGACCCATACTCACAAATTGGAATCAAAGTGATAGATGGTAAACGCTATCTTTATAGTGCTCTCGTATATGCTTTTGACGGTGGAAGCAACGGAAAGGAAATCTTAGGAGATGAAATAACTCAGGACATAATCTATCTGCGTGCTGTGGCTAATTTCGGAACAAACAAGGCTAAATATTATTATAGTCTCGACAACAAAACATGGACAAAATTCGGTGTTGACATGGATATGAGATTCATTCTAACCATTTTCACTGGAAACCGTTTCTTCATTTATAACTATGGTACTCAAAGACTTGGCGGTTATGTAGATATCGACTGGTTCTCAACAGAACCTGTATATGAAGAAAGCATGTTCTATAACGTGAAAGAATTGGTTACATACACTCCAGAAGACCTGACAATAGAATCATTATCTATAAACAAAAAGAATATAGTAATGAACACAAGTTCTTCATACGCTTTGCAGATAATAAGTAAATCGGTTTCTGGAATGGAAACAAATGTTGCTGCCAACTGTATTTACGATATAGAAAACAACGATTTCATCAATATTATTGGAGGACGCATTATTACAAAATGCGAAGGTAGCACAAATGTTACAGCAACATATACCGACCATTTTGGCAATATTAAATCAGTTGATTTCAGTGTTACTGCGTCAATATTCCCATTATCAAGTGAATGCTTTAACCCAAGCATATATGGCACAGGTACATTCACTGAAAGTACAACTACCCTACAAACCAGCCAATATGGTTTTGGTGGATGGGTATATAACAATGGTATCGACCTCTCTGATTACAATTACATCGTTGTAAAGACAAAACGTTCTACAACATGTAATCCTTCATTCAGAATATTCGACAAGAATAATTACTGGTCTGACCCATATATACGCACCATGGGTAAATTTATGAAAGTAGCAATAGACCTTCACGATATGAAGTCGGAAAACGGACGTACTATTGACCCATCACACATCTATATGGCTGGATTCTGGACCGAAGGAAATGATAAGGTTTATATAAAAGAAGTATTCTTGTCAAACGATGGTGTTAATCCTGCAAACGGAATAGAATCAGTTATATACCGAGACGAGAATGACGAGGACAACGGAGAAGACACCGAATCTGTAACAAATATTCAAGGTATGAGATTAAGCAGTCCGCAAAAAGGCATTAATATCATAAGAATGACAGATGGAACAACAAAGAAAATCCTTATAAAATAAGTTGAATCAAACTTATTCGAAAAAACGAACGGCACACATTTGTCGCTCGTTTTTTTATATATTAAATGTATCATATGTTTCATTAGCAATAATTTATGTTACATTAATATTGTATTTTTAATCATTTATTTTATAAATTTGCATAACTTAATAAGTTTAATAAGTATTATTTATGCCATAAAAAACTAATTATTATTACTATATTATTATTTAATCAAATTTCTATTTCAATGAAACAACAATTCAAGAACTGTTTACTAGCAATTGCTATTGCTCTATGCGCTCCATTCTATGGAGGGCTTGGTAATAATTGCCATGCTCAGTCTTTTGGCAACACTCCACCACTTCATGTGGACGGAAAATGGTTGAAAGACCCTCAAGGTAATAAAGTGGTTCTACATGGTGTTATGGACACGCCAAGTCCTTATTTCAACAACAACAGATGGGGATGGAGTTGCGACGACAACTCAGTAAACTCATGTATCAATTACTTTGACAAGCTGTTCACAGCTATTACAGACACTCGCAATGGTGCTTATTGTAATGTTTTTCGTCTGCATTTAGATCCTTGCTGGACTAACGACAATAATGTACATTATTGCGACAAAACAGGCGATGGTGAAGCCAACATCGAACATTTCAGTAAGACAAGACTTGAAAAATACATGAAGTCGTTGTACTGGAAGATTATTGAAAAGGCTTTAAGTCACGGACTATATGTCGTTGTACGCCCACCAGGCGTATGTCCTGAGACTATCAAGGTTGGAGATGTTTACCAAAACTATCTTAAGGAGGTGTGGGACATCGTATCTAAAAATGATTCTATTCTGAAATATTCAGGACAAGTAAGTCTTGAACTTGCTAACGAGCCTGTAAACGTACATAATGCATACGGACAAGACACAAAAAGTGCTTTGCACGATTTCTTCCAACCAATTGCTGATAAGATACGTTCAAATGGCTTTAGAGGTATAATCTGGGTACCTGGAACTGGATGGCAATCTAATTATACAAGCTATTCAAGCAATCCTATCACTGGATATAACATCGGATATGCTGTTCACGACTATGTGGGATGGTATAATACCAATGATAATAACTACAATGCCAATAACGCTATAAACTCATTCAAATCAAGCGTGCCTGTAGTGGAAACATCCCCTATCATCATTACCGAGGTGGATTGGAGCCCTGAAAAACCTGGCACCGGCCACACTAACGAACATGGCGACTGGGTTACTGCCAATTACGGGACATGGGCTACTGGCTCAACAAGCAAATGGGGGTCTGCCTTCAAGGCAGTTCTTGACCATTTCGAGAATATCAGCATGACCCTTTCTGGAACTGCATGCTATATTGATATCGATAAATCTCTTGCAACAACTCCAGCAAAACCTGTAATTGCATTCGATGGTAACGAAGAATGCTGCGGAAAAGCATGTTTCGACTGGTATAAAGAGTTTGCAACAGGTTCTGAGCCTAAGATCCCATTTGCCGACTATAAACGTAAATGGTCTGCAGACTTAGGAAATACATATAAAAACCCCGTTATCAACGGAGATTTCCCTGATATTGACTGCATACGTGTAGGCGACACATTCTACATGGTTAGTACAACAATGTTCTACTTCCCAGGTGCAACCATACTTAAATCAAAAGACCTTGTAAACTGGGAATATTGCGCAAATCCGCTCAAACAGATTGCAAACAACAGAGCATATAACCTACAAGGCGCTGACCATTATTCACAAGGACAATGGGCTGCTTCTCTGAACTATTCAAGAGGCAAGTATTACTTGTATTTCATATGTTATGGAAGAAATGGAGTTGACAACACTATAAACATACTCCTTACAGCTACCGATCCTGAAGGTGAATGGACCATGCAATACATGAATGATCACTATTATGACTCAGGATGGCTGTTTGATGATGCCGAAAACGGTGGAGACGATTATATCTACGTTGCCTGCGGTATCGGTGATATCTATGTGAACAAACTGAACAGAAACCTTCAGAAAATCTCATCTACAAGAGTTCTTTCACTCGGAAACGGACTTGAAGGCTGTCATATGTACCATATGAACGGATATTATTATATCTATGCTACATATGGTGGAACAGAAGGAAGTCAGACCATCTTCCGTTCACGAAACCCTATGGGACCATACGAAGAACATAACGGACGTGTATTTGCCAACCAGCATATTCACCAAGGGGCACTTGTTGACACCCCTACCGGTGAATGGTGGACACTATTGTTCAAGGATGCAGGAGCAATTGGACGTGTGCCTTATCTTGAACCTGTGAAATGGGTTGACGGATGGCCTGTAATTGGTAATAACGGCATTGACGTAACCAGAAACGGTGCAGAATACCGAAAGCCAACAGTTACATCATCTTCTGAACTACCAAACCGTTCAGACCTTCAACGCAAATATTTACCTACTAACGACACATTCTCAAGTAGCAAGTTAGGACTACAATGGGAATGGAACCACAATGAAGATAGGAACAGCTGGAGTCTAACAGCAAATCCAGGACAAATGAGACTATACACCGTAACTGTTACAGATAGTCTTATACGTGCACGTGGTTCACTCACTCAACGTATCCTTGGCTATAACCCAGAAGGAACCAATTCACAGAAATACTACGACTCATATGGTACTATAAAGATGGATATCAGTCATATGAAAGAAGGTGATGTTGCTGGAATTTCTGTTTTCCAAGATCCATATTCACAAATAGGAATAAAGGTTAAGAATGGCAAGAAATACCTTTACAGCGCCTTAGTATATGCATTCGATGGGAAATGGCAAGGAAGAGAAGTTAATGGTGACGAAATCACACAAGACATCATTTATCTGCGTGCTGTAGCCAATTTCGGAACAAGCAAGGCTAAATACTATTACAGCCTCGACAATAAGAACTGGCGTCAGTTTGGTGTTGAGATGAATATGCGATTCATTCTGACCATTTTCACTGGAAACCGTTTCTTCATATACAATTATGCTACCAAGGATTTAGGCGGTTATGTAGATATCGACTGGTTCTCTACCGAACCAGACTATTCAGAAGGTATGTTCTACTCTGGCGGTGCACTCGAAAGTGGTTCTGATTATGGTTCTACAGGAAGTATCGTTAGTGGCGGAAAAGGCGACGTACATCTTTCTGCATTGGATTTCAATTCATGGAACAGCAACAACGCAAGTGCAAGCGTGACTGGAAACCTAAATAACAACTATGGCGGTGGCATGTATGTAAATGCAGGAACGCTTCTGTTTGGTGACAATGAAGTAAACTATCTGAAATATTCAAATCTCTCAGGATGCGACAAGATTACCATATATGGTTCTGATGGTGTACAAGTACGTGCTTTGTTCAACCGTATGCAGGATGAGTCTTATATAGAGAAATCAGGTACGATATCAGGTGGTAAGTTGGAAATAAACCTAAACGAAGTATCTACATCATATGTTCACCTGAATGCCATAAAGACAGGATGGGGCTCTGCTTCAGGTACAATCGGTAACATATATGTTCACGACCCTAACACCCCTATCGATTATTATCTTTCAGGAAGTGGAAATCTGTCGGAGAGTGCCAAACAAGCGTTGGCAGACCCTAATGCTAAAAACATCAATGTGTTCGGACTAACAAATGAATCTCCTATATCACTTACGACTGCAAATAAGAATTGTCTTATTTATGCTAAAAGTCCTAATCAATTGTCAAACACCAACAATGTTGTTATAAAGAGTGGTAATACTTACTCTGCATCCAATATTGTTCTGACCGATGGAAGAGGTACTGCTATGACAAATCTTGCAGAAGCTGGTTTCCCTTGGGCTTCAGTAAATGGCAGCGGAGCACAATGGACAGAGGCTGGCAATGGTGCATATACATTCTCATGGAATACAAGTAACTGTTCTGTTGAGATATTCCATAACTTAATTGGTAAGACCCAAAACTATTTGGTTGTCGAAACATCTGAATTCACAGCCCCTTGGGGAGTAAGATTTTACGATGAAAACGGCAATTTAATAGCTGAAAAAGGTTATTGGAATGGTCAGAGTAGTAACAACATGATCAAGGAGATAAACATTGATTCTCTATTCGCTGAACAAAATGTAAGCAATATGAGACAATCACTCAAAACTGTAAGCATATATAATATTACAGAGAGTGGTCGTATCACTCTTAAGAACATGTATCTCGCTACAGGAAATGGTAGTGACACATATTATCCATTCTTTGCACCATATAATATATATGCAAACAATGCGGTATGTAGCATAAATGTTGAAACATTCTCTCCATCATGGATTCCATTCGAATGTAATATTCCATATGGATTTAATGCCTACGAGGTTAATACTACTAATACAATTTACAAGGTTAATAGAGTTTTTGCTAATAAACCAGTGATTTTAGCAGGAAAGGGCATTGCTGAATTTAGCGCATCCAACGTTACTATCAACGCTACCAATAACCTTGTTAATGGTAACTTAATCGGTGTTTACGATAAGACACTTCCTGAAACCAACTCGTATATAATCACTAAGAGCAATAGCGCAAGCGGCATGACAATCACTGAAGTGAACGGCAGCAATACAACATATATTATGCCATTGCATGCATATATCTCAAAGAATTCAAGTTCAGAAGTTGTAAAGGCTGTTGGTGATTTAGTTGAAAGTAATGCTTCTGCCATAAGTGAAAACTTCAACAACGATGTAACGATTGGAAGTATATTTAATACAGCAGGAATCAGACAAAAGAATCTGAAAAAAGGTGTTAATATCATAAGAATGTCTGACGGAACAACACAAAAAATCTTAATCAAATAATCTCAAAGACATCCTGAAAACCATGAAAGGTGTATCAAAAATATTAATTTTGATACACCTTTTTTTAATTATATACCACAAAATAGTCCATATGTAACATATAATGATGCATTATAGGCGTATAACCATATTGTATATTTGTTACATAATAAAAATTAGTTGATACAAAAAAATTAGGGATGTTGTAATTCATGCAGTATCTTTGTACCAGAATTTAAAGAAGTATTTTTATTGAGAAGTTTTAAAGTTAATTAGTATGTCTAAGAAGGGTCTGGATTACTTGCGAATGTAGACCAGACTCTATAAGACTTCTTACGAGAAACGGTTTATTATTTCCTAAAAATGATACAACAAAATCTCGAACCTATACTGCTTAAAAACGCAACGATTATAAATAGTACTACATTATTATACTAATGTACTAATTTAAAATATAGTTAATAAAATTGTTCAAGTTAATAGTTAAGTTTAATTAGAAATAGGAGAAATTCTTCAGTGGAAGAAACTTTCTCCTATATTTCTATAATAATGCTTAATATCCAAAATGATATCCATTTTCTACTCCAATAACTTCTTTAAAGTTTCATCGTCAAGATTATCCGAATATTGGGCAACAAAATCTTTTGGTGTCATACCGAAATAACTACGGAACGAACTACTGAAATATGCAGCTGTAGAGAAACCTACACTATATGCAACCTCACTGATGTTTACATGATTATTAACCAGCAAGTACGCTGCTTGTTTTAATCGATATGCTTTGATGAAGTTGTTAGGACTTACACCATAATGCTCTTTCATCTTACGATTTAAGTGAACACGGCTTATACCGATTTCTTCTGCCATCTGTTCCACACCAAACTCACTATCATCAAGATGCTTACTGATTGATTCATTGATGCGTGCAAACAACTTACTGTCGGCTGATGTAATAGTTATAGACGTATAGTCGCCCATTCCCACATCCTTGCGAGTCATACGCTTCAGGAGATTCTCTCTTACATGTATCGCCTGACTTATTGCTCCACGAAGCATTAACAGATTGAATGGTTTACTTAAGAAATGATCTACCTTAAGTTTGAAACTACGAATACGAACAGTATCCCCACTCTCACTGGTGAGCATAATTACAGGTATATTATCTGTCTCTGGGTTGCTCTTTATTCGTTGACACAACTCCATTCCGTCGCCGTCTGGCATTCTAATATCAGTAACAACCACATCTGGGCGACCTGAAAGAACCTGATTCCATGCCGCATGTCCACCGTATGATAAAAGGATATTATATTCATCCTTCAGTTGATCTGCAACATATTGGCACAACTCCTTATCATCATCCACCATCAATAATGTATGTTTCTTCTTCGTTTCCTGAGTTTCATTATATTCATCGATGGATTCATCGAAAAATTCATTTACAGCAACGCCCTTATCTGGTTCTATAACACCTGTCTCTTCTTCCTCGTTAGGAGCAATCTCTTCTTTGTTCAGATGTGCCTTACCCAATGGGAAATGAAGAACAAACTCAATACCATCCGGTTCAACACTATGAGCCGACACATCTCCATGATGTAATGCTGTCAGTTCAGCCACCAGACTTAATCCTATGCCAGAACCTTGCATTCCTGCAGCATTAGCCCCTTGATAGAAACGGTCAAATATATGATTGACTTCATCTTCCGACATGGTAACTCCACTATTATAAAAACGCAACTCAATCATATTATCTACTGTACGACTTCTTACAATAATCTTTCCTCCGTTAGGAGTAAACTTAAAGGCATTTGACAGCAGATTAGTCAGTATCTTTTCAAAATTGATTGGATCCAACCACAATGACACTCGCTCGGTTTCATGTTCAACAATAAATGAAATCTGCTTTAGTGTAGCATATGCTGCAAAAGAATCATATATATTATTAGAATAATCTACAAAATCAACTTCCTTAAACTGCAAAACAAGTTTTCCACTATCAATCTGACGGATATCAGTTACTTGCTTTACAATATTCAGCAATCGGTTACAATTGCGCATCATGATATTATAAAGATACATTCGTGATTCACCTTTGCTGTCTTTCGCTTCAGTTTCCTTCACATTACCTACGTTGTTATCGCTTTCATCTGAAGAGACAACCGAATCATTGTTTACCGTTTGTTTTTCCGACTCTATCAACTGACGTAAAGGTGAGACTATCATAGTGAGCGGAGAACGAAGTTCATGTGTGATAGCAGTGAATAGATCCAGACGTGCCTCTTTCAACTTCTCGTTCTGACGCACTATATGCAGAAGTTTCTTCTCACGGCTTCGCTGATAATATATATTAACAATAAAAGCAACCAAAGCTAAGAAACATAGGAAATACAAAAGATATGCCCAACCACTGGCATACCATGGAGGTAAAACCCTTACCTCTATGCTTTTCTCAACAAAGGTACTCTGATTAGATTCATCATATGCACGTACGATGAATGTATAATGTCCCGAATGCAAACTTGAATAGTATGCTTGCGGTATTTCCAGACAATTTCGCCATGTGTCATCATAACCCACCAGTTTATATTCATAACGAATACGGCGAGGAGCTGAATAATATGGAACACAGAATGTAATACTAAATGAATTCTGATTGTGTTCCAATTGTATTTCATCTGGGATAGATATCGTCGGAGCGGCATCGCCTATAACAAGACTTGAAAATACGATATCACCTAAGAAAGCATTTCTATACTTCAGGCATGACGGATTAAAGCTGATGATTCCATTATCTGCACCAAACAAAAAGACACTATCCTGAACAGAACTACTGTTTCTATGGAACTCACCTAAAAAGACGCCACTAAAAGTACGTAAGCGCATGATTTTCGACTCATCCAGGTCATTACTCAGATTACCCTTCTCAATTCTAACCAATGAATTAGATGTAGTCAACCATAAATCTGTGTTTGTCTGCTCTATCGCCATAACACGCTCACCATTGAGCAGGTAAATACGATCTTTATCGTCCTTTGAATTAATCGTTGACTTATCTGCAACAACCAAGCCAAAAATAGTACCTACATAAACACGTCTCTTGTCTGTCTTTATACAATGAATTGTAGAAGTACGGCTTGACTGGAATACAAATTCACCGCCTTTCTTTGTGACTATATTATAATAGTATAATCCGCTGGCTGTACCTATCCATAAGACACCATCATCATCAAGACTAACAACTGAGATCCATTCATTATTTAAGATTGAATCTATTGGCAGTTTCTTCAGTGTTTTATTCGTAAGATCAGCCACATATACACCATATCCATTTATTCCGATAAATAGGCAATCCGACTTAATATCATATGCCAATGACATAATAAGCGAGTTTCGCAACTCTGACATCCATGATGGAGTTACAAAACCATCGCCCGACGAGCATTGAACACCTCCGCCATATATTCCGATCCATGCCACATTACGTTTGTCAACCTTCACATCTTGAACAAGCATGGCATTAATTCCCTTATTATAAGGGACTGCCATATGCAATTGCTGTCCGTCCACATGAAACATTCCACATCCGTCTGTTGCCACCCAACCTGGAGCTATTGAGGTGATGCATGAAGCATTGATTCCATCCTGTAATGGAGAAATTGCCGAATAAGTAAAGAACTTATTCTTAGGAGGAACAATCATAAGACCTTTCTGAAGTAGTCCCAAAAAGAATGTTCCATCATCAAGTCGCTGAATACACTTGACCTTGGCATAATCCAAATTAACTCTGGTACTTGGTAACGAATATTCCTCAAAGACATCATCTGAGTTCAACTGCCACAATCCCCTTCCGTCTGTTCCGACAAGCAATGAGTTATCATCGAGCATTGCCATATCCCCAATCGGTGCAGGAAGTCCTGACACTACCACACGCAACTTATTTGTTTTATATTCATAAACCAATATATCACGACTGGTACCGAAATAAATCTTATCCTTTAATTCAATTATACAATGTATGGAACTTAACGCCAATGCGGAAAGTGCCTCTGGAGAAGCATCAAATGGTATTTTCTTTACGTTTTTCAGATCCAAGCGATGTAGTAAATTATCATGTGAATTCATCCAGATATTGTTTCGACTATCAACAAAGATCCTATGATAATAAAACTCATCTATTGCTTTTTGAAATTTAAGAGTTTCTTTTTTATCAACCTTTAATGTCTTTTCATTCAACACCAGAATACCCCATCCGTCAGTCAAAAGCAAGAAATAACCTGGTTTGTTATATTTTGTTACACTCTTGACCGGATACCATGTATTCTTGTCATGTCCGTTAGACAACATGACCTGATTCAATGCGCCATCTTTGATGGTATAGACATATAAGCCACTATTTGTCAGGACGAGATAACGGCCGTCTTTCAAGTCAACGACACCATTTACGAAACTACTGATTTCTGTTCCAGTCTTCTTATCGACCAAAGGAACCGGATGAAACCCGAAGCCATCGAAACATTCAAGACTTGTTGCTCCTGAAATCCATATAATATTATTATGATCGACATCTACATTACGGATGTCGCTTGTTGTCAAACCTTGCAAAGTTGTGTATAAACGCGGAACTTGCGCCATACTTTTTGTACATAAGATCCAAAAGGATAATATAAGACTCACGACAAAATATAACGAAACTGGTTTTATTTGCCGATTCGCTAATATCAACGATATAGATTGTATAAAAGATTTTATGATCATCATAGATTTATTAATTCGGTATATAATTTATCAGACTCAAAGTATTCATTTGCAGTGCTTATAAAATAGAAAATTCTATAAACAATTACGATTAAACCGTCATAAAACATTCCTAACAAGAAGTTTCAAATTCATGTTAATTTGTTTTTACTAATTACAAAATTAGTACTTTTACTTGGATTTTGCAAATAATAATCTGTTTTTTATCTTTATAACATATCCTATATTTCTTTATTTTCTATGATTATTTGCCGATTTCATCGTATTTTTTCACATATATGAGCCCTTTTGTAGATTAAAATTATAACATTGACACGAAACTGATAACCGTTACCATAAAACATCATTGTGGGGAAAACAGTTTAAAGCAGAAATATGGGGAAAAGCTGATTTTTGTGTTAAATTATGTTTTTTTATCTTTAATTCTAAATCTCTTTTATTTAAATCGGCTGAAAAAAAAGGTGTTTTACACACATTAATATAAAAAAATTACGTAACTTTGCATTATAATACTAATTCAAAGGGGAATATTTAATAATCAAATCCATCAAAGGCCTGAATGTAATTACATTTTTAAGGTAAAAAATAAACTTTATGCAGATAAATCAGTCAAATAATCAATGGGGATTTTGACGTTTTATATGTCATAAAAATTTAGAACTAATAAAATTATCATATCAAACTAAAAAATTGAGTTATTACAATCTGAGATGAAAAGAATTATTCTATGCGCAATGGCTATGCTTTTTTCTTTTGTTATGAATGCGAAGCCAGACAAAAATTTTTACATCTTCCTTTGCTTCGGGCAATCAAATATGGAAGGTGCTGCTCGTCCTGAAGCACAGGATATGACAGGGCTCAACAATCGTTTTGTCAGTCTTACACCATGTACTACATCTCCTGAATTAGCTGAATGGCACACAGCATATCCTCCATTGTGTCGACAGAACAACGGAATGACTCCTGTTGACTATTTTGGAAGAACACTTATAGACAACCTACCTGAGAATGTACGTGTCGGAGTAATAAACGTCGCAATCGGCGGATGCAAAATAGAAGCTTTCATGCAAGATAAAGTTGCTGAAGAAGTTACAAAAGCGCCAAACTGGCAGGTTGGGATGTTTAAAGCATACAACGACGATCCATACGACTATCTCCTACGTTTAGCTAAACGTGCTCAAAAAGATGGTGTTATAAAAGGAATACTTATGCACCAGGGAGAATCAAACACAGGACAGAAAGATTGGCCTGATAAAGTAAACACAGTATATAAACGCCTTTTAAAAGACCTCGGTCTTAATGCAAAAGAGGTTCCTTTCCTCGCTGGAGAGGTGGTTATTGCTGACGGCAAAGGATTGTGCATCGGACACAACCCTATTATAAACAAACTACCTGAGACTATTCCTACTGCACATGTAATCAAAGCCGACGGACTTACTAACGGTCCAGATAATTTGCACTTCGATGCTCAAGGTTATCGTGAATTCGGTCAGCGTTATGCTGCAGCTATGCTACCATTACTTGGTGTTAAAAATCCAGTCATTAAGAAACTGGAAAGAAAAACTGTCAACAAGGCACGATTTGCTGACTTCATTTATGAAGGGCAGGATATTCTTCCTACATATAATCCTCAAACACAGTTCTTGAATCCAATCCTACCTGGATGCGCTCCCGATCCTGCAATCACTCGCAAAGGAGATGATTATTATTTAGCTAATAGTTCTTTCTCTTATTATCCAGGAGTGCCTATCTGGCACAGCCGCGATTTGGTAAACTGGGATTTCGTAGGATATGCTCTCGACAGACCATCACAACTCAATCTTCCTGACGGAGTAGGTCTTTCTGCTGGAGTTTACGCACCAGATATCAAGTATAATCCATATAATGACACTTTCTATCTCATTGTAACTGCAATAGGTTCAAGAGCACAAGGAGGTGGCAACATTGTTGTAAAGACAAAAGACCCTTCAAAAGGTTGGAGCGACCCAATCAAGGTTGATGTTCCTGGTATTGACCCATCATTCTACTTCACAGAAGATGGCAAGGCATATATCGTGAATAATCAGGATCCTGCAACTCCAGCTGAATACGACGGACACAGAGCCATTGGTTTACGCGAATATGACCTGACAACAGACAAAATCGTTGGGGAATGCACTCAAATTATTAATAAAGGTGTACATCCTGAAGATAAACCAATATGGGTTGAAGGTCCTCACTTGTACAAAATCAATGGTAAGTATTACTTAATGGCTGCTGAAGGCGGAACTGGTGATAACCATTCTGAGGTTGTGTTTGTCAGCGATAAAATACGTGGTCCATACAAACCATGTAAAACAAATCCGATACTTACACAAAGAACACTCCCTAAAGATCGTAAAAATCCTATTACAGCTGCAGGACATGCTGATTTGTTCCAAACTCAAAACGGTGATTGGTGGGCTGTGTTCTTAGCAATACTTCCATACGAATATGGTGATAAAACAATCTGTAACACTGGACGCTCTACTATGTTATTACCTGCTAAATGGAAAAAAGGACAACCTTTCATCTGGCCTGAAAAACAGGAAATACCATATGTTGTAGAACTTCCAAAAACTGGAGTTACACCTATTGGACAACAAAAAAATGCTAACACTAAGATACATGATACTTTTGAGAGTATCGACCCTATGTGGATACAATTACGTACACCAAGAAAGCCTTGGTATAGAATAGCACAGGGACACGGATTCCTCTCAAATAGCATGGAACTGGAAGCTCGTCCAATAAGTATTTATGAAGAAAAGAATCCTTCATATCTGTGCCGATGGATAAAGAACATGAATTTCACAAGTTCTGTTACAGTAAACTTCACACCACAGAATGAAGATGAACTTGCCGGATTAGTTGTTTATCAAAAAGAAACTAACAACTATGTAATCGGTAAGACTATAAAAGACGGAAAACCTACTGTAGTGCTAACAAAAGCACAAGGTACTGGTTTCAGAAAGATGGAAAAGACAGAAATTGCATCTGCCGTTGTAGGTGAAGGTACAATCACATTCAAGGTTGTTGCTAATGGACCTGACTACACTTTCTTCTATAAAGAGAACGATAAGCCAGAAAGCGAGTTCAAGCAACTCGGCGGAATACAAGATGGAAGAATCCTATCTACAGAGATTGCAGGAGGATTCACTGGAGCTACTATCGGAATGTATGCTACATCTAAGAAATAAACAATAAAGTCCAACGAGGTCAGAGGTTAGGACGATATACCCTCTGACTTCTGGACACAATATACATTACTTTCATTTTGCGTAAAAATAACAACATTATAAATAATTAAAAACTAAACTAATGCGACGTAATCTATTTACAATTTCATTAATTCTATTTGCGCTGTATCCATTGATAGGATTCAGTCAAATAACATTGAGCCATAAACATGGACTCTATTCAACCGCTTTTCAACTAACAATGTCAAGCGATGAGCCAAATGCTACAATCTATTACACAACCAATGGTTCGGTTCCTACGGCACAAAGTAATATATATAGTGGCCCTATCACTATTAATACCACAACCGTAATCAGAGCGGTGGCTATCTCACCTGATGACGAGGAGGCTCCTTCTATTACTACTGCTTCTTATATTTTTCCTAAAGAGGTTCTGAAACAACCAAACAATCCTGAAGGTTTTCCTAACGAATGGGGACCATATGCAGAACAAAGCCAAAACCCTTGGGGCGGAGGACTACACGGTAACGCACCTGCAGACTATGAGATGGATCCAGAAATGACTAACAATAGTTATCTTGCACCTATCATCGAGGCTGGACTTTCACAATTACCAATTGTTTCTCTTGTAACCGACAAAGACAACTTCTTCAGTCACGAGAACGATGCTGATAAAGGTGGTATATACATCTACACTGGTGCACCTGTTGGTACAGGAGATGGACGCGGATGGGTACGTCCAACAAGTTTCGAACTCTTTGGAGGCGAATTCAATCACGACCTCACAGTAGATGGTGGTGTACAGATTCATGGTGGTCACGGAAGATTGCCTGAGAAGAATCCTAAGCACTCTATGCGTATAAAGTTTAAAAAGGAATATGGTCCAAAAGAAATACACTACCCTGTATTCGGAGAAAACTATAATGACGAATATGATGTACTCGTGTTCCGCTCACCATTCGGTAACGCATGGCAACACTGGCTCGAAGGTAATCGTACAGCGGCTCAATATACACGCGACATGTGGGCAAGAAGTACTCAAAGACGTATGGGACACCCTTATTCTAACGGACAATATTGCCATATGTTCATCGATGGTTTATACTGGGGTATTTACATCATATCAGAACGTATAAACGATAGCTACTGTGAAGCTCACTTCGGTGGAAAGAAGAAACACTATGATGTTATAAAGGTTGAAGAAACTGAAGGTAATGTCATTACTCCTGATTGTGGCGACCTCGTAAAATGGAATGCAATGTATGACCTCGTACACGAAGTTGGTGACAACACCAAATATCTTCAATTGCAAGGTCTTAACGCAAACGGCGAACCTGATGACAATATCGAACCACTTCTTGAAGTCGATAACTTCATCGATTATATGCTCATCAACTTCTATGCCGGTAATACAGACTGGGATCATCACAACTGGTTTGCTTTCCGCAACCAATTCAGAAACGATACTGGTTTTAGATTCATATGCTGGGACTCTGAACTTATCTTCGGAAATGTCAACGAGAATGTTGTAACAAAGGATACTCAAAAGATGCCTACAAGAATCTTGAAATATCTTACAAACAACAACAACTTCAAACATCGTTTCATGAGCCGTGCCTACAAACACCTTAACGGAAATGGTCTGCTCACTCCAGACAAAGCCGTTGAAGTATGGGACAGCTTATATCACAAGATTGAATTTGCTCTTTATACTGAATCAGCACGTTGGGGAGACTATCGCCGCGATGTACATCCTTATACATCTCAAGGTGTGTTATACACTGTGGAAGGAACATTCGCACGAGAACGCAACAGAATGCTCAATGAATACTTTCCACAAAGAACAAATATTGTTATCAACCAACTAAAAAATGCAGGACTCTATTCCAACGTTACTCCTCCTACAATTAGACTCAACAACGATATCGTTAAAGATGGTTTTAACGTAATTCTTAAAAGCGATGTTGTAAAAATTGACTACAACAATAATATCTATTACACTATTAACGGAAAAGAACCTGTTGACTGGGCAACAAACCAGAATGGCGATGTCACATCTTCTGCAATCAGACTTAACAATAACAATACAAATATCTTGTCTAATGCTCAGGCTGGTGATACAATAGTTGTAAAGGCCATACGTAAAGAAGGAAACAACTGGAGCGCTTCATGGAGTCCTACAGTTGAATACTCATTCTTTGTTTACGATCCTAACAGCATTAATGAAGCAACTGCTATTGCTCCACAAAGTAATGGTATATTCGACATGCAAGGACGCAGATTACGCGACGACAGAATGCCTAAGCATCAAGGTATCTATATCATTAATGGTAAGAAAGTATTTATCAAATAAGATATTGGTAATATCAAATAAAATAGGATGTGCAAATGATGTGACCCCGAAAAGTTGGACATTAAATTAAACATTAATTATTCAACTCTTTATAGTAGTGAGCTCGGTATTGTGCCGGGCTCATTCCTTTTAACCTCAATTTTATTCTTTTATTGTTATACCAATCAATATATTTTCTTAGTGCTATTTCAAAGTCCTCTATGCTTTCAAACTTGTTAGCATATAAGAGTTCGTTCTTCATTAGACCAAAGAAAT
>JAIKZH010000068.1 GCA_024682395.1 Bacteroidaceae bacterium
AGTAACAAAAGCATACAATTGTTTTTACCTAAAACAATTAAACGATGTAAAGAAACAGCCGGAAAGGTTGTTTTCTTACTGAACGGTAATCAGTGGATTTTTGTTATAAATAGTCATGAATTCAATGTCTGTTATGATAATAGTTTGGTTGATGTAAATAACTATATTGATTATTTTCAAAACACATTTTCCCAAAAAGAAATAAATAATATATTGAAAAAGAAATCATCCACTAAAAACAGAAGTCATTATTATATAAAGACATCAGAAGGAATTCATATAATGTTGTATAATATAAAGAATAAGGACTTACCTAAATTAGTCTCTATGATTAAAAATAACATAAATATCGATAATGAATTATTAATAAAGACTTATGAGAAGAAATAGTGCCCACAAACTTGTACAAGCAATATAATTATTGTACCTTTGTGTGGTGAAATAAAAAGAGTTTTTGAAACCAATCATTACTTCATCGGAAGTAAACGCATAGCATCAAGAATCGGAAGTGGCCACTTCAATAATGTCTATGGCATGAACGGCTGTAATATCACAGCAGGTCAGCAAGATTATGCAGAGCGATTGAACCAAATCGAGAGTCAGAAAGAGGACTATTACAGAGAACTCGGCATAGCCCCAGGCATCCCAACTATGAAGGGAATACTTCCCTTGAATGGACTATAGAAGAACAGAAAATAGCAATAGAAAAATATTATGAAGAGTTGGTTAAAAGGACTGCAGAGTAGAAATCTTATCGCATCATACTTAATTGGGGGTGTGCTCACGATAATTTATGTTATTTGTATGAGTATTAACAGCAACGATTCCAACGGATTTATGTTTGGCTTTTATCTATTTCTATTTTGCCAAATACTAATTTGGGAACCCATAAGTATTATTACGATTCTGCTCATTCAAAAAACAGGAATATTGTCCTCGATTTTAGAGAGTTTTTGGCAATGTGTCATATATGCAATCTTGCCATCATTTTTAATGTTTACAGATGCCTATTTGGGCAATGTATGGATTAAACTTTTTAATGTGGATTCTATATTTCTTCTAATTCTTGTATATTTGTCATATTATATTGCTACAATTATTATTGCAGTCATACAGAGGTTTATTGTATATACGATAAATAAGTCAAGATGAGTTTAGATGAACTTCTCTAACAGATTGACAAGAATTAAAGGATTTTCACGAATTCACTAAACCTGCATTAGATTTAGCTTATAAACTATATGAAGTAAAACTTGTAATAAATGAAAAGAGTAATAAATTAAATAAAACTATCTGAGAGTTTGAGTAATCAAATAGGATTTTAATACATAATACACTAATGAAATCATTTCTATTTTATATTTTTAAAAGTTATCTATTGACAGTAGTTTCTATTATGTCAATAACGATGTTGGAAACAATAATATCAAATCATATCGATAATACGGTGGACGAATCAACTCCATTTGATTCGCCAATTGTTGTTTCATTAATTTGTGGAATTCTTTATCCAATATATAATTTGCCAGTGATTATTATATTATATAAATATAGGTTAAATGCAATAGAAATAGTTCTTGAAAGCATATGTTTAATTAATGTAATAGCATACATTAGTAAAGTGATTGAATTTTTTGTTCCTTCAGATCTATTATGGCATAAAACTAAAGTTTTAGGAGAATATGTTCGTGAGAAAGTTTGGTGGTATGATTCTGATTGGGACATTATATATGGAATAATCATAACTGCTTTGTTGTGCTTACTTTATATAAAAATCAAAAGGTCGTTTATAAAACATACAAGAATAAGACGTAAGTAGTATTTATGTATGTGGAGATTTTATAATTGCTTACATTCAGATACGTTAGTTAAATTGGACTGGGGATTGATATAAACCCCGAAAGTTATACAAAAAACTTTCGGGGTTTATATCACATTTTGACACATACTTATTTCTTATTATCACAACACAATAAAAAACAAACACCTGATTTTTCACAGACATATGTTGCATTTCATGCAATTATCACTGAGTTAATAACATATAAACACAAAATTATCAGTAATTATATTAAGAAAATCATAAATTCTTCGTAACTTTGCACCATATTATGCAGATATCTATAATTAAATATAACGCAGGAAACATTTGTTCTGTTGATAATGCTTTCAAACGACTCGGTATTGAACCTATCATTACCGACGATCCTGAAATCATCAAAAGCTCAGACAAAGTAATTTTTCCAGGACAAGGCGAAGCTGGCTGCACAATGCAGTACTTACGCGAGAGACAATTAGACACACTCATTAAAGAGTTGAAACAACCAGTACTCGGCATCTGTATCGGAATGCAACTTATGTGCCGACACAGCGATGAAGCCAATACTGACTGTCTTGGCATCTTTGATGTTGATGTGAAACGATTCGTACCCAACCAGCACAATCAGAAAGTGCCACAAATGGGATGGAACACAATAGAGGATACAAAATCAGAACTGTTTGCCAACTTTAACAAACAAGAGTTCGTGTATTTTGTACATAGTTACTATGTCCCTCTATGCGAAAACACAATTGCCACAACAAACTATATACAACCATATAGTGCAGCTTTGCATACACGCAATTTCTATGCAACACAATTTCACCCTGAGAAAAGTGGCATTATCGGAGAACAAATACTTAAGAACTTTCTTGAAATATGATTGAAATCATTCCAGCGATAGATCTCATCGACGGCAAATGTGTCCGCTTGACAAAAGGCGATTACAACCAAAAAAAGGTTTATAACGACAACCCTTTAGAGGTTGCTAAACAATATGAAGACGCTGGTGTAAAACGATTACACTTGGTAGATTTGGACGGCGCACGTTCAAAACATGTTGTAAACATAAAAACCGTAGAAGCAATTGCATCTCAAACCAAACTGGTTATTGATTTCGGAGGTGGAGTAAAAACCGATGACGACATCAAAAAAGTGTTCAACGCAGGAGCTGCTATGATTACAGCCGGTAGTATAGCTGTAACCAACAAAGAACAGACACTTAACTGGATTAAAACCTTCGGAGCCGACAGAATCATACTTGGAGCCGACGTAAAGAATGGTTATATCAGCATTAACGGATGGAAAGAAGAAGGACAAGACCTACTTCTGCCATTCATAAAATATTACACTGAACAGGGCATAACAAATGTTCTTTGTACTGATATCTCAAAGGACGGAATGTTACAAGGTCCAGCCGTTGAACTCTACAAAGAAATCCTGAAAGAACACCCTACCCTCAATTTGATTGCCAGCGGAGGTGTAAGCTCAATGCAAGATATATACGACCTCGATAAAGCAAACGTGAAACAAGTAGTTGTGGGCAAAGCCATATACGAAGGAAGAATCACACTTGAGGACATAAAAGATTGTAATAAATTATAGGACAAACGTATAACAACATATAACAGTGTTAGCAAAACGAATCATACCCTGTCTTGATATAAAAGACGGAACAACGGTAAAAGGAACCAACTTTGTTGGACTACGCGAAGCGGGAGATCCTATTGAATTAGGAAAACTCTATAGCGAACAAGGAGCCGACGAATTGGTTTATCTCGACATAACAGCAAGCCATGAGGGTAGAAAAACCTTCACGCAATTAGTAACCCGAATTGCAAGAGAAATTAACATACCATTCACTGTGGGCGGAGGAATCAACGAACTTAAAGATGTTGACAGATTATTAAATGCCGGTGCTGACAAAATAAGCATAAACTCTGCCGCTATCAGAAATCCAGAACTAATCGACGATATTGCCAAACATTTTGGAAGTCAGGTATGTGTGGTTGCAATCGATGCAAAACAGACTGACGAAGGATGGCGCTGCTTCCTTAACGGAGGACGACTGCAAACTGAATTCGATCTGTTCAAATGGGCACGTGAAGCTAACGACAGAGGTGCAGGAGAAATCCTTTTCACCAGCATGGATCATGATGGAGTGAAACAAGGATATGCTGATGATGCTTTGAGAAAACTGTCAGATGAATTATCAATCCCAGTAATCGCCTCAGGAGGTGCAGGAAAGAAAGAACATTTCCGCGACACATTCATAAACGGACATTCTGATGCTGCATTAGCAGCCAGCGTATTCCATTTTGGAGAAATTCCAATACCCGAACTCAAACAATATCTTAGAAAAGAAGGTATAGAAGTTCGTTTATAAATAACAGAAAAATATAACAAGTAAAAATATATTACAACATGTCAATAGATTTCAGTAAAATGGATGGTTTGGTACCAGCCATTGTTCAAGACGACAAAACTTTAAAAGTTCTAATGCTTGGCTTCATGAATGAAGAAGCATACAAGAAAACTGTTGAAACAAAACAAGTTACATTCTGGAGCAGAAGCCGCAAATGCCTCTGGACAAAAGGAGAAACAAGCGGAAACTTTCTTAAAGTTGTTTCAATCGATGTAGACTGCGACAACGACACATTGTTAATTAAAGTTAATCCAACTGGTCCTGTATGCCACACAGGTGCAGATACTTGTTGGAATGAGAAAAATGATAACCCTATCATGTTCCTAACCGAACTACAGCGCTTCATTGAAAAACGTCACGAAGAAATGCCAGAGGGTTCATACACTACAAGCCTTTTCAAGGACGGTTTAAGCAGAATGACTCAAAAAGTCGGCGAAGAAGCTGTTGAGTTGGTTATTGAATCAATGAAAGGCGACAACGACAGACTTATCTACGAAGCATCAGATATGATATACCACCTGATTGTGCTTCTCACATCTAAAGGTTTGTCTATCGAAAATATCGCTAAAGAACTCATTGAACGCCATGATCCAAATTGGCACAAGCATTAATTACAATTCAAAAGTAACAACACTGAGTTTTTTAAGCAACAAATAATAATTGATTCGCATATGCTCATCAACTACAAGAACGTAAACGTCTATCAAGAAGTACAAGAAGTACTCTCAGATGTAACATTCTGCATAAACGAAGGCGAATTCGTTTACATAATCGGTAAAGTGGGATCGGGTAAAAGTTCCCTACTGAAAACGATTTACGGCGAATTGCCTTTGAACGAAGGAGAAGCCGTGGTTATGGATCATAACATGGTGGAGTTGAAGAACAAGCACTTACCTGAATTAAGACGTAAATTAGGTATTATATTCCAAGATTTCCAACTGCTTACCGACAGAAACGTCGAAGCAAACCTAAAATTTGTACTAAAAGCCACTGGATGGAAAGACAAACACGAAATTGAAGAACGAATACAACAAGTCCTTCAATTAGTCGGAATGGGAACCAAAGGATATAAACTACCAAGCGAATTATCAGGTGGTGAACAACAACGTATTGCCATTGCCAGAGCCATACTCAACAGGCCTCAACTGATTTTGGCTGATGAGCCAACGGGTAACCTCGACATGGAAACAAGTAACAAAATAACTGAACTCCTAAGAAGAATTGTAAAAGAATACAATTCCACAGTTATTATGATTACTCACAATCTAAGCATGCTCGAGAAATACCCAGGACGAGTATTTTTATGCAAAGACCACAAATTGAATGAAATAAAGGATTATAAATTCAATCCTGAAACATCTGTGGACGAAAATGTTAAGGATGAAAATAACACAGTAAAAAAAGAGGAAATCAACGACGATATAATCATCCTTGAAGATATAAACGAGACAAAATAATAACATTAAAAAGAAAAAAACTATACATAATTATGAAAGTAATGAAATTTGGTGGAACTTCAGTTGGTTCACCACAAAGAATGAAAAATGTCGTTGAACTTATAAACGACTCTGAACAAAAAATTGTTGTACTGTCAGCGATGTCAGGAACAACTAATATGCTTTATGAAATTTGTGATTATCTTTATAAGAAAAATACTGTAGGTGCAAACGAAATCATCAACGCTATGGAAGAAAAATACCAGCAACACGTTGATGAATTATATACAACTAACGAATACAAACAAAAAACTCTTGATTTCCTAAAACAAGAATTTGACTATCTTCGTTCTTTTGCAAAAGGTGCATTCACTATGTTCGAAGAGAAAATTGTTGTAGCACAAGGTGAGATTCTTAGTACAAATATGGTTACTAACTATCTTATCGAACAAGGATACAAAGCAATGCTTTTACCTGCATTGGATTTCATGAGAACCGATAAAAACGACGAACCAGATTTTGCATATATCAGAGAAAACTGCAAGGCTATACTTGAAAAGAATGCTGATTACAACATTTATATAACTCAAGGATTCATCTGCCGTAATGCTTACGACGAAGTTGACAACTTGAAACGTGGCGGTTCTGACTATACTGCATCACTCATCGGAGCTGCTATTGAAGCCGATGAAATCCAAATCTGGACAGATATCGATGGTATGCACAATAACGACCCTCGATTCGTTGAAAACACTCAACCTGTTAGCAATCTCAATTTCGAAGAAGCAAGTGAACTCGCTTACTTCGGAGCAAAGATATTACACCCTACTTGCGTGCTCCCTGCTAAATTCGCTGGTGTTCCTGTAAAACTTCTAAACACTATGCAGCCTGATGCTCCTGGTACTGTTATCAGCAACAAAACTGAACGCGGAAAGATCAAAGCTGTAGCTGCTAAAGACGATATCACTGTTATCAATATCACTTCAAGCAGAATGCTGCTCGCTTATGGTTTCTTACGTAAAGTATTTGAAATATTCGAAACATATAAAACAAGTATCGATATGGTTACAACCAGCGAAGTTGGTGTATCTGTAACTATCGACAACACAAGTAACCTCACTGAAATCCTTAACGAACTCAAAAAGTTAGGAACTGTGAAGATGGATATGAACATGTGTATCATATGCGTTGTAGGTGACTTAGATTGGCATAATATCGGATTCGAAGCAATTGCAACTGATACATTGAAAGGTATTCCAGTACGTATGATATCTTACGGAGGAAGCAACCACAACATCTCATTCCTCGTTGCTGCAGAAGATAAAAAACGTGCATTACAATCACTCAGCGATCACCTCTTTAACAAATAAAAAACTATGGTAGCAACACCTTATTATATATATGACACAAAACTGCTCAAGGAAACTCTTGATGCAATCAATAAAGCCGCAAGTACTATAGAAAATAGTTTTGTGCATTATGCTGTAAAAGCATGTACAAACCCTAAGGTTTTGGATATAATCTGCGAAGCAGGATTAGGAATAGACTGTGTCAGCGGTGGAGAAATCGAAACTGTCATCAATGCTGGATTCAATCCTAACTCAATCATGTTTGCAGGAGTAGGAAAAGCTGATTGGGAAATACAAACAGCACTTGACAAAAATATCTTCTGTTTCGTTGTTGAAAGTATTCCAGAACTTGAAGTAATCAACGAAATTGCTGGTAAAAACAACAAAACAGCTCAAGTATGTTTGAGAATCAATCCTAACGTAGGCGCACATACTCATGCTAATATCGTTACAGGATTGTCTGAGAATAAATTTGGTATAAATATGGACGACATGATGGATGTCATCAAAAAATGTTCAGAACTTGCCAACATTAAATTCATGGGACTCCATTTCCATATAGGAAGTCAGATTCTCGACATGAAAGATTTCGAAGCACTTTGCAGAAGAATCAACGAACTACAAGACAAACTTGAAGCAGCAAATATCCGCGCAGAAATCATCGACGTTGGTGGTGGACTCGGTATCGATTATGATAACCCAGAAGAAAATCCAATCCCTGATTTCGATTCTTATTTCAGTGTATTCCGCAACACATTGAAATTACGTCCAAAACAACAACTCCACTTTGAATTAGGACGCTCTGTTGTTGGACAATGTGGCAGACTTATCACTAAGGTGCTTTATGTTAAGAAAAGCGGTCCAAAACAATTTGCAATCGTTGATGCTGGATTTACAGACCTTATACGCCCTGCATTATATAATGCAAGACATAAAATCATTAACCTTAGCAACACTGGAGATGATCTTGAAACATACGACGTGGTAGGCCCTATCTGTGAATCAAGCGATGTCTTTGACAAAGATGTACGCCTTAGCAAAACAAAAAGAGGCGACGTGTTGGCAATTTTATCTGCTGGAGCATATGGCGAGATCATGGCATCTCAATACAACTGCAGAAAGTTACCACAAGGCTACACAACAGAAGACATAATGACAGACAACAAATAATATCTTCTGTTTGGCACACTCTTTGCATAGGATTTGGTAAAACTCAAACCATACAAGAAAATGAAAAAAAACAACGAAGACATTAAAAAATCGCAAGATATTGAAATAGAAGACAATAATGAGCAAAACGAGGCTTGTTGTGACTCAAAAAACACTGAGGAATCTGATAATGAACAAGATTCATTAGAAGCACAATTAGCTAAGGCTCAGGCAGAAATCGCAGAACTAAAGGATAAGAATCTTAGACAGATTGCAGAATTCGACAACTATCGTAAACGCGTCCTGAAAGAGAAAGCTGACCTTATCCTTAATGGTGGCGAAAAAATCCTAACTAATATTCTGCCTATTATAGATGATCTGGAGCGTGCCCAACAAGGTATGACACAGATGACTGATGTAAACGCTGTAAAAGAAGGAGTTAACTTGATTATCGATAAATTCATGAAATTCCTTAAGAGTGAAGGCGTTGCACAAATTGAGACTGAAGGCAAAGATTTTGATGTTAATTTCCACGAAGCAATAACTATGATTCCTGCACCATCTGACGAAATGAAAGGTAAAGTCATTGATTGTGTAAGCAAAGGATATACCTTGAACGACAAGGTTATACGTTATGCAAAAGTTGTTGTAGGTGAATAATTATCAAAATTATAAATAAAAAGAAGGTTTTAGGACATAAAACATGGCAAAAAGAGATTACTACGAGGTTCTTGGAGTCGAGAAGACAGCAAGCGCAGATCAAATAAAAAGTGCTTATAAAAAAATGGCTATAAAATATCACCCAGACAGAAATCCGGGGGATAAAGAAGCCGAAACAAAGTTTAAAGAAGCAGCTGAAGCATATGACGTTTTGCGCGATCCTGAAAAACGTCAAAGATACGACCGATTCGGACCTGAAGGTGTGAACGGAATGGGAGGATTCAATGCCCAAAACATGGACATGAACGACATCTTCTCTATGTTCGGCGATATGTTTGAAGGATTTGGTGGATTCCGAGGATTTGGTGGATTTGGAGGCGGAGGACGCCAACAACATGCTCCGATATACCGAGGACAAGACCAACGTTTGAAGGTAGAACTTACATTAGACGAGATTGTCAATGGTACCACAAAAAAATTCAAACTAAAAAAACATGTTGCATGTCCTCATTGCCATGGTTCTGGTAGCAGTGACGGACAGACTGAAACATGTCCATCATGTAACGGTTCTGGATACATTATAAAGACCCAACAGAGCATCTTCGGAGTAATGCGCAGCCAAAGTGTTTGCCCTCATTGCCACGGAGAAGGAACTGTTATAAAAAACAAATGCCAACACTGTAATGGTGATGGTATCGTAATGGGTGAAGAAATCGTTGAAGTTAATTTCCCTGCAGGACTTGCAGACGGCATGATTCTTAATGTCAATGGCAAAGGCGGCGCAGGAAAACACAACGGACAAAACGGTGACTTACACATCATCATCAAAGAACAAGCTAACAAAGAACTGATAAGAGACGGAAACGACCTTATCTATAATCTTGTACTCACTATTCCACAAGCCATCTTGGGTGGACAAGTTGAGGTGCCTACCATCGATGGTAAAGCAAAAATAACCATACAGTCAGGAACTCAACCAGGAACAGTACTTAGACTGAAAGGTAAAGGTATTCCAGAAGTACAAGGATACAACAAAGGCCAAAGAGGTGATGAGGTAATAAATATCAGTGTTTATATTCCTGAAACACTTACACGTGAGGAAAAACAAGCTATCACCAACTTCCAAACAAGCGATAATTTTACACCAACCGATAGTATTAAAGAAAAAATCATAAGAAAATTCCGTTCATACTTCGGAGAAAAGTAAAAGAATATAAATCTTACAGAATCAACTACATCAATTAATGATGAGAAACTATTCTGAATATACAAACTATCTGTTTTCTCAAGTCCCAATGTTTCAAAACTTAGGTAAAGATGCATACAAGGAAGGACTTGAGAATACATTTTTATTAGACGAACATTTTGGACATCCACACAAAAAATTCAAAACTATCCATATAGCAGGAACCAACGGAAAAGGCTCGTGCTCACACACTATTGCATCTATATTGCAAGAAGCTGGATATAAAGTCGGATTGTTCACATCACCACACCTAATAGATTTTAGAGAAAGAATTCGTGTCAACGGACAAATGATCTCCGAAGAATATGTAATGGATTTCATCGATAATGAAAAACAGTTCTTCGAACCATTATACCCTACTTTCTTCGAATTGACTACCGCAATGGCTTTCAAATACTTTGCCGAGCAAAATGTTGACATTGCAGTGATTGAAGTAGGACTGGGAGGAAAACTTGATTGCACAAATATCATATCACCATTGTTGTCTATCATCACAAATATCAGTTACGACCACGTTAATCTATTAGGAGACACACTTAGCAAGATTGCAAGCGAAAAGGCTGGTATCATCAAACACGGCACACCTGTCGTCATTGGTGAAAAAAACATAGAGACACAAGGTGTATTCAAAGCAAAAGCTTATAGCGAAAAAACAAAAATCATATTTGCCGAAGACAATGATATAAATATCGACAACTATGAATTTGAACTGAAAGGATGGTATCAAAAGAAAAATCTGAGAACTATATTAACGGCTATAGACGAACTGAAGAAAAACTACCCTTCAACCATTAATATAAAAGAAAACGATATTATCAATGGTTTAAAAAACGTATGCAAAAACACCGGACTAATGGGAAGATGGCAAGTTATCAACAACAAACCACTTACCGTATGCGACACCGGACATAATCTCGGAGGATTTACATACCTTGTTCAACAGATAAAATCACAAAAATGTGACAAACTCCGTATCGTTTTCGGAATGGTCAACGATAAAGACATAAAAGGAGTAATAAGTCTGTTGCCTAAAAATGCAATATATTATTTTACCCAAGCTTCAGTCAAAAGAGCAATGCCAAGCAACGAACTAAAATCGCTTGCACAGGCATATGGATTATATGGCAATGCATATGATAATATAGAGCAAGCATATACCACAGCCCTACATGACGCGAATGAAAATGATTTCATTTATATAGGAGGAAGCAGTTTCGTGGTAGCAGATTTATTGACATATATCAACAAGAAATAATATAAGAAGGAACCAAAACATAAATTAGAAGATAAAAAGCAAAAATAATTGATAAAGGTTGTAAAATTATTTGCAAGTATGAGAAAAAAATGTTTTATTTGCAATAGAATTAATTTACACGACTGAAAAAATCATTTAAACCTAGATCAATTATGAACGAAAATCCAATAGAATCTTTATCGGGCTTGAAATTTGAAGATTTCAAGCAGGAAGTTCAAGGCAAGCCCGTCAATCTATATTTCCTACGTAATAGTGCTGGCAATGAAGTGGCAATCACAAACTATGCTGGTGCTATTGTTGCTATTATGGTACCAGACAGAAATGGCAAATACGCAAATGTCATACAAGGACATGATAATATAAATGAAGTAATCAACAGCCCTGAGATTTACCTCAGCACATTAATTGGCCGATATGGCAACCGTATAAACAAAGGTAAATTCAAAATCGACGGAAAAGAATATACTTTAGCTATCAACGATGGCGAAAATGCACTCCATGGTGGACCTACAGGATTCCATGCACGAGTATGGGATGCAGAACAATTAGACAAACAAACACTTAAATTGAATTACGTTGCAGCCGACATGGAAGAAGGATTCCCTGGCAAACTCGATGTAACTGTCATATATTCATGGACTGACGATAATGAACTTAAAATAGAATATAAAGCAAAAACAGACAAAAAAACAATTATCAACCTAACAAATCATGGTTACTTTGCATTAGCAGGATTAGCAAACCCTACCCCTACTATCGAAGACCTTGAATGTGAGGTCAATGCCGATTTTTACTTACCAATCGATGCAGGATGTATTCCACTCGGAAATATAGCACCTGTAGAAAATACACCTTTCGATTTCCGCAAACCAAAAACTATCGGAAAAGATATTGAAAAAGATGATCAACAACTGAAAAATGGTAATGGCTATGACCATTGCTATGTTCTCAACAAAAACGAAGAAGGAGAACTATCGTTTGCAGCTAGAATTTATGAGCCAAACAGTGGACGAACAATGGAGGTATATACAACAGAGCCAGGTATGCAAATGTATACAAACAATTGGGGACAAGGTCACCATGGAACACATGGAGCTACATACCCACGTCGCAGCGCTATCTGTTTCGAAGCACAGCATTTCCCAGACTCTCCAAACAGACCATACTTCCCAAGTGTAATCTTACGCCCTGAAGACGAATACACTCAAACCACTATTTATAAGTTTGGCGTAAAGAAATAACAATCGTTTTTAACCCTTTAAAACCTAATTGAATATGAAACTTACAATTGAAGACGTTAAAAGTCGCTTTATCAAACACTTCAACGGTGAAACAGGAAATGTTTACGCAGCTCCTGGACGTATTAATTTGATTGGTGAGCATACTGATTATAACGGAGGATTCGTATTTCCAGGAGCAGTAGAACAAGGCATGATTGCTGAGATCAAACCTAATGGTACACGTATCATTCGTGCATACAGCATAGACCTTAAAGACTATTATGAATTCTCACTCGATGATGAAAAAGGACCACGAGCAACTCACTTCCGCTATATCTTCGGAGTAGCAAAAGAAATGATGAAGCTTGGAGTAAAAGTCGAAGGTTTTGACACTGCATTCGCTGGTGATGTACCACAAGGTAGTGGTATGAGTTCAAGCGCAGCACTCGAAAGTTGCTTCGCATATGCATTAAACGACCTGTTTGGTGACGGAAAAATCGATGGCATCACACTTGCTAAAGTCGGTCAGTCAACAGAACACAACTATATCGGCGTGAAATGCGGTATTATGGACCAATTCGCTTCTATATTCGGAAAGAAAGATAACCTCATGAGACTTGACTGTCAAAGTGGCGAATATCAGTATTTCCCTTGGAAACCAAAAGATTATAAATTAGTGCTTATTAATTCTTGTGTAAAACACGAACTTGTGGGCAGTCCATACAACGACAGACGAGAAAGTTGTGAACGCGTTGTAGAGGCTATAAAGGAATTCAAGCCTGAAGTTAAATCTCTAAGAGACTGCACATGGGACGACTTGGCACAAGTAAAAGATAAAGTCAGCGAAACTGACTATAAACGAGCAAAATACGTATTGGGTGAAGTTGACAGAGTACTCGCTGTATGTGACGCATTAAATGCTGGTGAATATGAAACTGTCGGAGAAAAAATGTATGAGACCCACAACGGACTTAGCAAAGACTACGAAGTAAGTTGCGACGAAATCGATTTCCTTGTAAATCTTGCAGCTGATTGCGGTGTAACAGGTTCTCGAATCATGGGCGGCGGATTCGGAGGATGTACAATCAACCTCGTAAACAAAGATCTATACCCTACTTTCATAGAACAAGTAAAGAGTCAATACAAGTCTAAATTCGGCAAAGAATGTAAGATTATAGATGTTGTAATAGGTGAAGGCGCAAGAAAACTAAGTTAAAAAACTCACTTACAACAACAAATTATAATATTTACAAACTCTATAAAATTTATCGGACATCAGTTTTGATGTCCGATTTTTTTATATAAAATAACCCCAAAAGATAAAAAACAGATGTAAGTTCATTATACACATTGCAAGTATATTTATAAATTAAAACGCAATAAGCAATAACGTGTGTAGATTTTTCATAAAATTCTTTCATAACTCAAAACTTTTTAGTAAGTTTGCACAGAAAATGTGTCTTATAAAGACATGAAATAAAAAACAAGACAAAATTTATTTATAAATAACAAAAAACTATTAAAAAACATGAAAACCTTCAAATCATTCCTTGCTGCCAGCCTTACTACAGCAGCTATCCTTTGTGCATGTAATAACCAGACTCAGACTGGCAACGAAGTCATCACTGCTTCAGGTTTAAACCCAGCAGACTTTGACACTACATATGTTGACTCTCTTTATGGTGAAAAGAAAGTAGCTCTCTACACTCTTACTAACAAAAACGGAATGGAAGTATGCATTACAAACTTCGGTGGACGTATTGTCAGCATCATGGTTCCAGATAAAGACGGAAACATGCAAGACGTAGTTCTTGGTTTCGACAAAGCTTCTGACTATTTCCCAGAAAATAATGCATCAGACTTCGGAGCAGCTATCGGACGATATGCAAACCGTATCAATCAAGGACAAATCACTATCGATGGTAAAACTATACAACTTCCACAAAACAACTTCGGACACTGCCTTCACGGAGGTCCTTCTGGATGGCAATATCAAGTATACGATGTTGTTGAATCAACTGAAAATTCACTCACACTCAACATTCTAAGTCCTGACGGAGACAACAACTTCCCAGGCGAAGTTAGTGCAAACGTAATATATTCACTTGATGATGACAACTCTATAACAATCAAGTACAACGCAACTACTACTGCTAAGACTGTCATCAACATGACAAACCACTCATACTTCAACCTTAACGGTGACCCAACAAAACCTATCACAAACCACCTTCTCACAATCAATGCTGACAACTTCACACCAGTTGACGACACATACATGACAACTGGAGAAATTGCAAAAGTAGAAGGTACTCCTATGGACTTCCGTACAGCTAAGGAAGTGGGTGCAGAAATCGATAACTTCGATTACGTACAACTTAAGAACGGTAACGGATATGACCACAACTGGGTACTTAACACTAAAGGTAGTATCGATGAACCTGCTGCAACTGTTGTAAGCCCATTAACAGGCATCAAACTCGAAGTTTATACAACTGAACCAGGTATTCAGGTTTACTCAGGAAACTTCCTCGATGGAACAGTTAAGGGTAAAAAAGGCATCGTATACCAACAACGTACTGGTATCTGTCTTGAATCACAGAAATATCCTGATTCACCAAACAAGCAATGGGAAGAATCTAATCCTTGGGTAAATCCAGGAGATGAATATACAAGTTTCTGCAAATTTAAATTCTCAGTAGAAAAATAAAAAAACACGACAAAATCATTAACTAAATAAATTAATTATCAAACAAACAAATGAACGTATTAGATGCTTTAAAAAACAATGGATTTGAAACCATCGACTACATCGTTGTGCTCATCTACATTGTTATTCTCGTAGGAATGGGTATTTTCCTTTCTCGCGGTAAAAAAGGCAAGGACAAATCTTCTAACGAATACTTCCTTGCTGGAAACACTTTGACATGGTGGGCTGTTGGAGCCTCACTCATCGCAGCAAATATCTCAGCAGAACAATTCATCGGAATGTCAGGTTCTGCATTCAACTCAGGTATTGCAATGGCAGCATATGAACTTGAAGCCGCTTTAGCTCTTATTATTGTGGGTAAGTTCTTGCTACCTCTTATGATTAAAAAACACATCTTTACAATTCCACAATTCCTTTCAGATCGTTACAACTGGGGCGTAGGACTTGCTTTCTCTGTTTTCTGGCTCTTCCTTTACGTCTTCATTAACTTAACATCTGTTGCATGGCTTGGTGCATTAGCAATCAAACAGATTTTGGGATTGCCTTCTTCTATGACAACTTTCTGCGGAATGGAAATCGATATGACATTGATGGTCATCATCCTTCTCTTATTCCTCATCGCCGGTATATATTCAATCTACGGAGGTCTTGCTTCTGTAGCATGGACTGACGTAATGCAGGTTACATTCCTCGTAGGTGGTGGTCTTATCACTGCATACTTTGCCCTCGACTTCATCGCTACAGAATTACACATCAGCGGTGGTGCATTAGGTGCATTAGGAAAGATCTACACAGAATTGGGAGATATACCTTCTGATAAACACTTCAACCTCGTTGTCAGCAGAAATCCTGAAATCGCAAATATAACAGAAGATCCATATTTCGATATTCCAGGTATCGTTGTTATCGTTGGTGCACTCTGGCTAACAAACCTCGGTTATTGGGGATTCAACCAGTATATCATCCAAAAAGGTCTTGCTGCAAAATCACTTGACGAAGCTAAGAAAGGTATGGTTTTCGCAGGATTCCTTAAGATATTAATTCCATTCATCGTATGTATTCCAGGTGTTTGTGCATTCTATATCGTTAATAAGCACCCAGAACTATATGAACAATTGATTAAAGGCGGAGAAGGAATCACTCGTTCTGACGATGCTTATCCATTCCTTATCCACCACTTCACTCCTACAGTAGTTAAGGGTCTTGCATTCGCTGCTCTTGCTGCTGCAGTTATCTCTTCACTTGCTTCTATGTTCAACTCTACTTCTACTATCTTCACAATGGATATCTATAAGAAGTTCATTAACAAAGGTGCATCTGATAAGAAACTTGTATCTGTTGGTCGTATGACTTCTGTAAGCGCACTTATTCTTGCACTTATTGCTGTATATCCAATCATGGGTGGTGCAGACCAAGCATTCCAAGTAATTCAGGAATACTCAGGATTCGTTTACCCTGGTATCGTAGTCATCTTCGGTCTCGGCCTTCTCTGGAAGCGTTCAAGCGGTACAGCTGCAGTCGTTGCTGCAATCGGTACATTCTTGTTCTCAATCATCTTCAAATTCGCTCTTCCAGAAGTTCCATTCCTCATCCGTATGGGATATGTATTCCTCTGCTTGGTAGTTCTCTTCATCAGCATCTCTATGTGCAGCAAGAAGACAAAACCTGCAGAAGAATTAAGCCAAGGTGTTGTTAAGAGACAACTTTTCTGGTCAACTGTCATGCTTGTACTTTCAATCCTCACATTTGTTGGTGGTATGATTATGATGTTCGACGAGAACTGTCGCAACTATGGTGCTGAAACAATCTTCTTCTTAACTGTAATGTTCTTCGTACTCTTCTGGTACTTACGTTCTAACGCAAAAGACAAAGTTGAAGATGTTAAGTCTATTGGTGTTGATACAGCAATCTTCAGAACCAATAAGATTTTTAATTTCGGTGCTTTAGGAATTGTTATCATCCTTGCTATATTGTATATAACTCTTTGGTAAGAGAATAAATAACGAGTTACACCTATTACTTTAAAAATAGTAGGTGTAACTTTTTAAATTAAAACACATACCAAAAAAAATTGTTTAAACGGCGATGTTAGAAGAACTTAAACAAAAAGTATTCAAGGCAAACCTTGACCTTGTAAAACAAGGACTTGTTATTTTTACATGGGGAAATGTTAGTGGTATAGATCGCGAAAAAGGTCTAGTAGTAATCAAACCTTCAGGTGTAAGCTATGATGAAATGAAAGCTGAAGACATGGTGGTTGTTGACTTAAAAACTGGAGAGGTTGTTGAAGGCGACTTAAATCCATCATCAGACACACCTACTCACCTTGCTCTTTATCGTGCATTCCCTAATATTCAAGGTGTAGTCCACACTCACTCAACTTATGCCACTGCATTTGCACAAGCAGGAAAAGATATCCCAAATATCGGTACAACTCACGCTGATTACTTCTATAAAGATATTCCATGTACACGTGACATGACTGAAGCCGAAGTTAAAGGACAATATGAATTGGAAACAGGAAATGTAATTGTTGATGAAATACTTAACATCCGCAAAATCAACCCAGACCACACTCCAGCCGTTCTTGTTAAGAATCATGGGCCATTCTCATGGGGGACATCTCCTGATAACGCTGTATATAATGCAAAAGTAATGGAACAATGCGCTAAAATGGCATTTGTTTCTTTCATGGTAAATCCACAAACAACAATGAATCCGCTTCTTGTTGAGAAGCACTATATGCGTAAGCATGGACCTAATGCCTACTATGGTCAAAAAGGTCAAAAACACTAAATTGACAATTCGAATAAAAACTAAATAAATACATAAATTACAATGAAAGCATTTGAAAACATGGAACTCTGGTGGATAACTGGTGCACAGTTATTATACGGAGGCGATGCTGTTATCGCAGTTGACGCACACTCAAAAGAAATGGTAGCAGGATTAAACCAATCTGGAAATATTCCTGTTAACGTAGTATATAAAGGTACTGCTAATTCTTCTAAGGAAGTAGAAGATATCATGTTGGCAGCTAACAATGATGCTAAATGTATTGGTATCATTACATGGATGCACACATTCTCTCCTGCAAAAATGTGGATTAAAGGACTTCAGGCACTTAACAAACCTCTTCTTCATTTCCACACTCAGTACAACACTGATATTCCTTGGGATTCTATCGACATGGACTTCATGAACCTCAACCAAAGTGCTCATGGTGACATCGAATTCGGACATATCTGTACTCGTATGCGTGTAGCTCGCAAAGTGGTTGTCGGTCACTGGAAGAGCGAAGAAGCTCAAAAGCAGATTGCTGTATGGGCTCGCGCTGCTGCTGGTGTTGCTGACGCTCACAACGTACGCTGCCTTATGTTCGGTATGAACATGAACAACGTTGCTGTAACAGATGGCGACCGTGTAGAATTCGAACAGCGTTTAGGCTACCATGTTGACTACTACCCTGTTTCTTCACTCATGAAATACTTCAAGAAAGTAACTGATGCTGAAGCAGATGCTCTCGTAGAAGAATATAAGAAAGAATATACTATCAAGATCGACGAAAGCGGTGAAGAAGTTTATTGGGAGAAAGTTAAGAATGCAGCAAAAGCTGAAATTGCACTCCGTCGCGTACTCAAAGACGAAAATGCTACTGCTTTCACAACAAACTTCGACGACCTCGGTGATGCAGACATCGACGATCCAAACTTCGTAGGATTCGACCAGATTCCAGGTCTCGCTTCACAGCGTCTCATGGCTGAGGGTTATGGATTCGGTGCTGAGGGTGACTGGAAGACAGCATGTCTCTACCGCACTCTCTGGGTTATGAACCAGGGTCTTGAGAAGGGATGCTCATTCCTCGAGGACTACACTCTCAACTTCGCTTCTGACTGCACATCAAGCCTCCAGAGCCACATGCTCGAGGTATGTCCACTCATCGCAGTTGACAAGCCAACACTTGAGGTACACTTCCTCGGTATCGGTATCCGTAAGCAGCAGACAGCTCGTCTCGTCTTCACTTCAAAGACAGGCTTCGGTATCAAGGCTACTATCGTTGACCTTGGCAACCGCTTCCGTCTCATCACAAGTGAGGTTGAGTGTATCAAGCCAAAGCCAATGCCAAACCTCCCTGTAGCATCTGCTCTCTGGGTTCCACAGCCAACATTCGAGATTGGTGCTGGTGCATGGATTCTCGCAGGTGGTACTCACCACAGTGCATTCTCTTA
>JAIKZH010000083.1 GCA_024682395.1 Bacteroidaceae bacterium
TGAATCGAATACTTTTACTTTTAAGTTTTGTACTTTTTATTTCACTTGATATAAAGGCTCAGTTCTTTGATTTTGATATACCATCACCTTTTATCTCTCCTCGAAATGTTGACAACGCACTTATTACTCCTCCTTCCTATAAGGGTGGTGAGAGCAAAATGAATGATTTTTTGAAAGAACATTATCGCGAGATTCGTTCTGCTAGAAATGTTTCGGGTGTTATTGTAGTTGATTGCCGAATAAACGAGAAAGGAAAGGTTTATGACTGTGCAGTAGTTCGTAAACTTGAACCAGATTTGGATAAAGAGGCTATGAGGGTTGTGAAGAAAATGAAATTTATTCCAGCAAAACAATTAGATAAAAAAGTGAAAGGACGATTCACTGTTCAGATTCCTATAAGACATGGCAAGGTCTCGTTTCTTACCATAAAGACCGTCGATGTGTGATGAAGTCTTATTCAATACTTGGATGTCTTATTTGATACTTCCGTTTTTTTTAACAAGTTGTTTTTTCTGTTGTAAAAGTGATAAAATGATGGTAGATATTAGCGCATTTTTTTATTAGTTTTCGCTACTTTTTACCTGTCTTGTTTTATGCGCTTTTAAGTTGCCTTTTTTACTCTTTTTTAAGAAGACTTTTGTGTGTATTTTTGTGCGATATTTCAATTTTTGTTCATTTTTTAGAGTTAAAAGATGTTTGAAAATGTTAAATAAACATAAATTTAGCGGTTAATCAACCTTTTTTGCATCATGATTTGAATTTTTTATACTCTAGAAATGTGCTGTTTGAAAAGAATTTACTACCTTTGCACCGCTTTTTGGACTATAATGCTCGGATTGTGTCTATTCGGGTTGTAGTAAATTGTGCGTTTCTCGTTATAAGACGAGCGATTTTAGAGGGGACGAAAGCATTTTTAAAACGTTTATACATAAATAATAATAATAATTAAAAAAACAAAAACATGCCTACTATTCAACAATTAGTAAGAAAAGGTAGAAAGGTATTGGTAGACAAGAGTAAGTCACCTGCTTTGGATTCATGTCCACAGCGTCGTGGTGTTTGCGTTCGTGTTTACACTACAACACCTAAGAAACCTAACTCAGCAATGCGTAAAGTTGCACGTGTTCGCTTGACAAACAAAAAAGAAGTTAACTCCTATATTCCAGGAGAAGGACACAACTTACAGGAACACTCTATCGTTCTTGTACGTGGTGGTCGTGTGAAGGACCTCCCAGGTGTACGTTATCACATTATCCGTGGTGCACTCGATACAGCTGGTGTAGAAAGTCGTACACAACGTCGTTCTAAGTACGGAGCTAAACGCCCTAAGGCAAAGAAGTAATTTTTTAACTAACAACGTCTGGTTTGAAGGCAAGCTAATAAATGGTTGAGTAAATGTTCAAGTGAGAACGTTGAAGACAAAATAAGCAACCTCAGACAGAATTAAAAACAAACAAGACAAATGAGAAAAGCTAAACCAAAAAAACGTGTGATCCTTCCAGATCCAGTTTATGGTGATGTAAAGGTGACTAAATTCGTAAATCACCTTATGTATGATGGAAAGAAGAGTATTGCATACTCAATCTTTTACAATTCCCTCTCTATAGTAGAAAACAAAATGAAAGATGATGAGAAGTCATCTATAGAAATCTGGAAAAAGGCTTTGGAAAACATTACTCCACAAGTTGAAGTAAAGAGCCGCCGTATTGGTGGTGCTACATTTCAAGTGCCAACAGAAATTCGCGCTGACCGTAAGGAAGCTATTTCAATGAAGAATATGATTTCTTTTGCTCGTAAACGTTCTGGTAAGAACATGGCAGAAAAACTTGCTTCAGAAATAATTGATGCTTTTAACGAACAAGGTGGAGCATTCAAGCGTAAGGAAGATATGCACCGTATGGCTGAAGCTAACCGTGCATTCGCACATTTCAGATTCTAATTGATACAGGTATTAAGTTTTTAGGTAATTAAGAAACAGGATTAAAGTATGGCTAAACGCGATTTGCATTTGACGCGAAATATCGGTATCATGGCACACATCGATGCTGGTAAAACAACCACTTCTGAGCGCATCCTTTTTTATACAGGACTTACTCACAAAATCGGTGAGGTTCATGACGGTGCTGCTACAATGGACTGGATGGAGCAAGAACAAGAACGTGGTATCACTATCACATCTGCTGCTACAACAACTTACTGGAACTACGCAGGCGATAAATATAAAATTAACCTGATTGACACTCCGGGACACGTTGACTTTACAGCTGAGGTTGAACGTTCATTACGTGTTCTTGACGGTGCTGTTGCTGCATATTGTGCTGTAGGTGGTGTTGAACCACAATCTGAAACAGTATGGCGTCAGGCTGACAAATATAATGTGCCACGTATGGGTTATGTAAACAAGATGGACCGCTCAGGTGCTGACTTCTTTGAAGTTGTAAGACAAATGAAAGAGGTTCTCGGTGCTAATCCATGCCCAATCGTAATACCAATCGGAGCTGAAGAATCTTTCAAAGGTGTTGTTGACCTTATTAAGATGAAAGCTATCTTCTGGCACGATGAAACAATGGGTGCTGATTACTCAGTTGAAGATATCCCAGCAGAATTACAAGCAGAAGCTGAAGAATGGCGCGATAAACTCCTTGAGACTGCAGCTAACGTTGACGATGCTCTCATGGAAAAATATTTCGACGATCCTTCAACTATCACAGAAGATGAAATCCTTGCAGCTATCAGAAAAGGTACTGTAAGTATGGAAATCACTCCTATGCTTTGTGGTTCTTCATTTAAAAATAAAGGTGTGCAGACTCTCCTTGACTATGTTTGCGCATTCCTTCCATCTCCAGTTGACACTCCAAACGTTGTAGGAACTAATCCTGTAACAAAAGAGGAAGAAGATCGTAAACCAGATGAACAAGATAAGACTGCTGCTCTTGCATTCAAGATTGCAACTGACCCATATGTAGGTCGTCTTACATTTATCCGTGTATACTCAGGTAAAGTTGTTGCTGGTTCATATATCTACAACTCTCGCTCTGGAAAGAAGGAACGTGTTTCACGTTTGTTCCAAATGCACTCAAATCACCAAAACCCAGTTGAAGAAATCTGCGCAGGTGATATCGGTGCTGTAGTCGGTTTGAAAGATATTCACACAGGTGATACACTTTGCGACGAGGATGCACCAATCGTTCTCGAGTCAATGGACTTCCCAGATCCAGTTATCGGTATCGCAGTAGAACCTAAGACTCAGAAAGACCTTGACAAACTTTCAGTTGGTCTTTCTAAGTTGGCTGAAGAAGACCCAACATTTACAGTTAAGACTGATGAACAAACAGGTCAAACTGTAATCTCAGGTATGGGTGAGCTTCACCTCGAAATCATCATCGACCGTCTGAAACGTGAATTCAAGGTAGAATGTAACCAAGGTAAACCACAGGTTAACTACAAGGAAGCAATTACTAAACCAGTTAATCTTCGTGAAGTTTACAAGAAGCAATCAGGTGGTCGCGGTAAGTTCGCCGATATCATCGTTGAAGTCGGACCAGTTGATGAAGACTACAAAGAAGGCGGATTGCAATTCATCGATGAAGTTAAGGGTGGTAACATTCCAAAAGAATTCATCCCATCTGTTCAGAAAGGATTCATCAATGCAATGGCTAACGGTGTTCTTGGTGGCTTCCCAATGGATTCAATGAAGGTTCGTCTTATCGATGGTTCATTCCACCCAGTAGACTCAGACCAGTTGTCATTCGAAATCTGTGCTCTTCAAGCTTATAAGAACGCATGCTCTCAAGCAAAACCAGTTCTTATGGAGCCAATCATGAAACTCGAAGTAGTTACTCCAGAAGAGAACATGGGTGATGTAATCGGTGACTTGAACAAACGCCGTGGTCAAGTTGAAGGTATGGATACAAGCCGCTCAGGTGCACGTATCGTTAAAGCAATGGTTCCATTGTCTGAAATGTTCGGATATGTAACAGCTTTACGTACAATCACTTCAGGTCGTGCAACATCAACAATGACTTACGATCACCACGCACCAGTATCAAGTTCTGTTGCTAAGGCAGTTCTTCAAGAATGTGGTGGACGTGCAGACCTCGTATAAATAAAAATTAAGATGGATTTGCCATTAGCGAATGACTCTTAATGGCAAATTCCACCTTATATTATAATAATAACATAATAAATTACAGACAATGAGTCAGAAAATTAGAATTAAACTTAAGTCTTACGATCACAATCTCGTAGATAAATCAGCAGAGAAAATCGTAAAGACAGTGAAGGCAACAGATGCTTCAGTAAGCGGACCAATTCCATTGCCAACACACAAGCGCGTATTTACAGTAAACCGAAGCACATTCGTTAACAAGAAATCACGCGAACAATTCGAACTTAACACTTACAAACGTCTCATAGATATCTACGAAGCAACTCCAAAGACAGTAGATTCTCTTATGAAACTCGAACTTCCTAGCGGTGTGGAAGTAGAAATCAAAGTGTAGTAAAGTATTTTATACTTAAATAATTATTAATTTTTTAAACAAAGTAAGAAATGCCAGGATTATTAGGAAAGAAAATCGGAATGACATCCGTTTTCAGTGCCGAGGGAAAGAATCTTCCATGCACTGTTATCGAAGTAGGTCCTTGTGTTGTTACCCAAATTAAAACTGTCGAAAAAGATGGTTATGCTGCTGTTCAAGTAGGTTTCCAAGAAGCTAAAGAAAAGAACACAACAAAACCAATGATGGGACACTTTAAAAAAGCAGGTACAACTCCAAAGAGACACTTGGCCGAGTTCACATTTGACGATGAACACAACCTTGGTGATGTAATCACAGTGGAAATCTTTAACGATGCTCCATATGTTGACGTGGTTGGTACATCTAAAGGTAAAGGATTCCAAGGCGTTGTTAAACGTCATGGTTTCGGTGGTGTTGGTCAGTCAACTCACGGTCAGGACGACCGTCAGCGCAAACCAGGATCTATAGGTGCGTGTGCAACTCCATCACGTGTCTACAAGAACCTTAAGATGGGTGGTCAAATGGGTAATGTGCAAGTAACTACACATAACCTTCAAGTAATTAAAGTAATTCCTGAACACAACCTCCTTCTCGTTAAAGGATCAGTGCCAGGATGTAAAGGTTCAATCTTAACAATTAAGAAGTAATGGAAGTATCAGTTTTAAACATTAAAGGTCAAGAGACTGGTAAGAAGGTTGAATTGAATGACGCTATCTTCGGAATTGAACCTAACGACCACGTTATTTATCTTGCAGTAAAGCAGTATCTTGCTGCACAGCGTCAAGGTACTCACAAATCAAAAGAAAGAAGTGAAATAACTGGCTCTACACGTAAGCTTATTCGCCAAAAAGGAGGCGGTGGCGCACGTCGTGGTGATATTAAGTCTCCAGTTCTTCGTGGAGGAGGTCGTGTATTCGGTCCACAACCACGCGATTACTGGTTCAAACTTAATAAGAAAGTTAAGGACTTAGCTCGTAAAAGTGCTCTTTCTTATAAGGCTCAACAAAATGCAATATTGGTAATTGAAGATGTCAATTTCGACACTCCAAAGACTAAAGACTTCATCGAAATGCAGAAAAATCTTAAAATCGATGGAAAAAAATTGCTACTTGTTTTGCCAAGTAATAATAAAAACGTATATTTGTCAGCTCGTAATATACAACGCGCAGAAGTTGCAACAGTTAGTGCACTCAACACTTACAAAGTGATGAATGCAAATGTACTTGTTGTGACTGAAGATGCACTTAAGTTGGTTGATGAAACTTTTAACAAGTAAGGAGGTACAATATGGCATATATAATTAAACCATTGGTTACAGAAAAGATGACGGCTCTTTCAGAAAAGCAGAACAATAAGTTCGGCTTCATTGTGCATCCTAAGGCCAATAAAATCGAGATTCAAAAAGAAGTAGAAGCAAAGTATAATGTAAATGTAGTTTCAGTTAACACTGCAAAATACGCTGGTAAGCGTAAGAGCCGTTACACACGTGCAGGTGTTATCAAAGGTCAGAAGAATGCTTTCAAGAAAGCTATCGTGACTCTTAAAGAAGGTGAAACTATCGATTTCTTTAGTAACATTTAATTAAAAAATGGGTATTCGTAAATTTAGACCAATTACTCCAGGTCAAAGACACAAAGCTATTGGTACTTTCGATGATGTTACTACATCAGTACCAGAGAAAACTCTTGTATTCGGTAAGAAAAGTACAGGCGGTCGTAACAATTACGGACGCATCACTGTCCGTTACAGAGGTGGCGGTCACAAGAAACTTATTCGTATCGTTGACTTCAAGAGAGATAAGGATGGAATACCAGCAGTAGTAAAGACTATCGAGTACGATCCAAATAGATCTGCTCGTATAGCCCTTCTTTATTATGCTGATGGTGAAAAACGTTACATCGTTGCTCCAAATGGATTACAAGTAGGTGCTACTCTTATGTCAGGTGAAAATGCTACACCTGACCTTGGCAACACACTTCCTCTCCAAAACATTCCAGTAGGTACTGTAATACACAACATCGAACTTCGTCCAGGACAAGGTGCTAAGATGGTTAGATCTGCTGGTAATTTTGCTCAGTTGACTTCACGTGAAGGACGCTACTGCGTTATCAAACTCCCTTCAGGTGAAATTCGTAAGATTCTTTCAGTTTGTCGCGCAACTATCGGTAGCGTAAGCAACTCTGACCACGCACTCGAGTCTTCAGGTAAGGCAGGACGTAGCCGTTGGTTAGGTCGTCGCCCACACAACCGTGGTGTAGTAATGAACCCACATGATCACCCAATGGGTGGTGGTGAAGGACGTCAGTCTGGAGGACACCCACGTTCACGTAACGGTTTGTACGCTAAGGGACTTAAGACTCGTGCTCCTAAGAAAGCATCAACTAAGTACATAATTGAAAGACGTAAAAAGTAATCTAGTTAACTAAGTAAAAGATTATGAGTAGATCACTTAAAAAAGGTCCATATATTAACGTTAAGCTCGAAAAGAAAGTTCTTGATATGAACGAGAGCGGTAAGAAGAACGTTGTAAAAACATGGGCAAGAGCTTCAATGATTTCTCCTGATTTTGTAGGACACACCATTGCAGTTCATAACGGTAATAAATTCATCCCTGTTTACATTACTGAAAATATGGTAGGTCACAAACTCGGAGAGTTTGCACTTACTCGTACTTTCCGCGGTCACGCAGGTAATAGAAAGAAGTAAACAGATTCACAGAAATTAAGAAAATTAAATAATGGGATCAAGAAAAAAATTAATGGCCCAGAAACAAAAAGAGGCTAAAAAGACTACCTATTTTGCTAGTCTTCGCAACATCCCAACATCTCCACGCAAGATGCGCTACGTAGTAGACCTTGTAAGAGGAATGGAGGTAAGCAAGGCTTTGGCAACCCTCAAGTTCTGCTCTAAAGATGCTTCGAATGATCTCGAGAAGTTAGTTCGCTCTGCGATTGCTAACTGGGAGCAAAAGAACGAAAGAAAAGCTGAAAACGGCGAATTGTATATCACTAGAATTTTCGTAGATGAAGGTGCAACTCTTAAACGAATGAGACCAGCACCACAGGGACGTGGATACAGAATTCGTAAGCGTTCTAATCATGTTACAATATTTGTGGACGCTAAAACTAATGAGGAAAAATAATTATGGGACAGAAATGTAATCCAATTAGTAACCGCCTCGGTATAGTAAGAGGCTGGGACTCAAACTGGTTCGGCGGAAGCAATTTCGGGGACAATATCCTCGAAGATAGCAAGATTCGTAAATATCTTAATGCTCGTCTTGCTAAAGCCAGTGTATCTAAGATTGTTATTGAACGCACACTCAAACTTGTTACTATAACTGTATGTACAGCAAGACCAGGTCTTATCATTGGTAAGGGAGGTCAAGAAGTTGACAAGTTAAAAGAGGAACTCAAGAAATTAACTGACAAGGATGTTCAGATTAATATCTATGAAATCAAACGCCCTGAGTTAGACGCAGTTATTGTAGCTAACAATGTGGCACGCCAAATTGAAGGTAAAATCGCTTACCGTCGTGCTATCAAAACAGCTATCGCTAATACAATGCGTTCAGGTGCTGAAGGTATAAAAATTCAAATTTCTGGTCGTCTTAACGGTGCAGAAATGTCTCGTTCTGAAATGTATAAGGAAGGACGTACTCCTCTTCATACACTTCGTGCTGATATCGATTATTGTCTCGCTGAAGCTTTGACTAAGGTTGGACTTCTCGGTATTAAAGTATGGATTTGTCGTGGAGAGAAGTTCGGTAAGCAAGATCTTGCTCCTAACTTTACACAACAGAAGGAAACAACCCGCAACAATAATAGCGGTCGAAGATTAAGAAACAGAAAGTCTAACCGTTAAAACGTTGAAGTAAAATGTTACAGCCTAAAAGACAAAAATACAGAAGACCCCAAAAAGGTCGCGGTCGCCTAAAAGGCGTTTCACATAGAGGAACTGAACTCGCATTCGGTAGCTTTGGCATAAAAGCTCTTCAAACTCGTTGGATTTCTTCTCAACAGATTGAAGCAGCCCGTGTCGCTATTACTCGTTATATGCAACGTCAGGGACAAGTTTGGATTCGAATATTCCCTGATAAACCAATTACAAAGAAACCTGCAGACGTACGTATGGGTAAAGGTAAGGGAGATCCATACAAATATGTATTCCCTGCTAAACCAGGTCGCATTCTCTTTGAGATTGAAGGAGTATCATATGAAATTGCTAAAGAAGCTCTTCGTCTTGGAGCTCAGAAGCTACCTACAACAACTAAGTTTATTGTAAGACGTGATTACGACAAAAACGCTTAAGAATTATGAAAATTGCAGAAATAAGAGAATTTACAGATGCTGAATTGGCAGAACGCCTTGAAGCAGAGGTTGCTAACTACACCAACATGAAGTTCAACCATCACATATCTCCTGTAGAGGATCATTCACAAATTAAGAAGCTTCGTCGTGATATCGCTCGTATGCAGACCGAGTTACGTCAGAGAGAACTTAACAAATAAAATTGCATCTACATGGAAGCTAGAAATTTAAGAAAACAAAGAACGGGTGTAGTTGTAAGCTCTAAGATGGATAAAACTATCGTAGTTGCTGCTAAGTTCAAAGAAAAGCACCCTATTTATGGTAAGTTCGTTAGTAAAACTAAGAAATACCATGCTCATGACGAGAATAACGATTGCAATGTAGGTGATACAGTGCTTATCATGGAAACTCGTCCATTGAGTAAAACAAAAAGATGGAGATTAGTAAATATCGTAGAAAGAGCTAAGTAATTATGATACAGGTAGAATCAAGATTGACAGTTGCTGACAACAGTGGTGCACGTGAGGTACTCTGTATCCGTGTACTCGGTGGTACTCGTCGTCGTTATGCGACTGTTGGCGATACAATTGTTGTTACAGTAAAGAATGTTATTCCTTCAAGCGATTTAAAGAAAGGAACCGTTTCTAAGGCTCTTATCGTGCGCACTAAGAAGGAAGTTCGTCGCCCTGACGGATCATATATCAGATTTGATGACAATGCATGTGTTCTTTTGAGTAATACTGGTGAAATGAGAGGAAGCCGTATTTTCGGTCCTGTTGCTCGTGAACTCCGTGCTGCTAATATGAAAGTAGTTTCATTAGCTACTGAAGTTCTTTAATTATTAGATCAAAGAAGTAATGAGTAAATTACATATTAAGAAAGGCGATACGGTAATAGTAAATGCTGGTAACTCTAAGGGACAGACTGGTAAAGTTCTTTCTGTCCTTGTTGAGAAACAGCGTGCCGTAGTCGAGGGTGTTAATATAGTGTCTAAGAGCACTAAGCCAAGTGCAAAGCACCCACAAGGAGGTATTATTAAGCAAGAAGCTCCTATCCACATCTCTAATCTTAATGTAGTTGATCCTAAAACAGGAAAGGCCACACGTATTGGACGTAAAGAAGGGGCAAACGGTAAGTTAGTACGTTATGCTAAAAAATCAGGGGAGGAAATCTAATGAGTACAACTGCAAATCTTAAGAATGTATATGCAGAGCAAATCGCTCCTGCACTTATGAAACAGTTCAACTATTCTTCTCCTATGCAAATACCAGTATTGAAGAAGATAGTTGTAAACCAAGGTCTTGGTATGGCAACTGCTGACAAGAAGGTTATTGAAGTTGCAATGCAGGAAATTGCCCAAATTACTGGTCAAAAACCTGTTGCTACAATGTCTAAAAAGGATATTTCAAATTTCCACCTTCGTAAAAAGATGCCAATTGGTGTTATGGTAACTTTGCGTCGTCAAAGAATGTACGAATTCCTTGAGAAACTTATTCGTGTTTCTCTTCCTCGTATCCGTGACTTCAAGGGTATTGAAAGCAAATTCGACGGACGTGGAAATTATACCCTCGGTATTCAGGAACAAATCATTTTCCCTGAAATCAATATCGATCAAGTTGATAAGATCAAGGGTATGAATATCACATTCGTAACTTCTGCTGAAACTGATGAAGAAGGCTATGCTCTTCTTAAAGCATTTGGATTACCATTTAAGGACGCTAATAAATAATTGATATGGCTAAAGAATCAATGAAGGCACGTGAAGTTAAACGTGCAAAGCTTGTTGCTAAGTATGCTGCTAAACGCGCTGCTCTGAAGAAGATTGTTGCTACAGGCGAACCAATGGAAGCATACGAGGCTGCTCGTAAACTTCAGGATATCCCTGCAAATGCAAATCCAATCCGTCTTCACAACCGTTGCAAGATTACAGGTCGCCCAAGAGGTTATATCAGACAGTTCGGAATTTCACGTATTCAATTCCGTGAGATGGCATCAGCTGGTCTTATCCCAGGCGTAAAGAAAGCAAGCTGGTAAAACAAGACATTTATTATTAATTTTTAAATATTGTCGGGATGTCCCGATTAATTTAAGTTTTATGACAGATCCAATAGCAGATTATCTAACGAGACTGAGAAATGCAATCACTGCTAAGCATAAGATTGTAGAAATTCCAGCCTCAAACTTGAAGAAAGAAATCACAAAGATTCTTTTCGACAAAGGCTATGTACTTAACTACAAGTTTGTAGAAGATGGTCCTCAAGGAACTATCAAGATTGCACTTAAGTACGATGCAGCAACAAAAACAAGCGCTATTCAAAGCTTGAAGCGTGTGTCACGTCCAGGTCTTCGTAAGTATACTGGATATAAAGACATGCCAAGTGTAATTAATGGATTGGGTATTGCAATCATATCTACATCCAAAGGTGTAATGACAGACAAGGAAGCTTCAGAACTGAAAATCGGTGGTGAAGTGCTTTGTTACGTATATTAAAAATAGGAGGATATATAATGTCTAGAATTGGTAAGTTACCTATTAGTATTCCTGCAGGAGTGACAATCACTCATAAGGATGACATTGTAACAGTTAAAGGTCCAAAGGGAGAACTCACACAGTTTGTTGATCCTTCAATTAAAGTAAATATTGAAGATGGTCAAATCACTTTGGAAGAAAACACTGAGTTGATGACTGATAATACAAAGCAGCGTCACGCTTTCCACGGTCTGTATCGTTCACTTCTCAACAATATGGTTGTTGGTGTTTCTCAAGGTTATAAGAAAACACTCCAACTCGTAGGTGTTGGTTATCGTGTATCAAATACTGGTAATGTACTCGAGTTTGCTCTCGGTTACTCACACGCAATCCTTTTCTCTCTTCCAAAAGAAATTAAGGTAGAGACAAAGTCAGAGCGTAACCAGGATCCTCTCATCATGCTTGAATGTTGCGATAAGCAATTATTAGGTCAAGTATGTGCAAAGATTCGTTCATTACGTAAGCCTGAACCATATAAGGGTAAGGGTATTCGTTTCGAAGGCGAAGTAATCAGAAGAAAGTCAGGAAAGTCAGCAAGTGCTAAATAATTTTTAATTGTACGAAAATATGATAACAAAGATAGAAAGACGTATCAAAATTAAATATAGAGTACGCAATAAAGTTTCTGGTACTGCTGCACGTCCACGTTTGTCTGTATTCAGAAGTAATAAGCAGATTTACGTTCAAGTAATTAATGATGAAGAATCAAAAACTCTTGTTTCTGCATCATCACTTGGACTTGAGAAATGTAATAAGATTGAACAAGCAACCAAGGTTGGAGAACTTATCGCTCAAAAAGCAATCTCTGCTGGTATTGAGAATGTAGTTTTCGACCGTAACGGTTATTTGTATCATGGTAGAATTAAGGCAGTGGCTGATGCTGCTCGTAACGCAGGACTTAAATTTTAATTAGAATTATGGTTAATAGAGTAAAATTAGGAAACGACGTCGAACTTAAGGATCGATTGGTTGCTATTAATCGTGTTACCAAAGTAACTAAGGGTGGTCGCACATTTACTTTTGCTGCTATCGTTGTTGTTGGTAACGAGAATGGTGTAATTGGATGCGGTCTTGGTAAGGCAGGTGAAGTTACAGCTGCAATCGCTAAAGGTGTAGAGGCTGCTAAGAAAAATCTCGTAAGAATTCCTGTTCTTAATGGAACAGTTCCTCACGAGGCATATGCTAAGTTTGGTGGAGCACGTGTTCTCATCATGCCAGCTTCAGAAGGTACTGGAGTAGTAGCAGGTGGTGCGATGCGTTCTGTTCTTGAAAGTGTTGGTATCACTGACGTTCTTGCAAAGTCTAAGGGAAGCTCAAATCCTCATAATCTTGTAAAAGCTACAATTCAGGCTCTTTCAAGTATGCGCGACCCTAAAACTGTTGCTCAGAACCGCGGTGTTAGTTTGACTAAAGTATTTAGAGGATAAGGAGGATATAACATGGCAACAATAAAGATTAAGCAGATTAAAAGTCGTGCAAATCGACCAAATGATCAAAAGCGTACACTTGACTCACTTGGCTTGACTAAGCTTGGTAGAGTAGTTGAACATGAAGATACTCCTTCAGTACGTGGTATGATAAACAAGGTAAGTCACCTTGTTCAAGTTATTGACTAACAACTAAAATTATCGACACAATGGAATTATATAATTTAAAACCAGCAGAAGGCTCAACTCACAACAGCAAACGTATCGGTCGTGGATACGGTTCTGGAAAGGGTCGTACTGCAACTCGTGGTCATAAAGGAGCTAAGGCTCGTTCTGGCTATAAGAAGAAGATTGGTTTCGAAGGAGGTCAGATGCCTCTCCAGCGTCGTGTACCTAAGTTCGGTTTCAAGAACATTAACCGCGTTGAATATAAAGCAATTAATCTTGCAACTATTCAGAAGTTGGTTGATGATAAGAAACTCGAGAAAGTTGGTATCGCTGAACTTATCGAAGCTGGTTTCGTAAATTCAAAGCAATTGGTTAAAATTCTTGCTAATGGTGAACTTACATCAAAAGTTGATGTTGAGGCTCATGCATTCTCTGAATCAGCCATAGCTAAGATCGCAGAAAAGGGTGGCAACGCAGTAAAACTTTAATATAATGGGAATAGCAGATAAACTAAAAGATGTCAAGTTTGTTAAGACCTTAACAAACATTTGGAAGATAGAGGACCTTCGTACTCGTATCTTGATTACTATTGCTTTATTAGCAGTCTATCGTTTTGGATCTTACATCGCCTTGCCAGGCGTTGACACAGCTGCACTTCAAAATTTGAAGAATCAGACTAGTGAAGGCTTGATGTCGCTGCTTGATATGTTCTCGGGTGGTGCATTTTCTAAGGCTTCTATTTTTGCACTTGGAATTATGCCATACATCTCTGCTTCTATCGTTATGCAGCTGCTTGGTATTGCTGTCCCTTATTTCCAAAAAATGCAACGCGAGGGTGAGAGTGGCCGTCGCAAGATGAATCAATATACTCGTTACTTAACAGTATTAATTCTTCTTTTCCAGGCTCCATCATATTTATTGAATCTCAATAGAACTACTAACGGAGTAGCTGTATTCCAGTCATTAGATTGGACCTTGTTTGTGATTACCTCTACAATAATATTGGCAGCAGGTAGTATGTTTATCTTGTGGTTAGGTGAAAGAATCACTGACAAAGGTATTGGACAAGGTGTTTCATTAATTATTATGGTGGGTATCATCGCTCGTTTCCCTCAGGCTATTGCACAGGAATGGGGTTCACGTATTGCTCCAGGAAATGGTGGACTTTTCGTATTCCTTGTTGAAATTGTAGCTTTACTTGCAGTAATGGCATTAGCTATACTTTTGGTACAAGGTGTTCGTAGAGTTCCAGTTCAATATGCTAAACGTGTAGGTAACAGTATTCAAGTTGGTGGTGCACGTCAGTATATTCCTTTGAAGCCATACGCTGCAAATGTTATGCCTATCATTTTTGCTCAGGCTATTATGTTTATACCAATTACTGTATATAGTTTTGCTGGAGGTACTTCAGGAAATTCAGTGATTGCTCTTCTTACAGACAATACAAGTTGGTTATATAATTTGATTTTTGCAATATTGATTATAGTATTTACTTATCTTTATACAGCAATTACAATCAATCCAACTCAAATGGCTGAAGATATTAAACGTAATAACGGTTTCATTCCAGGTATTAAACCAGGAAAGAGTACAGCTGATTATATTGATAGGATTATGGACCGAATCACATTACCTGGTTCCTTACTCCTTGTTCTAATTGCAATTCTTCCTGCATTTGCAGGCATTTTTGGAGTTAAGCAAGAATTTGCCCAGTTCTTCGGTGGAACATCATTATTGATTATGGTAGGTGTTATTCTCGATACACTTCAACATATCGAAAGTCACTTGCTCATGCGTCACTATGATGGATTACTTGATTCTGGTAGAGTCCGTGGTGCTCATCCAGGTATAGGTGGTACATATTAATCGATTAAGATGATTTATCTTAAAACAGATGATGAAATAGAACTTCTGCGAGAGGCAAACCTCTTGGTTGGAAAAACTCTCGCAGAACTTGCTAAAATAATAAAGCCAGGTGTTACGACTCGCCAATTAGATGTCATAGCTGAGACTTTTATCAGAGATAATGGTGCAGAACCAACATTCAAAGGATTTCCAAATCCATATGGTGAACCATTTCCAGCCAGTATATGTACATCCGTTAATGAACAAGTTGTCCATGGAATACCAAACGATATTCCTTTAAAGGATGGAGATATAGTTTCAATTGACTGTGGTACAAAACTGAACGGATTCTGCGGAGATTCATGTTATACATTTGCAGTCGGCGAGATTTCTGAAGAAGCTCAAAATTTATTAAGAGTAACAAAAGAAGCTCTTTATAAAGGTATTGAACAAGCTATAGTCGGAAAAAGAATCGGTGACATATCATATGCGGTTCAGAATCATTGTGAGTCACATGGATATGGAGTTGTCCGAGAATTTGTAGGACATGGTGTAGGTCATGAGATGCATGAAGATCCTCAAGTACCTAATTATGGTCGACGTGGCAACGGAGTTATGTTGAAAAACGGACTTTGTATCGCTATCGAACCAATGATAACAATGGGTGCTAAGGAAATTTATATGTTACCCGACAAATGGGGAATAATCACTCGCGACAGAAGTCTTGCAGCACATTTTGAACATACAATATGTGTTCGCAAAGGTCAAGCTGACATTTTATCATCTTTCGATGAAATTGAAAAAAATATTCAGAAGTAAATCATTTTAAATAGATAATATGGCTAAACAGTCTGCTATAGAACAAGATGGAACAATAGTTGAAGCATTGTCAAATGCAATGTTTCGTGTAGAACTTGAGAATGGTCATGAGATAATTGCTCATATTTCCGGTAAGATGCGTATGCATTATATAAAGATATTACCAGGAGATAAGATCAAAGTAGAAATGTCTCCATATGACTTATCAAAAGGAAGAATAGTATTCAGATATAAATAAGATAGTTGGTCGAAATATTTGACCACTTGACCACTAAAGCTTAAAAACAATGAAAACAAAAGCATCTTTAAAGAAGCGTACTCCTGATTGCGTAATTGTTAGACGTAAGGGTCGTTTGTTTGTAATTAACAAGAAGAACCCTAAGTATAAGATGCGTCAGGGATAAATTCAAGCCAAGTAGATAATAAATTAATTTAAGATATGGCAATAAGAATTGTTGGTGTAGACCTCCCACAGAATAAGAGAGGTGAAATTGCGTTAACATACATTTTCGGTATCGGACGCAGTAGCTCAGCTAAGATTTTAGAAAAAGCTGGAGTAGACAAAGATTTAAAAGTAAAAGATTGGACAGATGATCAAGCATCAAAGATTCGTGAAATCATTGGTGCTGAGTATAAAGTTGAAGGTGATCTTCGTTCTGAAATTCAACTTAATATCAAGCGTTTGATGGATATTGGATGCTATCGTGGTATCCGTCACCGTATTGGACTTCCTGTACGTGGTCAGAGTACAAAAAACAATGCTCGTACTCGTAAAGGTAAGAAGAAGACAGTTGCAAATAAGAAGAAAGCAACCAAGTAAGTTTAAAGATTTAATTTGAAATTTAATTATGGCAAAGAAATCAACTTCTGCAAAGAAGAGAAATGTAAAAGTAACTGCTCAAGGTCAGCTTCATGTACACTCATCTTTCAATAATATCATTGTAACATTGGCAAACAGTGAGGGTCAAGTTATCTCTTGGTCATCAGCTGGTAAGATGGGATTCAGAGGTTCTAAGAAGAATACTCCATATGCAGCTCAGATGGCAGCTCAAGATTGTGCAAAGGTTGCATACGATCTTGGTTTGAGAAAGGTTGTGGCATACGTTAAGGGTCCAGGTAATGGACGTGAATCAGCTATTCGTGGCTGTTACGGAGCTGGAATCGAAGTAACTGAAATTATTGACGTTACTCCACTTCCACACAACGGATGTCGTCCTCCAAAACGTAGAAGAGTATAACTCCTTGAGATAAGTAATTATAGTCGTTTATGTTTGAATAATCTTGTGAAAGCGTATTATCAAAATTGTCGACATCTTTTCCTTTCTGTCGATGCGGCTGCAATACATTCATGAGATATTTAAATGATTGACTAAAACAATAATCAGAATATATAATATTCAAAAGTAAAAAAATATGGCAAGATATATAGGACCTAAATCAAGAATTTCTCGTCGTTTTGGTGAGGCAATTTTTGGACCAGATAAGGTTTTGTCAAAAAGAAATTATCCTGCAGGTCAGCATGGTAACAATCGTCGTAAGAAGTCTTCAGAATACGGACTCATGCTTGCAGAAAAGCAGAAAGCTAAGTATACTTATGGTGTACTCGAACGTCAGTTCCGTAATTTGTTTGAAAAAGCTGCTTCTACAGATGGTGTAACAGGTGAAGTTCTTCTTCAAAGTCTTGAGGCTCGTCTTGATAATGTTGTTTATCGTCTTGGTATTGCACCAACTCGTGCAGCAGCTCGTCAAATGGTTAGTCACAAGCATATCACAGTAGATGGCCAAGTTGTTAATATCCCATCTTATTCTGTTAAACCAGGTCAAATGGTAGCAGTTCGTGAGAAAGCTCGTTCTCTCGAAGTGATAGCTGAATCACTTGCTGGTTTCAACCACAGCAAATATCCTTGGATAGAATGGAACGAAGAGGCAAAGGGTGGAAAGTTACTTCACTTGCCTGAACGTGAAGATATCCCTGAGAATATTAAAGAGCAAATGATTGTCGAGTTGTACTCTAAATAATAAATAATAATTAACAATGGCGGTATTAGCATTTCAAAAACCTGAAAAAGTAATAATGTTGGAATCTGACGACAAGTTCGGACGTTTTGAGTTCCGTCCTTTGGAGCCTGGATTTGGTATTACTATTGGTAATTCCCTCCGACGTATCCTACTTTCTTCTCTTGAAGGTTATGCAATCAACACTGTTCGTATTGCAGGTGTAGAACATGAATTTTCTACAGTCCCAGGAGTTAAGGAAGACGTTACCAACATTATCTTGAATCTTAAGCAAGTACGATTCAAGCAGACAGTTGACGGTATAGACTCTGAAAAGGTTTCTATCACAGTCGAAAATTCAACCGAGTTTAAAGCTGGTGATATCAGCAAATATCTTAATGGATTTGGAGTGTTAAATCCTGAATTGGTAATTTGTCATTTAGACCCTAAGGCAACATTGGAGATAGAACTTAGCATCAACAAAGGTCATGGATATGTTCCTGCTGATGAAAATCGTGAATATTGCAAGGAAATCAATGAATTAGCAATAGACTCTATCTATACTCCGATTCGTAATGTGAAGTTCTCAGTTGAACCTTATCGTGTTCAGCAAAAGACTGACTATGATAAGCTTATTCTTGAAATCTCTACAGATGGTTCAATTCATCCAAAGGAGGCATTGAAAGAAGCTGCAAAGATTCTTATTTATCATTTCATGTTGTTCTCTGACGAGAAGATTACTCTCGATAACAACGATGTGGATGGTACTGAAGAATTTGATGAAGAGGTACTTCGTATGCGTCAGTTGCTTAAGACTAAACTCACTGATATGAATCTTTCTGTTCGTGCTCTCAACTGTTTGAAAGCCGCAGAAGTAGATACACTCGGTGATTTGGTAAAATACCAAAAGAATGATTTGCTCAAGTTCCGTAACTTTGGTAAGAAATCTCTTACTGAGCTTGATGATTTGCTTGAACAGCATGGTCTTCAATTTGGAACCGATACTTCTAAGTATAAATTGGATAAAGATTAATCAACGATGAGACACAATAAAAAATTCAATCACTTGAGTCGTAAAGCTGCTCACAGAGCTGCTATGTTGTCAAATATGGCAACTTCATTGATTATGCACAAGCGTATTACTACGACTCTTCAAAAGGCTAAGGCTTTACGTGTTTATGTTGAGCCATTAGTAACAAAGGCAAAGGACGATACAACTGCATCACGTCGTGTTGTTTTCAGCTATTTGCAAAATAAGTATGCTATTACTGAGTTATTTGGTCCTATAGCAAATAAGATTGCTAGTCGTCCAGGTGGTTATACTCGTATCATTAAACTTGGTAAGCGTGCTTCTGACGATGCAGATATGGCTTTCATTGAATTCGTAGATTTCGATGAAAACATGGCTAAGGCTGAAAAGAAGACTCGTACACGTCGTAGCCGCAAGTCTGCTGCTCCTAAGGCTGAAGCTGCTGCTGAACTAGTTGCAGAAACTCAAGCTCCTGCAGAAGCAACTGAATCTGCTGAATAATTAAGAAATAATTATTTCTAATAATAGAAGAGGTTATGTCAAATGATATAACCTCTTTTTGTATATATTTTATATAAATCTTGCTTCATTTAGACGCTTTTTTCTTTTTTGACTCATTAGTGTTGTGTTAAAATTAGGACGATTTAAATATTAATAAACGACCTATAATTTGTCTTTGTTTAGCGTATTTTTCGACCATATATACTTTCTATCTATGCAGTTCGTATGATTTTACGACTTATACAAAGTTGATTATTATCATATTAGACGTTATTTAGAAAAGTTAATATTTAATTTTGTAAACATCTTGTTTTCTATTGCAATTTTGGTGTTAGAATCATCAATTCTTTCAAACTTTTCTTTAATCCCATGTGTATTTCTTCATTTTTATGTTAAAAATGATATGATTTTGTTTTTTATCATTGAAAAGTTTGTGAAAATTTGTTCACTTATGATAATTTTCGTAACTTGCAGCCGTTTACATGTATATATTTTACTAACTTATGTAATAATTGATTGAACCAGTTTTAAGTGTTTAAAATAATATCAAATCAAATAATTAAACTAACTTTATGTTTTGTAATTTTCAAAGTAATAAGCTGAACAAACGCTTTCTTATTGGTAGCGTATTGTTGTGTGCAAGTTTGTCTACTTTGAACTTAACTTCATGCTCAGATGGTTACGATTTGGATGAGAAGCAGCCAAGTAACCTTAATAGTATCTATGGATATTTGGAGGGCAGGGGTAAGTTTACAACATTCTTGCATATAATCGATGATCTTGGTCAGAAGGAGGTTCTGAGTAAGACAGGTAGTAAAACTTTGTTTGTAGCAGACGATGCTGCATTCGAAGAATTCTTCAAATCAAACAAGTGGGGAGTTACTTCTTACGATCAATTAACTTTGGCTCAAAAGAAGTTGCTGCTTAATTCTGCAATGATTGACAACCCTTATCCAACAAGTATGCTTTCTACAGCATCAGGTCCGATTAAAGGTGAAGTTTGTCGTCGTGCTTCTTCTCAGTCACTTTATGACTCAGTATTGGTTGCATACGCAAAGGATTATGACAAATTACTTCCAAATAACGAATTCTATGATGAGATTCGTAAGCGTGATTCTGTCGTATTGTTTACAGATGCTTCTTCAGCAGCTCCAATGATTCATTTTAATGCTAAATTTATCAGTACAAACAAGTTCTTAAGTTCTGATATTGATTTCTTGTATAATCAACCAGCAGGAACTCGTCAGTCTGATGATGTTTATGTAAATAATTCAAAGATAATTGAAGCAAATGAGTTCTGTAAGAATGGTTTTGTGCATATTGTAGATAAGGTTGTTGAACCTCTTGATAATATGTCACAAATTATCAAAGGCAATTCTAATATGTCCGTATTCCATGGACTTATTGATAGATATGCTACAGCAGACTATATCCCATATTATACAAGAGCATATAATACAAACAAAGGTACTAACGTTGACTCTGTATTTATATTAAACTATTTCTCTAAGCGTGGTCCAGAATCAACATCGTCTTCAAATGTCGCATTCTCAAAAGATTACAAGAAAAGAACATTTGGTGAAGCTGCATTAAAATTTGATCCAGGATGGAACGCATATATTCCACAGGTACCAAGCGATCGTGATCCGATGATGGAAGATATGGGTGTAATACTTGTTCCTTCTGATGAAGCTATGCAGGAATGGTGGAACAACTCAGGAAAGGTAATTCAGGATTATTACTCACCAGGAGAAACAGATGTTAAGGTTGGTATTAAGAAGGCTCCAACATCAGTTATTAACGACTTGATTAATGTTAATATGCTAAACTCTTTTGCAAGTTCTGTACCAAGTCGTTTCCCAGATGTGCTTAATGATGCAAACGAACCATTAGGAATAACTGAATCAGATGTTGATAAAGTATATTTGGGCTGTAATGGTGCTGTATATCAAACAAATAAAGTGTTTGCTCCAACATCATATAGTTCTGTACTTTTCCCAGCAGTTATTGATACAACAAACTTCAAGATTATTAAGAATGCTATTGATAACTTGCAATATGATGCTTATTTGAATTCAATGGTATCTACATATAGTTTCTTCATTCCAACTAACAATGGTATGTTGACATATATTGATCCAGTTTCTTATGGACAAGATAAATCAACTTTATGGGAATTCCATTATAATCCAAAGCAAACAAAACAAAAGGCTATATATGCAGATGTATATGAATGTGTATTAAATGCCGATGGTACTTGGTCAAAGCAAGGTAAGGCTTTGTATCAGGTAAAAGATCAAGACATAACTGATGCATCATCAAATTATGCATTAAGAAATCGTCTTGAAGATTTGCTTGATAATATTATCGTAACAGAAGCCCTTCAGGAGGGTAAAATGTATTATCAGACAAAAGGTGATAATTTTGTTAAAATTACAGGAAATCTGAATGTAGAAGGTGAGATGTATGTGTCAGGAAGTTGGCAGGATGAACGTAATCAACCACTTGTGGTTAATCGAATATTCCCAATGCGCAACGGTATGACATATGTGGTTGACGGTCCGCTTATGGGTACAAGTAAATCTGTTTGCAAGCGTCTTTCTTCAATACCAGAGGCAAGCGACTTCTTAAACATGATAAAATCATGTGACCTTGTATTCAAAGTAAATACAAAAGATGTTTGGAGTGCCGGTGACCAAGTACATGGTAACCTTATTTCAATAAAGAAGGAAGGTTCTAAATATACTATAGTATATCTTTTGAATTCATTCCAATATACTTTATATGTACCTTCAAATGAAGCTATGCAAATGGCATATAAGATGGGACTTCCTACTGTGGAGATGTTGTATAATGCCGAACTTATGGATAAAGCAGAAGGTTCAGGTACTTTACATGCCGATAGTATTAGATCAGTAATGGTTGACTTTATCAAATACCATCTTCAAGACAATGCTATCTTCATGGACAAAGGTTTCCAAAGTGGTAAATATGAATCAGCTAACACAGAACTTATTCCAGCTGTAGATGATAATGGCGAGGTTATTAATAAGTATGCTCCTGGTCGTCCACATCCAATACGTGTTAAGGTTTCTGCATCAGGAATTACAGTTAATGATACTATCAATGTAATAAAACAAGAAGGTTTGTATAATATTTATGCTCGTGAGTATTGGTATAAGAACTCTTCAGGTTCATCAACAACTATCTCAAATCCTCACACAGCAAACATTAACAACTCGTCTGCAGTAGCAGTTCATCTTGTTGATCGTCCATTACTTTATAATTATACTCCAGGTTCAAAGGATCCAGATAAGAACCAGTTCTTATACAAGAAGCGTGAACTTGCAGTAGTTACAATTGATGGTAAGAATTCTTCACCTCGTAAAAAAAAGTAAGCCATGGAATATCAGATATATTTAACAAAATTATTTTCTAATAAGAAGATTGCGTCATTATTATTGACGATAATATGTGGTCTTTTATCGACTTTTTCTGCATATGCGCAAGTTAATGCTGGTGATATTATTTCAGGAAATGTTTCTGACGATATCGAACCATTAATGATGGCTAACGTTGTCGAGGTTGATAATAGTAATCGTGTTGTAGCGCATACAGTTACAGATATAAATGGAAATTTCTCATTTAAGTGTGTAAATCCCAAAAACCACATCAAGATATCATACGTAGGTTATGCAGCTCAGACTTATCCATTAAACAAAAAAGTGTATAAGGTACGTCTTGTTAGTACAACAACACTTAAAACAGTGGAAATCAAAGGTGTTCGCAGATCTCAGTCGTCAGGTTTGTCAATTCCTGTTACAGAAATATCAGTAGCTCAACAGACCATTGATATGAAGGAGTTCGAGGGTATTGCGGTAACCAGTGTTGACGAAGCTTTGCAGGGTCGTATTTCAGGTCTCGACATTGTTATGAATTCAGGTAACCTTGGTTCTGGAACAACAATGCGTCTTCGTGGTATCAGTACGATTTATGGAAATCAAAATCCACTTATCGTAGTAAATGGTAATGTATGGACAAGTGATGCCGATGCAAATTTTGATTATACCAATGCAAATGAAGAACGTTTTGCAGAACTGCTTAATGTAAACCCTGAAGATATAGAATCCATCTCAGTTCTTAAGGATGCTGCTGCTACAGCATTATGGGGCTCTCAAGGTGCTAATGGTGTAATTGAAATCAAGACCAAACGTGGTCAGCGCGGAAAAACAAGAGTTCAATACACATTTACATATACAGGTACATGGATGCCTAAAGGTATGAAACTTCTTAATGGAGATGATTACACAATGTATATGAAGGAAGCATATTTCAATCCAGAGTTGAAAACTGTTTTCGGTGATAAATCCATGATGAATTATATTCCTGAGATTAATTATGATCCAAACTTCTCAGAATATAGAATGTATGATGATAATACAGACTGGGTAAAAGAAATCAGTCAATTTGGTCAGTACCAACAACATTTCCTTTCTCTCTCAGGTGGTGGTGAAAAAGCCAACTTCCGTGTATCAGGAGGTTATGATAATCAAACAGGTACTGTAATCAAGCAGAAATTAGACCGATTTACTACACGTGTAGCACTCGATTATTTTATCAGTGACCGTATTACAGTAAGTTCAAACTTTGATCTTGCATATACTAATAATCAAAAGAATTATCGTTATCTGATAGATAATAAACCACAGGATATCCTTGCATTAGCATATAGAAAGATGCCTAATCTTTCAATTTATGAAGAGGATCAATATGGAAATGATTTGGACAGATATTACACAATGAACCCATATGTGGATTCTCCTGTGATTGCCGGTAGTGGATCATTCAGCGGACAGGCACGCTTGTTAAGTGACCAGTATTTGATTCCAAATCCAGTAGCTCTTGCTAATTTGGCAAATAATACAGAAAAGAATGTAAAACTGTCTCCTGAGTTTATTATAAAATATAATATCCTTGGTACAGATGATGAATCTTCACGTTTAACATATGAGGGTCAGGTTCTTTTCCAGATTGCTAATACTAAAACTGATACATATCTGCCAGGTTCTATTGTGTCAAGTAACTGGACTGATGAACAAAACAATAAGACTACATATGAGTCATACAAGAGTCATGGTCTTTCAACACGTCATACATTTACTTTCATACCTCATTTCCGTGACAAGAATCATAGTATGCAGGTTCTTCTACGTTCTCAATATAACACAGGTAGTTCAACAACTCAGAGTTTGGAGAATAAATGGTTGCCATCAAGTTCGATTTCATCTCCTTTCGCAGGAGGTGTGTTGAAATCTTCAAAAACTTCAGATGGTCAGTGGAAGAGTTTCTATTTGACTGGACAGCTCCACTATGCATATAAAGGACGTTACATCTTTGATGCAACAGTACGTCGTGATGGAACTACCCGTTTTGGTCCAAGCCGTCGATGGGGTACATTCCCAGGTTTGTCAGCACGATGGAATATTAGCGACGAACCATGGATGAAGAAATATAAATGGTTGAACATGTTATCAATCCGTCCAGGATGGGGTGTGGCAGGTAATCCTCCAACAGCAGAATATCTGTTCATAAGCCGTTATGAAACTTCTAAGAGTTATTTGAATGAAAGTAGTGTTCGTCCTGCAAACGTTCGTTTGGCAGATCTCCGTTGGGAGAAAAAGAGCACATGGAACTTAGGTTTCGACTTCGGTATATTTGATAAGATCACAGGTGATGTCTCAATCTACTCTCAAAAGACATCAGACTTGTTAATGCCAAAATATGCAATCCCATCATCTTCAGGTTTTGCAGAACTTGCTTATTGTAATATAGGTAGTATGAGAAATGTTGGATGGGAATTCAATATCAATGGACGTAATATAATAGAAGCTCAAAAGGGTAAATTTGGAGTTGACTTCAATGTTTCATTTGCAAATAACCGCAATGAGATTATAACAATGGATGAGTCAGTTCTTGAAGCACAAAACTCTGAATTTAAATATGAAAACGGAAAATATCTCTCACGTGTTCAGTTGCATAATCCTCTTGGCTCAATTTATGGTTTCCGTTATTTAGGTACTTATCAATACTCAGATTACTCAGACGAGGAAATCAAGGGTGTAAGCGGTCCTAATGCTCCAGTGGCAAAGAATGCTAATGGCGAAGTTATTTTGACAGCAGCAGGAAATCCAAAGGACATGTATTTTGATTATAACAATATCCGTTATAAGTTTGTTGGTGGAGATGCTAAATATGATGATGTAAATCATGATGGTCAGATCAACGAACTTGATATTGTTTATTTAGGAAGTTCATTGCCAAAATTAACAGGTGGTTTTGGATTTAAAGTTCATTATGATCGTTGGGCTCTTAATGCTCAGTTCAATTATCGTTTAGGCAATAAGGTAATCAATGAGGCTCGCATGAATGCTGAATGTATGAATAATAACAACAATCAGTCACGTGCAGTCAACTGGCGTTGGCATAATGAGGGAGATATAACAGATATCCCACGTGCCACAAATACAGCAGCAAGTGGTGCCACTTTCTCAACATATAATTACTTGGGTAGTGACAGATTTGTTGAAGATGCCTCATTCCTTCGTTTGAATTATCTTCAGATTTCCTACGATTTAAAGTCTCAAGCATTAAAGGATTTAGGACTTAATACAGTGAAATTCTACTTAACAATGAATAATTTGTTTAACATAACAAAATATTCAGGTGCTGATCCAGAAATTGTACAAGCCGGTTTCGCTCCAGCAAGTGATGGCGCAAGAACTCCACGTGCAAAATCATTTAAGTTAGGTATCAATGTCGCTTTCTAATTGATAAGGAGAATATAATATGAATAAAAGATCTAAAATATATATAGCTTTGGCAATCAATTCGTGCGCATTATTTCTGTCATCTTGTGACTTGGATTTGGTGCCGCTCAATGATGTCACACTTGAAAAATACTGGACAGAAAAAGAAGATGTTCAGTCTTTCCTGAATGGTTGTTATTCAGGCATGCAGCAAGATAAATATATTACTCAGTCTATCGTTTGGGGCGAATGTCGTTCAGATAATGTTATAGAAGGAGTTAATGTAAACAAATGTAATGGTTTGCTTCACCTTTTGAAAGGACAATTGAAACCAACAAATCCTTTATGTGATTGGGCATCGGTTTATAAAGTAATAAATCAATGTAATACATTATTAAAATATGCTCCAACGGTAGCAGAGAAAGATCCAAACTATACTGAATCGGATTTAAGAATCAGTTGTGCTGAAGCAAGAGCATTGCGTGCAATGTCATATTTCCTACTTGTGAAAACATTTAAGGATGTTCCATTCACGTTTGAAGCATCAGTCAATGATAATCAAGTATATAAATTGCCAGCAACTCCAGGTGAGGATATTATTGATGCATTGATTGCAGACCTTGAAGCATGCAAGGATTATCCTCAAAAGAGTTATGCAAGCAATTACGTATATAACTCAGCAAAAATCACACGTAATGCAGTATATTCAATTCTTGCAGATTTGTATTTATGGCGTGCAAGTGATGCAAAAATACCAGCATCAGTTCAGAAGTATAACTATCAAAAATGTGTTGAATGTTGTGATTATGTTTTAAATGCAAAATATGATGAATATAATGCAAACAAGCATACAGATCATTCAATATGGGATAAGAATACAGATTTCGATTCTTATATCTTGACAAATTATGGATATCCATTGTTAGCAGAAGAGCCTACGCCAGGTGAGAATAATAATGGTCCATTAGCAACAAAATCAATATTCTGTAAAGGAAACTCATTTGAAAGTATTTTTGAACTTACCTATATGAGTGGTACCCAGAATTTGAAGAATACAGATGTTGCAGAAATGTATGGAAATGCAGGTGGTGATGGTGATAATGGCTCTCCATTTGTGTCAGCTTCTGATATCTTGATTCCAGAACCACTCACAACAGCTAATAATACATACAACGATAAGGAAACATTCCCTTGTTTTACCGATTATCGTTCAATAACAAGTTTCCGATATGATGAAGATGGTGCCAATGATATATTGAAATATACTACATCTTCATGTTATGCAGGAGTTTCAAAGGAATACGGTATAATAACAACAAGTGGCTGGAGTCCAATTGATGAATCATATATCTCTCTTCGTACGAAAGAAAATAGTATTGAGAGTTGGATTATGTATCGTTTAACAGATGTAATGTTAATGCGTGCAGAAGCTGAAGTATGTTTAGCTGGTCTCATAGACAAATCCGCAGAATCTTTGGAATACACATTACCTGCTACAAGAGTAAATGGTCAGGATTTGTTTGATAATGATTCATTATTATATAATGATGCATTTAATTTGGTGATGTCTGTTTACATGCGTTCAAATCCTATGTCACAGACTTCATTGATAACAGCTCGTCCAGATCGTTCAAAGTACACAACTTATGAGTCGTTCTTAGACTTAGTTGAGAATGAACGTCATCGTGAATTCTTGTTTGAAGGAAAACGATTCTTCGATTTGGTACGTCGTTCTCGTCGTGAAGGTTCTACCGCACATTTAGCCCAGGCGATAAGTTCAAAGTTCGGCGAAGCATCACGTGCTGTGTTAATAAAGATGTCAATGTTGGATTTCATGTATATGCCTTATCTTAAGGATCAGATGAAGTTGAATCCATCTCTGATTCAAAATCCTGCATATAATGAAGACGACGATTATATTAAAAATTAACTACTAATGTGTATGGAAAAGATTAAAAAATTATTAATGACATCTATGGCACTGGTTGCCATGGCTGCTCCGCTATTCACATCTTGTAGTGATGATCCAGGAGTTGAGAATTACTATACAACAAAGAAACAATATGCGGCTGATTATTTGAGAGATAATCAGGAATTCAGTGAATTTATCGAAATATTAAATCGTGCAACAGGCGAGAAGGGTACATACAGACTGATGGACCTCTTGAGCACATATGGCTCATATACAGTTTTTGCTCCAACCAATGACGCTGTTGACAAGTTCTTGGCACAAAAAGGAGTTTCATCTGTTGCAGAACTTAGTAAGGAAGACTGTGATACAATTGCATTGAATCATATTATAGAACAAGAATTCTATACATCTGATTATAATAATGCAACATATCCACAAGCAAATATGCTTGACAGATATCTCACAATTACTTCTGATTCAGATACAGTGTCAGTTCCTGGTCAGGTAAGATTGGCAATGTATTTGAATAAAACTGCAAGAATTATTCATCCAGACGATTCTGTAATGAATGGTGTTGTACATACTTTGAATAGCTTAATTGGTACAAACAATGATTTGCTCGCCGACTTAATGAGCAAAGACTCCAACATATCATTGTTCAATCAAGCAATTGTTGCAACAAACTTTGCAGATAAACTTCAGCAATATATGGACATTGATTACGAACGAGCTAAAGGTCCTACATTTGAACAAGATTCAGTGGACTGGACAAATAATGAATTATGTTTGTCAACAGCAGTTGAGTATGATAATGTCGCATACATGAAGCATCGTTATTTCAAATATACAGCTTTTGTGGAAACAGACGAAGTGTTTGAGAAAAATGGTGTTACAACATTAGATGATTTAAGAAATCTTGCATATCAGAAATATTACCCAGTATATCCTGATGATGCAAACATTACAGACGAAACCGATCCTCGTAACTATCTTAATCGTTTCGTAGCATATCACTTCTTGCCATTCCAACAAACATATTGGCAATTAACTTGTTTTGATGGCTCAGATAAGACAGAACTTGCTAATCACTTCCTTCGTAACAAACAAGATATTGCAGACTGGTATGAAGCAATGATGCCACATTCACTTATGAAGTTCTCATATCCTGCTGGTGGCGCACGTGGTTTGTATATTAATAACCGTGGTATTAAGTGTCGTCCAGACGAGCGTGGTGTATATATTCGTGGTGTGAAAGTTACTCCTCCTCATGAGATGCCAGATAATATGTCGTTGAATGGTATATATTATTATATTGATGATGTATTAGCATATGATAAGAATACTCAGAATAATGTTATCGGAGGTGAACGTCTTCGTATGGATGGTTCTACATTGTCACCAGACTTCTTAACAAGTGGTGCTCGTGGACATTATACACGTTCAAATATTGAACATGGAAAGTTCGGTTTAGGTGGTCAGACAAAGAATGCAGCATCTAATACAAATACTTGTCTTGGCTTTAAGGCAGGATTTGCAAAGAACTTCTATTATTCAGATAATATCACTCACTTGCATGTTCGTAATCGTGTGTTACATTTCGCATCATTTGAAGGTGACGAGTTGACTATTATCGGTCAGTTTGATATAACTATTAAGATGCCTCCTGTACCAGAAGGAATGTGGGAAGTTCGTATTTTCTCTTGTTTCGGATTTGAAAACAGAGGTATCATTCAGTTCTATTTTGGCCCAGGTGAGGTTGTTAACGGAAAGGTTGAGGGTGATTTGAAGCCTTGTGGTATTCCATTGGATATGCGACCAGGTGGTGAAGACCCTAAGATTGGATGGGTTAATGACGCAAATCTTGGTGATGAAGATGCTATCGCAGCATTTGACAAGCAATTCCGTAATAATGGATGGATGAAAGGTATGGGCGGTTATGGCTCAGGTCCTGAATCAGGTGGTGGTCCTTACACATATTTCCGCGATATAAGTGGAACACTTCGTAAGATCATTACACGTTTCCATTCAGATGGAAAATCTGATTATTTCTTGAGATGTCAGCAGAAGCTCGAATCAAGCAAGAACACAATGAACTTTGATGCTCTTGAACTTTGTCCTGCAACTGTTTATAATAATGAGTATTATCCTGAAAACAGATGGTAGAATTGTTTTTTCCTTCCCTTCTATTTTGGAAGGGAAAGGAAAATCCTAAAAATAGAACAAATTATGAGAAAAATATTAAATATAACATTGGTTTTGTTCACCGTTTTATCAATCATATCATGTTCTGATACATGGGATGAACATTATCATGATGGAAATAAAGGCTTGTCTTACGATGGCTCTTTGATTGATTATCTGAAGAGTCATGAAGAATTAAGTGATTTTGCTCAACTTGTTACAGCGACAGGTTTTGACAGAGAATTAGAAACTAAAACAGGACAGTTCTTTACACTGATGGCACCAGTAAATGGTACATTTGATAAAGAAACGTATTTAGATATGATTAATGATGGTCGTAAAGAGGAAGTTATAAAATCTTTTATCAAGAATCATATTACTCGTATGGATGTTTCATATTCTCCAGACGCAGCAGCCAAGAGTATTCGCATGTGGAATGCAAAGATCTTCTCAATGACTCCAGATGCTCATATTGGCGATGCAACTATTATATCAGATAATATCAAATGTAAAAATGGTATTATATATACATTGGATAATAGTTTACCATTCCAGCCAAATATATATGAGAAAATCGAGATTGAGCATAATAAATGGCTTGCAAATCATCCAGAGGCTGCAGAGGAAGAAGAACTGATTTCTTTGTATACATTCTTGAGTAAGTACAATCAAGATTCATTGGATGTAGCACATAGTATTTCTCGTGATTACGATGAGAATGGCAATCCAATATATGTGGATTCTGTTATGATTCGAAACAACTCCATTTTGGTGGGTCTTGATGCCATGATATATGAGGAAGACTCAAACTATACAGCAATCATTCCTTCTGTGTCAGCATTCCAAGAACGTTATAATGAGGCAAAATCTTACTTGAATTACAACCCATATATTGATTCTAAGAACAATACTAACTTATGTGATTCATTACAGAAATATTTTGCAACTTCATTTGCAATGTCTGATATGTTTTACAATATGAATGTAAATAAATATCCACAAGACTCTGTAGTGTCAACAACATATAATCGTCTATCTGATTGGCAGAATCATGTTTATTATAATCCGTTTAATGAAGACGGTATATTCAGTGGATATAACGAGAAATTTAATTGTAGTAATGGTACAGTATATATGTATGATAATTATCCATTATCAGTAACAGATCAGTTCTTTAAGAAGAAAGAATATCTGTGTTATGATCTTAGTAATTTAAGTTCAGAAACATCATTCACCAAGAATATTGTAACTGATTATGAACGTTTCGTTTTGCTTATTCAGAATGGTAATAATACTTATACTGAACATCCACTTGTGACTATTGCTCCATCTAAGCCTTCTGTAAGTCCACATGTAGGTATAAACATGACAAACAATTTGTCTGCTACATATGATATTTATATGGTGTATTCACCAAACTGGATATTATCTTATCCAAGTTATGAAAAAGCATATGAAACAGCTATGGAAGATAGTTTAGCATATGATGGTGGTAAAGGAGATATCAGTAAGATAAATTGGAAAATACCTATTCAGTCAACAAAATTCCGTGCATTGGTTTACGAACGCGACGATGCTGGTAAATATCCTTCAAGCAGTAAGAGTTATGTGTTGAAACCAACAAAGGGTGATAAGTTTGAGACACGTGTAACAAACGTTGTTGACACATTGTATTTAGGTTCATATACTTTCAATCATGCATATTATGATTCAAATGAACAAAGTCAGCTATTGCCAACAGGTGCTGTACTGCAAATACAAGTAGATGTTACAACAAAGGAATTTAACAATTATCAGTATTCACGTAATTTATACTTGAGTAAGATAATTCTTGTGCCACGTGTTGAGGAAGAAACTGAATCAGATCAAATATTAACAGTAAAACAAAGATAAATGATGCCTTATGAAAACAGTATATAAATTTACATACACATTGGCTTTTATCTCTGCATTTAGTATTAGTGCATTTGCACAAGATGTAACAGATGATGGTGAGCAAGCTGAAAATGTTACTGTTGTAAAACAAGATAAACCAAAACAATCATATCCAACCATTGCTATCTCAGGTAAGGTTGTCGATGCATCGACAGGCGCTCCGTTAGCTGGTGCTCAGATTAAGTCATATAATAATAACAATTACACTGCGATGTCAGATGAAGATGGTACTTTTACAATTAATGTACCAGAGTTTGTCACTTCATTGGCAGTTAATCTTGACGGATATAACTTGAATCGTGTTGCCATTAATGGTCGCAAAACAGGTATTACAGTAAAACTTTTTACTGATAACTTTATTGATAGTTATAAAAGCAAAACAACAGCTGTAAATACTTCTGATGCTCAGGATTTTGGTACTTCCACAGCTATTAGTATTGATAATGAAATACATAATCGATTGGGTGCTGATGTGCGTACAATCCAACGCAGTGCAATCCCTGGTGTAGGTAATTCAATGTTTATCAATGGATACAACTCATTAAACTTGAATGCACAGCCATTGATTGTATTGGACGGAGTTATTTATGATATGCAATATGATCAGAATATGGCTCATACTGGATATTTCAATAATCTACTTTCAGCGATTAATATCGATGACATTGAAGATGTAAAGGTATTAAAGAACGGAACAGCCATTTATGGTGCAAAAGCAGCAAATGGTGTAATCGTGATTAATACTAAACGAAATAAGAGTATGGCAACAAGCATCGATGTAAATATTAGTGCAGGTCTTGAAACAACTCCAACTCTGCCTGATATGATGGGTGCTGATGAATATCGTATGTATGTGTCTCAGTTGTTGAACTCAACATCAACTAAGTTGCTTCAGTTTAAGTTCTTGAACTCAGATCCAAATTATTATTATTACAATATGTATCACAATAATACAGACTGGACTGATGTGGTTTATAATGAAGCATGGACTCAAAATTACGGCATACACGTAAGTGGTGGTGATGATGTGGCAAGTTATAATGTGTCTGTAGGATACACAGACAGCCAGTCAACACTCAAGAAGAATGACATGGACCGTTTTAATATCCGTTTTAATACAGATATTAATTTGATAAAGAATCTGTCAGCACGTTTTGATGCATCATATTCATCTGTTTCTCGTAATCTTCGAGATGATGGTTTGATTAGTGATTTCTCAAGTGCTCCAGTTTCTTCTCCAAGTATGCTTGCTTTGTTGAAAGCACCATTCCTCAGCCCATATGATTATGCAACTAATGGTGAACGTTCTGATTTCGTTTCAGATGCCGACACATATCTTAAGGAAATTCTCGGAAATGAAGGTGCTCTTGCTAACCCGCTTGGTATCTTAACAAACGGAGATGCGATTAACAAGAACAATTTCCAGAATATGACAATCAACGTTGCAATCACACCAAAATGGCAGATCAACAAGAATTTATCATTGCAGGAACATTTCTCTTATACAATGCAAAGTATGAATGAGAAATACTATACTCCAATAAAAGGTATGCCAGATTATCAGGTAGAAGGTATGGGATTAGTAAATAACTCAAGACGAGTTATGGATTCTCAGATGAATTCAATCTTCAGTGATACTCGTTTCGACTGGGCTATTCCACTTGGCAGTCATCGACTTGATGTCTTTGGAGGTGCACGTTTCATCTCAGATTCATTCACACTTGCTGACGTAAAGGGTTACAATACAGGTTCTGATAAGACTCCTACATCTGATAACAACTATAAGACTGCTGTAGGTGATGATCAAGATTGGAAATCATTGTCATATTATGCAAATGTAGATTATAATTATAAAGAGAAGTATTATCTTACAGGTCAATTCTCATTGGAGACTTCAAGCCGTTTCGGAAAAGAAGGAAATAACGGAATTGGACTCTTTGGTGTTCGTTGGGGCTTCTTCCCATCATTACAAGGTTCATGGGTACTTAGCAATGAAGATTGGTTCCATTCAAACAAATTCGTAAATATGTTGAAGGTGAATGCAGGTTTTGAATCTGTAGGAAATGATGCAATTGACAACTCTGCAGCACTTACATATATGTCATGTGCAAATCTTATTAATGATAAGGTTACAAGTATTGGTATTACAAATATTGGAAACCCAAGTCTTTCATGGGAAACAACAAACAGATTCAATGTTGGTTTTGAAGGAAACTTCTTCGATAACCGTTTGAATGTACGTTTCAACTATTTCACATCTAAGACATCAAACCTTATTACATATAGTAAACTCGCATATGTTGCAGGTCTTGAAGATTATTGCACAAATGAAGGTGCTCTTAAGAATAATGGTTTCGATGTGTCAGTAGTTTCTAAACTTGTCAACATGGATAAGTTTAAAATGGAACTCGGAGCAAGTTTAGGTCATTATAAGAATAAGTTATCTTCATTGTCAAGTGATGTAAATGAACATGTTACTGATTTGTATGGTGGTCAGGTAATTTCTCGCGTGGGAAGTCCAGTTGGATTGTTCTATGGATATAAGACCGATGGAGTATTCTCTACAACTGCAGAGGCTAACGAAGCCAATCTTTATATTGTGGACAATGTAGGTACAAAGCATTACTTCGGTGCAGGTGATATCAAATTCGTAAATACAAATCCTGAGGTAGATAATTGTATTGATGAGAATGACCGAGTTGTTATAGGTAATCCAAATCCTGATGTTTATGGAAATATCTTTGCTAATTTCTATATAGGAAAACACTTGTCAGTTAATGCAGGTTTCAACTATTGTCTTGGCAATGATATTTATAACTATCAACGTAGTATCCTTGAAAGAGGCTCACATTTCTACAATCAGACAACAGCTGTTGAAAGACACTGGGTTGTTGAAGGTCAAGAAACCGACATTATGAAGGTTGTTTACTCTGACCCTCTTGGTAACAGTCGCTTCTCAGATCGTTGGATTGAAGACGGTAGTTATTTCAAACTTAAGAATTTGACTGTAAATTATAAATTTAATATAAAGAATGAGTATATTAAGGGATTGTCTGTATGGGCTTCTGCTAATAACTTATTTACAATCTCAAAGTATTTAGGAAGCGATCCTGAAGTTTCTTGTGGTAATGGTGTTCTTTGCCAAGGCATTGATGCTGGTTATCTTACATCAGGTCGTAGTTTCATGCTTGGTTTAAAGATTAACTTGTAAGAAAGGAGATTATTATATGAAAAAATCAATATATATATTCGTTGTAGGTCTGTTAGCAGCAATAGGGCTGTCAACTACCAGTTGTGAAGATGTGTTTACTCCTGATAATGGTATGGTAACAACAGATCTTGCTCCTAAGGATACATTGTATCAGATGATGGGAATATTTAAGCGTATGCAAAAGTTGGCAACTCGAACTGTCCTTTTGGGAGAAGTACGCGCCGATTTGGTTGATATCAACGAAAAAACGCCTCTGTCAATTCAGGAATTATCTAAAAACTCAGTAAGTTTAGATAATGAATACAATAATCCACGAGATTATTATGATGTAATTAATAACTGTAATACCTACCTGAAATATGTAGATAGCTTACTGATGACTCATGGTGAAGGTTATTATGAGAAAGAAATCATGACTGTCAAGACATGTCGAGCTTGGACATATCTCGAGTTAGCTAAGATATATGGTGAGGTCCCATTCTATACAGATCCTATTACATCATCAGCCGAAGCTGATAACATTATTAAATCTACAGAGAATCGTAAGACCTTGAAAGAGATTTGTGATTTCTTTATTAATGATTTGGATTCATATCAGTATTTAGATAAGAACAACGCTCTATGTCCAAGATATAAAGTTGAGGGAGTAAGTTATCAGCCAATTCCAGCAAGAGTAATGTTGGCAGAATTATATTTATGGCGCGGAAGTGTTACTCAAAGTAAAGACGATTTCATAAATGCAGTTCGATTGTATCATGATTTCCTTACTTTTACAAACGAAGAACATGCAACAACCGCTTCATATACATCAGAATGGGTGGATTTGAATAATCAATCTTGGTCTTCAAGTTATATATCAAACTTCATAGAGCCAGATAACCGTGATATTGTTTCGGTCATTCCTTTGGATACAATAGAGTTTTATGGTACATGTAGTGATCTTCGTGCTATATTCTGTTCTTCATACAAGAACGATTACTATGCATTAGTTAATCCGTCAGAATATATCAAAGAAGTTTCACAAGACCAAAAGTATTGTCAATGTATTTCTGTTAAGAACTCATCAAAACCATCTGTTTCATATAAATCAGATGATGTGGCTCAGTATACTTCTCCTCTTGAAAAAGGAGATTTGCGCTTGGCTTCTGTATATTATCTAACTAATCTCAACGACAGATACCATAATTATAATACAGTTCTTCAGAATATATATAAGTATTCTCAAGGAAATGGTATTGGTACAGATCAACGTTTGAGCTTTATCCCATTATTCAGATACAATATCTTGTATTTGCACATGGCAGAAGCGCTTAATCGTGCAGGCTTCCCTGAAACAGCCTTTGCGGTTTTGAAGTATGGATTATCTGAGGAAATCATGTCTGATAGATCTATCATTTCTGAGTATGAATATGAAAGATTAAAAGAAATCAAAACTCGTGGATATTCAATAGGTACTACCAATAGTTTTGTTGAATGGCCAAAAGAATACTTCCAACCAATGAAGTATGGATCTGCAGCAACAAATCTCGTGGCTTCTACTATTCAGATTGGAATTCACTCAATAGGTTCAGGTGATGCTGCATATAATGAGTACTATACTTTGCCTGTAACTGAAGAGGTTTGGGAAGATTTTAATACTAAATATGACGAATATATAAGTTATAATACCGAATTTGAATCTTGGAAACTTAAGAATCGTCTTACAATATTCTCTTCTCATGAAGATTCTATAAATTATTACGCAAAAGAGGGTGAGTATTTAGAGAATCTATCAGGACTCCAGCAGCAAGTTGAAGATGAATACGATAAGGCTTATATGGAGCAACGCACATATTATCCTGATTTCGTGGCTCAGAAAATTCTTGAGGAGGAGGCCCTTGAGGGCATGTTTGAAGGATATCGTTTTTATGACTTGATGCGATATGCATTATATTCAGGTAATCTTGATTTTATTGCAGAACAAGTCGCAAAGCGAAAAGGTAAAGACTCAACTAATTCAAGTGCGAATAACCTGAAAGCAGGTAATTGGTACATACCTTTACGAAAGAAATAATCTTTTCGAATGTAGAACGGTCCGGAATAAATCTTATGTGTTAAGATTATTCCTGGACCGCTTTTGTCTTATTCTAATTCTGTTTAAAGTACAGATGTTTGTTTTTTTATCTTATTTAATAACTAACTTAAACCACAACCGACTATGAGAAAATTTAACTTATTTTATGCATTGTGTTTCTTTGTCTCATCCAATGTGATGGCACAGACAACACCGATTGAAAATGTAACATTTCAAGATTGGTCTGAACCTTTGACTGTTTATAACGATGACAACAAGGCATGGACTTATAACTCGTCTAAAGAATTTTGGACACCTTACTTGAATACTGATGATGCTACGACACTTTATGTTACAGCTAATCCCACAGTGAAATCTACTCTTTATGTGCAGTTGTATCAGAATCAATCAACAGATATGACTCATCAGGACTATATCGTAATGGATATTTATGTTGATGATGTACTTTGGAAACATGTCAATAGTAATCTGCTTTATCATTGGGCTCCTAATTATTTTATCGATTTGGAGGCTGGTGAACACACTATTAAATTTGTGACCACTCAGACAACAACCTACAATGGTAAGAATCAGGCGTGTGTCAAGATTCCAGGTTTGATGAAAACTAATCACGAGGTACTTGCTGAAGTAACAGAGCCAGGTAGCTTGGGACAAGAAATTCTATTCGATAGTGAAACAAATGTACTTTCAGACGTTCGTTGTCTTAAAGTGACAGGTACCTTGAATAGTTCCGACTGGACAACGTTGACTAATATGAGCTCAACATTGTGGGAGATAGATCTTTCAGGTATCACAAATACAGAAATTCCAGATAACCAATTCTATCGTAGTGGTACTAGTTGGCAATACCTACACAAGGTGGTGCTGCCTACCAACCTTAAGACAATCGGTTCCAACTCATTCCGTAGTTCTTTTATTCAAAGTATTGATATTCCAGAGGGAGTTGACGAAATCAAGAATAATGCGTTCTACTCTTCATGTCTTGAAGAAATAACATTACCAAGTACATATTGCTCAAGCGGCACAACTGCTTCTTCTGTATTTAATTATTGCCGTGAGTTGAAGACTTTGACTATCAATAGTACAAGTATTAAGACTTTTGGAGGCTATTATCTTGATGGATGTATTTCACTTACAGGTTTTACAATGCCAGAGAGTGTAATTAACATAAATGAATATTTCGCACGCAATACATGGAACAACGATTTCGGTCCGATGTCAAATATTCAAAACTTCGGTCGTGAATGTTTTAATACTTCAGCTAATACAACCCTTGATTTGCAAAGTGTATTATGGATGGAGCGTTATTCATTTAATTATAACCCATATTTGACAGATGTGACATTAGGCGAACAATTCTATAAATTTGATAATCATTCTGATTTCGTAGATTGTGCAAATATTCAGACATTCAAGATTTATAGTCCTACAGTTTGTAGTTATTATAGTACATTTACTGCAAATTATCGTCCCAACATGACATTACAAGTGCCTAACTACCTTGTAAACAACTATAAGGTTGATGCAAACTGGATGACATTTGGCACAATAGAAGGTTTCAGTACAGAAGATGTTGAGTTATATCACCTCAATGGTAACCTCACTCTTGGTGCTCGTCAACGTTTGGAAGGTTCGCCAAGTATGTACATTCCTGCACCATATATTTTCAAGATAGGTGGAGAAAGTGAACAAAACTTTAATATATTTACCATAAATAGCAATCGTTACGAAAATTCACACGTGCAGATATTTAGTACATGCCCTAATGTGAATGTTACTCAAGCAAAGATGAACTTCTATACTCGCACAACAAGTAGCGGTTATGCTCAGTGGTTTATGCTTTGTCTTCCATTTGATGTCAAAGTAAGTGATATAACTCCTAAAGATGGAAGTTTCGCAGTTCGTTATTATGACGGTGCAGCTCGTGCAGCCGATGGTATTGTTTCAGGAAATAAGAGCTGGAAAGACTATGACGCCGACGATATCATTCCTGCAGGTACAGGTTTTGTTTATCAAACAAGTGTGAACACATGGAGCGCATTCCTTTCTAATGGTACGAGTGGAAACAAACTTTTCAGTAATCAGGCTCATTCTACACCTCTTGTAACTTATGATTCAGAAACTCCAGCTAACAAGAACTGGAATCTTGTAGGTAACCCATATCAGTGTTATTATGATGCTAAGCAGATGAATTTTGCAGCACCAATCACAACATATAGTGTTGATAGATATGGTGGTCAGACATATACTGCATATTCACTTATTGACGACGATTATATTCTTAAACCAAATGAAGCTTTCTTTGTTCAGGCTCCAGAAGGTGTTGACCAGATTTCTTTCCCTCTTGTTGGAAAACAATCTGAATCCACAGTTATCACATCAAATATTAAGCCAATGCGAGTGTCAGCAAACAACGAACGTTGTCTTATCGATTTGACTATCAGTGATGAAGAAAGTAGTGATCGTGCACGTGTGGTTTTGAATGAGAATGCTTCTGCTGACTATGAACTCAACTGTGATGCTGGTAAGATGATGGGTGACGGCGCACAAGTTTATTCAATTGGCGCTGATGGAACAAGATATGCAATCAACGAACGTCCTGCTGCTGATGGCATGGTAAATATCGGTGTGGTGATTCCACGAAGAGGCAGATACACTTTAGCATTGACTCGCAACAACGCAGAAAATGTAGTTCTTCTTGATAAAGAAACAGGAACAGAAACTGATTTAAAAAATGATTCTTATTCATTTGAGGCTTCAGAAGGTACATTTGACGGTAGATTCAAACTGATGGCGGCTCCTGATGCAACAGCAATCGTGAATATGCCTAATAATGCAGTAAAGAAGAATGCAATTTTCGACCTCACAGGACGTCAAGTTGTTGGCGATGTGAACAGTCTAACCCCTGGCTTCTACTTTATAGATGGTAGCAAGGTGTATATCAATGCGAAATAGTATTTAAGGTGTTTCAAAAAAGAATCTCAGTATTATGAGAAGAATAAGATATTTATCAATGGTGGTGATGTTGTTATTATGCTGCATCACTATGACTGGGCAACCCGATAGTGGATTCAACCCAGCCAATCCAACAGAACCTAATACACCGAATTTCCCAGTATATAGTCAGTTGACATTAGTTGCCGACCCAATAGATGGTGGCAACCCTACAACTGCTGGTAAGTTCGTGGTTGGTTCCACGGTTAATCTCAGTGCCAGAAAGGCTGGGGGATTCCGTTTCATCTGTTGGACAGCCGCCGATGGTACCACACTTTCCACAAGTGAGAACTTCTCAATCATCAAGGCTGAAACTGATGAAACCATCACAGCTCATTATGTATATGAACCAACATCTCCTTCTGAACCAAATGATCCATGGCTGCAAATCACTGTGCCATTGAATGTCAAGGCTGGTGAAGGTGGTAGTGTTAGTGGAAGTGGAAAGTATCTTCCGGGTTCTTCTGTTACACTCAATGCTTCTCCAGCAGGTAACTATGTGTTTAAAGACTGGACTGACGAGTCAAATGTAGTGATTTCTACAACACCCCGTTTTGAATATACAGTAAAAAACATAGAAGAAACTCTTACTGCTAATTTTACCTTCGTTCCAAGTTCACCAACAGAACCTAATGCCCCCGAGTTTATACGTCTGTATCATGTGTTTACTGTAGCAGGTGAAGGTGGCTCTGTAAGTGCAAGTAGATACGAGAAAGAAGGTACTAATGTGAGTGTTTCTGCAAGTTGCAACACTGGTTATGTGTTTATAGGATGGTTTAAAGACAATGTTTTGTATAACGAGAACCAAAGTTTTACATATACAGTGACAACTGAGGATGTGACATTCGAAGCACGCTTTAAGTATAATCCAGGTTCTCCTGCTGAACCAAATACGCCAAACAATGCTAAGAAATATATATTCTACATTGAGAACGCAAATGGATTCCAAGGTGAACATATAACAATGTCGGTATTCCTTTCTTCGTTACATCCTATAGGAAATATGACTTTCCAATTGTCATTCCCAGAGCAACTTATGCCTTCAGCAGAGGATATTACATACTCTGATAATCTGAGCGGATATACCAAGACTCGTACTCAAATTGATGCTACAACCATGAAGTTCGAGTTTACAGATGGTGAGTTGCAAGAGAGCAACGGAGCACTTGTCACGTTTAGAATCCCAGTGCCTGAAGATTATCCAACAGGAACTCGTAATCCTGTGCGTATGAATCAGATTTCTTTTGTTGAGGCTGGCGGTTCAAGTACCACAACCATTGCTCGTAATGCTAATCTGGGCGTGTTCAAACGTGGTGACGTCAATGGTGACAATACTATTGACATAGCCGACGTGCATGGTATGATGCTTAACCTCGCAAGTTTGATTGATGCAACAGACGGTTTTATCGTTGAAGCTGCCGATATCAATATGGACGGAAACTTAGATGATGATGACTTGGCTGAAATTATAAACATCGCAAATTATAACGACGATGAATCAGTGCCAATGGAATCCGAGAATAAGTTATTCATCTCACCATTCTACTCATGTGCGGGCTTAACTGATGCCGATGAGAAATATTTTACGGTCTCACTCACTAATAATATTGATATCTGGGGCGTTCAGTTTGATTTGTTGATGCCCGATGGTATGAGTATTTCCACTAAGGATAATAATGTTGAGCCAGTTCAAGGCAGAATGGGTAGCTCTGAATCCGATTTTAATATGGAGACAATCCCACTTCCAGATGGTTGGACACGAGTGTTTGTGTATCCAGCAAATGTTGAACGTTTCATAACAGGCTTTGACGGAGAAATACTGAAACTATATTATTGTACCGAAAACAATATAGATAATGGTGAAGTGTTTATCCAGATGCGTAATGTGAAATTAGCTCTTCAAGGAATGGAAGTTGATTGTCCTGAATATGATGCTGCAAAAGTAACCATACATGAGCATATTGATGTCGATGGCTATTGTTCTTTATGCGGAGAATTGATTTCATATACACGTGATGTTGTAGCAGGCGATTATGGAACAATTTGTTTGCCTAAGAGTGCCCGACTGATTAATGTTTCAGGTGCAACATTCTATACAATCAAAGGAAAACGACTATTTGAGTCGGATCAACTCTACTCTGTAGTTCTTGAAGAAGTCACTGAATTGGTAGCAGGTAAACCTTATATTTTCTTGGCTGATGAAGATGCAAATCAGTTAAAAGTAAATTATTTTGGCCCAATTGCCTCAGAACCTTCTTCTGAAAACGGACTTATTGGTTCTTTTACTGATGTTGATGTAGAACAAGGATCATATCTTGTTTCTGGCAATCTTATTGTAGAGACCGATGCAGGCAGCCAGATTAATGCGAATTGTGCATATATCAATCTGGAAAATGTACCAGAATATACAGAACAGGTATCTGAACCGAAGAAAGAGATCCTAACAGAAAGCGCAGTTTCTATTGCAACAGTTGATGCCGATAGTGTAAACACACGTATGTATAATCTATCAGGTATCCAACTTCCAATTGTGGGTAAGGGAATACGCATATTTAAAAACAAGAAGATTTTTATACGATGAAAAGTGTAAATAATCAAAAACCTATACAATTAGAATTATGAAAGCAATTTCTTTCTTGTCTTTCATAACAAATTGATATATAACTAAAAGCAGGTATACCTTCAATGGCATACCTGTTTTTGATAATCAATGCTTGTGGAACCATTTTTATCCCGAACTTGCGTATTTCTTTTTGCTAGTCGAGCATAACACTTTGTTGTTTCACTTTGTCGCTCAACGATGGTAGGTGTTATTATGCGTTGCAAGAATATATAAATCCTCTATTATAGCAACTTTTATTCTTTAATAGTAGTAATTTTAGATAAAATTTACTTATATTGCGTTCGAAATGTCAAATCAAGCCTAATTTTCGATTAAAATTAGTACATTTGTAATCAAAATATAAGATTAATTGTCAAATGGAATTAAAGACTCTGATAGCTGAATGTACTGCATACGATTTCAAGGTGATGCTTGAAGAGAAGAAACCTAAGAGTTGGTTGAAGAGTGTAAGTGCTTTTGCCAATGGCTTGGGTGGTTCCCTTTTCTTTGGTATCGATAATGATGGCATCGTCAAAGGGCTTGATGATGTACAACATGTTTGCGAAACAATCAGCAGTAAGATTCGCGACTATATGGATCCTCTTCCTGAGGTTGAAATGGTTCCGCATGATATGGATGGTTTGCGCATCTTGCAACTCAAAGTCAATTCAGGACATTATACACCATATTACTACGTTGGTGATGGTCAGCGCATAGCCTTTGTCCGTGTAGGTGATGAGAGCATACCTGCAACAGCAGAGCAAATGGTACGCTTGGTTCTGAAAGGTTCAAATAAGACTTTCGATTCCCTTCGTACGGATTATAAGGCTGAGGATTATTCTTTCACGATTTTGGCCAACACGTTCAAAAAGCGTACCAATCAAGAATGGGACAAAAAGTATCTCCTTTCATTTGGCCTTGTCACTAATGCTGGAGCTCTTACAAATGCAGGAGCATTGTTTGCGGATGACAGTCCCATGTGGCAATCACGTCTTTATTGTACTCGATGGGATGGCAAGGAAAAAGGCGATGCTATCAACGATGCAGAGTTTACAGGCAATGTCCTCATGCTACTCCGTGAAGCCATGAACTTTGTGAAGTCAAATACCAAGCGAGGCTGGGAGAAGCTGCCTAATGGTCGAAAGAACAAACCTGAGTATGCCGAACGAGCAGTTCTTGAAGCAATGGTAAACCATTTCATCCATCGCGACTACACTGTAATGGGAAGTGAGGTGCATTTGGATGTATATGACGACAGACTGGCCATTACATCTCCAGGTGGTATGTACAGTGGACAGACCGTACAGGACCTATCTTTAGAAGAAATCGCATCGGATAGAAGAAATCCGATACTCGCAAACGTGATGGCACACTTGGGTTATATGGAGAAACGAGGTAGCGGGCTCACTCGCATTTGTAATGAGACAAAAGTCTTGGATGGTTATAAAGACGAACTGAAGCCTGTATTCAAGTCAACGTCCAGTCAGTTTATGACCACTATATATTCTATGGAGTACGAACCAAAGAACAAACAGGATGAACAATATCAAGATGGGATAAAGTCGGGACTAAGCTGGGAGCAAGCTGGGACTAAGATTGGCCTAGGCTGGGATGAAGTAGAGAAATTATTCATAGCCCTTCAAGAACCAAAAACCATGACCGAACTCAAAGAATTGTATCAGTGGTCTAATACCACAAAGTTTAGAGCTAAATATGTAAGTCCTCTAATAGAAGCGCAATTTGTTGGTATGACTTTACCAAATAAACCAACAAGCCCTAAACAAAGATACTTCCTTACAGATAATGGGAAGGCATTACTCGCTAATGCGACTCGTAATTCGGATACAAGTGATTTGGTGGAAAAGGTTAATCACATGCTTAAAAAACTTAGTGAAGAAGAGAAGCGTATTGCGTTAGAGTTGCTAAACCAAGAATGATAAAACAGCGAAAAAGAGATGGAACAGAATATATACGACATTCTTGTTAATGGACTTGAATTAAACGCCTTTTATTCTTTTATCGACAGTAAAACCGATATTGACAAAAATGCGCCAAAATTAGTTTTTCAATACACTACATGGTCTGCTTTGTTCAATGGCATTATACGTTCTAATGAAGAAGACGACAAGAAAGTTCACGTATTTTCTACAAACTGCCGATATTTGAATGACCCAAAGGAGCTTGAAACAGGTGAACAATATGTTGACATGGCCTTAAACGGCTTTTTCGGTAATAGTGGCGAATGTGATGATTTAAGACATCGGAATGCCATCTTTATAACCTCATTTTCAGAGAATGAGAATAGTCTGCCGATGTGGAATATGTACAGTAAAAATGGAAATGGGGTAAGCATAGGTTTTGATTTGGAACTTTTGAAAAGTTATTCTATGGGAACCATAAAAAGATGCTTATATGATACACCTTTGAATCGCGCATTATTTCAAAATACTCTTTCAAGAGAAAGGATTAGCGAGGTTGTAAATTCTGGCGATAAATTTCAGCAATACCTAATGACTTTAATGAATTTTGCAAAGAAAGGATGTTATGACTATGAGAATGAGATTAGATTGACACGACAGACTATTGAAGCACCAGAGTACAGATTGTTAGAAAACTTTATTGTACCATATGTAGATAACGTATATCCAAAAGAAATTATCACAAAAATAATAATTGGCCCTTGCAATGACTTTGAGCGTTCAACACAATCATTGCAAGGATGGCTTCACAAGATAGGAATGGATCATGTGCAAGTTACTTACTCCATGCTGCCATATCGCAATAGTTGATTCTCTCTAACATATCAAGTGAACAATATTTGCTTCGCTTGTTGAATAGTTACGTGTATCATTAGTTCATGTGGATAAAAGAAAAACAAAAAATGATAGAGAATACAGAACCTGTAAGTACGGAAGTTACCGATGAAGAACTCCATAATTATTGGATTGATGAATACGGAGTTAAATATAGCAAGGACAAAAAACGATTACTGAGTTTTCAAACTGATATACCAGTATATCGGATTCAGTCAGGGACCAAAGTAATATGTAATAATGCCTTTTCATATGTAGATACAATACAATCGATAATAATACCTGATACAGTTACTCACATAGGGGATAGCGCCTTTGATACTTGTGATTCTTTACAGTCAATCACAATCCCAAGTTCTGTAACACATATCAATGGAAATCCATTTAGAAAATGTGTCAACTTAACTCATATCGAATGTCAATCTAAACATTTTGTTGTTCGTGACCATGCTCTTTATACAGCAGACATGACACGAATTATATCGTATATAGGTAAAGATAAAACTTTTACTATCCCCGACACTGTTACACATATAGGAAACGCAGCTTTTGCAGATTCCAAGACTCTTGAATCAATTGTAATCCCCAATTCAGTAATTCATATAGGGGATGATTCCTTTTATTATTGTGAAGCATTACAATCAATCATAATTCCTAATTCTGTCGCATATATAGGTAAATATGCATTTAGTGGTATCACGGTAGAGTCCATAGATATACCAGACTCGGTGACATATATTGGAGATAGTGCATTCAGTTTGTCAGACTCTCTACAGTCTATTAACATTCCTGAGTCTGTTACTTACATAGGAAAAAATCCTTTTGTTGACTGTGCTGAATTAATAAATATAGAATGTCAATCTAATCATTTTGTTGTTCATGATCATGCTCTTTATACCGCAGATATGACGCGGATTATATCATATATAGGTAAAGATGAGTCATTTACTATCCCAAACACCATTACCCATATCGCTGATGAGGCATTTAGTGATTGTCGTACTCTACGAGAAATAACGATTCCCGATTCAGTAGTTCATATAGGTAATTGCGCTTTTGCTAATTGCGCATTTATTGAAAACTTTAATCTTCCCGATTCAGTCACTCATATTGGTGATAATGCTTTTTATGATTGTGATTCATTAATATCTATAAATATTCCCGATTCTGTTAAATACATGGGAAAATCAGTGTTTTGTAGTTGTGTGAGTTTGCAGTCTGTTAAAATACCATCATCAGTATGTTTTTTAGGAGATCGTGTGTTCGACGAATGTGAATCACTCAAATCTGCAATTATCCAGAGTTCTGTAACCCATATCCCAGAATACACGTTTATCGGTTGCAAATTATTAAAATCTGTAACCATCCCTGACTACATAACTCAAATAGAACAAGGCGCATTTAGAGGTTGCATATCATTACAATCAATCACTATCCCAAACTCCATTACACACATAAAAGATGGAGCATTTTCATACTGTTCGTCATTACAATCAATCACTATCCCAAGTTCTGTTACTAACATTGAAGGAAATCCTTTTGTTGACTGTGAGAAATTGGTTAATATAGAATGTCAATCTAATCATTTTGTTGTTCGTGATCATGCTCTTTATACGGCAGACATGACACGTATTATATCGTATTTAGGTAAAGATAGTACATTTGTAATTCCTGATACAATTACCCATATAGGCTGTGGAGCTTTTTCTAATTGTAAATCCCTTCAATCCATCATAATTCCTAATTCTGTGATAGATATAGCGACTTTTACATTCTATGGCTGTAATCCAATACGTACCATAAACATACCGCCCTCTGTGACTCATATAGGAGAAAGAGCGTTCGGTGGTATGGATTCACTTCAATCTGTTACTATATCTGATTCGGTGACAAAAATTGATGATTATGCATTTATGAGATGTAAATCATTGCAGACAGTTATCATGCCTAGTTCAATTACTCAAATAGGTGAGTATATTTTCTTTGAATGCGAATCTCTTAAAGAGATTATTGTACCTAAAGGAACAAAAGAGAAATTTCTGAAACTATTATATGATAAAAAGGATCAGATAGTTGAAAAATAAGGGTTTAAAGAATTATAAAACTCACATCACTATATGCATAAATCTGTATGGTGATGTGAGTTTGAGATCTTTGTTATATGCAATTTATGAACTGGTTTAGAATTATCTCTCCAGCATAATTGCTTATCAGAGTTTAGATATAGGCATCAAGTACTTTAATAAGATTGAAAGGATTCTTCTTAAGCTCATTCATGTTGAATTTATCACTTTCTATATAATCTGCCATTTTAGGAAACCGATCGAATGCGCGTCTGATTTCAGCCTTTAAGCTTATTTGTGTACCCCATGTTGGTACATAATAAGTAACGGCAATATCGTCACCCTTTTTGCAGTAACTGAAGGCTGCGCTATTAGTAGTAACGCTACTGTTTACTCCTGTCAATGTATATGTTGTTGAAACAGAAGCAAAACTAATTAGATTCTTGTTTTTCTCGAATACATACCAGAAGTACCTGTGTGCAGATTTTTTCATACTCTTTGGAAGTGTGAAATTCTTGATAGTATAAAGTGACATGTATTCAGACTTTGAGCCGTCTTCATGAGTGATAATCATTTCGCTTGCGTCATCAGCAGTAATTTCGGTTTCATTGCCATTGTCATCCTTTATTTTCACCGAATATAGATTCTTTACATTGTAGGCCCCATATTTCTTGTCAGAGGCATCAACAATAGTTCCAGAGACTTTCTTTCCGTCAAGCATGGTTATTACACATTTAGCCTCATTATTCTTCGCTTGACTGCACATTGGAATACATGTAAATACAATTACAAGTAAAATACTTAGAAAATTTTTCATAATTTGTTTTAATAGTTTTGTTTATGTTTATGTAACTTTTTAATATTGTTTGTAATTCTTGTTATCAAGATAATGACATGAATTGACTCTTCAATTAAAATTTGCGCAAAGATACATTATTCTTACGATACTCTACAATAAATACGTGAGTTATTTTTCAGATGGAGTATATATTTTGCTATTATAGTTATTTTCTTATAATAATTCAGGCGGAAACAAGTTTTAAATTTGTTCCCGCCTGAATCTTATTTGTTATACATGCTTTGATTGCATGAAATTAGAGCGCATGGTTGAATATAAATATCAAATGATTTGTTATTCATCTATCTTCTCTGTATCTTCATCTAAATCATCTGGATTTTTGGTGTAGTCTTTAGGACTGACTCCATATACTGATTTGAATGTAGTAGAGAATGTAGAGATGCTGCGGAAACCACATGCTTCAGCTACATGCCCGATATCGAGTGCTTTCTTTGATAGAAGTCGTGCTGCTTGTCGTAAACGTAGTCCACGAATGAAATCACGTGGAGTTTCATTTGTAAGTTCTTTCAACTTACGGTGGAAGTGTACGCGACTAAGTCCTACCTCGCGTGCAATGAGTTCTACACTTAATTCTGGGTTTCTTAGGTTATCGTTTATAATCTTCATAACCCTTTGCATAAGTTGTTCGTCAGGTGAGGTAAGTTCGATATTTTCGATTTTTTGTGCTTCTTGAGCCAAATTCTCATACTTGGACTGTAATCTTCTTCTATTACTGATAAGATTATCAATAGTAGTGGTTAGAAGATCCATTGAGAATGGTTTGGTTATATAAGCATCAGTACCAAGTTGTAAACCTTCGATTTTTTCTTGGTCGGTTACCTTAGCAGTTAATAAGATTACAGGAATATGATTGGTTAAGAAACTTTGTTTGATGTTTGAACAAAGTTCGTTACCATCCATTTCTGGCATCATTATATCGCTTATAACAAGGACAATATTATTACTATGTCGTTGGATGTATTCCCATGCAATTTTACCATTACTGCATTGATGAATTTCATACTTTGGCATATGTTCTTTTAGTACTTCTGCTATGTATTCGCGTATTGAATTTTCATCATCGGCAACTACAATTGTCTTTGGTAGCTTCGCAGCATGATGGATTTCAGCATTTTTCTTTATTTCTTCATTTTCGTTAGCTGAATCGTTTTCATTGTTCTCATCATATTCTTCGTCTTCTACAAGATAATTTGCTTCTGGCATTGTTAGGGTGAAACAAGTACCTTTACCTTTAGGATTATCACTAACAGTTAGAGAACCTTCATGTAATTGAGTGAGCAGTGAGGCCAGATTTAATCCGATGCCAGTACCGCCTTGATTGCTTTGTTGACAAATCTTAGCTTTCTCTACCTGATAGAATCGGTCGAAGACATGTGCTTTTTGGTCATCTGGAATACCTATGCCGTTGTCTGTTACTTTAATGATGAAAACAGGCTCTTTTGCTTTATCATTACTAATATTTTCTTCATTAGTATGAACTCCGTCGATACTTTCTTCAAGAGAAATTGTTATTTGTCCTCCGTCAGGGGTGAATTTGAATGCGTTTGACAGAAGATTAACAATAATCTTGTCGAAGTTATTTGTATCTACGCAAACATTTAGTTTATTGATATTATCGTGTATGAATTCAAATTCAATACCTTTTGTTTTTGCTGTCTCACTGAACAGTTCATATAAATTGTAGATGAAAGCAACAAGTTCAATGCGTGAATAATGGAGTTGGAATTGTCCTTTCTCGATTTTTCTAACATCCATCAATTGATTGATAAGTTGCAGTATTCTGTTTGAATTCTGTTCAATAAGTTTATAATTGCGTTGATGTAGCTCGTCATCTCCCATTTTCTTGAGTCGTTCAAGTGGTGCCATAATCAAAGTCATAGGAGTACGAATCTCATGACTTATGTTCATGAAGAACTGCATTCTCATATCGCTCATCATCTGAATATGATGGTGGTTTTCAAGAATACGTTTGGCTCTCTGATGCTCTCTTATCTGTCGGTAAACGAAATAAGCTGCAGCTGCAAATAAAAGAATATATACCAGCCATAGCCAGAAACTATTGTACCATGGTTGGTGAATAACAACTTTTATAGTACGGATAGGGGACTGCTCATCGTATGAGACCGCTCTTATTTTTATGTTGTATGTGCCTGGTTTCATGTTGTCAAACGAGATACGGTCGTTGACACCAACTACAGGCAGCCAGTCTCCGTCGTTAACCTGATATTCAAATATAATATTCTTCTCCTGCATAGTCATTGCAGATACTTCAATTATAAATGAATTGTCATCACAACAAAGATCAATTCTGTCGGCATCGGATATCCATTTATCAAGAATGGTATATGAACCTGATTTTTGTCCGGCATATACTGGTTTCCCTTTTATAAAGAAATCTACTATTCTGATAGAATCATTGGATTGGTTGATGTTGCTACTGCGTTGTAGTATTAAGCCGTTGTGTAAGCGCGAGTCATCCTTTCCTATATTATTCTTATTAGTTAGTTTTATATCAATAGGGTCGAATATTGTCAAACCATTAATTCCTCCGAAGTAAAGCAATCCGTTGCTGAATAACGAAACACCTTTAGAGAATTCGTTTGCCTGAATACCATCATTAACATAGAAACTTGTGAATGTTTCTTTTATAGGATTCATGCAAGTGAGTCCATTATCGGTACTAATCCACATAGTATAGTTCTCACTTTGGTTATTGCCCGTGAATTCTATGCTATTAACGAAATTATCAGGCATATTGTCTTTTTCAGTATATTCTTTTATGACAATATCCTTGTTTTCGTTTTTATCAACCTCTTTTATCTTATCTTTCTGACGCTTTATAAATCCTTTCTCTTCAATACAATAAAGTCCGTTAGATGTTCCTAACCAGATTTTTCCTCTATTGTCAGTTCTTATTGTATTAATTGTACGGTATCTGAGTAGGCGTGCTAAAGGTTGGAGAGTATAATCCTTATTGATTGCAAAAACCTCTAAACCATCTGCAGTTCCGACATATAGTCTACCAGATGCCACTGTAATACTCATCACCCATTTATTGTAAATGATATGATTTTCTCCAATTTTATCAAATCGTCCAGTATAGTGATCTAAATCTTGTGTTTTGATATTGTATCTGTAAACACCATCACCACCTGTTCCTATCCATAGATTTCCTTTGCTATCTTCGTCTATTGCATATACTGATGTAATGCCAAGTCCAGCGTCAGAGAATTGTTGGCTTGCAATATTGAAACGTGTTAATTTTCCGATAGACGATCCCAACCACAAAGTTCCATGGCGGTCGTTATGTATCGCAGTTATTGTCTCAGGTACTCCAGGAGCATCCTTAGGCCCCCAATGTTGACTTTTTGTTCCATCGGTGGAAATATGGTATAAACCGCAGTGGTCTGTTGCCACCCAAAGTCCATTGTTGCCATCCGACTCAATTGCAGTAAGACAGTTTGTTCCGATTATATTTTTAATAGGTGAACGTCTTCCGATGTATTGGAACACAGAAGTTCTTTTTGATTGTACAATAACTCCCTTCCAATAAATACCAATCCAGATGTTTCCGTCTCGGTCTAACATTACATCTTTTACATTAGATGTGGCGAGATCATATTCAGTTGATGATATTGCACTTTGACGTATCTGGCCGGATTCCTCATTATAAATATTAAAACCATTACCATCTGTACATATAATAATATTACCATCATTATCATATCTCATGTTTGTTATGATGGGAAGATTATCAAAAAGAAGCTCGTATTTATATCCTTCATATCCAAAACGATATAATTTATTGTCGTCAGTAGTAATATAAATACCTTTAGAACCTTCTGCTATATATGCTGTATTACCAAGATTAGTGTTATGGAATACTCCTTTATCTTTTACATATATTTTTTGATTAAAACCTCTTATCCAAATTCGTCGTTTGCGGTCCTCAATCATATTAAGAGGTGATTGGTCCTCAATGAAGAATTCATCAGTATAATATGCTTTTAGATTTTTCTTTTCTGCAGGTAATTTCTTTGTTTCCTTGTTTTCTTGTTTAAGTATATAGCAACCTCTATTATTTACACAGATACATATTCTTCCATCATCTAACCTTGTTATGTCGGAAATTGACATATTCTCACTTTTTCCTTCTTTGTTGATTAAAGGAATGGTATAGAATTTTCCTGTAGGGTAGTTGTAGAGTTGAATACCATTGGAACCTCCGATAAGAATGTTATCGGCATCATAATTAATGAAACGATTACAATAGTTGCTTAATACAGAATTTGGGTTATCCTGTTCATTATAATATCTGTTAATCTTTACACCATCATATCTGTTAAGTCCATTACTGGTTCCTATCCATACATTTTTATGATTATCTTCAAAAATTGAGTTTATACGAGTGTTGGATAGCCCTTGATCAGAACTTAAATAAATCGTATTTTGTGCATGTATCGGTACATTTGTAAATGCACAGACACATAACATAGATATTGAAAGTATGTGGCGTAATATTATCTGTAAAAAGGATTGCGTGTGATTCATTCGATATATAATTTTATGGTTATTTGTTTCTTACCTACCTACCATTGTATCCATTTCATATGGTCAACTGATTCAAAGGATGGTGCGATTCCAAAATCAGTGGGAACGTCTTTCCCTAATAAAAATCTGTCGATATATGCAGTTAGGTATTGGTATTCGTTTTCTGGTAATAAACAATGCATATGCTTACCATTAATTGCAAAACCTATTCTATCAGGAATGCCTAATGTTTTATATATTTTCTTTGCAGCCTGCATTGATACATATGCCGATTCGTCTGCAAGCCATTCATAATCTGTATTTCCAAACATAAGTATTGCGCGTGGCGCTACCATTGCAACTAACTGATGATGATCTATAGGAAGTTTTGAAACATTCCCATTTCCAAAATCCTTAATTATGCTTTCCAAGAACCAATGTCCATCAGTTCTTCCTATTGTTTCTACATTACCAAGTGTCTCGCTTACTCTCCATGCAGCAACACCGCCTCCACCTGGCTCTTGTGGTATTACCAAACAAATTCTTTCGTCAAGAGCTCCTGACCAAAGTGCTGCTTTTCCTGCCCATGAACATCCGCTTACTGCAAGACGACGTGTGTCAATACCAGTAACTTCAGGTCCAAGTTGCTGTAAACCATCTATGATTCGGCTGATTCCCCATGACCAATAACTATATGCACCATTTGCTTTCAGCTCTGGATATAATTTGTTGATAGGTTCTTCGCCTCTCGTTTGTTGATGTTTGCACACTGTGTTAAAGTCGAAATTGATAAGTGCGCATCCTTTTGATAGGAAAAGATTTACTGGTAGAGTGCATGATATACCGATTAATGCAGGTATAGGCGATTCACTTTTTGTCTCTGAACCATAAATCTTCAGTTGTGATGCTCTGTCATTACCGATTGTTGATTTGTTTGATGTCTGATTGTCTTTTTTTGCATCGATATCAGATTTTCCAGGCCAAGTAATTGTGGCAGTAAGATCTATGCTTGTTCCTTGAGGGTTAGTCACTGTAACAGTAAGTTTTGTTCCCTCAAGTTTGGCTTTCAATGTCATATCTTTCATACTTGGCTTTTGTCCTATTTCGTAGTATTCAAGATATGATTTTATGTCATTTCGATGATGCTCCCAATTTGAAATGTCAGTATTGCGACTTCCATCTTCAAATACGAAAGGATCGGGTAAGGTCTTTATCTCTTTTGTTAGTTCGTTGTTCTTAACTAATTTAGGAGCGAGAAAATTTTCGCCTGTGTTTTCTACGTTGTAAACGTATGGCATGGCGTTGTTCTTCTCGTCAGTCTTAGGTACTGGTAATTTGTCCATATCTGCGGTGGTATATATATCCATTGGCAGATTATACTTCATGACATCTTTTAGAGTGAATCGTGTAGCAGGCGAATTTGCAGGAAGTGGCATCTTACTGAATTGTTGGAAGTACAATAAGCATGCATCTCTCCACCACCATGCGTCTGTAGCCTGACGTTCAAATCGCTTAAGTTGTTGCTGATAGCGTTCATCGTCAACATATGGTTTCATGTTTTTCCATATTGTTGCAAAACGTTCAGCTTCGCTAACTCCTTCATCGTATTTGTAACATAGTTTGTTCCAGATAGCATTCCATGGTACATGATGAAACCAAAGTATATATTTGTCCGGACAAGTCTTTATGTCGTTGAATTTATTACATAAAGCCTCAGGGTATTGACTTACATTGTTTGAACCATTCTTTGTTCTGTCAAATCCTATTCCTATAGAGTCTGCTTTGTGATAATAGGGAGGTGTCCAGTCTTTTCTTACTCCTTTAGGCGCATACCATGGCTCTGGACCATAGTGGTGACCGCCAGCAAAGATATGGTGAAGTCCCAATGGCATCATATAGCTTACAGCTGCTTCGTGACTTGCCATCATAAGTTCTGTCATTGGAGTAACGAATCTTTCGTCAGAGGAGAAGGTCAATTTTAACCATTCTTGTGCAATCTTCTCACAACTCAAGTTTTCGTCCCATGCCATTCTGCCGAATGTGTACCAATTGGCTTGTGCCATATCACTTCCACACCAATTAATATCGTCGCCAACATTGGAAACACCAGCTATTGCCTTCATCTCTTTTTGTCCATTCTGGTTATCATTAAGAACTTGAAAGAATTCTTTCCACATTGTTCCTAAATATACAGAATGTATAGATTCTCCCAGATATTCCTGTGTAATTTGGAACTCAGGCATCATGCGGGTTGATTTTATATTGAAGAAAAGTGGACTAACCGGTTCTCTTGGCTGAAAGTCAATAGGGCCGTTTTTTACTTGTAAAATCACATTGTCGCGGAATTTACCATCTAATGGCATAAATTCTTCATATGCTTGGCATGCACGGTCTGAACTATTAGCAGCATATACAAATGCTCTCCACATTATTATGCCACCATATGGTGCTAAGGCGTCAGCAAGCATATTTGCACCATCAACGTGAGTTCTTCCGTAGTCCATTGGACCAGGTTCTCCCTCACTATTTGCTTTTACGAGGAATCCTCCAAAGTCAGGAATGAGTTTATAAATCTGTTTTGCTTTGTTTTTCCACCATTCTTGAACTTCTGGTTCGAGAGGATCTGCTGTAGAAGCCTCTCCTAAAGCTTTAGGTGAAGCAAAATTCACTGATATATAAGTTTTTATCCCGTATGGCCTTAATAAGTTAGCAACGCGTGCAACTTGTGCCAATACAGAATCCGACATCATTTTCGGACTTGCATTAACGTTATTAATTACCATACCGTTTATACCTACTGATGCATTTGCGCGAGCATAGTCTAAGATTCTTTTATCATATACAGAAGTCTTTCCATCTTCACTTTTGATGTTCTTAAGAGGAGTATTTTTCTCTCCCCAGAAAATGGATTTACCTGCATATCCTCTTTCTACATTTCCATTAAGATTATCCCAGTGATTAAGAAGTCTTAATGCGTTCTTAGGCTTTTCTGTAATAATAGTTCCTTCTTTAGGTGTCTCACCTATGCGAGATTTACGTATTAGAGCATATGCTCCATACATAAGCCCTTTGTCAGAAGGTGATGTGATGGTTATTATGTTGTTTTTATATGAGATTTCAAATCCTTCATTGCCCAATGTGTTATTCGGATAAACACAAAGGTTGATTTTTTTCACTGGCATATTCAGTTGGGTTGCCAGTTCGTTTTGTACTATCTCGATTGTGGATGTACGTTTCCCCGAGAATTTTATATTCTTTAAGTTAATTGCCTTTTGGCTTTTCAACTCTATATTTTTATTGGCTTTGAGCCATAAATCGTGACCGTTTTCTGCCTTTGCATTTAAAGTGAAGAAAACAATAAAGGTCACGAGCCACATTTTATTGTAACTCGTAACCTTTGATGTGATATAGTTTGTTATTCTATGCATTATTATAATACATATAATTAATTTGTCTTATTTAATCTATTGCTATTTAGATAATTAGCAGTACATTGCAACGATTGCTTCGTAAAGTTCTTGCTTACCTGAAGTTTGCTTAGGTTCGCCAACTTTCTTTCCGTATTCGTAAGCTTGTTCGAGAGTAAGTTTACCATCTTCGAAGTCCTTACCAATACCGCTATCGAATGAAGCATAACGAGCAGCCTTCATAGCCTTGTATGGAGATTCTTCAAGAAGCTTAGCTGCACATTCAAGAGCACGTGCCATAGCGTCCATACCTGCGATGTGAGCAATGAAGATATCTTCAAGATCTGTTGAGTTACGACGAGTCTTAGCGTCGAAGTTAGTACCACCAGTTCCAAGACCACCACCACGGATGATTTCCATCCAAGCTTGAGTAAGTTCGTAGTTGTCAATTGGGAATTGGTCTGTATCCCAACCATTCTGGTAGTCACCACGGTTAGCGTCGATAGAACCTAACATACCAGCGTCAACTGCACATGCAAGTTCGTGTTCGAATGTGTGACCAGCAAGAGTAGCGTGGTTAACCTCGATATTAACTTTGAAGTCTTTGTCAAGACCGTGAGCTTTCAAGAAACCAATAACTGTTTCAGTGTCAACATCATATTGGTGCTTAGATGGTTCCATTGGCTTTGGTTCGATAAGGAATGTACCTTTGAAGCCCTTAGAACGTGCATAGTCGCGAGCCATTCCAAGCATTGTAGCCATATGTTCCTTTTCACGCTTTTGGTCTGTGTTAAGAAGGCTCATGTAACCTTCACGACCACCCCAGAATACATAGTTTTCTGCACCAAGAGCGATACCAGCATCGATAGCATTCTTGATCTGAACGATAGCACGAGCAACTACGTCGAAGTCAGGGTTTGTAGAAGCACCATTCATATAGCGAGCGTTTCCGAATACGTTAGCAGTAGACCAAAGAAGTTTCTTGCCAGTTGCATCCATCTTTTCCTTAAGGTAAGCTACGATAGCCTTCAAGTTTGCTTCATATTCTTCTACAGATGAACCTTCGTCAACGAGGTCAACATCGTGGAAGCAGAAATAGTCGATACCAAGTTTGTCCATGATTTCGAAACCTGCATCAGCCTTATTCTTTGCAATTTCAACTGCGTTAGCACCTGTATTCCATGGGAATTTCTTTGTTCCACCACCAAATTGGTCAGCACCTTCAGCACAAAGAGTGTGCCACCATGCCATAGCGAAACGCAACCATTCTTTCATTGGTTTGCCCATGATTACTTTGTCTGCATCATAATAGTGGAAAGCCATAGGGTTCTTTGAATCCTTGCCTTCGAATTTGATTTTACCTACTTCAGGAAAAAATTCTTTTGCCATAATAAAATTTGTTTATAAAATTAATAATAATTAGTTCTTAGTTAATATGTTGATCCAAACGTTGTTTCCAAAGAGCATATGCGTCAAGATATGCTTTCTGGTCTTTAATGTCTGGTTCAATTGTAGAAACATGTTTGAGGGTAGCGAATGCTTCGTCGAAACTTTGATAGATACCAGCACCGATACCAGCACCCTTAGCTGCACCTACAGCACCATCTGTTTCATACAAGTTAATAGTTGCACCTGTAACACTTGCAAGTGTCTTGCAGAATGTTGGGCTAAGGAACATATTAGCGTGTCCTGCATGGATATCTTTAATATTCATACCCATATTCTCCATTATGTCGATACCTTGTTTGAATGAGAACACGATACCTTCTTGTGCTGCACGCATAAGGTGTGCTTTCTTGTGGATGTTGAAGTTGATGCCCTCTATGCTACAACCGATTTCTTTGTTTTGAAGGATTCGTTCAGCACCATTACCGAATGGAATAATGCTAAGACCTTCTGAACCGATAGGAACTGTCGCAATCAAACCATTGATATCTTGGTATGACATGCCTTCTGGAGCAACATTTCTGCGCATCCATGCGTTAAGAATACCTGTTCCGTTGATACATAATAAAACTCCAAGACGTGTTAACTCTGGTGTGTAGTTTCCGTGAGCAAATGTATTTACTCTACTGAGTTTATCGTAGTTAACTTCTCCGAGAACTCCGTAAACTACACCTGAAGTACCTCCTGTAGCTGCCACTTCTCCTGGGTTCATTACATTTAATGACAATGCATTATTTGGTTGGTCGCCACCACGATATGAGATAGGGGTGCCTTCTGGTATTCCCAAAACTTGTGCAACTTCCTTGCATACTTTTGTTTGAATAGCAAAGGTAGGAACAATTTCTGAGATAATCGAATTATCGAAGCCAAAATAATTCATTATATCTTGACTTACCTGTTGTTCTTTAAAGTCCCAGAACATTCCCTCTGACAAACCGCTGATTGTAGTTTGCATTGCACCACCACTTAATTTCATCGCGATAAAATCACCAGGGAGCATTATTTTGTATATCTTTTCAAATAACTCAGGCTCATTATCTTTTACCCAAGCCAATTTTGCTGCTGTAAAGTTGCCTGGTGAATTAAGTAAGTGACTCAAACATTTTTCATGTCCAATAACATCGAATGCAGCATTACCATAAGGAACAGCTCTACCATCACACCAGATGATACTTGGACGAAGAGGATTGCCTTGACGGTCAACACATACCAAACCATGCATTTGATAGCTGATACCTATTGCTTTTACGTTAGCCAATAAACCTTGTCCTGTTGTTCCTAATTTTTTTGTTGCTTCAATGAGGTTTGTCCACCACATGTCAGGCTCTTGTTCTGCCCAACCCATTTGTTTTGCAATGATTGGTGCTTCATTTTCTGGATAAAATGTTGTAGCAACAATTTCTCCAGAAACTGCGTCAACGAGAGATGCCTTGACAGATGAAGTTCCTATATCATATCCTAATAGATATCCCATGATAAATTCTGTATTTTTTAGTTTAATACCTTATTTATATATTAAAGGCTTAGTCTATACCTTCAATTGTTTTAATCATTCCGTTTTGATCGAATTCCAATTCGCATACCTTTAAACTGCGCAACCATGATTTGCCGCCAGAAGGTACACTATCATGATGGAACAGATACCATTTCTCTTTCCACTTAATAATTGCGTGGTGTGTTGTCCAACCTACAACTGGTGTAAGTATAACTCCTTTGTATGTGAATGGTCCATAAGGGTTATCGCCGATTGCATAGCAGAGGAGGTGGCTGTCACCTGTAGAGTAAGTGAAATAGTATTTGCCGTCTTTCTTGAACATCCAACTTGCTTCGAAGAAACGATGAGGATCGTCTGCTTTTAATGGATTTCCTTCTTCGTCAACAACAAGTATTGGCTGAGGAGCTTCTGCAAAATTTAAGCCATCCTTAGTCATGCGAACGCAGCGACTTGGAAGTGCATCTTCTTTTCCTTCTGGAAGGTATGGAGTTTCAAGATGTATGTTGTCCTTGTAGCGTTGAAGTTGTCCTCCCCATAAACCACCGAAATATACATATACTTCATCGTCGGCATCGTCTCTGAATGCGCACATGTCAATGCTGTAGCTTCCAGGAACTGGTGCTGGCTGTGGAATGAATGGTCCTGCAGGATTGTCAGCAATTGCAGTTCCCCAATGGAATACATCGTTGCGATCCTTTAGTGGGAAATACATAATATATTTCTTAACCTTCTTGCTGAATCCCATTCCTTTTGATTGTTCTTCAGCATTTGTAGGTACTTCAACTTCATATTCTTGTACATCACAATCCCAGAGTTGGCGTCCAGCCCATGGAATGTCTTCTTGACGTAGAACACATCCATGATCCACAACTTCTCCAGTCATTGGGTCACCTTCGATTGAGAGTACATGATAATCTTTCATTACATATTGGTCACCATTATCGTTCTCAACATTTTCACATTCCCAATCATGTGAAGGATAGATGTAAATTTTTCCATTGAAAATATGTACAGATGGGTCTGCCATATAATCAGAAGGAAATAGATAACGCTTAGTCATAATTTTATTCTTTTTTGGATTAATTAATATTTCTTTGATAGTTTGATTATTTCTTTTACAAATGGTTTTGGCTCATAATTTCTATCTATGGCCAGAGGGTAGTCTGTACGGAATGGTACAGGCCATCCGTTTTTCCAACTATCGGCATCTGTCAATCCCCAGAAAGTAACTCTGGAAATGATATCTTTATGTTTAAGATATATACCGAATAGTTTTACAAAGAAATCGGTCTGTTCTTTTGCTTTTTCAGCAGGAAGACCGTCTGTGTATGGATTTAATTCGTTTTTGTATTCAAAATTAGTTTCGACGGCTGCTCCTCGGAAATCAGCTGATGGCCATGGTAGAACACTGAGGTCTAATTCTGTTACCATAACTTTTACTCCTTCTGCAGCGTAGGTTGTGATACTTTTTTCGTATTCTTGAAGATTTGTATCAAAAGCAACATGTGATTGCATTCCGATTGCATCAATTCTGCATCCATTTGCTTTCAAATCTTTTATGAGTCTTACTACAGCTTCACGCTTTCTTGCTCCGTCCATTCCATAGTCGTTGTAGTATAATTCTGCATCAGGATCGGCTTCGTGTGCGAATTGAAATGCAAGACGTATAAATTCTGGACCGATTATTTTGTAGAACTGAGATCTTCTGAATTCTCCGTTATCGAGAATTGCTTCGTTTACTACGTCCCAACCTTTTATTCTTCCTTTATAATGTCCTACAACGGTGTGAATATGATCTCTAAGACGATTAATCAACTCTTCGCGAGTGACTTGATTGCCCATATCGTCTTTGAAAAACCAATATGGACATTGTGAATGCCACACAAGACAATGTCCTGTAATAACTTGACCATTTCTTTCGGCTAAGTCAACTAATGCATCTGCATCTCTCCAGTCATACAAATCCTTTTTGGGATGTATTTCTTCGGCTTTCATGCAGTTTTCTGCAACGACTGCACTAAATTGATCTTTTATTACATTTAATATTTTAGGGTCGTTGCTTTTTGCTTGTCTTGTGTTTATTGCTGTACCAATAAGAAACTTTCCTTCAAAAGCTTCTCTCATGGTCTTTTGCGCCAACACAGATTGTGTTGACGCAGAAGATAATGATATTATTAAAGATAATATTGCTAATCTATTCATTGTTGTTACTTTAAATTGCATGACGGCCTTCAATTTCTCTGTTCATCTCATCGAGTTTCTCATCTGTAAGAGGATACTTATATATCAGGTATCCTACTACTATAAGAAGAATTGCTGGAATGATAGTAGTGAACCAAAGGATTGCTTCTTTTACAGTTTCTGAATAAAGTGCTAACTTTGTGTAATATGCATTTACTGGCGCTGCAATGAATGAAGCAAGGAATACCACAATGAAAATCCAAAGCATCAACTGAAGACATTTGTTTGCCTTAAACTCCTTGAACATCTCACCATAACTGGCTGGCTTTTCTGGAGTGGTAACGATATTTTCCTTACAACCGAGGAAACAAAGTGTCAAGAGGATGAAACCTGCAAGTGCAAACACGCTGATAACGATGAACCATGCATTTGCATCTCCAGACAAAGCTGAAACTTCTTCTGCTAAGTTGAAGCCTAACCATCCCATTACCAATGGTGTGATCCAACCTGCAATTGAGAAACCAGCTTTGAATGCAACACCTGCAAGGGCATTTACTGTTGCTGCAGGACGGTTGCCTGTACGGTATTCAGCTTCTGTGATAACTTCAGGAACAAGGGCCCACATCAATGAACCAACGAGCAGACCGATACCAGTCATGACTTTTGCAATTTGAACGATAGTTTTGCAGTCCTCAACATTAAAGAATTTACCAATTGTATATAATGCGACAAATCCAATAAATCCTATTGAGAGAAGTACATAATAAAGTCCTTTTTTACCTAATGCTTTCTTTAATGTAGGAAGCAATGGCAGAATAACAAATGCTGGGATAGTACCGATTGCCATGAATATTGCTTGGTTCCAGTCTATTTCAACACCAGCAACTATTGCGAGTCCGATAGGGAAACCTGCTTGTACAATAATCTGACCAATGTTTGCACATACCATTCGCGTTGATGTGAGAATGAGAACCTCATCATTGTCACGAGTCATACTGGCCATGATAGAACCATATGGGATGTTTACTACAGAATAAATCATACTCAATAATGTATAACTAACTGTAGCATAGATGATCTTTAATGTCATTGACCATTCTGCAGCCATAGGGAGCATAAGACAGCAAGCTGCAATTGTTAAAGGAATACCGCCATAAAGAAGGTATGTGCGATACTTACCTAATTTTGGATTGTGATTGTCTATATAGCGACCTACGATAGGACTCCATATACAGTCAAAGAGTCGAACTGCAAGTATAAGTCCGCTGACAAATACAGGGCTAATCTTCAATACCGTACACAGGTATATCATCAAGAATGTTGCTACTGTTTGGAAGATAAGGTTTTGAGCAAGATCGCCTGAACCGAATCCTATACGTTGAAGCCAGCTTAACTTATAGAATCCTTTGTTTTCTTTTTGAATTTGATTTTCCATTTTTTTATTTAAAGTTTAGTTTGTTTCCTAAATAATTATAATCTTTTTAAATTAAAAGAATTTTCTTTGTTTGGTGTTGTGCTATCTTTTTAGTTAATCGGAATTTGATTATTGTGATAATATAAGCACAAATTTCTGCAAAGATAGCAAAATTAATTAATAACAATGTAACATTCCATAAAAAACTTGTTTCAAAAACGTAACAAATACTTGCATAGTTGTGTCATTTACTTTTTAGAGTGTGTAAATAATACATGCAAGTATTTAATATAGTTTATTCTTTTTCAATGTGTTTTATAATCATGATACATGGATCTGTCGCTGAAAAGTGTTGTTTACTGCTGATATTCTATTGTATTAGTCTGGATATTTCCTTTCAATTGAAAATATGCATCATTATGAATGAATTGTGTTAAAGGTAATGCAAAATATAATCCTATACAACACACCATAACTCCAAGAAGTTTAATGCCGAAGTATAGAATTTTTAATCCAATTATAGTTAGTACGTTGCCATTGGTCATTTCCCAACTTCTTTTGATACATTCTGTTATGTCTGCTTCTTTATTATCGAGTTGACAAGTTTTAGCAAATATTAAACGTGCATTTAGATATATGCCAGGTATGATGAAAAATAAATATCCGACCATGCATATAGTTCCTACGATAAAGTCTATAACAAAGCATTTTAGATATGTGGCAATCGGCATTTTGTACCCCTTGAGTGAGAATTCGTGATCAATTCCTTTATTGATATTAAGCATGCAGTTTTCTAATCCTGTAATAAAAGGGTAAATTATAATTGAGGAAATGAAAGAAGCAACAAATTTCCCTACCCACTGCCCACTTTTAAAATAAGATTCCCAGTAAATTGGGTCATAAATAGTATGTGTTTTATTTTGAAAAAACAAATCATTATTTAATTGTGTTAGTGAAAATGGAAGTTCAATACCTACTTTAAGAAAATAAGTGATTGTGGAGATACCAAAAAATGCTACGGCAAATAAAAGACAATGCTTTTTCCATAAGTTCCATCCGTTGGACAATGCGTCGGAAATGTATAATTGATTGTTTGTCATTGGTTGATTTTTTTGATAAGTTTAATGATAGTGAGTGCAAAAATAATAAATTTATTCTTAATAAAGCGCTTTTGAGAATAATTTTGTGAAATAATTCGTATCTTTGCAAATGATATGGTTTCAATAGAACAATTATATGTAGAATTTAGTGCTAAACCTTTGTTTAGCGATGTGGGCTTTGTTATTAATCCTCGTGATAGGATTGCATTGGTTGGAAAAAATGGTGCGGGTAAATCTACTTTGCTTAAAATTATAGCAGGATTGCAAGAACCGACCTCTGGTATTGTTGCTCGCCCTAAAGATATAACAATAGGCTATCTGCCTCAAGTGATGCTTACTACTGATGGACGCACTGTGGAAGAAGAAGCCAGTTTGGCATTCCACGGAAGTGATACTGAAGAGTGGGCTCGTAAGGCTGAACTGGATAAAACATTAATAGGTCTAGGTTTTAAACGCGAAGATTTTTCTCGTCCTACGAGTGAATTTTCAGGTGGATGGCGTATGCGTATAGAATTGGCTAAAATTCTGTTGCAAAAGCCTGATTTATTGTTGCTTGATGAGCCTACCAACCATTTGGATATAGGTTCAATTCAATGGTTGGAAACATTTATTCAAAATTCTGCAAAAGCTGTGGTTTTAGTGAGCCACGATCGTGCTTTTATAAATAATATTACGAACAGAACTATAGAAATAACTTGTGGCCATATAAATGATTATAAAGTGAAATATGACCAATATGTAAATCTAAGAGATGAACGTCGTGAGCAGCAATTGCGTGCATATGAGAATCAGCAAAAAGAGATTGCAGAGATAAAAGATTTCATAGAGAAATTTAGATATAAACCAACAAAATCTAATCAGGTTCAAAGCCGTATAAAACAATTGGAGAAGATCATACCAATTGAGATTGATGATGTAGATACAAGTTTGTTGAGACTGAAATTCCCTCCTTGTCAACGAAGTGGCGATTTTCCAGTAATCTGTGATGGAGTAAGTAAAAACTATGGCGATCACAATATCTTTTCAAACGTTAATTTAAGTATCCGTAGAGGTGAAAAAGTGGCTTTTATGGGTAATAATGGAGAAGGAAAGTCCACTTTGGTTAAGTGTATAATGGGTGAAATTCCGTTTGAGGGAAATCTCAAGATTGCCCAAAATGTTCAGATAGGATATTTTGCTCAGAATCAGGCCCAATTGTTGGATGGCGAACTTACAGTTTTTGATACGATAGATCGTGTTGCAACAGGAGATATTCGTTTGAAGATTCGCGATTTGCTTGGTGCCTTTATGTTTGGAGGCGAAGCCAGCGATAAGTATGTTAAAGTACTTTCTGGTGGTGAACGTAGTAGATTGGCAATGATTCAGTTATTACTTCAGCCTGTTAATCTTTTGATTCTTGATGAGCCTACCAACCATCTTGACATGCAATCAAAAGATGTGTTGAAAAATGCTATTAAGAATTTTGACGGAACCGCAATTATCGTAAGCCACGACCGCGACTTTTTGGATGGCTTGGTTGATAAGGTATATGTCTTCAAGGATCATGGTGTGAGAGAACCGATTGAGCAGTCTGCCATGTTTAAAATCCATGTTGAAGACATTTCTAAAAATGCGCAGATAAAAGAACGTGCTGAAACCAAATCAACAGAATCAAACAATAATCAGGGCTCTCTTACTTATGCTCAGCAGAAAGAAATTGCAAGAAACAAAGCTAAGGCCGAGAAAGTTCTAAAAATGTGTGAAGATAAAATCAGTAAGTTGGAAGAGGAAATAGCTGAGGTTGAAATGAAGTTGTCTGAAAAGAACGACATGAAACTGGTTGAGCAATACAGTCAATTGCAGGCTGCTTTAGATGCTGCAATGTCGGAATGGGAAAAACTTGTAAGTGATTGATACAGCGAAAGCTAAGTGATGGCGATTCTGTAATAATAAGTTTATTATATAATAGTAGAATATAATCTTAATTATAGAACATACCATATGAAAACAAAGAATTTAATATTATCAATAACAATGGCGATGACATGTTGTGCTTGTAATAACCAATTAGGAATTGGTATTAAATTAGAAAATTTGGATAAAGAGGTAGAACCAGGAAAGGATTTCTACCAGTATGCATGTGGTGGTTGGATGAAAAATCATCCTCTTGCTCCTGAATATGCTCGTTTTGGTAGTTTTGATGTTGTAGCGGAGAATAATCGCGAACAAATAAAGACCCTTATCGAAGAATTGGCTCATGAAAATCATTCGAAGGGCTCTGTCGCACAGAAAATAGGTGACTTATATGCTATGATGATGGATTCAACGCGTCAGAATGCAGATGGTTATACTCCTATTGTTAAAGATCTTGAAAATATTGCCAAACTGAGTGAACGTCAAGATGTTATCAGTTATTTAAATAAACAGCAGCTGTTTGGTGGCGCTCATCTTATTTCTACTGGAATAGGTGCTGATATGATGAATAGTAAAGCAAATATCGTAGAAATTGGTCAAAGTGGTTTGACTCTTGGTATAAAAGACTATTATGTGAAGGATGATGCCGCAACAAAGAAAATCAGAGAAGCTTTCAAGGTGCATATCGTTAAGATGTTCCAATTGATAGGTGACGACGATGCTACAGCACAAAGAAAGATGAAGTCGGTAATGACTCTTGAAACACGTATGGCACAAAATTCACGTAGCAGAGTGGAGTTGCGCGACCCTGCAGCAAACTATAATAAGATGTCATATTCACAATTGAAATCTGATTATGAAGGATTTGTGTGGGATGAATTCTTTGAATCTCAGTTAATTACTGATTTGGATTCGCTATCTGTTGATCAGCCAGAAGCTGTTAAGGCAGCAATTGACATCTTAAATGAACTTCCTTTAGAAACTATAAAGGATTGGATGCAGTGGAGATTACTTGACGGAAATGCTTCTTATCTCGGTGATGACATCTATGCTGAGAACTTTGAGTTTTATGGAACTGTCATGTCGGGAAAGAAAGAAAAACAACCACGATGGAAACGCTCTGTTAATACAGTCAACAATGTTCTTGGTGAGGCTGTTGGTGAAATGTATGTAAAGAAATATTTCCCAGCAGAAAATAAGAAACGAATGCAGAAACTTGTTAGAAATCTTCAAAAAGCCCTCGCTGAACGTATCGAACTGCAAGAGTGGATGAGCGATTCAACAAAGATGTGTGCAAAAGAGAAACTAAATGCTTTTCGTGTAAAAATAGGTTATCCTGACAAATGGAAAGATTATAGTACACTTACAATCAATCCTGAAAATTCTTTGTATGAGCAGATGAAGAATATTTCTGCTTGGGCTACAGAGGATTATATTAAACGTAGATACAAGAAACCTGTAGATCCTGAAGAATGGTATATGACCCCTCAAACGGTAAACGCATACTATAATCCGTCAACAAATGAGATTTGTTTCCCTGCAGGAATCTTGCAGTATCCATTCTTTGATATGCAAGCCGACGATGCATTTAATTATGGTGCAATTGGTGTTGTTATAGGTCATGAGATGACTCATGGTTTTGACGATCAGGGTAGTAAGTTTGATAAAGATGGCAATTTCAGAAACTGGTGGGCTGAGGATGATAAAACAAAATTCTCTGCTCGTACAAAAGTGATTATTGATTTCTTTAATAATATAGAGGTGTTGCCAGGCTTAAAAGCTAACGGAGAACTGACTCAAGGTGAAAATGCAGCCGATCATGGTGGATTGATGGTGGCTTATACTGCATTTAAGAATGCAACTAAAGATAAGAATCTTCAAACCATTGATGGTCTCACACCTGACCAACGATTCTTCCTCGCATATGCTGGAGTTTGGGCACAGAATATAACAGAAGAGAATATGCGACAATTGACAGCTATGGATCCACATGCACTCGGCGAATGGCGTGTCAATGGAACGTTACCACATATAGATGCATGGTATAAAGCATTCAATATAACGGAAAAAGATGCTATGTTTGTACCAAAAGATAAACGTTTCAATCTTTGGTAATATATTGCCATTTCATAGTTTTTTCGTAACTTTGCAACGGATAAATAATAGAGAAGGCAAGTTTGAGTTATCAAATATGCCCCTTTTGTGTATATAACTAAGTTTAATATAGATATAGAAGATGCCATTAAATTTACCAGATAAATTACCGGCAATAGAGTTGCTTAAGGAAGAGAATATATTTGTGATGGATACTACTCGTGCTCATGGGCAGGATATCCGTCCTTTGCGTATTGCTATTCTGAATCTGATGCCGATAAAAATCACAACAGAAACGGATTTTGTGCGTATTCTGTCTAATACACCATTACAGATCGAGATAGAATTCATGAAAATAAAGTCGCATACTTCTAAAAATGCTCCAATTGAGCATATGCGCGCTTTTTATCGTGATTTCGAAGATATGCGTAATAATAAATATGATGGTTTTATTATAACGGGAGCCCCTTTGGAACAATATAATTATGAGGAGGTGTCTTATTGGGATGAATTACAGATGGTTATGGATTGGGCACATTCAAATGTTACATCCACTCTCTATATCTGTTGGGCTGCATTTGCAGGCTTATATCATTTCTACGGAATAGACAAACAACCTACACCTGAGAAAATCTTTGGTGTGTTCCGCCATCATGCTTTGATGCCACAATTGCCTATCTTCCGTGGATTCGATGACGAATATTTTGTTCCGCATTCACGCCATATAACTCTTCCTAAGGATGAAATACTTAAACATCCAGAACTTAATATCATATCGGAAAGTGATGAGGCGGGAGTGCATATTGTTATGGCGCGTAATGGACGTGATTTCTTTATAACCGGACATTCAGAATATTCTCCATGTACCTTAGATGCAGAGTATAAACGTGATTTGGCTAAAGGCCTACATATTAACAAACCTAAATATTATTATAAGGACGATAATCCTGATATGCCTCCAATGGTAAGATGGAGAGGTACTGCTAATCTCTTGTTTACTAATTGGTTGAATTACTATGTATATCAGGAAACTCCATTTAACATAAATGAAATTCATGATTAATTCATGAGGTCATTAGTTATCATTATTTATTGTAGATTATGACAAAGTTAGAACTGCTGGCTCCTGCACGTACTGCGGAAATCGGTATTGAGGCAATTAAGCATGGTGCTGATGCTGTTTATATCGGTGCACCTCGCTTCGGCGCACGTGTGGCAGCGGGAAATAGTGTTGATGATATTAGCCGATTGGTTGATTATGCCCATAGGTTTAATGCAAAAGTCTATGTGACAATAAATACGATATTTGATGACAAAGAATTAGATGATGTAAGGAAACTGATAAATGAGTTGTATGAAATTCATGTTGATGCTCTGATTGTTCAGGATATGGGGCTACTTAAATTGGATTTGCCTCCAATTCCTTTGCATGCAAGTACTCAAATGGATAATCGCACACCTGAAAAAGTACGTTTTCTCAAAGAGAAAGGATTTCATCAGGTTGTGCTCGCTCGTGAACTATCTTTGGACGAAATACGTAAGATTCATGAAAAATGCCCCGAAGTATCATTGGAGGTGTTTGTTCATGGTGCTCTTTGTGTAAGTCTTAGCGGACAATGTTATGCAAGTGAATGTCTGTTTGGCAGAAGTGCGAACCGTGGTGAATGTGCTCAGGTCTGTCGTATGGAGTATGATTTGATTCAACAGACAAAATCAAAAGGTGAAGTTCGTATTCTGTCTAAAAAACATTTGTTGTCTTTAAAAGACTTGTGTCTGCTTGATTCATTGAAGGAACTGATAGAGGCGGGCGCAGTTTCGTTTAAAATAGAAGGCCGTCTAAAAGATGCTTCGTATGTGAAAAATGTTACTGCTGCATATAGTCAGGCTCTTAACAAGATAATAAAAGAAAATCCTGATAAATACGAACGTGCGTCGATAGGAAATGTAGATTATAAATTTATGCCCGATGTAAACAAGAGTTTTAACCGAGGTTTTACTTCTTATTTCCTTCATGGACGCAATAACACGATATTTTCATTTGATACACCAAAATCACTTGGGCAGGAAGTAGGGACAGTAAAGGATATAGGACGAGGCTGGTTCACAGTGGCAGGTATATCTAAATTTGCAAATGGTGACGGATTGTGTTTCGTTGATCATACTGGGAAATTATTTGGTATGAGGATAAACAAGGTTGAAAATGGCAGACTTTATCCGTTGAACATGCCACGTAATCTGCAAGTTAAAACCCGATTATATCGTAATCTGGATAAGCATTTTGAAGATGTATTACAACATGATAGCGCAGAACGATATATCCCAGTGGATATCTTAATGGATGAAACTTCTGTTGGCTTTAAATTGACATTGAATGATGATTATGGAACATTTAAATCCATTGAAGTTGAATGCCTGAAAGAATTGGCACGCACTCATCAAAGCGAAAATATCAAACGACAACTATCAAAATTGGGTGATACCAAATTTAGGTTGCGCAATCTTAATATCGCATATAAGAAGAATTGGTTCATTCCATCATCGTTATTAAGTGAATGGCGTCGTATGTTGGTCAAAGACACCGAGTTGTATGTAGTAAAAGATTCTTTGAAAAAGGAAGAGTCAAAACAAAACAATAATATACATCAATTTACGTTAGAGGAGTTAGATGTGTTGAATCCTGTAGGACTGAATATCTACAATAATCAGTCATGGGATTTCTATGAAAATGAAGGATTTAAACCGTCGGAATGGGCATACGAACGCAACCATCAGGGAGATATACCTATTATGTATTGTAAACATTGTATTATATATGCAATGGGATGGTGCTTAAAACACAGATATTCGGGTAGAAATGCTAATGACGGAAATGTTAGACTCATCAATAAGTCTATTGAGGATAAAGACTCATCTTTATATTTGGCATTAGCGAACGGACAGAGATTCAGACTGGAGTTTGATTGCAAAAGGTGTATGATGAAAGTTTATCACAGTTAATTAATCATTAATAGAATAACATATGAAGGCATTATTTTTCATATTTCTGTCATTTTTATTCAGTGTTCAGATTAATGCACAAGTGCTGGAGTCTGAACTGGAGGAACAAATGTCTAATAATGAAGATAATGACTCGTTGTTATTGCTTACGCAGAAACAAGTAGATAGTCTTGAGTTTAGATTGTCGCACCACTACACAGAGAATTTTAATTTTAAGGTCAAAGCCGATTCTGTGATGCTTGTCCCTCGAGATGATGAACTGTCTGATACCTGCTTTTTAATGGAGGATGATATAATTGTCGTGGCTCAGATAAAGGACTTAGGTGATACTGTCTGGGTTAAGGTGGCACATGACCAACAGACCATGGGGTGGTTGATGGAGAAAGACTTGCTGAAAAATGCAGTTCCCAATGATGAAGTATCAATAATTATAGATTGGCTTACAGGTACCAGAGCAATTTGGATGTCTGTATTTTTGTTGTTCGGAATAGTTGGATTCTTATTACGACGTCGTCTGCAGCATCGTTTGATTTTATTCCAGTTTAACGAGATGGATAGTATCTATCCATACATGATGCTTTCATTGGTTGCGCTAATCGCAATTACATATACAGGAATCCAGAATTTTGCCCCTGAGTTTTGGCAAGAGTATTATTTCCACCCTACATTAAATCCATATGTGCTTCCAGGAATAATGTCGGTGCTGATAGCTCTGATGTGGTTGCTTTTGATTGTCGTGATAGCATTAATCCTTGATGTGTATCATAATTTCTATCTGTTCCAAGGCTTGAACTATATGTTGGAGATTTTCGGAGTTGCAATGTTAGTATATCTGACAATCTCATTAACTACAGCAATGCATCTATGGATAGTTTCATTGATACTTTCAATCATATATATAATAGCATTTATTTATATATATATTAAGTATGTTCGATGCCGTTATATATGTGGTGCATGTGGCGCACGATTAATAAAAAAGGGTGTTTGCCCATATTGCGGAAAAAATAATAAATGACCTCATTTTAACTGATTAGTATTCTTGGAATTAATGGCTGTTATAATGACGTTAAGAAACGCCCACTATTGAGAATTTTCAATGGCAAATTTTAACTTCTTTCCATTATTAAACCTCTAAAACTGTAATATTTATACGACAATATTATAAGGAAAATCATTGTTTATCAGCAAATAGTCAGTACAAAAGGCATTTTTATGTGTTTTTATTTGTGTAAGTCGATAAATAACTGTATTTTTGCGTACAGAAAATAAAATATGACTATGTATTCAACTATTATAAACAGCGGTATTATTCTGTCACTACGAATTAGTTGCTCGGAGTGAGAGAGGCTGTATGGTTGATAACAATATGAATAAACAACTAAAATGAATAAGCCTTTCTTGCTCCAAACGAGCAGAGAGGTTTTTTGTTGCATTATTCTTTCATGTCATTATAATCGGAATATTAAAAATAAAAATATAAACAAGCGATATGAATACATTATTTGATAAAATCTGGGATGCACATGTTGTGCAGAACATTGAGGATGGCCCAACGCAGTTATATATCGATCGTTTGTATTGTCATGAAGTGACAACACCTCAAGCTTTCGATACTTTGCGTGATAAAAAACTAAAAGTGTTCCGTCCTGATCATGTGTATGCTATGCCTGATCATAATACACCATCAGATCAGCAAGAGGTAATTAATGACCCTGTAGGACGCAAGCAAGTTGAAACATTAAAGAAGAATTGCGAAGAATTTGGTATTCATCATTTTGCAATGGGTACTAAGGATAATGGTATTATTCATGTGGTAGGACCTGAAAAGGCTCTTTCTCTACCTGGAATGACAATTGTCTGTGGTGACTCTCACACAAGTACTCATGGAGCAGTAGGCGCTATTGCAATGGGTATCGGTACATCAGAGGTTGCTCAAGTACTTGCAAGCCAATGTATCCTTCAGGCAAAACCAAAAACAATGCGTATTAATATAGAAGGAGAACTTCGTCCTAACGTAACAGCAAAAGACGTCGCTCTTTATATTATGGCGCAGATGACAACATCAGGTGCAACAGGATATGCTGTTGAATATGCTGGTAGTACAATACGTAATATGAGTATGGAAGGTCGATTGACTCTTTCTAACCTTTCTATTGAGATGGGTAGCCGTGCTGGTATTATTGCCCCAGATGAAACAACATTTGCTTATCTTAAAGGTAGGGAATATGCTCCAAAGGGTGAAGCTTGGGATAAGGCTGTTGAAGAATGGAAGAAATTAAAAAGTGATGACGATGCTGTATTTGATAAAGAAGTAACTTATCGCGCAGAAGACATCACTCCACGTATCACATATGGAACAAATCCAGGTGCAGGTATCGCTATTGATGGAACAATACCTACACTCAATGATATACCAGAGGCTGAAAAGGCTGGATTCTTGTCTCAATTGGATTACATGCAGTTTAAACCAGGTGAGAAACTTGAAGGTCACCCAGTTGATTATGTATTCCTTGGTGCATGTACAAATGGTAGAATTGAAGACTTCCGAGCATTTGCTTCAGTGGTTAAGGGTAAGAAGAAAGCTGACAATGTAACAGCATGGTTGGTTCCAGGTTCATGGCTTGTACGTCAGCAAATCATAGATGAAGGAATTGATAAGATTCTTGAAGAAGCAGGATTTGAATTACGTTTGCCTTCATGCTCTTCTTGTTTGGCAATGAATCCAGATAAGGTCCCTGCAGGCAAATTGTCTATATCTACAAGTAACAGAAATTTCGTTGGTCGTCAAGGCCCAGGTGCACGTACAGTATTGGCAAGTCCGCTCACTGTTGCGGCATCTGCCATCACAGGTGTAATAACAGATCCACGTAAATTATAAAAACGAAACATATGAAACAGAAATTCAATATAATACAGTCAACTTGTTTGCCAATAGCCATTGATAACTGTAACACAGACTTGATTATACCTGCCCGCTATTTGGCATCAACAACACGTGATCCGAAATTCTTCGGTGATGCTTTTATGCATGATTTGCGATTTGACGCTGATGGAAAACCTGTTCCTGATTTTGTTCTCAATCAACCTAATTTTAGTGAAGCACCAAAAGAGGGTGTACACGAAATTATTGTAGGCGGACAAAACTGGGGTTCTGGTTCTTCACGCGAACATGCTGCATGGGCAATCGCAGGATATGGAGTTCGTGTGGTTATCTCTTCTTCTTTTGCTGATATCCACAGAAATAACCTCCTTAACTGTTTCGTGTTGCCTGTAATCGTAAGCGAACAATTCCAGACTGAATTATTCAATAGTATATCTGCAGATCCTAAAACAGAGGTGAAAGTGGATGTGCCAAATCAAACAGTTACAAATCTTGCAACAGGACATAGTGAGAAATTCGATATCAATGGTTACAAGAAATATTGTTTGATGAATGCCCTTGATGATATTGATTTCCTCTTAGAAAATAAGAATAAAATAGAACAATATGAACAGGCCTAATGGTTCAGTCATTGAGATCATGGACACCACCTTGCGAGATGGTGAACAGACTAATGGCGTATCATTCGTACCTCACGAAAAATTAATTGTGGCTCGTATGCTGCTTCAAGACCTAAATGTTGATAGGATTGAAGTTGCTTCAGCTCGTGTGTCTGATGGTGAGAAGGAGGCAGTGACAAATATATGCCGATGGGCGCAACAATCCAATATGATTGATCGCGTTGAAGTGTTAGGATTTGTTGATGGCAAAACATCGTTGGATTGGATAAATGAATGTGGCTGCAAGAACATAAACCTTTTATGTAAAGGCTCAGAACGTCACTGTAAGTATCAACTCAAGAAAACTCTTGAGGAACATCTTGCTGATATCAAAAAAAGTTTGGAGTATGCCGAACAATTGGGTATCAGTGTGAATGCGTATCTTGAGGACTGGAGTAACGGAATGAAAAATTCTCCAGAATATGTTCACGATTTTGTTGATGCCTTGAAGGACTCAAAAATCAAGCGATTCATGCTCCCAGATACTCTTGGAATACTGAATCCAATGCAGACATCTGAGTATATATCCAAGATGATTGAGTGGTTCCCAAATCTCAACTTTGATTTCCATGCTCATAATGATTATGACTTGGCTATATCTAATGTTTTTGCCGCAGTACTTGCCGGATGTAATGGTATTCATACATCTATAAATGGTTTGGGGGAACGTGCTGGAAATGCTCCATTAAGTAGTGTTCAGGCAATATTAAAAGACCACCTAAATTGTGTTACAGGAATCTGTGAAGGAAAACTTAATGATGCCAGTCGATTAATTGAAAGTTATTCTGGAATTGCTGTGCCTGCAAACAAACCTATAATCGGGGAAAATGTGTTTACACAGGTCGCTGGAGTGCATGCTGATGGTGATAACAAACATAATCTGTATTGCAACGATCTTGCTCCCGAACGCTTCGGACGCAAACGTGAGTATGCTCTCGGTAAGAATAGTGGAAAGGCTAATATTCTTAAAAATCTTGAAGAACTTGGACTGGAACTTACTCCAGAACAGACACGACGAGTTACTGAGAGAATAATCGAACTTGGTGACAAGAAACAGATTGTAACTCAAGATGATCTTCCATATATCGTAAGCGATGTGCTTAAACACACTGCTCCTGATGATAAAGTAAGATTGCTCAGTTATATGGTCAGCACTGCATATGGACTGAAGCCTATGGCAAGTGTGAAACTTGAAGTCAATGGTGAAATCTACGAAGAATCGGCAATGGGCGATGGTACATATGATGCTTTCGTACATTGTGTGCGTCACATCTATCGCGATCGTCTGCAACGCACATTCCCTTGGCTTACTAATTATGTAGTAAACATACCTCCGGGAGGACGTACAGATGCCCTCGTTCAAACAACTATATCGTGGACATACGAAGGAAAATCGTATCGCACAAGAGGACTTGATGCCGACCAGACTGAAGCTGCAATCAAGGCTACGATAAAGATGTTGAATATAATCAATGAATGATTCTTTTCATCTGATAATACTTTTAAGTACAAGAATAGGGGATGTGTTTTTTTAAACATGTCCCCATTTAATTTGTTGAGAGGTTTATTTTAAGTCTTTACTCCAAGGAATAGAATATAGTGAAACTCAGATTGAGAACCTAATATAGAATGAAGAACTTTTTAGGCCTTAGATTTAACGATAAACAAATAGGTATTGGCAAATATAATCTGTGAAAGGTGTCGAAAGGCTTTTTTATATATGTGAGATGAAAATAATGAGTAAATTGTGTTTAAAGAATTTAAAATTATAATATTCGTATGCTTTTCTTTGTTGATTTCATGTTTTATTATTATTTTTGTCAGCAAAATATACTAAACCTTAAGATTATGACTAATAAGATTTTATGTCCAGTAAGTATTAAATCAAATCGTAAATCATTTAAAATTCTTAGATCAACTACATTGTGTTTACTTCTTTCTGTTGTTTGTCCACAATTATCTGCGCAAACGGCAAGAGAAGAAATTAAACAGTTCCCACGTCTGTCAGGAAGCAATTATTTGGCATACAGAGAACCTGTAAAACCTTTAACTGCGACTCCTAAAGGATATGAGCCTTTTTATCTTACACATTATGCAAGACATGGCTCAAGATGGCTCATAGCTCCAGGTGATTATGATAATCCGTTGAAAACACTAAGAAATGCTTCGGCTGATCATAAACTTACCATTCAAGGACAAAAAGTTCTTTCGGATTTGGAGGAATTTTATAAGACAACAAGAAAACGTTTGGGAGAACTCACTACTGTGGGCGCACGACAGCATCATGGCATAGGCAAGCGTATGACCCGAAATTTCCCAGAGATATTCAAGGGCACTCCAGAGGTTGATGCACGTAGTACAGTTGTCATCCGTTGCATCCTTTCAATGACTGCGGAATGTGAAGAACTAATGGCTTATAACCCACAGACTAAGATCAATAACGACGTAAGCGAATCATATCAATACTATTTGAATCGACGTTGGGATGGTGAAGTCCGTCGTCAAGGTAATAGTAGAGTAAGGGGAGAGGAAGTACATAAGGCACGTATGAAATATACTCACCCAGAAAGATTCAGCAGCATAATATTCAATGATGAACAGTATGTTAAGGATAGTTTGAATGGTGGTGGAGCCTTTATGAACCAGATGTTTGACATTGCAACAAATATGCAAAGTCATGACAGCGATATAAGTTTTATTGAACTGTTTACAAACGATGAACTATATGATTTGTGGAAGATAAAGAATATTGACTGGTATTTAGGTTATGGACCTGCACCTCAAACTGGTGGAGTAATGCCTTATAGTCAGTCTGTATTACTCAGAAATATTATAGAAACCGCTGATACAGTGGTGGATAAGAAAGAATGGAACGGAGCAACACTACGATTCGGACATGAGGTTTGTGTTATGCCTCTGGCTTGTCTGCTTGAGTTGGACAGTTGTGGCCGTCAGGTGCATGATTTGGAAAAACTTGATGAACAATGGGTGAATTACAGAATATATCCTATGGCATCAAATATTCAGATTGTGTTTTATCGTCCGTTGAAAGGTAAGGATGGCGATATTCTGTTAAAGGTGTTGTTGAACGAACATGAAGCAACATTGCCAATTCATACCGATTCTTTCCCTTATTATCGTTGGAAAGACTTCAGAGATTATTATGTAAAGAAATTGGATGATTTCGAAACAAAATATCCTTCTGAAACAAAACAATAATATATTCCGAATATAAGGTAAACCATTGAGTAACAGTGCTTCTATGAGGTACTTTTGAGCATTTAATACAGAAAACAACAATTGGGCAATATTATATGAGGAATAATATATTTGAATAAAAATATATTTTAGATATGAAAAAGATTCTTTTTGTTTTATTGTTTATTATGACAATTATGCAGCCATGTATTTGTGATATTCATGCACAAAGTTATGAGCATATGTGGGAACAGTTGGATAAATATGCAGATGATGATCTCCCTAAACAGGTAATCTCTCAGGCTGAGAAAATTTTGTATAAGGCTCAGAAGGAAAATCAGTTTGCCCACATGATGCGGGCTTGGAAAACCATCGTTGAACGTAAAACTGATATAGAACCAGATAGTTTCAAAGTGTGTATCGAACATATTGGGAAATTGTCTCGTGAGAAGAAAGCACGTTCTTTCTCTCCCGTACAATCATCTGTTTATAATGCAATGATGGGATCTGCATATAGGATGATGATGGCATCAATGTACCGAAATGCGGATAAAGAAACTCGAGAGAGATATAAGGAGTTGTCCGACGAGCACTACAATAAGGTTTTAATTGATATGGAAGCCTTGGCAAAGGAAAAATCTAATGAATTTAAAACTCTGCTCAAGGTAATGAATGCGGATAGCCGACTTTTTGATAATGATATGTTATCAATCATGATTGATTTTATAAAAGAAAACGCAGGCTTTGATGACGAAAAAATGGCTGATATTTATGCAAAGGCTGCAGACTTGTATAAAAAGAATGGCAACATGAATGCCTACACAATCATGACGATGAACAAGTTGTCTTCGCTTAATCAATTTGTGAACTTTAATAAACGTCTGAAAGCGGCTGACTATTATAAAAGTTTAAAAGCTTTACTTGATGAATCTCAGGAACTTGAGGTGGGTGTAGATGTGGCGCAGACTTATCTGAGTCGTAACCAATCATTGACTGACGATGAAAAACTGGAATTTGCCAGATGGGCAAAAGTGAAGTTTAAGCAGTCGTCTTTCTCTTCATATTTTGAGAATACAGAAAAAAAACTTTTATGTCCGTCTTTGAATATAAATTATAACTTCTTTTCTGGTATTATAGCATCAAAACCATTTAAATTGAATATTTATGGTAATAATGTTGAGAATCTTAAACTGGAAATCAGAAATTATAACGGAAAAGCGAAAAATGGCGCGTTTAAAAAAGATGGCAGGTTGGTGCAGAAACATTCAATAGCACTTCTAACCGAAAAAGAAAATATTGAAAGGAAAGCTAAGAATCTAATTACTAAGTTTAAGACTGAAAAAGACCTCACATTACCAGCAGAACATTATGTCGTAATAGCCGAAGGCGCTGGATGTGAGAGCGTTAGAGAACTCCATATTACATCTATACGAGCATTCTGTTTCCCTATTACAAAAGCGAAATCACGGGTAACCGTTGTGGATAACGAAACAGGAAGACCTGTCCCAAATGTTTACCTTATGGTTAAACCCGAAGGAGACGACAAGACTGTAAAGGTGTGGTGTGACAATAATGGTGAAGCTCTGGTAGAGAATGAGAATTATAGTTTTATTGCATACAGAAGTGAAACGGATTTTACTGATGCCGTAACTATTTCATCTCCGGAGAGACTTCCTGAAACGTCATCACATGTAGTGAATAGCTTGTTTACAGATCGTTCTATATATCGTCCTGGACAAATTGTTCATTTGTCGGGTATTGTATATCGACAAAATGGGGATGAGACCAATGTGGTACCTAATTATTCGGGAGATGTGTATTTCTTAGATGCCAATCGACAGAAGATAGAGAATAAACCTATACGTACTGATGCTATGGGAACATTCTCTTCTGATTTTAAGATTCCTTCTGATCGATTACCTGGAGCATATACACTTCGATTCAGCAATTCAAGTGTTACTATTCATGTAGAAGAATATAAACGCCCAACATTTCAAGTTGAAATGAAAGCTGAGGACAGCGATGATTCACAACTGACATTTGGTGATACTGTCGATATTAAAGCAATCGCTACTACATATAGCGGTGTACCTGTTCAAGATGCAGTTGCCAAATATACCATAAAGACTGCTCAAGGTGGATTTTGGCCTTGGGATAGCAGTTCATCATGGACTGTTATAACCGAAGATGAATCAAAAACAGATGCAAATGGAAAGGCTGTAATTCCTCTGTTCTTAGATAATTCGAAATATAATGAATCAGGAACTGGATTAGTTAAATACAGAGTATATGTTGATATCACAGATCAGGCCGGCGAGACTCATAGCGCTGAATATACTAAATCGGTGTCAAAGCAAGGATTTGGTTTGTTTGTTCAAGCTGATGATATTATTAATACTGCTTTAAAGAACACTGTAAATATTAAAGCTAAAAACTGCAATGGCGATGAAGTACAGGTTAATGGATACTATTCAATATATCCATACGACAGATATAGAGAGAAATCTGACACTATAAAAGGTGAGTTCTCAACGGATAAATCTCTAAAGTTACCTTCTCTCGATGCTGGCTCTTATTATATTCAAGCATATGCTTATGATAAGAATAATAATAAGGTCTCTGTCTCAAAACTCATTAGTGTATATAATGGAAAACTAGCAGCCGACTTTTATGGAAAGACTGCTGGTCCGAAATCATATTTTGCCTCTGATTTCATACATTGTGATGATCCAACTTTCGGTTATGATAAACCTGCAGAGTTTTATTTCTCGCCTTGTATGGAAGATGTATATGTGTATTATTATATAACTAATAACGATAGTGTTATCAAGCGAGGTAATGTGGTATTGAACAAAGGTATGTTCCGCATTCCTGTCAAATATCTTCCAACATATGGAAATGGACTAACATATCATTTCTTTTATGTAAAAGACGGACAAATGAATCATGATAATCAATCTATTCAATTCGTTGAACCTAATAAAAAACTTACTCTCTCTTGGAAATCATTCCGTGATAAATTACAACCAGGTCAGAATGAAGAATGGATTCTGAATGTTAAGGACCATAATGGTAAACCTGTAAATGGCGCTCATCTCCTTGCTGGAATGTACGATAGTTCTCTTGATGCCATTTATCCACATTACTGGTCGTTTGGTATATCATATACTCGTTGGTTGCGTTATCATCGTTTGAAAGCCTCAGGCAACAATTCTTTCCCATACCTAACGTTAAATGGTGCTGCTCCATATGCAAATCCAGTGACACGTAAATATGATACATTTGTAGAATATTTCTATGAACCTTGGAAACGAAATTATATGGGACGCGCAAAAGCTTTAGGTGGTAAGGCATTGTCTTTGCGTGAAGTAGGAAATGCTGTCTATGGTGCGGCTCCAGCCACTGGAATTCTTGTTGAAGAGGGTCTCTCGGATGAAGCCAGTGCCCCAATACAAAATATGTCACTTAAACGTTCATTGTCGGAATCTGAAGAAGAGTCGTCTCAAACTAAGAAGTCGGTTATAAGAACTAATTTCGATGAGACCGCGTTCTTTATGCCTGACTTGATGACTGATGCTGAAGGTAATGCTCACATCAGATTCACCTTGCCAGAGAGTCTTACAGAATGGAAATTCATGGGATTAGCACATACTAAGGATGTTCAATATGGTAATATCACAGCAAAGACAGTTGCACAAAAAGACTTTATGATTCAACCAAATCTTCCAAGATTTGTACGTGATGGTGATAATGTGACTATCTCAACACGAATAATCAACCGTTGTGATAAACGTCTTAATGGTAAGGCTTATTTACGCTTAATTGATCCTGAAACTGAAAAAACTATATTCAAGTCTGAACAGCCATTCGTATTACAGGCTAATAATACTTCTTCTGTTGATTTTGAATTCATCCCATCTATGGACTATCCATTATTGGTTTGTGAAATAATAGGAGAAACAAATGATTTCAGTGATGGTGAACGTAATTATATTCCTGTTCTAACCTCAAAGAAATTCATAACAGAGAGTATTCCTTTCTATTTAGAAAGACATAAAGATGCTCCATCAACTGTTACATTGGATCTTAACGACATATTTAATCAGAATAGCACTACTGCTACTCAGAAGAAGATGATTTTCGAGTTTACCGAAAATCCAGAGTGGAGCATTATAGAATCACTTAAAACACTTCGCATTCCTAAATTTGATAATGCACCTGCATTTGGAGCTTCTTTGTATTCAAATTACATGGCACAGCGCCTTGTAGGAATGGTTCCAGGATTGAAGGAGGCTGTCGAACTTGGATTAAATCGTAAGGATAATCAATCAGATATCAATTCGAAGTTGGCAGACAATCAAGAACTTAAAGATATTCTTCTTAACGAGTCTCCATGGGTGTTGGATGCTTTAGGCGAAGAACAGAAACGTAATGAGTTGTTAGACTATTTTAATGAACATCTTGTAAATAATAGAATTGCAACAGCAAGTGATAAACTCTATAAATTACAGTTGCAAGATGGCTCATGGAGTTGGTTCGAAGGAATGAAAGGTAGTCATTATATTACTTTGTCGGTGGCTGAACAATTGGCTTATCTGTTAAATGCCACTACTACAGGTAAGGAAACAAAGGCCCCAGAACATTATAATAATAGTGTTGACAATTTATTGCCAAATGTCGCATATATGGTGTATAAGGCAATGGACTTCCTTGATGACAAAGAATATAAGGAATATGAATTCCGTAAAAAACATAAGTATTCTATGATGCCTTCAAATTCCACATTAAGATATCTGTATCTCTGTACAATCTTGCCATATCATAGAGAAACAAAGAAATTCACAACCATGCGTGATGCTTATCTTAAGGAAGTTGAGAAAGATGTAAAGAATCTAACAATCTACGGAAGAGCGAATGCGGCATTGATGTTACGCCATTATGGTCATAATCGTTCTGCCGATAAATTCATGCAATCTGTGATAGAATATAGTGTTTATAAATCAGGAATGGGACGATATTTCTCAACAGATAATGCTTATTATTCATGGATGGATTATCGCATACCTACTCAGATCTCTGTCATGCGTTCTATTAAAGGTCAAGAGTCTTCAATAAATGCTATCTTGAACAATATGGGTGATAAACAAGATGCAAGCAAGATGCTTAATGATATGCAAATATGGCTCTTGCGCCAGAAACAGACTCAGATTTGGGATAATCCAATAACAATAGTCGATGTTATTGATTTCATGCTTAAGATGCGTCAAGACGAAAATGGTAATACATTGCCATTTGCTGTTGCTAAGCATGGTCCTAAAGTCGTTCTACATGGAAATAACGAGTCGGTTCAAATTGAAACACCACTTGATACAACTAAGTTCCTCGCTGAACAACTTGGATATGTAAACACAGTTGTTGATTCTTCTGCTTATAAGACTCCTATCAACTCTATGGATGTTACTCTTGAACCAACAGATAATTCAGGCTTAATATCATGGGGCGCTTTATATACTCAATATCTTGAAGATCTTGATAAAATCCAAAGTAACTCTTCTGGTGAATTGAAAGTTGAGACTAAGTTCTATCTCGTACCACAAGGCTCTCAAGATAAAACACAAGAGATTGTTGATTCAAATACAATAATTCATGTAGGTGATAAAGTGATGATTCGAGTTATAGTAACTGCTGACCGTGATATGGATTTTGTTCAAATAAGAGCTCAACATCCAGCGTGCTTCGAACCAACAGAGCAATTGTCGGGATACAGATGGATGAATGGACATGGAGGTTATGTGGCTCATCACGATTCTCATACAGATGTGTTTTATGATACCTTTAATAAAGGAACAACTACGATTGACTTGAATTTCTATGTTAATAGAACAGGTTTGTATCAATCGGGTGTAGTGACAGCCCAGTGTGCCTATGCTCCTGAATTCGTAGGACATACAGCTGGACGAAAGGTCTCTGTTAAGTGATTATTTGGTGAATATGATATCTTTTGAAGTTGGGTTGCGGATTCTCCGTAACTCAACTTTTTGCTTAGATATATACGTTTAATAGTATTTTATGTTCTTTAGATAAAGCATTATTTGAAATATTATACTAAATTTGCATAAGTAGTTGTGAGGGTACTCATGTTGTCTACTATATTAATATTTTAACAAAGTATATTGTCAACAATAATTAGCTATTACAGATAAGCGTTATTGTTGTCCTCAAAATTATGCATTATGAATACAGACGAGAATAAATCATTGATACAAGAGGATATATTTACTAGGGCAGAGGCTTTATTAGGCGAATCGGTGATGCAACGCTTAAAAGATACTAAAGTGCTGATTTTCGGTGTAGGCGGTGTTGGCTCATGGTGTGCAGAAGGATTGGTTCGTTCAGGAATTGGTCATATAACAATTGTGGATTTTGATGTTGTCTCTCCAAGTAATATAAACAGACAATTAATGGCTACTTCCTTAGTTGTAGGTGAACCTAAAGTAAAAGTAATGCAAGAACGCCTATTGCAGATTAATCCGAATGTTGACGTTGTTGCTATTAATGCACGTTTTGGCGTTGATTTCTATAATGAATATCCTGATTTCAATTTATGTGATTACGATTATGTAATTGATGCGATAGATACATTGGATGATAAAATCCAATTGATATTACAAGCCACATCAAATCCAACAATTAAGTTCTTTTCTTCAATGGGGGCGGCAATGAAGTTTGATCCTATAAAAGTCTCAACCGCCGAATTCTGGAAGGTTAAAGGTTGTCCCTTGGCACGCTCATTAAGAAACAAAATGAAGAAAAACAAGCAGTTCCCACAAAGTAAGTTTATATGTGTATATAGTGACGAGCAGGTAAAGAAACAAACTGCTAAAACGTCGGATGATTCAAAAGAAAATTCTGCAGGAAATATATCTAAAGGCTCAATCGTTCAGGTGACAGGAGTTTTTGGATTTACATTATGTAGTTTGGTAATAAATGATTTGTACAATAAATAAAGATTAATCATAGAAGTAGTTTATATTTGCTTTTTTATTAATAGCTTTCTCTCGGGGTAGGCTTTTCTCGTCCATTCGGTCTCTCATAGGACTAAGCCTTTATTTTCGATTAATACTAACTCCTTTCTTACTTAGAAAATAAAGGTGCTTTATTACTTGAATTTATTATTATTTAATGTGAAAAAATAAGAGAATGTGCCAATTTTGACACATCCTCTTGTCGTTTGTCGTGTTAAATTTGTTATGCTAATAATAGTATTTCACTATTTATTTAAGCCGTTGTTATTTAGACAATGCCTTGAGCCATCATAGCTTTAGCAACTTTCATGAAGCCAGCTACGTTTGCACCCTTAACATAGTTGATATAACCGTTTTCTTCCTTACCATACTTAACACAGTTAGCGTGGATATCTTCCATAATCATGTGGAGACGGTTGTCAACTTCTTCAGCAGTCCAAGAAAGACGTTCTGAGTTCTGGCTCATTTCAAGACCTGATACTGATACACCACCAGCATTTGCAGCCTTACCTGGAGCGTAAAGAATCTTAGCATCTTGGAATACTTTGATAGCTTCTGGAGTAGAAGGCATGTTAGCACCTTCACTTACTGCGATAACACCATTTGCGATAAGTGCCTTAGCTGCATCACCATTGATTTCGTTCTGAGTTGCAGATGGAAGAGCGATATCAGCTTTTTCATTCCATGGCTTAGCTCCTTCAACATATTTAGCTGTTGGATACTTGTCTACATATTCCTTGATACGTCCACGGTAAACGTTCTTAAGTTCCATGATGTAATCAAGCTTAGCGCGGTCGATACCGTCTGCATCATAGATGTAACCGTTAGAGTCAGACATTGTAAGAACCTTACCACCAAGTTGAAGAACCTTTTCAGCTGTGTACTGAGCAACGTTACCTGAACCAGAGATAAGAACTGACTTACCTTTAAGATCCATTCCCTTAGTCTTAAGCATTTCCATCAAGAAATATACGTTACCGTAACCAGTTGCTTCAGGACGGATAAGTGATCCACCGAATTCACGACCCTTACCAGTGAGTGTACCAGTGAATTCGTGAGTAAGCTTCTTGTACATGCCGAACATGTAACCAACTTCACGACCACCAACACCTATATCTCCTGCTGGAACGTCTTCGTCTGGTCCGATGTGCTTTGTAAGTTCAAGCATGAATGCTTGGCAGAAACGCATTACTTCAGCGTTGCTCTTACCACGTGGAGAGAAGTCTGAACCACCTTTACCACCACCCATTGGAAGAGTAGTAAGAGAGTTCTTGAATGTTTGCTCGAAAGCGAGGAACTTAAGGATTCCAAGGTTTACAGAGCTGTGGAAACGGATACCTCCTTTGTAAGGACCGATTGCGTTATTGTGTTGTACACGGTAACCCATGTTTGTTTGGATGTTACCATTGTCATCCATCCATGATACACGGAACTGGATAATTCTATCTGGAATACAAAGTCTTTCAATAAGATTTGCTTTGTCAAATTCTGGGTGCTTGTTGTACTCTTCTTCAATTGTTGGGAGTACCTGACTTACTGCCTGAATGTATTCAGGTTCATTTGGAAAACGACGCTGAAGATCAGCTAATACTTTCTTTACTTCCATAATATCTTATATAGTTTATAAATAATAAATAATCATTTCTTTTTTACCTTAAACCTTTGAACTTAAAATTACATGTTTTTGTGTAAACATGTTAAGTGGACCTTTTACGGTTTTTCGGTCTTTTTTCCACAATGTTTAGACTTTATTTTGTGTCTGTGTTGTGAATTCCGACTGCAAAGTTACGTATTCTATGCGAAACTCACAACTATTTTTGACAAAAAAATACGGTTTTTCTGAAAAATGAATAAAAAGTGTAAGTTTATACGTGTTTTTCATGGAAAATAGTAAGTATTTTGATTTTTGTGCTCGGTAACAGATAATTCAATATGTGGTTAATTGTTGCATAAAATCGGTTGTTTATGCATTTAATGTGGCTTATATGAATATTAATTGTATATGTATGCAAATAGCAGCCAGTTTTCATTTTGCTTATTTTGTCGCTTATCTGGTCCGTCTTTCTAAATGATTCGATTATCTCCTTATATTAATATAATGTGAGAAATGAATTACTTTAAAGATGTAAGGGTGATATTTTATTATTCCACCATAAATTATATGATTGCGTTAATTTTGTTTTTTTCATGCCCTCTTTCTTGTGCTTTCTTTTTTGAAATCTATTTATAGTTGTCGACTTGTCTTCGCTTTCCTGATTTGTTTGTTGATTAGATCCTTGTATACAAAATAATGCACCGCCTTCACAGGTGGTGCATCGTAATGAAACAAATTTATTCTTAGATTAACTAAATTGAGTCTAAATATTATTCCTATGAAAAATTCGTAATATATTTAGTATAATTGTTGTTTTTCAAAAAGTTCTTTTATGACTTTTTGTTTGGGTACTGCAAATTTAGTGTTTTGTGAATATTTAAAAAATCAATTATGTATCATTGTTTTTCATAATTGTAACAACTGCGTAACAATATTATATCAAATAAAAAAAATGTAACATAATCAAAAAAATCGCAAAACGAAATTTCGTAATGAAATATATGTAGTAGTATTTTGCAACAAAATACAATGATTTAAGTTGCTCGTCTCTTGTTTTTTTCTTAACTTTGTCAGTAAAATAATTCGAAATGATTCAATTAAATCAGGATATAAAGTATCTGCAAGGGGTAGGTCCGAAGAGAGCTGAATTGCTTAATAAGGAATTAGGGATAAAAACAGTTGGTGATTTACTGACTTATTATCCTTATAAATATGTTGACAAAAGTAAGATATATAAGATTTCTGAAATAAATGGTAATATGCCTTATATTCAGTTAAAGGGCGAAATCCTTTCGGCTGATATGGTTGGCGAAGGAAGAGGTCGCAGATTTGTTGCACGTTTTTCTGATGGAACAGGAGTTGTTGAACTTGTATGGTTTCAAGGTGTAAAATATATAAAGAGTAATTATTCGACTCATGTCCCTTATTTGGTTTTTGGAAAACCCAATGTGTTTGGTGGCAGAGTAAATATTGCTCATCCCGAAATAGAACCTCTTTCGAATAACTCTGATAATCCGAATGGCAAGTCTGTTGGCGATGTTCCTTTTGCGCCAGCATATAACACAACTGAAAAGATGAAAAAGTCGGGGTTGAATTCGCATGCCTTGCATAAGTTAACTCAGACTATGCTTGAACTTTTTGATCAACCTTTCCCTGAAACATTACCGTCGTATTTGTTGGAACGTTATCATTTTATTTCATATGACAGCGCTATACGAAATATTCACTATCCAACTGATGCTCGGATTTTACGTGAGGCTCAGGCGCGTTTGAAGTTTGAAGAACTTTTTTATGTGCAATTGAACCTTCTCCGCTATATGCGCGAGCGAATACGTAAGTATAAAGGTGTTGTCTGTGCAAAAGTGGGTGCTAATTTTAATGATTTCTATTTTAATCATCTAAAATTCGAATTAACTGGGGCTCAAAAACGTGTTGTGCGTGAAATTCATGCCGATATGAAATCGGGACGGCAGATGAATAGACTTCTACAGGGTGATGTTGGTGCAGGAAAGACACTTGTTGCTCTTATGGCTTCCTTGATTGCTATTGATAATGGCTGTCAAGCTTGTATTATGGCTCCAACGGAAATTCTTGCAGAACAACATCTTCAAACTCTCCGACACCAGTTGGGCGATCTTCCTATTCGTGTAGAGTTGCTTACTGGTAGCGTGAAGGGTAAGAAACGTAGTAAGATTTTAACTGATTTGCAGTCTGGCGAGATAAATATATTAATAGGTACACATGCGATTATTGAGGATAATGTCTTGTTTCAGAAACTTGGACTTGCTATTATCGACGAACAACATCGTTTCGGCGTGGCGCAACGTGCAAAGTTGTGGGGAAAAAATGAAACACCACCTCATATATTAGTTATGACAGCAACACCTATTCCTCGTACGTTGGCTATGACTCTTTATGGGGATTTGGATGTGAGTGTTATTGATGAATTGCCTCCTGGAAGAAAACCTATTAGTACAATTCATATGTTTGATGCAACTCGTCATCAATTATATAATAAGGTGAGAAAAGAAATTGAACAAGGTCGTCAGGCGTATATAGTATATCCGTTAATCAAAGAAAGTGAGAAAATCGACCTCAAAAATCTTGAGGATGGCTATGAACAGATATGCAAAGAGTTTCCCGAATGTAATGTCGGTAAAGTTCATGGAAAGATGAAACCTGCAGAGAAAGAAGTGGAGATGCAGAAATTCGCCAATAGTGAAACTCAGATTCTTGTTGCTACCACAGTTATTGAAGTTGGTGTGAATGTGCCTAATGCAAGTGTTATGGTTATTGAGAATGCAGAACGCTTTGGGCTAAGTCAGTTGCACCAGTTGCGAGGTAGGGTCGGACGCGGTGCGGATCAGTCGTATTGTATTTTAGTTACTAAATATGAAATAGCGTCGGAGACTCGTAAGCGAATTCAGATTATGGTGGATTCGACTGATGGTTTTGAAATAGCAGAACAAGATCTAAAGTTGCGTGGTCCGGGTGATCTTGAGGGTACGCAACAAAGCGGCATGGCTTTCGACTTGAAAATTGCTAATATTGCAAAAGATGGACAAATTCTTCAGTTGGCACGTGATGCAGCTTCTTATGTTTTAGATAACGATCCTCAACAAAATTTGCCACAAAATGATATTTTATGGGCAAGATTACGAGAATTACGTAAAAATATTATCGATTGGGGAGTAATTAGTTGAACGTCCAAAAATGAATAATTTTGCCCTTTTGGACCCTCTAAATACCGTTTTTTTACCCTATTTTTAAGAAAAAAACAAAGAAAATGCATTTTTTTGTAAAAAAAGTGCTCCAAAAGTTTGTCAGTATCAGAAAATGTCGTACCTTTGCAACGCTTTTGAGAGAGACATCAAAGCAACGGGGTATAGCGCAGTTGGTAGCGTTCCTGGTTTGGGACCAGGCGGTCGTGTGTTCGAGTCACACTGCCCCGACTAAAAAATGAAGAGAGGGAGGAGCCCAACGGGTGACAAAATATGGTCCCCAATGACTCTAAACTCGATTTTTTTTAGGGCGTTTAGCTCAGCTGGTTCAGAGCATCTGCCTTACAAGCAGAGGGTCGGCGGTTCGAATCCGTCAACGCCCACAAAGAGATTGGTTACCAATCTCTTTTTTGTTTATATATCTTTCCATTTACTAAATTTTCCTAATAAATATTGTCGTGAATACGATTTTTATTACCTTTGTCAAAGTAGTATTTGTTTATGATCCTCTAATGAGGATTAAACACTTGTTCTTATAGTATTGTTTTAATCTTTTTACCAAAAGTTATCAATATCAATATTCATTACTATTGGAAATATGTCTTGCCTTATATGTAGATTCCCGTTGTGGTAGGAAAAAGACTAGACCGCTGATATCTGATAGTATGATATAAATAGAGTGTTGTATATGAATGCTTAAATTATTCGTAATTAAATAATATCTATTATGAGAAATTGTTTTGTTTTACCATTATTTTTACTTGTTGTATTGTTTTCATGTAAAAATAATCCAGAATGTGTCGTTGTGGATAAGTTCCCATCTGAAGTTTCATCATCTCCTTCAGCCAAATTAGCGTTTGATTCAGTTTTCTGTTCATATCCACGAATGAAGATTGATGGCGAACTCTGTTGTGTGGCAGATTATGCAACGAAGGAATGTTTCTTTCATATTTATTCATATCCTTCGTTTAAGTACGTAAAATCTTTGGTTAATAAAGGACATAGTGCTAATGAACTTGAGATGTTGACGGACTTCTGTGTGAAAGATGGCTATATTTATGCGTTATGCGGGGCACAGAATGTTGTTAAGGTATTTAATGTGAACGACAAAAATGATATTAAGGTAATTAGAATCCCGAAATCTAATGGTTACATGTCGATTGAGATTAATGAAGATGGAGAACTGCTTTGTAATGCCTTGGATGGTAATAAGAAAGTACATAGACTTAATACAAAAGGTGAAATCCTTGATTCTCTTGTGGAAATTCCTCGTTTAGAACTTGCAGGGAGTTTTACTCCTAATGATATGTGTGCATGTGTTATAAGATGTAATGATGATGTGGTTGCAATAGCCTCAAAACATGGTGATAAGATTGAAATCCTATCAGGTAACGATTCTCAATCGTTGATAACCGTTAATGGACTTAATGATATGCCTGAAATGTGTAATGGTACAATTGGTAGTATGCCGTATACTACAATTCATTATTCTACTTACGTGGATATGTGTGTAAGGAAACGTATATATGCATTATATTGTGGAAGTGATCATTCCTCTATCCCGCCTAAAGATATGGAAATAAGTATCAGAGTGTTTGATTTGGATGGTAACCCAGTTAAGAAGTATAATTTATATGCAAATACTAATTACAGTTCAATATATGCTGATGAAAACGCCAAGAAAATTTATCTAATCGTTCCTGAAGAAGAAAAGCAAATATATGTATATGATATGTAGTAATGTTTAGTAGTTGGCGGATTTATGTGTTTAATTAATAGATAAACCATATAAAAGAAACCGCCTTGAAGTTTTTTTACCTCAAGGCGGTTTGTTCTTTCTTTACTTTATTGTTTACTTTATTGAGTAAACTACATCCATTATGCGTTTTGCAATTTCGTCTGCTTCTTGGATTGTCTTTGCTTCGCTATAAACACGGATGATAGGTTCTGTGTTGGATTTACGAAGATGCACCCATTTATCATCGAAATCGATCTTTACACCATCTATGTCGTTAACTTGTACTGTTGGGTCTCCAGAGAACATCTCTTTTACTTTTGCGAGTATTGCATCTACATCGGTGCTTGCATCTAAGTCGATGCGGTTCTTGGTTATTTGGTAGTCTGGATAAGATGCACGTAGTTCGCTTGCAGTACATCCTTTGTGTGCCAGATGTGAAAGGAACAGGGCGATTCCTACCAAAGCGTCGCGACCGTAGTGGGCTTGTGGGTATATAACCCCACCATTGCCTTCTCCTCCGATGATTGCATTTGTTTCCTTCATCTTGGTTACAACGTTAACTTCGCCAACAGCTGCAGCAGAATATGATTGACCATATGATTGTGTAACATCTCTGAGAGCACGTGTTGACGAAAGGTTGCTTACTGTATTTCCAGGAGTGTGGCTCAATACATAATCAGCAACAGTTACGAGTGTGTATTCTTCTCCATACATTTTGCCGTCTTCACAAATCATGGCAAGACGATCTACATCTGGGTCAACAACAAAAGCAACATCATGATTCCCTTGTTTCATAAGGTTCATAATTGCGCTTAGGTTCTTTTCTAATGGCTCAGGGTTATGTTGGAAGTCACCTGTAGGTTCTTCGTATAATGGGGTGATGGTTTCAACTCCCAATTGTTGTAGCAACATAGGGAGTATGATTCCGCCTACAGAGTTTACAGAATCGAATGCAACACGGAATTGAGCGTCTTTGATAGCTTCAATATCTACAAGTGGTAGATTGAGCACCATGTCAATGTGACGTTGGTTGTATGTGTCGTTTTCTGTATATTTTCCTAAGTGGTCAACATCGGCAAATTCAAAATCTTCTTGTTCTGCGATAGTGAGTACTTGATTGCCTTCTGTGGCATTGAGGAACTCTCCTCTGTGATTGAGTAGTTTTAAAGCATTCCAATGGCGTGGGTTATGACTCGCTGTAATGATTATACCTCCGCATGCCCCTTCCATCACAACAGCTATTTCGGTTGTTGGAGTTGAGGCTAATCCTATATTGACAACATCAAATCCCATGCCCATGAGTGTTCCACAGACGATGTTTTTTACCATTTCACCTGAAATACGTGCGTCTCGTCCTACAACAATCTTGTTGCTATTTACAGTAGTTGTCCTGCGTATGAGAGTTGCGTATGCAGATGTGAATTTTACAATATCCAGTGGGTTGAGTCCGTCGCCAGCAACACCACCAATTGTTCCTCTTATACCAGAGATTGACTTTATTAGACTCATAGTTTAGAAATGTATTTTATTTTGTAGTGTATTATTAGTTTCCTAATTGATATGATATTTCGTAATACATAGGAAGTACATATCCTGATGCGTTGTTAGTACCTGAAGAATGAGGTACAATAAGACGAACCTCAGCTTTGCGTCCCGAATTGCGAGTGAGTCTGATGTATTTCAAAGGTTGTAACCAACCCGAAGGAACTGCTGATGTGCTATATTTATTACGCATGTATCCTTCTTCAAATGAGGCTGAGAACGAACGTCCTTTTTGAGTGTAGGTGCATTGCATCTTATCAACAATGGAAGGTGAACTTAGATTGCTTTGTATGGTTGCTCCAGCTTCAATGTCGTATTCAAGGAAACGGCATAAGATGCGTTGCGTTGTTGTGCTGTCTTTTTGCTCCTTAGCGAAATCCATCATGCTTTTGCCATCTCCTCTATTGACAATCTGCATATATATACCATTCTCTTTGAATAAGACGAATTCGTTCTTTGAAACATCTGTAGTTGTGTCGTTCTCAAGAAATTCAGCTTCACTTATTACTTTTATCGGACCACAAAAATCGTTGTCAAGAAGAAAATTGTTGATAGCTTTTTTCTCCTTTTCTTTCATATCTGCGTATGTGTCGTCGTCGTGGCAACTGCTCATCATAAGTGTACATACTGATAATAGCAGCATGCATATAGAGTTATAATAAATATGTCTTTTCATTATAATTGTTTGAGTTCTTTTATTCTCTGTTTTGGATATTTGTTGTCAAAAATATAACTGCCAGCAACTAATGAGTCAACTCCTGCTTCTGCTAATAATGGTGCAGTTTTATCATTAACACCTCCGTCTACTTGAATTAATGCTTTGGAACCAGTTCGGCTGATAAGTTCTTTCAATTGCTTGATTTTTACAATTGAGTGATCTATGAATTTCTGACCGCCAAAACCTGGGTTTACAGTCATAAGAAGCACCATGTCAACTTCGTTGATGATGTCTTCAAGCATGCATACAGGGGTAGAAGGATTTAGTGTGACAGCAGCTTTCATTCCTGCTTCATGAATTTCGTGAATGGTTCTATTGAGATGAGGGCATGCCTCGTAATGAACATTTGTGATTGAAACCCCTAATTCGGCAAGTCTGCTTATGAATTTCTCAGGTTGAACAATCATTAAATGTACATCAAGTGGTTTCATGCTTCGTCTTGCAACAGCTTCGATGACGGAGAATCCAAAACTTATGTTTGGAACGAATACTCCATCCATGATGTCAAGGTGTAACCAGTCGGCTTCACTTTCGTTAATCATTTCTATTTCTCTTGCTATATGCCCAAAATTAGCTGCAAGTAAGGAGGGAGATACAATCATTTGCTTTTTTCTTTAAATTGTTAATGATGCAAAGATATGAATTTTTTGGAAAACACAATAGATAATTTATAATAATTTACAAATGCAATTCATAATTAATAATAATTTACTATCTTTGCATTGAAAATAGTAGTAAAGTTGATTATATAATGCTAACACAGAAAATATCACATACACAGATTGCAGATGTTAAACATTTGTTTGAGATATGCAAAAATGTAGTGATTGTAACACATACTTCTGCGGATGGAGATGCAATAGGCTCATCGCTAGGACTCTATGAATATCTAAAGAAAAAAGGTAAAGATGTTAGGGTGATAGTTCCTAATTTTTTCCCAGATTTCCTTAAATGGATGAATGATGCTGATAAGATAATTCAGTTTGATCATCATAAAGCACAAGCTAAGATGTATATCGAACGGGCTGATCTTATTATCTGCTTGGATTTGAATGCATTGAGCAGAATGGAGGAAGTAGCTGATTTTGTGGTAAAGTCCACTGCAAAGAAGATTATGATAGACCATCATTTGGGACCTGAGAAGTTTTGCGATGTGATTCTCTCATATCCTACAGCAAGCAGTACAAGCGAATTAGTATTTCGTGTTATTGATGCAATCGGTGGTCTGTCGCAATTAACAAAAGCTGGTGCAGAAGACTTATATGCAGGTATGTGTACCGATACAGGACGCTTTTCTTACAATTCAAATGATCCTGATATCTTTATTATTATCTCCGAATTACTGAAGAAAGGAATTGATAAAGATAAGATAATTCGTGATATATATAATAATTATACAGAAGGACGTTACAGACTGCTGGGATATATTCTTAGTGAAAAATTGAATGTCTTGAATGAATATCATGCAGCATTTTATACTTTAAGTAGGGAAGAATTGTCACGATTCAATTATATTAAAGGTGACACTGAGGGAGTTGTTAATATGCCATTGGAAATCAAAGGCATAAAACTCAGTGTTTCTCTCCGTGAAGACACAGATAAACCACGTGTTTTAATTTCACTTCGCTCTGTTGATGACTTTCCTGCAAATAAGATGGCAGAAGAGTTTTTCTGTGGTGGAGGACATTTAAATGCAGCAGGTGGACAACTTTCATGTTCACTTGATGAAGCTGTTGAACAATTACATAAGGCTTTAGAAGCCTATAAAGATAAATTAAGCGAATAAATACAAAACGAAAATGATTAATAATATTTTTAAGAAAGTCATGTGCTCGTCAACGTTTATGATGGGCGTGTTGTCGTGTGCAGCACAAATTGCAACTGTAAGCGGCCCTGATGGACGTTTGAAAGTTAGTGTTGATGTTAAAAATGGTAAACCTGTCTATTCTGTTATTTATGATGGCAAACAAATGCTTGACGAAAGTCCGTTAGGTTTTGTCGCTAATACAGGTGATTATTCAAAAGATCTGACTTATGTTGATTCAAAGGAATCAAAAATAGATACAAGATACCAGCTTGATCGTAGTAAGGTTGCTGATGTTCATTATGTTGCTAATGAATTAAAAGTCAATCTTAAAAAAGATGAAAAACCTTTAACTATTACTTTTCGTGTCAGCAACAATGATGTTGCTTTCAGATATGAATTGCCGCGAATTGGTGACAATGCAGGTATCAGAATCATGAATGAGATAACAGGTTTTGATTTGCCTGAGAAATCTACTACTTTTATGTGTCCTCAAAGCAAACCTATGCTTGGATGGAAACGTACAAAACCTTCATATGAAGAAGGATATGACTATGATGCTCCTATGACAAAAAAATCACGTTATGGGGAAGGATATACATTCCCTTGTTTGTTCCGAGTAGGAAACGATGGATGGGTGCTTATCAGTGAAACTGGTGTTGATAGCCATTATTGTGGAAGTTGCCTGAGCGATATGTCTGGAAATGGTTTATACACCATAAAATTCCCTATGAAGGGTGAAAATGATGGCATAGGCGATGTTGAACCTGTATTTACATTACCAGGAGCTACACCATGGAGAACAATTACTGTTGGCTCAACATTGAAACCAATTGTGGAAACAACAGCACCATGGGATAATGTGGAACAGATGTACGAATCAAATTGCCAATATAAGTATGGTCGTGGAACATGGAGTTGGATTGTTTGGCAAGATAATTCCATTAATTATGACGATCAAGTTAAATACATCCAATTGGCAAAATCAATGGGATACCAATATGTGTTGATTGATAATTATTGGGATGAAAATATTGGATATGAACGCATGGAAGAACTTGTGAAATATGCACAGTCTCAAGGTGTTGACGTGTTCTTGTGGTGGAGTTCAAGTGGCTATTGGAATGACATCGAACAAGGTCCTATAAATAAGATGTATGATCAGATCACAAGAAAGAAAGTCATGAAGTGGATGAAGAAATTAGGTGTAAAAGGTATTAAAGTCGATTTCTTCGGTGGCGATAAGCAAGAAACAATGCGCCTTTACGAAGCAATATTGAGCGATGCCAATGACTATGACCTAATGGTGATATTCCACGGATGTACACTTCCTCGTGGATGGGAACGTATGTACCCTAATTATGTAGGAAGTGAAGCTGTGCTTGCATCTGAAAATATCTACTTCAGTCAGCATTCTTGTGATATGGAAGCAAAAGATACTTCAACTCATCCATTTATAAGAAATGCTGTAGGATGTATGGAATTCGGAGGTTCTTTCCTTAACCGAAACCTAAAGAAAGGTAATAAAGGTGGTAACAAAAGAAAAACTACAGACTGTCACGAATTAGCACAGGCTGTATTGTTCCAAAACCCAATACAGAATTTTGCACTTACTCCAGAGAATCTTCTTCCATTTGAAGAAGGAGGTGCTCCGCAGGTTTCTATTGATTTTATGAAACAAGTTCCTACAACATGGTCTGAAACTCATTTTATTGATGGCTATCCTGGTAAATATTGTGTGTTAGCACGTCGTCATGGTAATACTATGTATATTGCTGGAAATAATGCAGAAGGAGAGCGTGATTTAGTTTTGAACCTAAGTGATTATATTAAAAAGGGACAAACTGTAGATATTTATAGTGATAAAGCGAATCGTGAACCAAATAAAACTCAACAAAAAATAACTAATCCTAAAAAGGTGAAAGTGCATTTATTGAATAATGGCGGATTTGTTATGGTTGTTGATGTGAAATAAAAAGAAGACTTCTTGATATGATGAATTTTGATAAGGTTTTTGTTCTTACTGACGAAAATACTAATAAGTATTGTTTGCCTGTAATCAAAGACGTTGAAAGTGTTAAGGATGCAACTGTGATTGTCATTCCATCAGGAGATGATAATAAAAATCTTGATTCACTTTCTCATGTGTGGCAACAATTGACCAAAGGAGGGGCTACACGCCATAGTTTATTAGTAAATATAGGCGGTGGTGTTGTTACCGACTTAGGTGGTTTCGCCGCAGGTACATTCAAACGTGGCATAAGATATATAAACATACCAACAACTCTGTTGAGTATGGTCGATGCTTCTGTTGGTGGTAAGACTGGAATCAACTTTGAAGGATTAAAAAACGAGATAGGTGTGTTTTGCGACCCTATGCGAGTTATTCTTGATACACAGTTCCTTAAGACATTAGACACTGATAATTTCCTGTCAGGATATGCAGAGATGCTTAAACATGGATTACTTTCCAAATCCGATATGTTGGAGGAACTCTTAGCTTATGATATGGATAAGATGGATTTACAACTTCTTGACAAAATGATAAAAAGGAGTATTGGCGTAAAGAAATCGTTTGTTCAGCGTGATCCACATGAGAAGAATATCCGCAAAGCATTGAATCTTGGTCATACTGTAGGACATGCTTTTGAGAGTTTTGCCATGGAAAAGAAATCTCCAGTTTTGCACGGTTATGCAGTAGCATGGGGTATTATTTGTGAGTTATATCTTTCTGTAGCATACTTCAATTTCCCTTCAGAATTGATGCATCGAGTTGTAAAGTTTATTACAGAGCATTACGGCAAGATGAATATCTCATGTGATGATTATGAACGTCTGTTTGAATATATGACTCATGATAAAAAGAATATGGGTGATAAGATTCAATTCACTCTATTGAGTAATATCGGAAGTGTAAGAATTAACCGTACGATAACTAAAGAGCAGATTTTCGAGTCATTAGACTTCTATCGTGATGGTCAATGAAACTTCACTTATGTGATGAAAAATAATAGATTATTAACTATATAAAGTATTTTTTATTAGGTGATAAACGTTATAGATACCAAAATCGAAGGCTTGAAAATCATTGAACCAAAGGTGTTTAGTGATTCAAGAGGCTACTTCTTGGAATCATTTTCTCAGCGAGAATTTGAAGAAAAGGTGGCAAAGGTTAAGTTTGTTCAGGACAATGAAAGTCGCTCTGTAGCAGGCGTTGTCCGTGGTTTGCACTTTCAGAAACCTCCATTTACACAAGCTAAACTTGTACGCGTAGTTCGTGGGGCTGTATTGGATGTGGCTGTTGACCTCAGAAAGAATAGTCCAACATTTGGACAACATGTATCTGTTGAGTTGACAGAGGATAACCACAGACAGTTTTTTATTCCTCAAGGGTTTGCCCATGGTTTTGCAGTGTTAAGCGACGAAGTTGTCTTTCAATACAAATGCGATAATTATTATGCACCTCAGAGCGAAGGTGCAATTGCATGGAATGACCCAGATCTTGCTATTGATTGGCATGTGTCTCCAGAGAACCGAATCCTAAGTGAGAAAGATACTCATCATCCACTTTTAAAAGATATTGTATCTCCTTTCTAATAAAATTAACCGATTATAAATTAAAACATATTTATTAAGGTGAATCTCTATCCGTTTCTTTTTTATCCTAATAAATACACACTAATATGGGGAAGTGAGGACTGGGATATCAGTGCTATTCCTAATAAAGAATCAGTCGTTGCTAACGGACCATTGAAAGGAAAGAAACTCAGTCAGTTAGTCGATGATTTTGCGGAACGTCTTATGGGACGAAGAGTCGTAAATATGTATGGAAAGAAATTCCCGCTTTTAGTGAAATTTATTGATGCAAAAGACGATTTATCAATTCAGGTTCATCCCAATGATGAACTTGCAATGAAGCGTCATGGTTGTTTAGGAAAAACGGAGATGTGGTTTGTTGTTGATGCACAACCCGATTCATATCTTTATTCTGGTTTTAATCAGAATATATCAAAATATGAGTATGAGAAACGTGTAGAGGATGGAACGATCTGCGAAGTGTTGCAACGACATAGTGTGAAGAAGGGTGATGTGTTCTTTATTCCTTCAGGTCGTGTTCATGCAATATGCGGAGGAATACGTTTAGCTGAAATTCAACAGAGTAGTGATATCACCTATCGTATTTTTGATTATAATCGTCCAGGACTTGACGGAACACCTCGTCAACTCCATGTAGAAGAAGCACGTGATGCAATCGACTTTAATGTGTATCCCACATATCGCACAGATTATCGTGAGGCTATAAATAAACCTATTGCAATAACTGAAAGTCCGTATTTTACTGTTAAGATTCATAATATAACACGAGCATTTCATCGCAAATTGTTTAAATATGACTCATTTATCATATACACATGTCTTAATGGCAATTGCATTATTAAAACCCGTGCAATTGAACGTTTTTGGCTTAATCCATTGAATGTGTGTGATGAGCATAAAAGCTATACTATAAATCTTCAATCAGGACAATCTTGTTTAATACCTGCTTCAATTGCAGATTTGGACCTTATCCCTGATAATGAGTCAGAAATAACCGAACTCTTAGAGGTTTATATTGACAATAAGCACTTTAATAAAGAATAGGTTTTTATTAATAAAAAAATAAAGCAGGAATGGCAATTAATCACACATTCCTGCTTTTGTTTTTAATATTTATTTGTTTTTATTGCTTTGAATCGAGAATAGCAATCTTTTCTTTTATTTCCTTAAGATCAGCACGAAGTTTGTCCATCTTTCTGTTTAATTCATCAACTAATGAATGTCCTGATTTAGATTTTGACAAATTAAGGAATCCTAAGTTGTTCTCGTATGTCTTAATCTCGTTCTGAAGGATTTCTGACTGACGAACAAGTTTGTCGCGTAAACGATCATCACCACCAGCATTTACTTCGCTCTTGAATCTTTCTACACGTTTACGTGCTGCATTCTCTCCAAGATATCCGTAGAGACGATCCATTTGCTCTCGTAGTGCTTTGAATACCTTATCTTTTTCTTTGAATGGGACATGACCGATTGAATCCCATTCAACTTGAGCTTCTCTAAGTTGTTTACGTAAATCATCACCAGCCTCTTCTGGAACTATGGCAGCAAGACGTTCTACAATAGCGCGTTTTTGTTGCAAGTTCTCATTTTGTTCTGTATATTGTGATGATGTGTTTGCTTTCTTGTTTTCAAAGAAAACATCACATGCGGCATTGAAGCGTTTCCATACTTCATCGCTTTGTTTTTTAGGAACAGCACCGATAGTTTTCCATTCTTTCTGTAAAGCAATAAATTGCTCTGTAGTTGCCTTCCAATCTGTGCTATCTTTTAATGCCTCAGCCTTCTCGCAGAGTTCTTTTTTGCGTTTAAGATTCTCACTTAGTGTTTCGCGCACGTTTTTGAAGAACTCTGACTTCTTTTGGAAGAATTTATCGCATGCAGCACGGAATCTGTCGTATATCTTTTGATTCATCTTCTGTGGTGCGAAACCTATTGTCTTCCATTTTGCCTGAAGTTGTGTTATTTGTTCAGATGCTTCGTTCCATTGTGCAAATGTAACAAGAGTCTCTGGATCTATAGCTTCGATTATCTCGCATATGACAGTCTTTTGATCCAAATTGTTTTGTTCTTGTTCCTTACGGCTCTCAAAGAATTCTTGATGACGCTTATTGATAGTAGTTGAGGCTTCTTTGAATCTGTTCCAGATTTCTTCGCGTAATTCTTTTGCAACAGGACCGATTTCTCTGAATTGTTGATGCAATTGTTGTAGTTTGCGGAAAGCAGAGATAACATCTGTTTCTTTTGTGAGCTCCTCAGCCTTTTCGCAGAGTACTGTCTTCATTTCAAGATTTTTCTTGAAATCGTATGCACGAAATTCGTTATTTAGTTTTAGAGTGTCATAAAATCTCTCAACATTTAATTGATATGTTTTCCATAATTCAGTAGCCTTGTCAGCAGGTACTTCTTTTATGTCATTCCATTCTTGTTGGAGTTGACGGAAATCGTTATATGATTTGTTAACCTCGTCTGGGGTTTCTAATATATTCTTAATCTTTTCAATAATCTGTATTTTCTTGAGGTAATTTTCTTCTTTTAGTTTTTCTTGTGCTTCATGTTTGGCTGCGCGTTTTTCACGAATGATATTCATCTGGTCTTTGAAAAGCTGTTCTGTAGGATCTATAATAGGTGTGAAATCTTCTGCAGCACCTCCGTTTTCGATAAATTCTTTAAGTGCAGCTTCACCTTCCGACTTGATGATGCGATAGAAATGACTTTTCAACGTGTCAATCTCTTGACGTGATATGTCATTGTCACTTTCAGCTAATTGCTTGATTCTTTCGATTATACCTTCTTTTGTGTCAGGTATAGCAATTGTTGCATCAGTGTCTTCTTTTGATGATTCAGATTTAACATCTTCTACAGAAGTCTCATTGACTACTTGAGTTTCTTCAACGATTGGAGTTTGGTTCTCTTTTGTCTCGTCGAGTGTAGGTTTTACATTGTTTTCTTCCATAATTAAATATTAAGTTATTAGTTGATTTGCTATCACATGAATTGATTAAGTGTATATATATATATTACTGCAATAGGTATCGCAATAAGTGAACTATCAAATCTGTCTAAGAAGCCTCCATGTCCAGGTAGTATAGTGCCTGAGTCCTTTACTCCTATTTTTCTTTTTATAAGTGATTCAACCAAGTCGCCCCATGTGCCAAATCCAACAACTAATAATCCTAATCCTGCCCATGCTATTCGGTTGAGTAGATCATTGTTAGGATTAAAGTCATTGAAGAATGTGGCGATGACCTGAGAAATAATTACTGCTGTTATAAGTGCTGCTATTGTTCCTTCCCAAGATTTCTTTGGTGAAATACATTGAAAGAGTCTGTGTTTACCAAACTTTGTACCAAATATGTACGCAGAGGTATCACCTAACCAGATAAAAGTGAATACAGACATTGTAAAGACTGGATTATATATTACAAAATTTTCTCCAAATCCTTTGTTGACTCCTATGAATGACAATGTACTTAATAGGGCGAAAGGTAGTCCTATATATAGTTGTGACATCATAGAAAATGCCCAGTTCATCAATACGTTATTATTTCTGAAATAAAGTTCACTTATTAACAAATATACGAGCGTAATGAGATAGGGTATGAATATTTCAGCACCTGTTACGTTCATATTGAATGCTGTAATTGCCACGAAGAGGTATGCTGAGGCTGTAGTTGTTATGAATTTGTTGATCTGACAATTCAAGTGTTTGTTTATAAGTGTACAGAATTCCCAAGTGGTTAATCCGCATAAAATAAGGAATACTATAACATATGACACTGGTGAATATAAAATACATCCAACAATGACTGCTACAAATATGATTCCTGTGATAGTTCGTATTGTGAGATCTTTCATTTCTGTATCTTTGTTTACCAACCAAACAAATTATTTTCGTGTGGTGGCTCTTCTTTTTTTGTTATTGAAGATTTGTTAGATTTTTTTTTTTTACTTCGTCGTTTTTGTTTGCTTTGGATGAATTATTCCCTTTATCAGAAATATCTATATTGTCAACAGAAGTCTCATCGTTGTTTGAACTCTCTGTATTAGCTATTTCTTTATATTCAAGAACTTCATTGTCGTTTGTTTTATTGTCTTCATAATTCTTGTATGAATCTGCTGACTCTGAATTGTTCTCTGGAATTTCATTATCGGTTTTCTCTATGTTTATATCTTCTGAAATCTCATTTGATACTTCAGACGTAATTGCATCCTCAACAGGGTTGGAATTTGTCACCTTTAACTCGTGGAAAGGTTGCGGACCTTTCTTTAAGTTTTGTGATTCTTTATTATCTGCTGTGCCATTGTCAACAGATTCAGAAGACATATTTTGTTTTTCCTTTGCCTTTTCCAAAACAGCTTCAATGGCTTTGTTGCGTATAATCTCTGCATTTTCATTTGCGTGATTCATTGAATCGTCTTCCATTGATGCGCTTTGTTCGTTTGCAGCAAGGATTTCCTCTGTACGAGAAATCCATGGACGTTTACCGAATATGTTTTCAACATCTTCAGCATATATTACTTCACGATCAATAAGCAATTGAGCCAATCTTTCGTGACCTTCTTTATGTTCAAGTAATATTTTCTTTGCGCGTTCATATTGCTCGTTTATTTGACGTTTCACTTCTTCGTCAATAAGTTCTGCTGTATGTTCGCTATATGGTTTGCTGAATGTATATTCATCATTATTATAATAACACAAGTTTGGCAGTGATTTGCTCATACCTGCGTATGCAATCATACCATATGAACGTTTAGTGACTGTTTCAAGGTCGTTTACAGCACCTGTAGAGATACGTCCTGTACATACTTCTTCAGCAGCGCGTCCTCCTAATGTGGCACATATTTCATCAAGTAACTCTTCTTTAGTTGTAATCTGTCGCTCTTCAGGCATATACCATGCAGCTCCTAAGGCTTGTCCACGTGGAACGATAGTTACCTTAACCAATGGATTTGCATATTGACAGAACCAACTAATAGTAGCATGGCCTGCTTCGTGGAGCGCAATAGTGCGTTTCTCTGCATTGGTCATTACTTTTGTCTTTTTCTCAAGTCCACCGATTATGCGATCGACTGCATCTAGGAAACATTGTTTGTTGACCCATTTTGAGTTATTGCGTGCTGCAATCAATGCTGCTTCATTACATACGTTTGCGATATCAGCTCCTGAGAATCCTGGTGTCTGTCTTGCTAATGTGTCAACATCAACTGTTTCGTCTATCTTAATAGGGCGTAAATGAACATTAAATATGGCTTTACGTTCATTTAAATCAGGTAAATCCACATGTATTTGTCTGTCAAATCGTCCTGCACGTAACAATGCTTTATCAAGAATCTCAGCTCTGTTAGTTGCAGCAAGTATGATAACACCACTATTGGTTCCAAAACCATCCATCTCTGTAAGCAATTGGTTTAGAGTGTTTTCGCGCTCGTCATTACCTCCCATATTAAGGTTTTTACCTCTTGCACGACCAATTGCATCTATTTCATCAATGAAGATTATACATGGAGCTTTTGTCTTAGCTTGTTGGAATAGATCGCGTACTCGACTGGCTCCCACTCCTACAAACATTTCAACGAAATCGCTACCTGACATTGAGAAAAATGGAACATTAGCTTCACCGGCAACAGCCTTTGCTAATAATGTCTTACCAGTACCTGGAGGGCCTACTAATAAGGCTCCCTTTGGTATCTTACCACCTAACTCTGTGTATTTTGATGGATTTTTAAGGAAATCTACAATCTCATGAACTTCGCGTTTAGCTTCAGTCTGTCCAGCAACATCTTTAAATGTTATACGGTCTTTTTCTTCGCCTTGTTCGAATAATGTTGCTTTAGATTTGCCGAAGCTGAAGATACCGCCTCCGCCACCTAAGGCTCCACCGCCCATGCGGCCCATAATGAAGAACCATATGATGACAATTAGAACTATCGGACCGATTTGAATTAAGATGTTCCAAAACAAATCGTTTTCACGTTCATAGGAAACTTTTCCTGTGAACTTATTATGTGCTTTTGCCGAGTCAATCTTCTGCTCAAGATTGGTTAGTGAACCAAATTCTATTACAGGAGTTCTTGGCGGTTTATTGTTTGATTGTACGTTGTTGTAGATATATTTCTCACCCTTTTTGTCAACAGCAAATTTTAAAGTGAGGTTATCTTTATTTACTAAGATTTCTTTCACATATCCGCTGTCCAGACATGCTTGAAAATCGGTATATCCTAATTGCTTGTCAGATGAACCGCTTGAGTTGCTGAAAAAATACATGAAAACCAATCCGCCAAATAAAATCATGTATAACCATGTGAAATTAAAACGTGGTCGGCGTTGATTCTCGTTATTAGGGTTTTGCTTATTATTATTGTTAATATTCATATTTGCTCAAATAATATTTAATATTGTTTAATTGGCATGTCGTTTATTCCAAATCTGGGATATCTGTTGAATTGGCATCTTCCCAAAGATGGTCTATGTCATAAAATGCTCTGCTTTCAGGTACAAAGATATGAATTATGATATTTGCATAATCCATGGCAACCCATAGATTGTTTTTTGTTCCATCAACAACTAGCGGACGTTCTCCAAGTTCGTCACGGAGTTTATTTTCTATAGAATCCGTAATAGCTGAAACTTGTGTTGGTGTGTTTCCTTCACAAATAACTATATATTGACATATCGTGTCGTCAATTTTCTTAAGATCTAAAACTCGTATTTGTTTACCTTTCTTGTCTTGAATGGCCTCTATTATTGTTTTGATTTCTTTGTTAAATCTTTTCATTTATGATATCTATAATTGAATGCGGGAGTGTAATCCGATGCTTTATTTTGTAAAAGCATTTAGTCTATATCCCAAAATCTGAACTGATGTTCTCTTTTATATGTCGTTTACATAATTCTGACGCAAAGATAAGAATAAATTAAGAATTTAATGCAAAAAAAGTAATTTATAATCAGTATTATTTTATTTTTTTATGTTATTTCTTGCTTCTACAGATGTAACTTATGTTGATTTAAATGATAAAAATATGTGGTTTATGCGATAATTGAAGTTTTTTTCTTGTTTTGTTTTATTATTAGTTAATTCGTTTTACACTTTATGCTTTAATGAAATTTTTGTTCTTTTAATCCATGAAGATATGATAAATGTCCTATTTATACCTGATGCTTTGTTGTATCTTTGTAATCGAAAAAAATAATAATCATGCAAAAAAGAAAATTAGGTAACACGGGCTTAGAGTTATCGGCCTTGAGTTTCGGGGCTTCTTCACTCGGCGGTGTTTTTCACGATATAGATGAAGCGGTTGCAGTTCGTTCTGTATTTACTGCAATCGATGGCGGACTCAATTTTATAGATGTTTCTCCTTATTATGGATATTATAAGGCTGAAAAAGTACTTGGAAAGGCTTTGAAAGAAATTCCAAGAGATAAGTATTATCTTTCAACAAAGGTTGGTAGATATGGTAAGGATGGAAAAAACACTTGGGATTATTCTGGCAAACGTGCTAAAGAAAGTGTGTACGAAAGCATGGAACGACTCAATGTGGATTATATCGACCTGATAAATGTTCATGATATTGAGTTTGCTGATCTTAATCAAGTTGTAAACGAGACACTTCCAGCTTTGGTAGAACTTCGTAGTAAAGGTGTTGTCGGTCATGTGGGAATAACTGATTTGCAGTTGGAAAATCTTAAATGGGTCATTGATCACAGTGAACCGGGAACGGTGGAAAGTGTATTGAACTTTTGTCATTATTGTCTATGTGATGATAAATTGACTGATTTTCTCGACTATTTTGAAAGTAAAGGTATTGGTGTTATCAACGCATCACCTTTGTCTATGGGATTACTTAGCGAACGAGGAGTTCCAGATTGGCATCCGGCTCCAAAACCATTAGTTGAGGCATGCGCAAAAGCAGCTCAACATTGTAAATCTAAGAATTATCCAATTGAAAAATTAGCTATTCAATATTCTGTGTCTAACCCACGCGTGACATCAACATTATTTAGTAGCGCAAACCCAGATAATGTTAAAAGAAATATAGATTGGGCTGAGGAACCAATTAATAATGAATTAGTGCTTGAAGTGCAGGATATTATCGGTGAACAGAAGCGCGTTAGTTGGAAGAATACATAAGATTATATTTGTATGATAATAATTGATGCTCATAGTCATTTGTGGTTACGTCAAGATACGGTAGTTGATAATATGCCAATTCGGACGACCAAAAACGGCAGAAGCCTTTTTATGGGGTCGGAAGTGCAAATGTTGCCTCCGTTTATGATTGATGGAAAGAATTCCGCAGAAGTTTTCTTGAGTAATATGGATTATGCTCAAGTAAGTGCTGCGGTTGTAGTCCAAGAAATTATAGATGGCTGTCAAGATGATTATTTGAGCGAGGTTCAAAAGAAATACAGTAATAGATTCATGTGCTGTGGATTAGCGGTCGATCCGGAATCTATATTAAGACAAGTGGAATCATCGTCATTTCGGGCTGTAGCAATACCTGGGCACAGATTGAACGTCCCATTGAATTCTGACAAGATGATGAATGCATTTAAAGCCATGGAGAATAAAGGCATGATTTTGTCTATGTGTCTTGCTGATGATGCAACGCAGATCGCTCAAATGGACGAAGTGATAAAAGAGTGTCCAAATCTGAAGGTTGCGATAGGGCATTTCGGAATGGTTACCACTTCATCGTGGAAACAACAAATCATGTTGGCTTGTCATAAAAATGTGATGGTTGAGTCGGGTGGTATAACATGGCTTTATAATAGTGAGTTTTATCCATATCCGTCGGCAATAAGATCAATAAAAGAAGCTGCCGATATGGTTGGTATTGATAAACTGATGTGGGGAAGCGATTATCCTCGTACTATTACAGCTATAACATATAAGATGTCATATGATTTTGTTGTCAAATCAAAAGAACTGACCGATAAAGAGAAACAGATGTTTCTTGGAGAGAATGCAATTTCGTTTTATGGCTTTACTGATTTAGTTGATTTGCCATATATTAAGAATATGTCAGAGTGATTTAATGGCTTGATTAATGACAAAGCATAGTCGGTAGGTCTGTTATTCGATAAAAAATAATTAGATATGAAAGCAATTCAAATAAAGGAAGCAGGTAAATTAGAGGTTGTAGATGTCGAAATGCCTGAGGTCTCAGCAGACGAAGTGTTGTTGAAGATAAATTATGTGGGTTTTTGCGGAAGCGATCTTAATACTTTCCGTGGCTTGAATCCAATGGTTCAATTGCCAATAATCCCTGGTCACGAAATTGGTGCAACAATTGCTTCTGTAGGAAGTAATGTCCCAGATTCTTTAAAACCAGGAATGGTTGTTACTGTAAATCCATATACCAATTGTGGAGAGTGCGCATCTTGTAAGGCAGGACAACCAAATGCTTGTGAGCATAATCAAACTCTTGGCGTTCAGCGTAATGGAGCAATGAAGGAATATTTAGCATTGCCATGGCAGAAGGTAATTCCTACAGAGGGTGTTTCTGCTCGTGATTGTGCAATGATTGAACCTATGAGTGTAGGTTTTCACGCAGTTAATCGTGGTGCAGTAACAGATAAAGATTCAGTGGTCGTATTTGGATGCGGAATGATTGGACTTGGTGCGATAGTTGCAGCATCTTTACGTGGAGCTAAGGTTATTGCAGTGGATCTTGATGATGAAAAACTTGAAATCGCTCGTAAAGTAGGTGCAACATATTCTGTAAATAGCATGAAGGAAGATTTGCATACAGCTTTAAGAAAATACACAGATGGATTTGGACCAAATGTGGCTATTGAGGCGGTTGGAAATCCACATACTTATGTGAGTGCAATTGAAGAAGTTGCGTTTGCAGGACGTGTAGTTTATATTGGCTACGCAAAAAAAGATATCTCGTTCCAAACTAAATTATTCGTTCAGAAGGAATTAACAATTCGTGGTTCACGCAATGCTATGCCAGAGGATTTTGAGGCTGTTGTTCAAAGAATAAAGTCTGGTTTTGATGTTTCGCCTTTCATCTCTAAAGTCGTAAAACCAGAGGATGCTTTCAATGCAATGACAGAATGGGATGCAAATCCAGGTAAAGTATTTAGAATATTAGTTGAAATATAATGTTTTAAAAACAAACAACAATTTATATATAATTTATCAGTTTTTTATTTGGGTCATCGTCTTTTGTGAAACAGACGATGACTTTTTGCTGTTATATAATTGATAATGAAAAAAAATATCAACTTTTAATTTTTTTTTGCAAACTCAACTTTGCAAATTCAATATATTGTTGTAACTTTGTAGCGCAATTTACATAAAACCGCACTAAAAAGTGTTTTTTAACATTTGGCGTAGTTTTGTATAATATGCAAAAATCAAACTCGTTGTATAATGAGTTTACACATTATTATATAAATTAAGGGATTTTATGGAATCATTTTTCCGCACACACAAGTATCTTGTAGAACATCTAGGACCTACAGTTCGTCGTGATCTAATGGATGAAGTCGATTGGAAACAGCGAATGATAGGTATTAAAGGTGCGCGAGGAGTGGGGAAGACAACTTTCCTCTTACAGTATGCGCAAGAAAACTATTCGCCCGATGATCATCAGTGTTTGTATATAAACACTAATAACTTTTACATCCAAAATATAGGAATCACCGCATTTGCTGATGACTTCTATCATAATGGAGGTAAGGTTCTTCTGATAGATCAAGTATTCAAGCAACCCGACTGGAGTAGTCAATTGCGTGAATGTTATGATCGTTTCCCTGGACTAAAGATTATTTTTACAGGTTCTTCTGTTATGCGTTTGAAGGAAGAAAATCCTGAACTAAACAAGATTGTTCATTCTTACAATCTCAGAGGTTTTTCTTTCCGTGAATTCCTAAACCTAAAGACTGGTTTTCACTTCCCTGCATATTCATTGCAAGAAATTCTTGAGAATCATACAACGATTGCACAAGAAGTAATTTCAGAAGTGAATCCGCGTAATTATTTCAGTGATTATTTGCATCATGGTTTTTATCCGTTTTTCTTGGAACAACAGAATTACTCTGAAAATCTGTTGAAAACTATGAATATGATGATTGAGGTGGATATACTTCAACTCAAGCAAATCGAGTTAAAATATCTTCCAAAACTGAAACTCTTGTTCTACTTGCTTACAAGCAGTGGCAGCAGTGTACCTAACGTTAGTCAATTGGCTCAAGAATTAGGTATGTCAAGAGCAACAGTTATGAATTATATAAAATATCTTATGGATGCTCGTCTTGTGAATATGATTTATTCTAAAGGAGATGAGTTTCCTAAGAAACCGGCTCGCGTCCTTTTACACAACTCAAATCTGATGTATAGTTTCTATCCACGTCGATTTGATGAACATGATGTGTTGGAAACATTCTTCTGTAACACAATGTGGAAAGATCATCATGTGAATAAGGCGGGAAATATATGCTCCTTCATCATTGATGGAGATATGGAATTCCGAATTGCCGAACATGGTACTCGTTTAAAGAGTAAATCAAAAATCACATTTGCTGTTAATCAAATGGATGTTGGTGAAGGAAACCAAATTCCGCTTTGGCTTTTTGGATTTCTGTATTGATTCAGCTTTTTAGATGTTAGAACCGTGTACAGAATAAAACGCGAAAATAAGTATTTTTTGAAAAGGTAATATCTGTATATGCTGTAGGTTGAGAAATCTATAGTATTAATGTTATGCCTTCATCAATAAGTATGATATTAATTCTTACAAAATATTAATTTAATTATTATGGCTTAATTATGGCAAAAGAAAAGAAATTTATTACCTGTGATGGTAATCAAGCAGCTGCACACATAGCCTACATGTTTTCAGAAGTAGCTGCTATTTATCCTATTACTCCATCATCTCCAATGGCAGAGCATGTTGATGAATGGGCTGTAGCTGGAAGAAAGAATCTTTTTGGTGATACTGTCAGCGTACAGGAAATGCAATCTGAAGGTGGTGCTGCTGGTGCAGTTCACGGAAGTCTTCAGGCTGGTGCTCTCACAACAACATTTACTGCATCACAAGGTCTTCTTTTGATGATCCCAAATATGTACAAGATTGCAGGTGAATTACTTCCAAGTGTATTCCATGTAAGTGCTCGTACAGTTGCATCTCATTCTCTTTGTATCTTCGGTGATCATGGAGATGTTATGGCTTGCCGCCAAACAGGTTTTGCTATGTTGGCAGAAGGATCAGTTCAGGAAGTTATGGATCTTAGTGCTGTAGCACATCTTGCAACATTGAAATGCCGTGTACCATTCATCAACTTCTTTGATGGATTCCGTACATCACACGAATATCAGAAGATTGAAGAAATGGATATGGAAGATATCCGTCCACTTGTTGATATGCAGGCTGTGTCTGATTTCCGCTCACGCGCACTCACTCCAGAACATCCACAAGCTAAGGGTATGGCTGAAAACCCTGAAACATTCTTCACTCACCGTGAATCATGTAACCCATTCTATGACGCAGTTCCTGAAGTTGTAGAAGAATACATGAAGGAAATCTCTAAGATAACAGGACGCGATTATAAATTGTTCTCTTATTATGGAGCTGAAGATGCAGAACAAGTTATTATCTTGATGGGTTCAGCAACAGAAGCTGCTCGTGAAGCTATTGACTATGCTAATGCAAATGGTAAGAAATATGGTATGGTAAGTGTTCACCTTTACCGTCCATTCTCTAAGAAACACCTCTTCCAAGCTGTACCTAAGACTTGTAAGAGAATTGCTGTTCTTGACCGTACTAAGGAACCAGGAGCTGGTGCTCAACCACTTCATCTTGATGTTAAGGAAGCATTCTACGGCGTAGAAAATGCACCAGATATCGTAGGTGGTATTTATGGTCTTGGAAGTAACGACGTTACTCCAACAATCATCCTTTCTGTATTCGATAACCTTGAACTCCCACAACCAAAGAATGACTTCACACTCGGTATTGTTGATGATGTTACATTCCGCTCTCTTCCACTTGAAGAAGAAAAAGCTCTTGGTGGTGAAGGTATCTTCGAAGCTAAATTCTTCGGTCTTGGTGCAGACGGTACAGTAGGTGCAAATAAGAACTCAGTGAAGATCATCGGTGACAATACTAACAAATATTGTCAGGCTTACTTCTCTTATGACTCTAAGAAGTCAGGAGGTTTCACTTGTTCACACCTTCGTTTCGGTGACACTCCAATCCGTTCAACATATCAGATTAAGACTCCTAACTTCGTTGCATGTCACGTACAAGCTTATCTTCGTATGTATGATGTAACTCGTGGTCTTCGTGAAAACGGAACATTCCTTCTCAATACAATCTGGAATGCAGACGAATTGGCAAAGAACCTTCCAAACAACGTAAAGAGATACTTCGCACAGAAGAATATCACAGTTTATTATATCAACGCAACTAAGATCGCTCAAGAAATTGGTCTTGGCAACCGTACAAATACAATCCTTCAGAGTGCATTCTTCCGTATTACTGAAGTTATTCCAGTTGACTTGGCTATCGAACAGATGAAGAAGTTCATCGTTAAGTCTTATGGTAAGAAGGGTGAAGACGTTGTCAACATGAACTATGCAGCTGTAGATCGTGGTAACGAATACAACGTTCTTACAATCGATCCAGCTTGGGCTAATCTTGAAGATGAACCAAAAGCAGAAAATAACGATCCTGAATTCATCAACAAACTTGTTCGTCCAATCAATGCACAAGACGGTGAATTACTTCACGTATCTGACTTCAAAGGTTATGAAGATGGTACTTGGGAACAAGGTACTGCTGCTTACGAAAAGCGTGGTGTAAGTGCTCTCGTTCCAAAATGGGATCCAGAATTCTGTTCACAATGTAACAAGTGTGCATTCGTTTGTCCTCACGCTTGTATCCGTCCATTCGTAATGGATGAAAACGAAGCTGCTGGTTTGGATGCAACTAAACTTGATGTACTTGCTCCTGCTGCACTCAAAGGCATGAAGTTCCGTATGCAAGTTGGTGTTATGGACTGTCTTGGTTGTGGTAACTGTGTTGACGTATGTCTTGGTAAGAAGGGTACTAAAGCTCTTTCTATGGTTCCACTTGAAGGAGAACTTCCTGAAGCTAAGAACTGGGATTACTGTGTTGAAAACGTTAAATCTAAGCAAGATCTTATCGACATTAAGTCAAATCCACGTCTTAGCCAGTTTGCAACTCCATTGTTCGAGTTCTCAGGTGCTTGCTCTGGATGTGGTGAAACTCCATATGTTAAGCTTATCTCTCAACTCTTCGGAGATCGTCAGATGGTAGCAAACGCAACAGGTTGTTCATCAATCTATTCTGGTTCAATCCCATCAACTCCATATACTACAAACGAAAAGGGACAAGGACCTGCATGGGCAAACTCATTGTTCGAAGACTTCTGCGAATTCGGTCTTGGTATGGTTCTTGCTAACAAGAAGATGCGTGCTCGTATCGTTACTCTTCTCAACGAAATGATTGCATCTGACAAGACTTCTGCTGAATACAAGGCTGCAGCACAAGAATGGATTGACAACAAAGACAATGCAGACGCAAGTAAAGCAGCTGCTGCTAAGTTGATCCCATTCATTAACGAAAGTGCAGCTAAGGGTTGCCCAGTTTGCAAGCAACTCCAAGAACTCAGCCACTTCCTCGTTAAGCGTAGCCAGTGGATTATCGGTGGTGACGGTGCTTCATATGACATCGGTTACGGCGGTCTTGACCACGTACTTGCTTCAGGTGAAGACGTTAACATCTTTGTTATCGATACTGAGGTTTATTCTAATACTGGTGGTCAGTCTTCAAAAGCTACACCAATCGGTGCAATCGCTCAGTTTGCTGCTGGTGGTAAGCGTATCACTAAGAAAGACCTCGGTCTTATGCAATCAACTTACGGATATGTATATGTTGCACAAGTTGCAATGGGTGCTGATAACAACCAGTGCTTAAAGGCTATCCGTGAAGCTGAAGCTTATCCAGGACCATCACTCATCATCGGTTATGCTCCATGTATCAACCACGGTCTTAAGGCTAAAGGTGGTATGGGTAAGAGTCAAGCAGAAGAGGCTAAGGCTGTAGAATGCGGATACTGGCACCTCTGGAGATTCGATCCACGTCTTGCAGAAGAAGGTAAGAATCCATTCCAACTCGATTCTAAGGAACCTAACTGGGATAACTTCCAAGCATTCCTTGACGGTGAAGTTCGTTACCTCTCTCTTAAGAAGGCAAAACCAGCTGAAGCACAAGAACTCTTCGATGCTGCTAAGAAAGCTGCACAACACCGTTATGCAACATATGTTCGCATGAGCAAATTAGACTATTCACTTTAATTATAAAGTGTAAATATATTGAAAAACAGGAACTGATTCGGTTCCTGTTTTTTTATTTGTATAGGCGTCTTTACTTCAATTTGCCCCCACTGAAATGTAATAGATAATTTTTGCGTTACTCCTTAATTTCTAACTTTTTAACTTAAAATAAATTTGAAGTTCTATAAAAATGTTAAGTTTCTTCCTTTTCTTTACGTAAAAATTGGAGAGTCTTATTATTTTTCTTTGTTTTGCACTTGATTTGTGTCTTAGCATAATCAAACAAGTCTTTATGGTTTTGAATAAATGTTCTTTACCATAAGTCTTAACCCAAGCTTAATCATCCTAATATAATTATTATGAGAAAAATTTTGTTTGTATTTATTACATTATTATGTAGTTGCAGTTCTGCTGTAACTGAAAGTGTTTCCCAGAAAGTAACCTTTTCCCCAGTAGATATTGAAGATTCAGTGGTTGAGTATAATGATCTTGTTGATTTATGCGAAATCATTCCATTAGAAAATGTTAAGAAAGGAATGTTGAGCGATGTTCAAAAAGTGTATGTGACAGATTCGTCTTTTTATATTTATGATGATGGCGGCATTCCTGCTGTTATAAAATTTGATTCACGTGGAAAATATGTATGTAATATAGGTGCCGTTGGGCATGGTAAAAATGAATATGATTATATTGATGATTTTGCAGTGAGTGAGCAGAACGGCACTGTCGTCATATTAACCGAGGGTGAAATAGTAAAGGTATATGACATGTCGGGGAAATATTTATATTCAAAAGTGTTGAAGGTGTTGGCTGGTTCAACGAATGTGTATTTTAAAAAGATTATAAGTGTGTCTGATGGTTATGTCTGTTTGACAGATTATTATGGATTAGAGGATGGATATCTTTTATATTTCTTCGATAAAAATTTTGAATTGATATCTCGCAGACTGAAACAAGACCCTGATAAGATTTCACGTGTCTGTTTTATACCAAATCCAATGCAAGCTAATGGTAACAATGTGTATTATTTCGATTTTTATAAACATACAATTAATATTTTGCCGTTTGATAAATCGGATGAATGTCATACCATTCAACTTTATACCGACAGAATGGTGGAATTAGATGATATTAAAGAGAAACGTTTTCTCACACATTTATTAGATTATGATTTTGTTGATGCTATTTTATGCTTAGAAGATAAAGCTTATTTAAATATATGTATTAATACTTATGGATATGCTCTAAAAGTTGATTATAATACAGACGTGGTTCAAGCATATATGGGGGCTTGGCTACCAGAATTAGAAACATATCAAAAAGGATATTTGTATTCTGTGGTACCTCCTGATGAATTCTTACAATATTTCGATGAAAAACCTATTGCTCCAAGTGGCTTATTAGAAAGTATAAGATCTAAGTCTCAGCATTTTATTGACGATTTTTCAGAAATGAGTAATTTTGTAATATTTAAAATGAAGCCAAATAAGTGAGATGAATAGGGTAAATGTTTAGATAATTGTCTTGTTGCTTTTAATTATTTTTTGAATGTTTGGATATGCTTATATTTTATAAGAATAAAAAGATGAGGACTTTATAGAACAAGTGATATCAAAAGAGTTGAATTCTAATAAAAATGAGGAATAGCATCGGCTAAACCTCATTTTTATTATATTAATAGTTTATTTTAAGGGAATTACTTGATTGTTTCCAGATATTTCAAGAGTATATTAAATGAATTCTCAGCTAATGTGTTCCAAAAATTCTTATACTCCTCAACATGTTGTTCTGCACCTATCGTATCGCTTATTATTCTGAATGAAATAAACGGTGTGGAGAATATCTTGCATGTATGGGCAATGGCACATGATTCCATGTCAACTGCAAGTCCTTTAGGATATTTGTTTTTTATAGATTCCAGAATATTTCGTTCTGTTATGAACTGGTCGCCAGTGCATATAGTTCCAATTTTTATGCAAGGATTTTCTTTCTGTATCTCTTTTGCTGCGTTCAATAATGCCTCGTCAACATTGAAAGGATTTACGATGTCAATGCCTTCACCTTCTTCTCCTGTGTAGGCATCGTGATATACCAGTAAATCAGATACAACCACATCCATTACTTTTACATCTTTGTCTATGCCACCTGCAACTCCCGAACTGATTAAGTAATCAGGTTTAAATGTCTGGATTAACACAGAGGCTCCTACGGCTGCATTGACTTTTCCTATACCGCATTTGTATAAGATTAGTTTTTTGTCGGCATAATAACCTGAGTGATATTTAAATCCGTTAACTGTTATTTCTTCGGGTTGGGTAAGGACTTTGTTAATACTTGCCAATTCCTTATCCATGGCTACTATTATTGCGATTGTCATATAATTCGTGATAATTTAAGATTTTGATGCAAATTTAGTACTTTTTAGGGAAAATCCTAATTTACTTTAGGAAAAATCCCATATTAGTTATGATTAAAATTATTATCTTTGTAACGGTAAAACTATGTATTGACTAAAATTAATGCTTATGGAAAATCTTTCTTCAATCAGAAAAATTATAGTTTGCTTGGTTGTATTAATAACCAGTAACTCAGTGCAGGCACAAAATCCATGGAAAAATGTTGCCGATAGTCCTTTGGGAATGCATGTAGGATATGTGTCAAAACAATGGGCAACCGATTTTGGTGATTACAAATTTAAAGAGAATCTATTTGGTGAAGAAGACAAACGATTACATGGTCTTCAGATAGGTTTTACATATCAACCTTATACTCGTTATGGAATAGGTCTATATACAGGATTTGATTTAGATATGTATTTTGCATCGGGTAAAAGCATGGGATATGATAATTTCTCAGAGGTAAGCGGACATGTTCCGTTTCATGCATTATTGCGTATCCCTATTGCTCGTCAAACCGATTTACGAATTCATGGAGGTTTAGGATTGGACTATGTGTTCCATGGTGAGTTCTATGACTCTGATTATCATAATGGTTGGTATTCAGATGATTATGTGACAGATAGGGCAGTGGTTCATTATAATCGTGATGGTTGGCCTGCTCGATTTAATGCTTCTGCAGAAATTGCATTAGGACTAAGAGTAAAATCCTTTAACCTAAATGTTATGTATTCGGCAGGTCTGACCGATCATAAATTCTATACAGAACATCTGCGTAACGAAACAAAACAGAATAAGTTTACAGTTTCTGTAGGGTGGTTATTTGCAAACGATTAAAGTTAATTAAAATTAAAAATAAAATAAAAAATGCATATTTTCTGTATATACAAAAATAATTTAAATATAGTAAGCTATAATTCCCAATAAATTCTTATCTTTGCATGCTAATATATAAAAGTATACTCAATAAGCATGGAAAAAAGAAAAATACAGTTTAGTCTCGTTTACAGAGACATGTTCCAATCAAGTGGAAAATTTCAGCCACGTAAGGATCAGTTGGAACGTATAGCACCTGTTATCATTAAAATGGGATGTTTTTCACGTGTAGAAACTAATGGTGGTGCATTCGAACAGGTAAACCTTCTTTATGGTGAAAACCCAAACAAGGCTGTTCGTGCTTTTACTAAACCATTTAATGAAGTGGGAATCAAAACTCATATGTTGGACCGTGGTCTTAACGCTCTTCGTATGAATCCTGTCCCAGCAGATGTACGTAAACTTATGTATAAGGTTAAGCACGCACAAGGTGTTGATATTACTCGTATTTTCTGTGGACTTAATGATGTAAGAAATATCATTCCTTCAATTAAATATGCTCTTGAGGCTGGTATGACTCCTCAGGCAACACTTTGTATCACTAACAGCCCAATTCACACTGCTGAATATTATGCAAATATCGCAGAGCAGGTAATTGCTGCAGGTGCACCTGAAATCTGTCTTAAGGATATGGCTGGTATCGGTCAGCCAGCAATGCTCGGAAAATTGGTTAAGATGATCAAAGACAAGCACCCTGAGATTATTATCCAATATCACGGACACTCAGGTCCAGGTCTTTCTATGGCAAGTATCCTCGAAGTTTGTAAGAATGGTGCAGACGTAATTGATACTGCTATCGAACCACTTTCATGGGGTAAGGTTCATCCAGATGTTATTTCTGTTCAGAGCATGTTGAAGAATTATGGTTTCGACGTTCCTGAAATCAACATGGATGCTTATATGGAAGCTCGTAAACTCACTCAAGAATTTATTGATGACTTCCTCGGATATTTCATGAACCCAAGCAACAAACTTATGTCTTCACTCCTTCTTGGTTGTGGACTCCCTGGTGGTATGATGGGTTCTATGATGGCAGACCTCAAAGGTGTTATGGATGCAATTAATAACAACCGTCAACAGAAAGGACAAGATCCTCTTACAGAAGACGCTCTTCTTGTTCGTCTGTTCAACGAGGTTTCATACGTATGGCCAAAAGTTGGTACACCATGTCTTGTAACTCCATTCAGTCAGTATGTGAAGAATATCGCACTTATGAACTTGCTCGCTGAGTCAATGGGTAAACCACGTTATTCAATGATGGATGCTTCAATCTGGGGTATGATCCTTGGTAAGAGTGGTAAACTCCCTGGAACTGTAGCTGATGAAATTAAGGAATTGGCTAAGGAAAAGGGATTCGAATTCACAGACAAAGATCCACAAGAAAACTATCCAGATGAACTCCCTCGTTTCATCAAGGAAATGAAAGAAAACGGATGGGAACGTGGTGAAGACGATGAAGAACTCTTCGAATTTGCTATGCACGAATCACAATATCGTGATTATAAGAGCGGAATCGCTAAAGAACGTTTCTACAAGGATCTTCAAGCTGCAAAAGATAAAGAACTTCAGAAGAATAACGGAGGTCTTTCTCTTGAACAACTTACTGAATTCAAGCACGCTGATGCAGATGCAGTAGTAGCTCCTGAAAACGGAACTGTAATGTGGCAGATCAACGGTGATGGCGAATGTGAAAAGAGTATCGCTCCTCAGATTGGTACTAAGTACAAAGATGGCGATCGTTTCTGCTATTTCCAGAACCAATATGGACAAGTTACAGAAATCCCAGCAGCTCTTGGTGGACAACTTGTTGAGATTAATGCAAAACAAGGTGCTAACGTGCGCAAGGGTGATGTGATTGCTTATCTTAAGCGTAAGGCTTAATTAAAGACATATAATTCAACTCTCTTGATATTAATGAGTTCGGTGTTATGCCGAACTCATTTTGTTTCTAAATGTTATTAACATGCCTTATAATGCAAAGATTTGTGAAAATTTTTGTTAATTCGTAAGAAAGCTTTATCTTTGTTTTTATAAACAACAATGAATATGAAATGTAATTATTATATAATTGTTCTGATAAGTATAGTTGGCATTATTATGCCTCAGAGGATGTGTTCTCAACAGACTCTAACTTTAGATGATTGTAGAAAATTAACATTAGAGAACAATGAACAATTAAAGATGAGTAATATAAAGAATAAGATTGCTGGTGAAGCATTAAATAGTACTCGTTCTTTATATTATCCAAAGATTAACTTGACAGGAAGTTATGTTCATACATCCAAAAGCATCTCAATATTGAATGACGAACAAAAGAATACCATCTCTAATTTTGGCTCCTCATTAGCTTCTTCATTGTCTCAAAGTGTTCCTGAATTGTTGACAACCCTTGTCACTCAGGGTATCATTACCCCAACACAGGCTCAAGGACTGGGACAAATCGCTGCGGGCTCAATTCCTGGTTTGTCTGAGAATCTTAATGAAGTTGGTGAAAAGATTGTTGATGCCTTTCGTACCGACACACGTAATGTGTGGTTGGGCGCAGTGACTTTAGTTCAACCCGTTTATACAGGTGGACGCATTTCTACTGCTAATAAAATTGCTGCAATCAATAAGGACTTGACAACTAACGAGATAGAACAAACCCAATATAGATTGATAAATAATACAGATAATGCTTATTGGCTTGTTGTGTCGCTTCATAATAAACATAAACTTGCAGAGAGTTACCATGAACTTCTTTTAAAACTGGAAAGCGATGTCAAAAAAATGGTCGCAGAAGGTGTGGCAACAAAATCGGACGAACTGAGTGTTAGTGTAAAGGTGAATGAGGCTGAGATGACTCTGGTACAAGTTGAAGATGGATTGGTGCTGGCAAAAAAAGCTTTGTGCAACGTGTGTGGAATACCATTAGATACTGAGTTTAAGTTAGCTGATGAAGATAAGGATATCGCAAACGATTTATTTGATTACGATGTTGATTTCCAGACAGTTCTAGCCAATCGCCCAGAAATGAAAATGTTACGAAATGCCGAAGATATTGCAAATAAAAGTATAAGTTTGGCAAAAGCAGATTATCTTCCAACTATAGCATTGACTGCTGGATATACTTATACAAATCCCAATTTATATAATGGATTCAAACGTAAATTTGGCGGAATGTGGAATGTCGGTGTGGTGTTGAATATGCCACTATCAAATATCTGGGAAAATCGCTCTAAGGTTAATATGGCACGTTCGTCTGCTACTCTTGCACAACTGAAAATTGCTGATACGTCAAATTTAATTGATTTACAAGTGCAGCAAGACCGATATAAGTTGTCTGAAGCCCGTAAGAAATTATTGCTGACAGAAAAAAATATAAGCAAAGCGAATGAGAATCTTCATAGTGCAAACACAGGTTTCGCTGAAGGTGTGTTCACTGCTACAACAGTTATGGAGGCTCAGACAGCATGGTTAAAGGCTAAGAACCTACAGATTGATGCTCAAATCGAAGTGAAATTAGCCGTAAGTTCATTACATAAGTCGTTGGCATTGCCAATAGGCATGTGATATCCTATTTAAGATATTGAAATATAATAGTTAATACATATAACGTCTATAAAAAGACAACATCGTAAAAACAAGAATAATTATGTCAAAGAAATCTCAAAACATCGGTTTATATATTTCTATAACCGTAATAGTTGCAATTATAGCTCTTGTTGCACTGATAGGATATGTATTTCTTGCTGAAGAGCCTGAAGTAATACAAGGTCAGGTGGAAGTATCAGAATATCGTGTTTCAAGTAAAGTCCCTGGACGTATTCTTGAATTGAAGGTTCAAGAGGGTGATTTCGTTCATGAGGGCGATACACTCGCTATTCTTGAGGCTCCAGAGGTGACGGCGCAAGCTGAAAGTGCTAAAGCTGCTGAAAATGCTGCAGCAGCAATGAGTCGTATGGCAAATAATGGTGCACGTAAGGAACAGATTCAAGGTGCGTTTGAGGTGTGGAATCAAGCAAAGGCAGGACTTGACATCGCAAAGAAATCATATGAACGTGTTTCGAGACTTTATAATGAAGGAGTAGTTACTGCTCAGAAAAAAGATGAGGCTGAGGCAAACTATATGGCAATGCAGGCTCAAGAACGTGCAGCAAAAAGTCAGTATGACATGGCTGTAAGTGGTGCTCGTTCGGAAGAACGTCAAGCGGCAGCCGAGAAAGTAAATATGGCAAAGGGAAATGTGGACCTTGTAAAAGCATATAAGGATGAAACTGTTCAACGAGCAACCCACGATGGGGAAGTAAGTGAGATTTATCCTAAAGTTGGTGAGTTGGTAGGTACAGGCTCCCCTATAATGAGTGTGCAGATGACTAATGATATTTGGGGAACATTTAATGTTCGCGAAGATCAGTTGAAAGGATTAAAAGTTGGTGATGAGATAAAGGCATATGTCCCTGCATTTGATAAAACAATAACAATGAAGGTGTATTTCCTTAAAGATCAAGGTTCATATGCGGTTTGGAAAGCCACTAAGTCAAACGGACAATATGACCTAAAGACTTTTGAGGTTAGGGCACGTCTTGTTGATGCTATTGACGGACTTCGTCCAGGAATGTCATTGGTTTTAAAGAATAAGAAATAATACTTATCTTCTTTTATTATTGAGTAATTGTAAATAAAAAGATAATAGTGAGTAAAACCGGTATCATACAATCGTTGTGGGACATCATGAAGAGAGAAATAAAAACTCTGATTCATGCTCCTATATATTGGTTTAGTATGATTGTGTTTCCTTTGTTTGTAATATTCTTCTTTTCAGGATTAATGAACGAAGGATTACCAACAGACATGCCTGTGGGTGTGGTTGATTTGGATAATTCCACCACATCGCGTAAACTCCTACGTAATTATGACGCTTTTCAGCAGTCACATATTGTTGCACATTATCCTGATGTGAATCAGGCCCGCCGTGCAATGCAGAAATGTGAGATTTATGCATTTATGTATATTCCTCAGAATATGGAACGCGATTTGTTAGCTTCTCGTCAACCTAAAATCTCTTTTTATTATAATAACTCTGTGTTGTTGGCAGGTTCTTTGATATATAAAGAGATGCGTGCTATATCTACCCTAGGGGCAGCATCTGTTGGTTCTGCCAAATTACAAGCAAAAGGATTAACTCAGCATCAGATAAAGTCGGTATTGCAACCGATAGCCACAGACGTGCACGCAATAGACAATCCAATGCTTAACTACAATATAGCACTCAGTACCACAATTATTCCTGCTTGCCTTGCTTTGTTTATACTTCTTGTTACTGCTTATTCAGTGGGAATAGAATTGAAGAATAATAGGGCAAAGTCATGGATGAGAATGGCTGAAAATAGAGTACTGATTGCACTTATCGGGAAATTTATTCCTCAAACAATCATTTTCACACTTGTTGTATGGTTGTATCAATATTGGCTTTTTGTGCATCTGAATTTCCCTCATAATTGTAGTTTCTGGGCTATTTTGCTTATAGGTTTTGTATTAGTAGTGGCAGCGCAGTCGTTTGCAATATTTATATTCAGTCTGCTTCCTACATTACGAATGTCTATGAGTATATGTTCGCTTTGGGGTGTGCTCAGTTTCTCTATATCTGGTTTTACATATCCTGTTACATCAATGGCCCCATCTCTTCAGATATTGTCATGGCTGTTTCCTATGCGCCATTATTTTATGATCTATCAGATGAATATCTTGCATGGCTATTCATTGCATTACTCGTGGATGTATGTGGTAGCTTTGCTCGCATTCATCTTGCTTCCTTTGTTTATGTTGTCACGTCTTAAGAAAATATTCTATAAATACGTATATCTACCATGATTAAAATATTTCTTAATGAATTTCGACGTGTCTTTTCGGATACAGGAGTACTGATATTCTTCTTTATTGTACCATTATTGTATCCTGCCTTATATTCATGGCTTTATAATAATGAGATTGTACGTGAAGTTCCGGCTGTAATTGTAGATGATTCTAAGTCGTCACTCAGTCGTGAACTTATTCGTCGCTTGAATGCAACTCAAGAACTAAATGTAGTTGATTATAAGGAAAATATAGACGAGGCTCGTCAACTTATTATGCAACAGGAAGCGCGTGGCATAGTGTATATTCCATCTTCGTTTGCAGCAGATATTCACTCACATAGACAGACCACAGTGAGTTTGTATGTGGATATGAGTTCAATGCTTTATTATAAATCCTTGTTGACAAGTTTGACAAACGTAACATTGGATATGGGCAGTGAAATTTCTGTATCTATGATGAATTCTCAGACTCATCGAGAAGAACAAATAGCAGCAGCTCCATTATCGTATGAAGCCGTACCTATGTTTAATCCTGTAGGTGGTTATGGCTGCTTTCTTATTCCTGCAGTACTGATGCTTGTTATTCACCAAACCCTAATATTAGGTATTGGTATGTCGTCGGGTACACTTCGAGAAAACAATCGCGGACATAAACTTATTACACGTCAAGAAGCTCCTTTCGGTATCGCACGAGTTGTTCTTGGAAAGACACTTTGTTATTTTATGATATATTTAGTTATGTCATGTTATATAACAATGGCAATACCACGGATGTTTAACTTTATACAATTGGCAGGATTCTGGCAGATAATTGCTATATTGATACCATTCTTGTTGGCAACTATTTTCTTTGCTCTTACATTATCCTGTCTTATGCAGCAACGTGAACACGTGATGCTCATAATTATATTTACCTCAGTTCCTCTTTTGTTTATTAGTGGAATTCCATGGCCAGTTAGTTCGTTAAATGCATCTTATAAAGCAATATCCTATATATTCCCTTCTACATTTGGTATTAATGCCTTTGTTAAAGTAAATTCCATGGGAGCTTCATTGGGGGATATATTGTTTGAATTGCGTGCTCTATGGATACAAGTGGCTGTTTATTTCCTTTTGGCACTTTTTGTCTGGAAACCAAAACGTTGGAATAAGGAATAATGTTGAACTCCTGATGTGGCAAAGCCATGATAATGGTGATGCGGATAATTTCTATTCATTGATAGAAAATTTTGATGATTGCCGTATAAAGAATACCATACATGGAAAAGTTTATGCACAGAGCGATAAATTATCATAATGACGTGTTCTTCTTAAAAAAAAGTTGTAACTTTGTACTCAAAATAAAACAGACATAACAATGGCACAGAAACCATCAATTCCAAAAGGTACACGCGACTTCTCACCTGCTGAGATGTCTAAGCGTAACTATATATTCAATACAATTAAAGAAGTTTATGCTTTATATGGATTCCAGCAGATTGAAACTCCTGCTATGGAGAATCTAAGTACTCTAATGGGTAAATATGGAGAGGAAGGCGATAAACTTTTATTTAAGATTCAAAATTCAGGTGATTATTTTCGCAGTCTTACTGACGAAGAACTTCTTAGTCGTAATGCAGCAAAGTTGGCATCTAAATTCTGCGAAAAAGGATTGCGTTATGATTTAACAGTTCCTTTTGCTCGTTATGTCGTACAACATCGTGAGGAGATAAAATTGCCTTTCAAACGTTTTCAGATTCAACCTGTTTGGAGAGCAGATAAACCACAACATGGACGTTATCGTGAGTTCTACCAATGTGATGCCGATATTGTGGGTTCTGATTCTTTGCTTAATGAAGTTGAATTACTGAAAATCATCGACACTGTATTCCATAAGTTTGGTATTAGTGTAACTATTAAGGTCAATAACAGAAAGATATTAGCAGGAATTGCTGAGGTGATTGGTGCGCCTGATAAGTTGGTTGACATCACTGTAGCAATTGACAAACTCGATAAGATCGGTCTTGATGCAGTAAACAAAGAATTGACTGAGAAGGGACTTTCTTCAGAAGCAATAGAGCATTTACAACCAATTTTTGCTCTTGAAGGAACTTATTTGCAGAAATTACGTACAATGCAAAAGTTCTTTAAAGAGAGTGAAATCGGATTGAAGGGTATTGAGGAAACTCAGTTTATCATGAAGACCTTGAAACAACTCGGTTTGAAAAACAAGTTAGAGTTAGACTTGACTTTGGCTCGCGGATTGAACTATTATACTGGTGCTATTTTCGAAGTTAAAGCAAACGATGTGGCAATGGGTAGTATCACTGGTGGTGGTCGTTATGATAATTTAACTGGAATCTTCGGTATGCCAGGCATTTCAGGTGTAGGTATTTCGTTTGGTGCAGATAGAATATATGATGTGTTAAATCAATTAGATTTGTATCCAAAAGAAACAAATACAACAACTAAGGTGTTATTCCTTAACTTGGGTAATAAAGAGGCTGTAGAGAGTCTTAAAGCTATTGAGAGCCTTCGTAAAATCGGTGTAAGTGCAGAAATGTATCCTGATGCTGTAAAGATGAAGAAACAGATGTCTTATGCCAACGAGAAAAATATACCTTTTGTAGGTATTATTGGTGACTCTGAGTTACAGGCAGGAAAGATCACACTCAAGAACATGGTTAAAGGAACTCAGAAGCTTATAAATAAACAACAATTATTGAAATTGTTCGAAAAGTAATAGTTTAGTTGTATATTATAATGAGATTTAAAACATTAAGCCTCATCATATTGGTGATGATGAGTATGATCTCATGTGAGAAATATAGTCTTGATTCCTTATTGGAAGAATCAGTGAATAAGAAAAAAACGTCAAATATGTCTTTTGACGTTTTTTTCGATGACATATCTGAGAATTCAATTAATCTCAGTGGAACAGAAGTGTATGACAAGATTGATTTTTCTTTGTTTGCTATAGATGATTGCGTTACGTCTGACGATGCTCTTGCAAAACTATATGACACAAAGAAAACATCACATTCTTTGTTTTATCATTTTGAGCAAACAAGCAATGATGCTGATTTTGGCTCCTTTAATGTTAAGAATATCCCGTATGGAGTATATGTAGTCATTGCTATCGCCCATTCAAATAGTACGCATGCAGTAATACATACTCCTATTTCCGCTGATTTCAATGGTTGTGTACCAGATACATATTGTGCTTCAAAGATATTATCGATATGTGATACAACTTCATTACATCAAATATTGGATTTGAATCAAATAACATGTCGTCTAAACCTAAAATATCAGCACCAAACGGATAATGATGTAAGAACTATGGTATTGCAAACAACGGGTGGAAGTACATCTTTTAATCCATTGACAGGATATTCTGCCGGCAGTGTTATATCAAGTCGTGAGATTACCTTTGGTATCGATAAAGATAAACAAGAGCCTTCTGTGCTTTCATTTAATACCTTTATTCCTTCTGATAATAGTAAACTCGCAGTTGTTGCTATTGCACGAGATGACAATGACGATGTTGTGTGGTCTGTACCTTTTTCTAATATCACTATGAACAGAAATACTACAACAGAGAAAGATATAATGGCTCAGTAGATAATTAGTGGGGATAAGCATATATCATAGCAAGCCTATAAAGGAAGAATTTCTCATCCCTGATACCCCTAAGTGCAGCCCTAAAAGCCTTGACTTTTGCATTGAACGACTAAGCAGCAGCATTAGACGATCTGTTGTTGTAAAAATTGAGTATATCATCATAGTGTTCATAGAATGTAGCAGCAATGACATTGAATGAATGAAATCCAGCCTCTTCCACTTTGTTATACCATTTTGCCATTGAGAGTCTTGCTGCATCCTTGATTGTGTTTTTGGCAAAAATCATCCTCAATGAATGGCAGAGTGAATATGCTTTCTGC
>JAIKZH010000002.1 GCA_024682395.1 Bacteroidaceae bacterium
GCGTCTTACGTTGTGGCAAACAGGTATCATAGTGCTATCAACAAATGTTATTCCTGTACATTTACCAAACGCATAAAGTTTCATGAATAACATCATCTCCAAGAATACTCGAGGCATTAGTTCTATGAATCGGTTGTAGGATACTGCATTAGGAAATTCTTGCTTTAGTATTCCTTTAATGCAGTTCAGGTAATACTCCTTGAAAGTTCTGTACGTACCAAAATGATAGCATACGAGGATGGTCATAATCTCACTTTCGCATAGGTTACCTTTACGGTTTCTATGATATTTTCCTGAAGCGTCTTTTGAAGGCAAACTTAGGTTTTTATTTAATTCTGAGTGTAAATTTTTGTCAAATTCATCGATAATACAGAAAATTTCTATAACTTTGTCCTTGGTAATCATTGTTATTCTATTTTGTAATTTGTTGATTTTCACCCATAAAAATACAAAAAAAATAGCAAGATTACCAAATTTTTTGAGCTTTTTCTTATCCCGAACTCGCATAATATTTATATCCTTTACAGAGTCTCCCTTGTATATTAAAATAGAATCGTCTTTATTAATCAAATACACGATGTTTGGGAGTACTTGATCAAGTGTTCCTATTTGATGAAATAACACTATTTTATTGCTATTAATTTCTATTCTTTTATATTCCTCTTTTTGAGGAGAAAAACTTGGGAAACAACCACAAAGTAAAAATAAACAGAGAAGATATATTATACTATTTTTTATAATATTTTCCATAATACCCATATGCTGTCTTCTAAATTATAATTAAATTCAGTTGTGCTCCAATTTGGTTAGGACAAGATGATCTCTGACTTTTTAATTCAATATCTTATATTTACCTCCACAAAGGTACAACATTTATATTGGTTGCACAAGTTTGTGGGGATGAATTGTTATTTATGCCATCCCGTTAATGTTTACTTCAAGAATATCCTTATTAGTTAAATCTATATAAATACTACCATAACTATAACCTCCATCATAAACTTGAACTACATCTTCAGTAAATTGTTTCCAAAAAATATCAGATTTGATATCATATTTGATTTCATCCTTACTTAATCTATATAGAATAATTTTTATTATAACATGTCCATCATCGGATACATATCCTACATATTGACGAATATATTTCTTCATAAATCTTTTTGAATAAGATTTGCTATGTTTTCTGTTTAAAATTTGGAAACAAATATTTTTTATATTCGCTTGTAAAACATCTTCTGCTAACTTAACTTCATTCTCGTTCAAAGTATAGCGGTTGCTGCTAGGAGGAAATCCCCATATTGCAAATTCTTTAGGAAAGATGAATCCATCAAAATCTCGTTCTTTTATATGAACAACCTCTTGGGAATATATATACGTATTCATTGAGAATATTAATACAAATCCAATAATAATTCTTCTTATATTCATAATTCTAATATATCCGTTTTTAGAGTCTGATTCACCAGTATGAACCGAGATTATTTGTTTCTATCTAATTGATAATATATCATCAATTGTAGTTTCGGTCTGAATAGCATCATAAACAATATTCTCACCTTTGTATTTTACAAAACTGACTTTAAGACACATTCCAAGACTATCTTGCGGATTCTGATAATTCCATAAACAATCATTTGATTTAAGAAGTTTCTTACCCTTATCCTCTCTTCCCCAGTAACATATTGTCACAACCATAGAATAATCTGATTTAACGAAAATATCGTCGAGATTTTCATTTGGCAAGCACTGTGGGGTCTCAATACAGACATTACAAACCTCAGCATCATAATCTCCATATAGTTTTTTCACCTGTTCCATTGTTAATCCCCTTAATTGCAGTCGGTTTATATCTGCTTCTTCATCAGGAGGCACTATGATAATAGAATCGATGCATTTGGCATCTTTTATTAATGTCGCTGCAGTATGTTCCTTTTTAAACACATCAGGTAGTAATATCACAACAAATGTAACGATAATATATATAGCATATACAAGTTTAGAAGTCTTATATGTTTGTATATCAGCGTTTTTGCCGCGTCTATTTATGAAATACCAGCATATAATAATGATATTCTGTAATATAAAAAGTATGAGATATTCATTAACAGTATTATAACTATAAAAATAATTCCACAGAGTTGATATGATTATAGGAAGTAATACGTATAACAGGGTGTAGTACAGGTTATACAATATTCTCCTTTCTATCTTAAAATAATGTAACAATGCAACTGCCACCATGTTTATAGGAACTATGTATAAGAATATCAATATAGCACTCCAGCCAACGACATGACCATAGACAATATCATGTGATAAAATCAAATAATAATAATAAATATCCAAAATAGTTATGAAACAGATATATGAAAATAAAATCAGTCTCATTGTAAAACTGAAAAATGAAGACAATGCTTTCTTATTCATATTGATAATATATTATATACGCCATTATTGAAATTCTCTTTATTATCTGTATTAAATGCATAATGTATGGATTATATATTTATAAACATATCCAAGTACTTTTGCTTATTTATTATATCACATAATATGATTTTTACAATCTTAGGAATAGCATAACAGATAGTTCCTCCGACTGATATAAAACCATTTTCTATATATGAGAGAGTCCAAAAACATAATAGAACGACTGCTATATCTCGTGTTATTATCAACAGAAGACGATTTTTCTTTGTGACATGAATAATGCAATCTGTTGTAAAAGTAGTCAAAAACATATCTGCTACTATAAAAATAAAAGCAATAACAGGATATAAAAAAGCCATATATGTATTAGGTCCCAAAACACCTCCTAAAAGGATCAAAAAAAATACCAAACACATTAAAATGTGTCCTACAAACATTATTATATGTACCTTTCTCATTTATTAATAAACTCTTTAAGAAATCTATCATAAAATCTATTAAGTGCATTGACATAATTTATACCACCCAGATTTCGTAATTCGAAGAACTCATATTCTACGGAATATATGATTAATCCTCTTACCATAATAAAATTGCATAAAATCAATTCTATCGTCTATGTGAACACATGAATCCATATAATGAATAAGAGGGCTATAGTTAATTATTTCATCAGGTAATTCGCGTTCTTGCTCTGCTGATTTAATATTTCCGTTACGATAGTATCTGACAATATAATATATATAGTCATTATTTGATAGCCTTTCTTGAATTGGTTTTGTTGCAGAATCAACCATTTTATAAAGAGCAGAGTACGTTGAATATGGTTTTAATATTGTATCTGGAAAATCTATAACAATTGAATCTTTTGTACACATTTTAGGATGTACAAATCTTTCGATATGATATTCTTGATTTATACTAAGATCAAGAGGCACCTCATCATAATCGATATAGCACCATTTGTGTACTAACGGCAAAAGTTCTTTAACTATATATTTTTGTTTGTTTACTCTATCATAGAATATAATTTTTCCCTTTTTTATTTTTATATCGTCATTTGACATATTATTGTAGAAAGTCTGCCAGTCACATGTTTTGTAACGTGACTTTGTTTCTCCACTAATCATAGTTAGAAAAGTATGTATAGAATCTAAAAGTCTGTTATACTCATAATATGAATTTATATCGGTTAAAGGAGTGTCTAATGGAAAATCATTGATATCTTCGAAATTATTTAAACTATCACAAGCATAGGATCTCCTACAAAAATCCGTTGAACTTTTCGGATATCTTAAATTGCTATTATAAAAATCATATATCCATCCCTCATAATATTCATCCATAGATGTAGAATATGAAGAACAAGATGTAACAAAAACAAAGAAAGAAAATAATATATATAATAATAGATATCGCATTTTCATATAGTTTTTAATAATAATAAAATAAAAATATTTCTATTGATTGTAATTATTTAAATTGCTTAATCTTTATTTGTTTAATATAATAAAACTGGACAAACTCTATCCTGTCATCTATATTGATACATGAATCCATGTAATGAAGAAGTGGCTTGCAGTTAACAATCTCTTGCGGCAACTCTCTTCTGTGATCTATAGGTTCTATCTTTCCATTACGATGATACCTGATTTCATATTTAACTATGTCCTTGTGTTGCATTCTTTTTTGAATAGGCATAGTCACAGAATCAACCATTTCATACACATCTTTTTGAGCTTTATATTTATTAAATATATTTTTAGGGTAATTAATAAGAATTGAGTCTTTAGTACACATCCTAAAACAAACGAATTCTCGAACCATCCGATCTAATCTTGGGGAATAAGTATCAAATTTATCAAATGGTTTCTTATTATAAATCCAATTATTTACGATTTTCATCATATCATTAGCATAATATGTACAATTATCTAATTTCTTTTTGATTAAGACCTTACCGTGTTTATACTTCATATCATTATCGGACAGATTCTTATAAAAACCAATCCATGAAAAATATGGTATAAGTCCCATTTTATGATCGCGATAATACAAATAAGCAGAATCGAGCGAATGGTTATATTCATCTAATGTTTTAAAGTTCAAGTTGGAACTATCTAATAGTTGACATGCAAATTTATAGTTATTTAGACTATCACATTTATAAAAACTTTCACAATAATCCCTTGAACTTCTTGGGTATCTAAGATGATTTTGATAAAAATCATACATCTCTTGTTCAAATTGACTATCTACATACAATTTGTGGAATGAACAAGAATCAGCAAATATAATAATCAATAATATATATAATATTTTCTTCATTTTGGATGTTATTATCTATATAATAAGTATATACACTTTCTTTAATTCAAAAGAACTCATAATTTATCACACAAAGATACAACATTTAAGTTTGCTGTACAAGTTTGTGGGGTGATTATTGCATATATCATACCTAAGATTTACAACATAAAGCTTTCAAAATTATAATCACATTTTGAATGATGAAAACTATTGGAACGCTATATTCTAATTCATAACCAATCTTGAAGCCAATATAAAAACATATGGTATCAAAGATCTTGAAACACAGAAATGGAAGTATACAATATAAGACACCTAGCCATTTCTTTGACAGTATTGCTTTATTTACTTTAGAATAGTACAAAATAACAGCAGATAGCGTAAATATTGGTGCGTATATTGCACAAGTGGTTATTATTAAAAAAATAAAACCGAATTTGAAATCTTTGCTGTCAATATCATAATCATCTATTGATAACCATATCAAAATTATGGAAAGACAACATAATAAATAAAAAATTACTATTTTTTTCATCTTATAGAACTCGCAATCTGTTACTTATTTTTCTCTTCCAAAGCATTTTCTTGTCCGTTTTCTGTTGATTTTTTCTACTATTTGTTGACATGAGTATATTCTTGCATTATCTTCGTGCTTTTAATAGAACATTATTTCATGGGGATATCTTTTATAAAAAAACGAATAAATCGGATGGAATCTGTTATCATCAAAATAATACCCCTGCTTTGTCATTATCACCTTGTCTTTATATTTGAATTCCATATTTCTGAGACTCGTTGAATAAGATATAAATTCTGTAGAATCTATCTCTTCTATTACTTTCAGATATTCATTAAGACTATCCATCTCTAATGCCGTCAACTTCACGCTATCCATTTCGAAAGCAGGCTCAACTTCAAACACAATATCTCCTAATGAATCTTCATATCCGCTCACCATCCTGTAATCGTGAGTGTACATGTACATGAACGAATCTCGGAAACTTATCTGTATGTATCTATTTGGATTATTATCAGCAGACAATGTACAGACAAAGTGAGACAAGTTCTCTTTTGAATTATTTACACATGATGATAATGAAATAATTATCAACAATAACACTATGATTTTACTATTTCCAAGTAGTGTGCGCTTTTCGTTTTGGCGCATTATGTTCCTTTCTAAGTTCATTTTCTGTATATTTTATATTAGACGATACTATTCCAATGGTCTGCAATTCTTCAATAGATTTCTGGAGATGTGTATTCATTTTTATCAAATCCACCACCGCATCCACCATTTAGTTTTACGTTATATTTTATTGTTTACATGTTTCAAATAATGTTTTTTAATCAAAAGATATATAGCCATAATAACTGTCATTAGTAATGCTGAGATAAAGCACTTTTCTGTAAAATAAGGAATTATTTTTGAACATACAATTATTGTATACAATATACTTTCACATATAATTTCGTATTTATTAAATTTATGGAATAACAATAATATGAATACTATAATATTGAACCTCGTATATATGTATGCATAAAGTAAAGCGGGAACTAATGGGCTGTCTAGTGCAGAATGATTATGAATATCGTATTTTGACATTCCATATACTAAGCCTACAGATGCAAACACAACTATCATTATTAGAAGTACTTTTAGTATATATACTAAAATCTCAATAATTTTTGATATATATTTATTCATCGTATGTTTTTCTGCTTAGTTCACAAGCCAACCACGAGCCAAATCTATTGATACATGTGAATAAACAAACTTAGTACCAAGACCATAATATTTTTGTTTGAATTGCTGCATAAAACTTTCCGTTTTAATATCATGCTTCATTTGATGTTTGCTTAATTTGTATAAGACAATATTTACATGAATATTCCCATACATGTCTTTATAACCTAAATATTGACGAATACACCTTCGTAGAACCCTTTTTGAATAATGCTTTATATGACCGTCATGTTCATCCTTTAATTTACTTTGATCTACAAAATAGACCTCCTTGAAATCCGCTCTAAGAATCCTTTCTGCCTGTTCCACCTCTTCCTCATTTAAAGTATAACCATTCTCCATTGGACGCCCCCCATATAATGGATATTCTTTAGGAAATATAAAACCTATATAATTTCGTCCTTTTACAAGAATTCCTTCTTGAGAATAACCAAAGACATTTGCTGCAAAAAACAATACAATTCCAATAATAATTTTTCTTAAATTCATAATTCTAATAATTTATAGGTTCGCCATTAGGGGTTAATAGCCTTGGTCCTATGCTTCATTGCTTGTACAGGTATGTGTAATGACATTGCTTGTTATCTTCTTATTTTATGAATTTTCATCACCGACTCTTTGAAAATATAATTTTATAATCATCATTAATAAGTACCGACTAAAGAAACTATGAGTTAAGGTACTACAAGGGGGCTGACTTGAAAATTTTTCTTGATATGTAAATAATAATGTGTGCTACTTGCCGCGGTTTTGTTCGGGCTTATAGCACATATCATTACACTCAAATGAGAATATAAACAATTAAATTGTATGACTTTTCAGATATTGTTCAGCCTTTTCTAAGTCTTCAGGAGTATCAATCCCGATTGTTTCCACATTGGTTATTCCAACCTTTATGCGATATCCGTTTTCCAACCATCTAAGTTGTTCAAGTGATTCTACTATTTCCAACGAAGATTGAGGCAGTTTGGTGATTTCTTTTAATACAGACGACCTATAAGCATACAAACCAATATGTTTATAATATGTGTGTCCTTTCAACCACTCGTTTTTATCTTTACCTCTCATAAATGGGATGATAGAACGACTGAAATACATTGCTTCCATTCTGGTGTTAACCACCACCTTAGGCGAATTCACGTTTTCAAGAGCCTCAAATCCGCTATCTGCAGAAAATGGTTTGACTAATGTTGCTATATCTATAGAAGAATCTGAAAAGCAGTTACATATAGTTTCAAGTTGTTCTTTTTGGATGAATGGTTCATCTCCTTGTATGTTTACAACTACATCAAACTTATCCTCCCCTACTTTCTGGAGTGCTTCATAACAACGATCTGTACCGCTACGATGGTTGACACTTGTCATTACGACATTGCCACCAAACGAACGTACAGCCTGTTCGATACGTTCATCATCTGTTGCCACTACCACATCATCAAAAACAGTCTTCACCTGATTATAAACACGTTCTATAACCATTTTTCCGCCTAATTTGGCTAAAGGTTTTGCGGGGAAACGTGTTGAAGCATATCGTGCAGGAATAATTCCTATGAATTTCATATTTGTAAAATATTTGTATTGATTATTGGAAGGCATCATCTATTCCAACAGGTTCTTCTGTTGAAACACTTCTACGACCTACATGTTCATAACTGCGCAAATCGTCTAATTCACTTGCACAAGGATCGAAATCGTCTGGTTCTATGAATTTCTGGTCTTGAGTGATACCAAATCGTCCATCGCGATATACACGATCCATAAACTTATGATAGATAGGAAGAGCAGCACGCGCACCTTGTCCAAACGACATTGAGTCGAAGTGGATGTCGCGGTCTTCACCGCCGACCCATGCACCGACAACAAGATGAGGAGTGAAGCCCATGAACCAACCATCGGCATGTGAGTTTGTAGTACCTGTCTTTCCTCCCATATCCGCCTTAATGGTTGAGCGTAATGAGCGACCTGTACCTGTGTTGATAACACCTCTCAACATTATCACCATCTGATATGCAGCTTCTTTAGAAAGCACCTCATTAGTACGTGGAGTAAATGAAGCGACTATGTTACCATCTGAATCCTCTATACGAGTTACCAATAATGGAGCTGTGCGTAATCCTTGATTAGCAAAAGCTGTATAACCACTTACCATCTCACCTATACTGATATCACATGTACCAAGACATAGAGCCAGAGTTGGGTCCATATTTATGGTTCTAATACCAAACTGATGTAGGATATTAATAAAGTTCTTTGGTCCTAACTGGTCTATCAATCGTGCACTTGCTTGGTTACTTGAAGCGGCCAAAGCTGCAGCAAGGGTTCTCATACCACCAACACCACCACGTGGATGCCATCCACCTGAAGAGAACTGACTTGTGTTGATCATAGAACAAGGAGTCCATTCGTTCATCACAGCCAAGCTATAGAGGTATGGTTTTATTGTAGATCCCACCTGACGACGACCGCCACCGAGAACATTATCATATTGGAAATGTTTGAAGTTCAAACCGCCCACATAAGCACGTACATATCCAGTCTGAGGATCCATTGCCATCATACCAGTACGTAAGAACTTCTTATAATACAGGATTGAATCGCGAGGAGTCATTTCTGTTTCGTATTCAGAACAAGTTCCGTCCTTTTCATACTTCATTACAGTCATTTTCATCTTTGTGTTGAATGCCTTAATGATTTCGTCCTCACTATGTCCTGCACTTGCCATTGTGCGCCATCTTTCTGTTTGTTTCATGGCACGAAGAACCACCTTCTCAACTTTTGAAGCAGAAAGACTAATATAAGGGAATGTTGAGTATCTGTGTTTTAACGACTCAAAGTTTGGTTGCAGATACTTAGCCACATGTTCACGAACAGCTTCTTCTGCATAAGCCTGCATTCTTGTATCAATTGTAGTATATACTTTCAAACCGTCAGTATATATATTATAGTGGTCGCCATTCTTCTTTCTGTTTTTGTTACACCAGCCATACAAAGGATCTTCTTCCCATGCGAGTGAATCATCATAGAATTGCTGATATTGCCATGAAGCATAATTGCTTTGTACTGGTTTTTCTGCCATCATGATACGACGGAGATATTCACGGAAATAAGGGACAGGACCTTCATTGTGGTTTGTAATCTTGAATAAAGACACATCGATTGGTTCTTGTGAAGTTGCATCCATCACCTCTTTTGTGATATAACCCTCTTTATACATTTGTTGAAGCACAACGTTTCTACGTTCAACACAACGTTCGTTATCGCGCATAGGGTTATACAGAGAAGGGTTCTTACACATACCAACCAATGTAGCACATTCGTTGAGAGTAAGATTATACTGTGATTTTCCGAAATATGTCAATGCGGCATTCTTTATACCTACAGCGTTATAAAGGAAGTCGAACTGATTGAGGTACATTGCAATAATTTCCTCTTTAGTATAATATTTCTCCAATTGTACAGCAATATACCATTCAATAGGTTTTTGTAGCAAACGTCCCAACATGTCATGAGCCACATCGGTGTATAACTGTTTTGCTAACTGTTGAGTGATAGTAGAACCACCTCCTGCTGATTTATCGCCCATGAACACAGTTTTGACAATAGCACGACCGATTGCACGGAAATCAATTCCAGAGTGTTCAAAATAACGTTCGTCCTCTGTTGCCACCAATGCGTTCACCAGATTTTCAGGAATGGAGTCATAAGGGACTATAAGACGATTTTGACTTGCATAGCTCCATGTACCAAGCATTTTGCCATCATCCGAATAAATTCTTGTTGCATATTTACTTATCGGGTTCTGCAATTCCTCGATCTCAGGAATACTTCCAAGCCATCCTTTTGAGATACCATATACAGCTGCGCCTGCTCCAAGGAACATGATTAAGACACAAATCCAGATAAAAATAATTGCTCTTGTGACATTACCCTTCTTTTTCTTCATAAGAGCCTTTTGTTTTGCGTCATCTACAAGAAAATCCATATCCATTTTTTATAATTTTAATCTATTCAAAGTGCAAATATAGGTATAATTTATAATTCAACAATGTACAAAATACATTTTATTCATAAAAAATGGTAAAGTCTACATGATAAAACCTAAACTTTTCGTAACTTTGCATTCAAATAGCAACTAAGATGAACAACAAGCAATCAAAACCTGAAAAGATAATAATGGGAATTGACCCTGGTACAAATCTTATGGGATATGCTTTGCTTAGCGTATGTGGTAACAAAGCCGAAATGATTGCATTTGGTGTCATCAAACTGGGCAGATACCCTACTCATTATCTAAAATTGGGTAAGATATACGAACGGGTTTCGGGCATTATAAACGAATACCACCCTGACGAGTTGGCTATCGAAGCCCCCTTTTTCGGAAAAAATGTGCAGTCGATGCTGAAATTAGGTAGGGCTCAAGGTGTTGCCATTTGTGCTGCAATACAACATGAGATACCGATTACGGAATACGAACCTCGAAAAATAAAAGTTGCCATAACCGGTAATGGTGCTGCTTCAAAAGAGCAGGTTGCCACAATGTTGCAGAAAATGCTAAAGATTTCTGACGAGATCATGACCATTCAGTTGGATGCCACAGATGCGTTGGCGGTTTCTTATTGTCATTTCCTTCAAATGGGGCGTCCTGAATCATCTGCAAAACAGACATCGTGGAAAGAATTCATAAAACAGAATCAAGATCGTATTAAAAAAGGTATATAATTTAAAGGTATATAATTTATTAAATAGAATAGTTAGTTAATAACCACACATCATATAATTAATTTAATTGTGAATACAGAACATTTTTCGTTTGCCCGTTCATTCGCATCTGAATACGGAATAATCCTTGGAATATCATGGGGGGTATCTTTCTTATTATTTGTCATGACCCTCACACATCTTAATATAATATTCAGTTTTCTTTTTGCCATATCATTTATCATACTTCCATTTATCGCCATATATCTCGGTTGGAGATTCAAGCAGCATTTAAACCCTGGTGAGAAGGTGTCGTTTGCAATTGCATGGTTCTTTGCCTTCCTACTCATCGCAAATGCCAGTCTTGTATGCGCAGGAATTGAATTCGGATATTTTCAATTCTTCGACAATGGGGCTATGATGGATGCAATAAACCAGATTGTGCGCAATCCCGAAACAGAGACATTCTATCGTCAGATGGCTGAATCATCAAAAAAGCCTGAGATAATGAATATATACAATACAAATATCGAAAGTCTCAACATTTTATCATCGGCTTCACCACTCGAACTTACAATTTCATTACTGTCACAGAATATCACATTAGGATTCTTTCTGTCGTTTGTAGTTGCATTTGTGGCAAGCCGTCGATGCTCTAAGGTCAAAATCTAAGTTAAAGCCCCCCACAAAGCATCTACGACATAGATATTATAAATATGAATAAAACAAACTTAAACATATAAAGTCATGAACATTTCAGTTGTAGTTCCTCTTTTTAACGAGGAAGAATCACTTCCTGAACTCCATGCATGGATTAAACGTGTAATGGATCAAAATAACTTTTCATATGAAATTATCTTCTGCAATGATGGTTCTACTGACCACTCATGGGATGTTATTGAAAAACTTGCTGCAGAATATCCTGAAGTTCATGGTATAAAATTCCGTCGCAATTATGGTAAGAGTCCAGCTCTCTATCATGGTTTCGACAAAGCACAGGGTGATGTGGTTATAACTATGGATGCCGACCTTCAAGATAGTCCTGATGAGATTCCTGAATTATATCGTATGATAACAGAGGATGGATACGACCTTGTAAGCGGTTACAAGCAGAAAAGATATGACCCATTATCAAAAACTATCCCAACCAAACTGTTCAACGCTACAGCAAGAAAGGTTTCTGGAATTAAGAATCTACATGACTTCAATTGCGGATTGAAAGCATACAAACGTGATGTTGTGAAAAACATTGAAGTATATGGTGAGATGCATAGATATATTCCGTTCTTGGCAAAAAATGCTGGTTTCAACAAAATCGGAGAAAAAGTAGTACATCATCAAGCCAGAAAATACGGAAAGACAAAATTCGGATTAAATCGTTTCGTAAATGGCTATCTCGACTTATTGTCACTATGGTTCTTATCATCATTCGGAGCACAACCAATGCACGTGTTCGGATTTATTGGTTCATTGATGTTTTTTGTAGGAGCCATCGCCGCTTTGATTGTAGGTATTTATAAACTTGTATGTATGTGGAATGGTAATAACCCTGGACTCGTTACCGACTCTCCATATTTCTATATATCATTAACCACAATGCTTATAGGTACACAATTGTTTGTAGCTGGATTCTTGGGCGACATGATCAGTCGTAACTCCAACGAACGAAACAAATATCATGTAGAAAAAACTGTATAATATCATACACTTTGAAAACATATATTAAACATAATAGATTCTTAGTCTCTGTGTGCGTGAATATCCTGTCAGGCTTATTCGTTCTCATGCAGACCATATTGTTTCAAGGATGTTCTTCAAACAACTGTCCTTTGGAAAGAACCGTGACATGCAACTATCAGTTTTATGATAGCGATGGACAATCCATATCTTATCTGGACACCATCACCGTCACTACCCTATTACCCGGACACAAGACTAAATATGTTTACAAACGACCTAACTACCTGACTATAACCTCTGAAGTGCAACGTAATGATTTAATTACTACGGGATATACGGAAACTATCATTCAGAGCCGACGCGATACAATATTGGCAAACAAATGCTATGGTCGTTCTTCGATAAAGATTCCGATGAGTTTTTCAAACGAAGCAGACACTCTCATCTTCAACTATAGCAGTATTAGTCGTAACGACACAATAATAGTTAAACACAAGAGTTTTACATTTGTTGATTTACCTGAATGCGGAAGTTATCAATTTCATGAGCTAAACAATGTGACATCAACCGATGCCGCTATAAACCATATTGAGATATATAATCCTAAAGTAAACTATGATGGTAATGAGAATATCAAAATATATTTTAACGGCATTGCAGAATAGTCTTTGGTTTCTTCTGTTGTTTCTCTTGACACAACCCTCAAAGGCTCAAGAGATTATAACTGATGAAAACAACGACACCATCTCTATTACTACCGACACTATAACACTTCCAAAATACGTACCAGTTACGTTGGTTGAAGAACCAACAAACAAATTCTTTCAAGGATTCAGTCTGTCTGCCGACTTGTTCGGACCGGTACAAACCATGACAACTGATTATGGTACATTGGAAGCTGCTCTTACTGTCAATCTTAAAAACACATATTTTCCTGTTTTCGAGGTTGGATATGGACAATGCGACCACACCGACGAGAACACAAACATAAGCTACAAGACAAAAGCACCTTTCTTTAGATCAGGTATCAATGTAAATATGCTGAAAAACAAACTGCAGGAAAATCGTCTGTTTTTAGGTGTACGATATGGATTCAGTTCGTTCAACTACGATGTAGAAGGACCTGATATCCACGACGAGATTTGGGGTGGTTCATCTTCACCTAACCATAACGACATATCATCAACATGTCATTGGGGAGAAATCCTTCTCGGAGTACAAGTAAAGATATGGAAGTATTTCCATATGGGATGGAGTGTAAGAATGAAAAGAACATTAAGTGTGGGTGAATCGGAGTACTCCAAACCATATTATATTCCAGGTTACGGAACTACAATCAATTCCACTTCGTGGGGAGCATCATATAACTTGATTTTCGACCTCAATTTCGGAAAGAAGAAGAACATCAAAGTAGTTCCAACAATATAATAACCAAACGATAAGACCGAAATGTTATCTATACTCCAACAGATACTTTTAGGATTAGCATTAGCTATGGATTGTTTCAGTGTGAGTATCGCCACCGGAATCACATTAAAGAGATTTGTTCCGCGAGCCATGCTTACGATGATCTTCAGCTTCGGTCTGTTTCAAGCATTAATGCCCCTTATCGGTTGGATAGGCACCGTATATTTTAACACATACATACAGACCTTCGACCATTGGATTGCATTTGGATTATTGACAATCATTGGTGGAAATATGATAATCAACCAATTCAGGAAAAAAGATAATCCAAGTTTTAATCCCAACAAACTTGCCACAATACTTTTGCTCTCTATAGCTACAAGTATCGACGCATTGACAATCGGTATAAGTTTCACGTGCATGGGACTGCAAAAGATTAGCGAGATAATCACACCTATATTAATTATAGGATTTATATCTTCGCTTATGTCGGCTATAGGTTGCACTATTGGTATATACATCGGTAAACGATTTCGTTTTCCTTCCGAATTAGTTGGAGGAGTTATCCTAATATTAATAGGTGTAAAAGTACTGATAGATCACTTGTCGTAATATAATTCGAACACATTTATATAATTAAATAACAACTAAAACTCATAAGCAATGGGTATATTCAGTAAATTAAACAAACAATTAGACGAACCCGCTACACCACATCCATTCAAATGGTGGCATATTCCTTTGTTGCTGTTGTTGATTGGCGGAACCATATATGTGTATTTATCCAACAACAATAAAACTGATGTATCAAGCACACAATACCTAAAATGTGAAGGTAAGGTTTTTGGAACGATATATCATATAACATACAATAGTTCAACTGATCTGCAATCAGGTATCGACAGCGTTCTGGCAAAAGTAGATTCTTCTTTGTCTCCATTCAATAAAGAATCAATAATAACTGCTGTCAACAACAACCAGAATATAGAAGTGGACAAACATTTTCAGAATGTGTTCAATTTAGCAAAAATCGTGTCTGCCGAGACCAACGGAGCATTCGACATAACTGTAGCACCACTTGTCAACGCATGGGGATTCGGTTTCAAGAATAAGGAAAATATCACAGACGAACTAATCCAAGAACTCCTGAAACATGTGGGATTCGAAAAAGTATCACTCAAAGGCACACATGTAGAAAAGACCGATACTGCTACCCTACTCGATTGTAGCGCTATAGCCAAAGGTTACGGAGTGGATGCCGTGGGCGATTATCTGGAAAGTGTTGGTATTAAGAACTACATGGTTGAAATCGGAGGCGAAGTACGAGTTCGTGGATATAACGACAAATCAAAGCCTTGGAATATAGGCATAATGAAACCTGTTGACGATGCCACATGCCAACAAACCGAGATTGAACAAGTGCTTAGTGTAACAAATCTCTCAATGGCAACTTCAGGCAACTACAGAAACTTCTATGAAGAAGGAAATAAGAAATACGCTCACACCATTAATCCAAAGACTGGTTATCCTGTACAACATAGTCTTTTATCATCAACAGTACTTGCCACAGACTGTGCCACAGCCGATGCCTACGCTACTGCATTTATGGTTGTTGGAATTGATGAAGCCAAAAAGATACTCAATAAACATCCCGAACTGAAGGTATTCTTCATATATTCAAAAGAAGACGGAACTACTGCTTGCTGGCACACAGATAACCTAAACAAATATTTAGTAGAATAACTACTGAATTATAAGCAAAAAAAATGACGTGATCAATATACTGAATCACGTCATTATTTTTTATATGTCAACAACCTCTTAGTAGATTCGTCTCCATAAAGGTTGTGTTTCTTTCTTTATTCTTTCATCAAAACTCTCTTGTGTATCCTGAAAATAATGAATTGCATCAATTATACTTACAACAAATACAAATAAATTTGTTAGCGGAAGCAAGAATGATGTTAACCCGAATGTAACAAAGGATACGACAACATATCCAACCATAAAGAGTAGTGAAACCACAATATAACTTATACCTCGTTCGTTATTACCTACATAAAAATGGTGAACACCAAAACATCCTAAAAAGATTGCCAATATCCCAGCTAACGTCTTGTCGTATCGTGGTTGCCCTGACAAGTAAGTATTACTACCAGATATAGAACCATTATTAACACTCCCTTCGTTTGCTTTACAGTTTTTCTCATCTGCTTCGTGCGAAGAAGTACCCGTTCCATTTACGTTTTCTATCTCAACTGGCGCACCACATCTCGGACAGAATTGAGCTCTGTCGGAAACCTGATTGCCACAATCTTTACATGTTATTAGTGCCATAATTATTAAGTAAAAACTATTGAGGACGTAAGAATATTGTCAAACATCCTCATTTGTGATATTAAATATATTCGGTTGATATTATTCCCACTCGATAGTTGCAGGTGGTTTTGAAGACACATCGTAGCAAACGCGGTTTACACCACGTACATTACGAATGATCTGATTGCTAACCTCTGCAAGGAACTCATAAGGGAGTTTTGCCCAGTCGGCTGTCATTGCATCGGCTGATGTAACAGCACGTAATGCAACAGGATTCTCATATGTACGTTCATCTCCCATGACACCTACAGACTTCACATCAGAAAGGAGTATTGCGCCAGCCTGCCAGATTTGGTCGTAGAGGCTCACCTCAATTTCTCCGTCTTTCATATCGGCAGGAACACCTGCTGCAAGAACTTTACGTGCTTCTTCACCCGATAATTTCACTTTCCAATTGCGAAGACCCTTGATAAAGATATCGTCGGCATCTTGAAGAACTCGTACTTTTTCAGGAGTGATATCACCCAAGATACGTACTGCAAGACCTGGTCCTGGGAAAGGATGACGTGTGATAAGATGTTCTGGCATCTGAAGCTGACGACCCACACGACGAACTTCGTCTTTGAAAAGCCATTTCAATGGTTCGCAAAGTTTCAAGCCCATCTTCTCAGGAAGTCCGCCCACATTATGATGTGACTTAATTACCTTACCTGTTATATTCAACGACTCGATACGGTCAGGATAGATTGTACCCTGAGCGAGCCATTTTGCACCTTCAATCTTCTTTGCTTCTGCCTCGAACACATCAATAAAACCAGCACCAATAATCTTACGTTTACGTTCTGGTTCATGAACACCTGCAAGTTCTTTGTAGAATTTCTCAGAGGCATCCACACCCACTACATTAAGTCCGAGACACTCATAATCACGAAGCACATCAGTAAACTCGTTCTTACGAAGAAGACCGTTGTTTACAAAAATACATGTGAGGTGATTACCAATTGCCTTATTTAATAAAACAGCAGCAACTGAAGAATCCACACCACCAGAAAGACCAAGGATTACTTTATCTTCACCTACTTGTTCGCGTATTTCTTTTACTGTCTGTTCTACGAATTGTGCTGGACTCCAGTCTTGTTTTCCACCACATATATCTACTACGAAGTTCTTCAAAAGTTGTGTTCCATCAATAGAATGGAATACCTCTGGATGATACTGAACACCCCAAATCTTCTCATCGTTAGCTGCATATGCTGCATATTTCACAGTAGATGTAGAAGCGATAACACGGAATCCTTCAGGAAGTTTTGTGATAGTATCGCCATGCGACATCCATACCTGACTGTTAGGTGCAAAGTTCTTGAGGAGTGGATTATCCTGTTCCATGAATTCAAGATTTGCACGTCCGTATTCACGAGTGCCTTCAGGTTCTACATTTCCTCCAAAAGTATAAGCCATAAGTTGGGCACCATAGCAAATACCAAGAATTGGATACTTACCACGAATCTTGTCGAAATCGATATGGAAAGCATCGTCAGCATACACGCTGAGAGGAGAACCGGAAAGGATAACACCAATTACATCTGGGTCATTCTCTGGAAATTTATTGTATGGAAGAATTTCACAAAATGTGTTTAGTTCTCTGACTCTTCGACCGATCAATTGTGTAGTCTGAGAGCCAAAGTCAAGAATTATGATTTTCTGCATTTTTAATATTATGATATTTTATATTTCGAGTACAAAGTTAGTAAAAAGTTTATAGTTTACTTATGCCATAGGTATGTTTTTTGTAAATAAGACTTAAAATATTTGAATTATTTCACTAATTGTAATTAAACTTCACAAATTATTCTTATCTTTGTCAGCGAACCAATTTTATTGTCTATAAATATATGAAGTCCCATACAACAAAGCTTTTTCTGTTTTTACTAATGTTTTCAACAGCTTTAACTTCTGTTGGAGCACATAAGAATAAAAATAAGAATGAACCCAAGGTGGCCCTTCTTGTTCCAGACAAACCGGCTCACCAATATAAATCCATGCCGGATACTCATCCACGTGGACTACGTGAACCACACTTCATTTCTATATCTAATGCAGCCGACTATCTACACGGAATTGATGTCAGCCATTATCAGCATAATATCAACTGGAAAGAAGCATCTCAAGACCCTAAGGTGGGATATGTATATATAAAAGCAACTGAGGGACGTGATCATGTTGACAATACATATGAACAGAATCTACGTGAGGCACGAAGAAACGGAGTCAAGGCTGGTTCTTACCATTTCTTCCGTCCAAACGTTTCTGCAACCGAACAATTTAAAAACTTCACTAAGATTGTAAATAAGAACAATCAAGACCTCATACCACTTATCGATGTTGAGGTGACTGGTGGAGTTTCAACATCTATAATGCACACTCGATTGCTTGAGTTTATTCAGTTAATAACAAACGAATATGGCAAAAAACCATTAATCTATACTGGTAGGAACTTCTATAACAAATACTTTGGACCATATTCTGCGTTTAAGTCATATCCATTCATGATTGCCCAATACACCAACAACGAACCAACTCTGATTAATAACGACGATTACCTCATATGGCAATACACAGGACAAGGTTCGGTGAAGGGTGTACGCGGACATGTTGACCAAAGTCGTTTTCATGGACGTCATAACATAAATGAGATATTATATAGATAAATGAGGTATGCGTATATTGTCATAACAACGATTTTAATGTGTTGCAGCATTTCATCTTATGCTGACGATATTGACTACACATCATATGACAGTATTCGTATTGAAAACATCTTAGCAAAAGTCAAGCAAGAACGTGGCGATGAACATCCCATGTTGTATTTCGGACGTATGTTTCTTGGAACTCCATATGTCGGTCAGACATTAGAGATAGGAAACAAAGAACACCTTATTATAAATACACGACAATTGGATTGCACCACTTTTGTGGAAACAATTCTTGCGCTTACTACTTGCCACAGATATAATCAAACTACATTCAAGGATTTTTGTAGACATCTACGTCGAATAAGATACCGAGGTGGCGAAATAAAAGACTACACTTCTCGTCTTCATTATTTCACTTGGTGGGGAGAAGACAACGAGCGTATGGGATTTGTGAAAAATATCTCTCACAACGGATTTCCGTTTACAGCTCAGCAGACTATAAACATCAATTATATGTCAACCCACCCTACTACATACAAGCAACTAAAGCTATATCCTGAATTTATACCTGTCATAGCCAAATACGAAAATTGGTCAAACGGACAGAAATATCCATACATTCCCAAGTCATTATTTAATAGAAACGAGGACGAATTGTCCGACATCAAGACTGGTGATATCATAGCCATAATCACCAACAAACGTGGGCTCGACACAAGTCATATAGGTGTTGCGGTTTGGCAAAATGGGAAACTCCACATGATGCATGCTTCATCCATTTACAAGAAGGTAGTTATCGACAAAAACACATTCTATTCTTATTCACAAAGACAAACATCACAAATGGGAATACGTGTTTACAGGGTTGTGCTATAACCTCGTAATATCACCCACAGACAGTCCTAATAAACATACATATAAATAATAAGGTGCAGCCCATTTTTGAGTTGCACCTTGATATATATGGTAAAGTAATAATACTTATTAGTTATACCACTTTACATAGCAGAAGTCTTGACGGTGAGGAAGATCCTTATGCTTAGGGAACAGACGGCAAGCCATCTTGAATTCACCTGCAGTTGGAGTTGAATAAGTTCCTTCGAATGTATAGAGATTTCCTTCGTGACCTACCATTTCCAATGGTTCGATGTGGCATACAGATTGTTTGCCTTCATCATCAGTTTGAAGAGTCACTATTTCAACACCTATTGCATCTTCAAGTCCTTGTTCGTCAACAACATATCTAACCTTGTATTTCTTACCAGTACTTACATTTCCTGATACTAAATCTGGGTCTTTCTCAGCACTTACTACTTTTATGTCATTCCAACGTTCAGCAACTTGTTCCTTCCATTTCACAAGTTCTCTTGCTTTAGCATAATCGTCGGCATAGAGATAGTCCTTACGTTTTGCCAATGGAAGATAGAACTTCTCGTAATAGTCATCCAACTGACGTTTCATTGTGTAATGAGGAGCGATTTGAGCAATAGAATTCTTAATAGTTTGAATCCAACCTTCAGAATATCCATTCTCGTTCTGATTATAATACAATGGAATGATTTCGTTTTCGAGCATTGAATAGATTGTAGCGGCATCGAGCTGATCTTGTTGATCTTGATTCTCGTATGTACGCTTTTCAGTCAATGCCCATCCTGCACCTTCACGATAGCCTTCGAGCCACCAACCGTCGAGCACAGAGAGGTTTACCACACCATTCATCAATGCTTTCTCACCTGATGTACCTGATGCTTCAAGTGGACGAGTTGGAGTATTCATCCAGATATCCACACCTGTAACCAAACGGCGTGCAAGTTTCATATCGTAGTTCTCAAGGAAAATAATCTTTCCAAGGAATTCAGGACGTCGGCTTATCTCGTAGATCTTCTTGATAAGTCCCTGACCACCTCCATCGTGTGGGTGGGCTTTACCAGCGAACAAGAACTGTACAGGGTACTTTGGATTGTTCACAATCTTTGCAAGACGGTCGAGGTCTGAGAAAAGCAGATGAGCACGTTTGTAGGTTGCGAAACGACGAGCGAAACCGATTGTCAGCGCATTTGGAGAAATCTTTTCCAAGATAGAGACAATTCTTGATGGATCGCCTTGGTTCTTTAACCAATCCTCACGGAATGCTTGTTTGATATAATCTACCAACTTGTATTTGAGAACCTTACGTGTCTCCCAGATTTCAGAATCTGCAACATCATATATAGTTTCCCAGTATTTAGCATTACTCTGGTCGTTGTAATAAGCCTTAGGAAAATATTTTCCGTAAAGTGCTTTCCATTCAGTTGCGCTCCATGTTGGGAAATGCACACCATTAGTAACATATCCTACATTTGACAATTCTTCAGGGAAGTAACCTTTCCATATTGAATTGAACATCTGCTGACTGACTTTACCATGTAACCAACTTACACCATTAACCCAACTTGATGTATTACATGCGAATGTTGACATACAGAAGCGTTCGTTATGGTCGTCAGGGTTTACACGTCCCATACCAATGAACTCATCCCATGATATACCAAGTTTCTGTGGATATCCGCTCATGTATTTTCCGAACAGACCCTCATCGAAATAGTCGTGACCTGCTGGCACAGGAGTGTGAACAGTGTACAAAGATGAAGTACGAACCAATTCAACTGCTTCATTGAATGTAAATCCTTGGTTCACAAAGTCAACCAAACGTTGTACGTTACACAAAGCAGCATGTCCTTCGTTGCAGTGGTAGATATCTTTCTTTATACCGAGTTTCTGTAGTGTGAGAACACCACCAATACCCAATAATATCTCTTGTTTCAAACGATTCTCCCAATCACCACCATACAATGAGTGAGTAATCTGACGGTCGTATTCGCTGTTGAGTTCGTTGTCGGTATCAAGCAAATACAATTTCACTCTACCCACATTTACACGCCATACATAAGCATGAACATAATAGTTGTTGTATGGTACATCAACTACGATAGGATTACCGTCTTGGTCTGTCTCACGTACGATTGGCAATTGTGCAAAGTTTTGAGCCTCATATTTAGCTACTTGTTGACCATCCATAGAAAGAGTCTGAGTGAAATAGCCATATCTGTACAAGAAACCTACTGCACACATATCTACATTTGAATCAGACGCTTCTTTAATATAGTCACCTGCCAAAATTCCCAATCCTCCAGAATAAATCTTAAGTACATGACTCAAACCATATTCCATACAAAGATAAGCAACAGAAGGACGAGATGTGTCAGGTTTTACATCCATATATTCACGGAATTCCTTATACACCTTATTCATCTGTGCAAGATATTCTTTGTTTTCAGCGAATTCTTCAAGTGTCTTATAGTTTATGCGAGTTAGCATCAGAACTGGGTTCTGACTAACCTGGTGCCATAATTTTGGGTCTAAGACCTTATATAATTGTTTGGCATCGTGGCTCCACGACCACCACATGTTATGAGCAATTTCATCCAAAGGTTTAAGAACTTCTGGGATAGATGTGTTCACTGTTACATTTCTCCAATTAGGAGCTGTTGCGTTACATGCTTGTAGTTTCATACTCTAAGATGTTTAACAGTTAATAATTCATTAAATTTGTAGAGCCCTAAATCACTCTACCTGGAACGATGTATTTATTTTCGTGTTTATGTATGCGCGAATCACGTTTGTTCAATGCTTTATTGTAGGCATCGTAATAATTTTCGATAAACTCACTCCACAAAGCCTTACTTGCAATTTCAGAAGCTTCGTTACGTAATTTATTAATCTTGCGCTGGTTAAGTTTTGAGAAAATTAGAAGTATATCTTTTATCTCCTCTGCCACCTCAACGAAGTTATTATCTGTACGATGCAGAACAGAAACGGCCTTCAGACCATCTTTCTTGTAATTCTCGGGCATCAGTCCTTTAACCCACAGACCGAATCCAGCAAGATCGGTTGTCACACAAGGTATATGAAATGCTACACTTTCTAAAGGAGTATAACCCCATGGTTCGTAATATGAAGGATATACACATATGTCGTTACCAATTAATAAATCATAATAACTCATATTGAATATTCCATCGTCTCCTTGTAAATAGCATGGCACATATATCACTTTCACATGGTCGTTTCCACGATTGTGCATATCAAGCCAGTTCATCTGATTCAATATCTTATCCTGATCATAATTATATATCAGATGTGTGATGCGTGAATCACCACAAGATGAATCATATTGCTTGTTTTTCTGCAAGCGTTCCTGTAAGTCTGGACGTGGACCCTTTGTCCATGCAGGGACATTTATCAGCACGAGTACATCGCGTTCGAGTCGTTCGTCCTGACGGAGTCGGTTTATAGCATCAACAAAAAGGTCTATACCTTTATTTTTATATTCATATCGTCCACCTGTGCTTACAATTATTGTCTGGTCGTCCAGATTTGAACCCAACAACGCATTTGCCACTTGTAAAAGTCGTGCACGTGCATTCTTGCGAGCATCATTAAATTGTTTGCCTTCAGCTGGAACAAAGTTATTTTCGAATCCGTTAGTCAAAACAGCATCGGGGCGTTTCTCCAGAAGCGACATACATTCTTCTGCAGTAATATCGCTTACAGTTGTAAAAGCATCCACAGCATGTGCTGTTTGTTTCTCCAACGAATGTTTTGATTGCATGTTCAACTCAAGTGCCATCTGATCGCCATTATATGCCCACAAATAGTCATATAAAGGTTTTTCATTGCCTGCTATAGAGCGTCCTATACTTGTTGCATGAGTTGTGAAGACAGTTGCTATATCTGGCAATGATTTCTTCAGATATAACGCACCAAGACATGTCATCCATTCATGAGCATGATAAATGACATTATCGTTTACGGTCAAATTATGGAATGAATAATAACTCTCCACTACTTTTGCTGCTGCATACGAGAACATATTGGCTTCGTCATAATCGCCATAAGCGTGATATGAATCAACTTGGAAATTATCCCATGCCCAACGGTATATATCGTTCTTGTGCTCATAGAATGGCACATAGTCAACTAATACAGCAATTGGATTGCCTGGAATATTCCAACGGCCAATTCTGATGTTTAGACCTTCAGACTTAGCAGCCAATTTCCATGTAGAAAGGAGTCTTTTATTTTCCTTGAATAGAGGATTATCTTTATCAATCCATAAATCAGGACCAACAAAAATCAACTTATTTTTATAGGCATCAGTAAGAGTCTTTGCATGAGTTGATAGGACAGTATAAATACCCCCCACTTTGTTACAAACTTCCCACGAAGACTCAAATATATATTTTGGTTGTCGTGTTCTATTCATCTCTTATCTTAATTAACACTTTACAACAACTATAAGAAGTTATCATAAATGATAAAACAATCTCATACCTTATTTCTGCTGCAAAGTTACATTTTTTTTCTTAACCACCAAAACAATAACATCTTTTTACATATAAAATCGATTTTCACATACAAATTGTGACAAACTCGCGTTATTTCTACTAAATTTTCAGCACAGCATTACCAAATTATCAACTGAGCCTCAACGCCAAACTTTCCACATTCAACCCGCTTCAGTACAAAAAGAAAGTCCCGAGAATCGGATAAGACCAATTCCCGGGACAAAAAATATACTTAATATGATTGTTTACATATCTTTGTATGCCTTGTATTTTGCAGCCTCAGTAGGCTTCTTCAATGTTGTATAAGCTTGATACAAGAAATATCCCCACAATCTTGGAGTATCAGGAGCGAATTCTTCTGCTTTCTTGAAATAGCCGATAGCTTCATTGATATAGTTAGTACATACATCTACCTTATTACGGTTATCCATTGCGAGTTTCCATGTTGATGTACCTGCACTTGACCATGCTTCTGCATTTGTTCCTGTGATTTCAGCAGCTTCTTTAAATGCTTTTACTGCATCTGTAAACTTGTTCTGCTGGAAATACATCACACCTTTTGAATACTGAGCGAAATCATCTTCTGGGAAGCGTTCTTTAAGTATATCACACATACCTAACATCTTATCCCACTGATGTTTATTCATGTAGTATTCAAGTAATACTTTAGGGAAGAACTTCTGACCTGGATCTAAAGCCATACCTTTGTTAGCTATTTCAATCCACTTGTCCATCTGGTCGCGTTGCTTGTAGATAGTCATGAGGTCAGAACAAGCCATTACTCCATAAGTCTTAGAATCGAGTGCCTTTTCAAGAATTGGAATGAGTGCTGTTGTATCTGCAGAAGTCTTTGCAAGAGATTTCTTTGCAGTAGCGAGGAAATAATATGCATCAATACGAAGAGTATCCAAAGATGGATTATTTACTCCAGCAAACAAAGGTTCGTCGAAAGTTTCATCGAATCTTGTCACAAACTTGATACAACGTTCTGGATCGGTAGTAGCCAAGTTTGATGCAGCAATAACCAAGTTTGAACGAGGTCCTGAAGCAATCTGCTGATACATCAGACGGTTTTTCTCAATTTCGTCAGCTTTCTTCAATTTTCCTTTAGCATCAGGAGTGTTGTCACACTTGTTAGCTTTTGAGAAAAGGTCAACCAATGTGTATTGGTTATCGAAGAACTTGCTCATATCCATCTGACCAGTAGTAGAACGCTCATTAAGCATCTTAGTCATATAAGCAGCTTGAATACGACCTGCTGTGTAATAAGTATCACCCATCACACTTGTTACAGGGTCTTGCATGCATGATTGGATTTGTTGCCATGCATCATCTATTTTGTCATACTTTATGGCTTTTTTATCAGCCATTGCCTCATCAAGCATCATCTTAACTTTGTTAAGGGTAGATTTCTGTGCAAATGATGCTGTACCAACAGCCATCAATGCTGAGACTAATAAAATTCTTTTCATATTAAATAATTAAGTTTTGATAGGTTAATGTCATTTTTTATCATTCGTTGTCCTGTTCTGTTTCTTCGTTTTCAGGTTCAACGGCTTCGTTTTCCTCTGTATTATTGCCAGGGAATGTCAGATTGCGTTGTCCGTCGGCATCTGGCACATTCTCAAGTGTTTCATCCTCTTCTACTTCTTCGTGTTCAACCTTACATACACTTGATATAACATCGTTACGCTTCTTGAGATTTATCAGACTCACACCTTGAGTATTACGTCCTTGAACACGAACACTCATAAGTGCCAAGCGGATAGCGACACCACTCTTGTTGATAATCATCAAGTCGTCATCGTCGGTCACACTCTTTATTGCAATAAGCTTACCTGTCTTTTCTGTGATATTCAGAGTCTTCACACCCTTACCATTACGGTTTGTTATACGGTAATCGTTGAGAGAACTACGTTTTCCGAATCCCTTTTCACTTACCACAAGTATTGTTGGTTGGTTAGGGTCGTTTTCGAACTCTTCGTCTGTCATACCTTCTGGTCTGTGCATTGCTATCATACCGATGATTTCGTCTTCGCCGTCATCGTCGAGTTTAAGAGCACGTACACCTGCTGCACCACGTCCCATAACACGTACTGTACTTTCAACGAATCTGATTGCACGTCCGTTGCGGTTAGCGATGATTATCTCGTCTGTTCCAGATGTAAGTAATACTTCCTTAACTGTATCGCCTTCATTGAGGTTGATAGCGATAAGTCCGTTGCTACGTGGACGAGAATAGTTCACAAATGCTGTCTTCTTAATCAAACCACGACGAGTACAGAATACGAGGTTATGGCTGTTTACGAATTCTTCATCGTTGATATTCTTTATACAGATAAACGCTGTTGCCTTATCATCGGAATCGATGTTCAACAGATTTTGAACAGCACGTCCCTTGAATGTCTTTCCTCCTTCTGGAATGTCATATACTTTCATCCAGAAACAACGTCCTTTCTGTGTGAAGAACATCATTGTATTGTGTCCTGTTGCAGGATATATAAATTCTATGAAGTCGGCTTCACGAGCGCTTCCGCCCTTGCTACCTACTCCTCCACGTGCCTGAGTACGGAACTCGCTCAATGGAGTACGTTTGATATAGCCAAGGTGTGAAATTGTTACGACACAAGCATCATCGGCATAGAAATCCTCTGGATTGAAGTTTTCACTTCCACGAGGGTCGATTTCAGTCTTACGCTTATCGCCGTATTTTTCTTTTACTTCAAGGAGTTCGTCCTTCATCACTTTCTTACAGAGTTCTGGATCATCGAGAATCTGCTGTAAGTAAGCAATGAGTTTCATCAACTCATCATATTCTGCATGAAGTTTATCTTGCATAAGACCAGTAAGTTGTGCAAGTCGCATATCAACGATTGCCTTAGCCTGAATTTCATCGAAACCGAAACGTTCACGCAGTTTTTCTTGAGCCTCACCCGGATTCTTAGCTGCTTTGATGATACGAACCACTTCGTCGATATTGTCGCTTGCTATGATGAGTGCTTCAAGGATATGAGCACGTTCTTCAGCCTTTTTCTTATCGAATTTAGTACGTCTGATTGTCACTTCATGACGGTGTTCAACGAAACAGCCGATACAATCGCGTAAAGAAAGAGTCTTAGGGCGTTTCTTCACGATAGCGATACAGTTAACCGAGAAACTTGACTGCAACTCTGTCATCTTGAACAACTTATTCAGAACGACATTTGAGTTAGCATCACGTTTGAGGTCGATTACGATACGCATACCTTCACGGTCAGACTCGTCGTTTACGTTGCTGATACCTTCTATTTTCTTATCGTTAACCAATTCAGCTATACGCTTAATCAGTTCTGATTTGTTTACGTTATATGGAATTTCGTGAACTACGATTTTCTCGTGTTGTCCGTCGGTCTCAAAATCTGTCTTAGACTTAATTACGATACGTCCTCTACCTGTTTCATATGCGTCCTTGATACCATCTGCTCCGCATATTATACCACCTGTAGGGAAGTCTGGTCCTTTGACATACTGCATCAAGCCTGGCACGTCTATATCAGGATTGTCGATATATGCCACACATCCGTCGATTACCTCGCAAAGGTTATGAGTTGGTACATTTGTTGCCATACCTACAGCAATACCTGTCGCACCATTGACAAGGAAGTTTGGAATACGTGTTGACAAGACAGTTGGTTCTGTGTTTGAGTCATCATATGTTGGCTGGAAATCCACAGTATCCTTATAAAGGTCTTCCATCATCGCCTCACCCAGTTTGGTCAAACGTGCCTCTGTATAACGCATAGCAGCTGCGCCGTCACCATCGACCGAACCGAAGTTTCCTTGACCGTCAACCAATGTATAACGCATTGCCCATGGCTGTGCCAAACGTACCAAAGCACCATATACTGATGAGTCGCCGTGTGGGTGATACTTACCGAGTACGTCACCGACAATACGTGCACTCTTCTTTGTTGCTTTATCCGATGTGATTCCTTGTTCCATCATATCGAACAATATACGTCTGTGTACAGGTTTGAAACCGTCTCTTACATCTGGCAACGCACGAGCCACAATAACCGACATAGAATAGTCGATATATGACGACTTCATCGTTTCGTTGATGTCAACCTTAATAATTCTGTCTTGAACTTGATCTTGATCCATTTTATTTTATTAGTCGTTATTATATTTCATTTATACAAAACTTTGCAAATATACAAAACTTTGTTCATTTACGACAACAAATTACAGGTAAAATAATGTTAAAATCGAAAATTTAATGCAAATTAAGCCCATTTTCGCGTTTATTTACAAAATTCGAGGGGTACACACAGATAATCACAAAATCCGACATATTCAATTTATCGAGATTTTTCACTCGTTTAGTAATGTTTTGATGTTCTTATTCGGTTGCTCCCTCATATATCGAGTTAAACACATTGGTTGCGTGTTCGAGTTCGTCCTGCGACAAAGGTGGCACATCTTCAAGTTTGTATGCCACACCCATCTCCTTATATTTATATGCTCCCATGGTGTGATATGGCAGCAGGTCCACACGTTCTATTATATCCTTATAATCGCATAGGAAGCGTGCCACATCTTTTATATGTTCGTCGTCGGCTGTAATACCCGGCACAAGTACATGGCGCACCCATATGGGTTTACCTATCGTCTTTAGGTGGTCGAACCACATCTTATTATTGCGTCGTTCCATACCTGTATATGACTTATGTAGGGTGTCGTCGGTTGTCTTTACATCGAGCAACACAAGGTCGCAATAATCCATCACAGCAAGTGCGTCGGGGGTGAAAACAGCCCCGCTTGTATCCACGGCAGTATGTAGCCCTTCTGTCTTGCACAAACGAAGGAATTCTCTTACGAACTGAGCCTGCAAGAGGGGTTCGCCTCCACTCACAGTCACCCCACCCTTACGTATGAAGTTGCGATATTTCAGTACTTCATGAAGGAGTTCCTCGGGTGTCCATTCATATGGCACCGAAACCTTGGCGTCCCATGTGTCAGGATTATGACAGAAAGCACAACGCAACGGACATCCCTGCATAAACGCAATGAAACGTATGCCTGGCCCATCGAGTGTACCAAAACTCTCTATAGAATGTATTCGCCCTTTCATTTTATCACACTAAACAAATAATCGAAACTATATGTGCGTACATATGCCTTATTACCCTTCAACTCTACCCTCTCAACCATTTTCTTCACAGGAATCTTCTGTACACGCTGTCCACTATATTTGTCTAATATAAACAGATTATCGGGTTCACTTGTGAAACCATATCCACAGATAATGGAATTATTCACAACGGCAAATTTCGAATTGCATGTCATTGGCTGTGTGGTCCATAAAATCTCGTTGTTCTCCATATCGAAAGCTGAGAGATAACCTGTCTGATAACCTGCACCATCTGAATAGCTTCGTGAACCATGTGCCACATACATTATATTACCTTCAATATATACATCTGTCACACATTGCACATTTCCCATGAGTGTGGTCTTAGGTGAGTAGCGGAAATTCTCAAAGTCGTAAGCGGCATAATACTTTTGTTCTTCTTGATCGGTCACAACAAGTTTTAGGGTTTCTCCATAGTGAGGTCCATAAACTGTCACCAGATATCCGCCTGTATTGAATTGGTAGCGTGGAGCAAACTGATATAAAGGGAAATCCACTTTTAATTCTCTTGGAGTCAGACCGTTGTTGATTACCCAGTCGTCTTCGTCTGTGATGTTATTGGCTTTACACGAAAGCAATGTCAACCTCACTTGCTTACGGTTCATATTGCGCTTGAGCATATGTCCTTTGAAATCAGGAGCTGGAACTCTCACATAATCGAGGCTTTCCACCATGTCACGGCTGAAATCGCCAATCGGAGTTAATTGGAATTCCGGTTTGAAATCCTTGTCGCGGCTTGGATACGTCACCTGTGTGGCTGCTGGTCTGCCCTTAACGGTTCTCTTCTGAGCACACAAAGGCACAGATAGCATCATAAAGATGACCGATGCAATAAAAGTAGTTGTAATCTTATTCATAATTGTATAGGTTTTGAGATGTATTAATTAAGTAAGGATAATTAGCAGACACTTATATAAAAGAAAAGTCATTGTCCTTGGGTGCCCACGTCTTTATCATGAACACTTGCGGGCAATGACTTATATACAGATTTATGTTTACTGACAAGCATTAAGCTTATTATAGAGCAAACCGTTTGTTTTGCGGTTTTGCATCACTTTCTTAGATTTTCTGGTTGATTGTACGACTAAGTACATCGAGTTGCTGTTCACGTGTAAGTTTCACGAAGTTTACAGCGTAACCTGACACACGGATTGTGAGTTGTGGATACTTCTCTGGATGTTCCATTGCATCAACCAACAAGTCACGGTCGAACACATTCACGTTGAGGTGGTGACCACCATCTGGAGTGAAATAACCATCCATAAGGTTCACGAGGTTATCAATCTGAGTGTTGCTTTCTTTGCCTAATGTTGAAGGGGAGATAGCAAATGTGTATGAGATACCATCATGAGAATGTTGGAAAGGAAGTTTTGCTACAGAAGCCAGAGCTGCCACAGCACCACGAGTATCACGTCCGTTCATTGGGTTGGCACCTGGAGCGAATGGAACCCATGCCTCACGTCCGTCAGGAGTAGCACCAGTGAATTTACCATACATTATATTAGATGTGATAGTAAGCAATGACTGAGTTGGTTTAGCATTGCGGTAAGTCTGATGCTGACGGAGGAATTCCATGAATTTCTCTGTTACCATCAATGCAAGACGGTCTGTATCGTCGTCGTTATTACCGAAAGGCACATAACCTGTATTTTCAAAACCAACAGCCAATCCACGTTCGTCACGGATAACCTTCACCTTACCAAACTTGATTGCAGCAAGGGAGTCTGTCACGATAGAAAGTCCGGCAATACCAGTAGCACGTGTGCGTTCTACATCGCCATCGTGTAAAGCCATCTCAAATGCCTCATAGTCATATTTATCGTGCATATAGTGGATAATCTGAAGAGCATTGACATAAGTCTTTGCCAACCAGCGCATCATCTGTTCAAACTTATCCATCACCTCTTCATAATCGAGATACTCGCTTGTGATTGGTGTGAATCCAGGAGCAATCTGCTCACCACTCTTTTCGTCACGACCACCATTAATAGCGTAGAGAAGACACTTGGCAAGGTTAGCACGAGCTCCGAAGAACTGCATCTGCTTACCGATCTTCATAGGTGACACACAGCATGCAATACCATAATCATCACCATAATCTGGGCGCATCAGATCGTCGTTTTCATATTGTATGGCAGAAGTCTTGATAGACATCTTAGCGCAATATTTCTTCCAAGCCTCTGGCAAACGTTCACTCCAAAGCACAGTAAGATTTGGTTCTGGAGCAGGTCCGAGGTTCTCCAATGTATGAAGCATACGGAAACAAGTCTTTGTAACCAAAGTACGACCGTCGATACCCATACCACCTTCAGATGCAGTAACCCATACAGGGTCGCCAGAGAAGAGGTCGTTATATTCAGGAGTACGAAGGAAACGTACGATACGCAACTTGATAACCATTTGGTCAATAAGTTCTTGAGCCTCCTGTTCTGTAAGAGTACCATTCTTCAAGTCGTTTTCAATAAATATATCAAGGAATGTAGAAATACGTCCTATTGACATAGCGGCACCATCTTGATCTTTTACAGCACCGAGATAACCGAAATAAACAAACTGAACAGCCTCGCGTGCGTTCTTTGCTGGTTTGCTTACATCGAAACCATATGCAGCACACATCTCTTTGAAATCCTTTAGAGCCTGAATCTGTTCAGCTACTTCCTCACGCTGACGAATTATCTCTTCGCTCAATTCCTGAACGTCGAGACGATCCATAAAACGTTTCTTTTCCTCAATAAGGTTGTCGATACCATAAAGAGCAATTCTACGATAGTCGCCAATGATACGACCACGAGCATAAGCATCAGGCAGACCTGTAATGATATGTGAGTGACGTGCAGCACGTATATCTTTAGTATAAGCTGAGAACACACCTGCGTTATGAGTCTTGCGATGTTTAGTGTAAACCATCTTGGTTTCTGCGTCAAGACTGAATCCATAAGATTCAAGTGCTGTTTCAACCATACGGATACCACCCTTTGGGAAGATTCCTCTTTTAAGAGGAGCATCTGTTTGTAAACCTACAATCACCTCGTCGTCTTTACTAATATAACCTGGGCCGTAAGTGGTGAGGGTTTGTGGCAATCTTGTTTCTGCGTCATATACCCCTTTTTCGCGTTCTGTCTTGAACATTTCTGTAAGAATGTTCCAAATCTTAAGTGTTCGTTCTGTTGGTCCGGCAAGGAACGACTCATCGCCCTCGTATGGAGTGTAATTGTGTTGTATAAAATCACGGACGTTAATTTCTCGCTTCCAAATGAAGCCTTTGTAATGATCGAGTTGGTTTGTAAGTTTCATATTAATTATCTGCATTTATTAACTTCGGGGAACAAAGGTACGAATTTTATCCCGAAAAATAATAAATATGATAACTAAAATAACAATAATTATGAAACTATCCACAATAACCTCAAAATTGCAATCTCATGACTTTGCAATGGTGCTAATTTAAGGTGGGTAAGGTGGTTGTTGGACATTTTGTTTTATTATTAGATAGTTTCACATCGTTCTTTGTTTACCACCCTATCACGGAATTTTTGCTTATCATTGAAATTTCTTGACAGGTTCATAACTATATCAAGATAATTATCTGTACCCTTATCTTTATCCTCATGATAAAATGGTTTAATGGAAACGCAATTATCATGTTCAAATATAGTATTGAGTAAGGTTCTATCAGAAATTCCGCACGAATGTCCCATTATAAAAACTTGGAATGGAGCAGATTCTATAAACTGCAATAATCTATGATAATTATTTGTTTCTAGATATTTCACAGATTTTGAATACTTTAGCATTTCATTATCATTAGTATCAAGAATATCTTTATAATTCCTTTCCAAGTCATCACCATAACCAAATATTATATTTTGGGGATGTTCTAACTCACCATGGATAAAGTTGTGGTCAAATTTATATCCACCATACATTTTGGTCGTTGCTGTGTAATTGAAACTCAACAACATAATGCGCTTAGGAAGCAGCACGTTGCGCTTCTCAATAATATTTTTAATTTCTTCTATGTTTTGATTCTCAAGCCCCATATTTTCTAATGCCTTATTTTCCCCTTCTGTTGAAAAATCGTCAGGGTCAAAGAAATCAGTCATCGCATCATGTAATCCCTTTATAAATTCATTCCGTCCTATGGTTCTAAGGTATTTTATCAGTTCATCTTGTATAAATGCCAACTGCTCATTCAGTTCCTTGACTATTTTGTTATTGTTGGAATCTTCAGTACACCTTTTCAATAGTTGATAATAATCAAATTCAATATCAGACCATCCTTTCTCATCAAGATTGTTCATTATTCTTTCAAGAAATGGACTGGATTCCATAAGTAAATATTTAGAATTATCATTAAAATACTTTTTAACTTCTTGGTATGTATATGAATCCTTCCTCGAATTAAAAAAGTGGTTTGAATTACAAAAATTAAAAAACTGGATACTATTTATATCTTTACTAGCTTTTAGACTGCATAATGGATCTGAGTGTTCAGAAGAATTAAAATGCGGTTCCTTTATAAACTTTTTAACCTTATTATTCCAATACCATTCAATAAAATCTTTATAACTGGTTTTCAGTCCATGAGCTAAATCAAATCCGTTTCCAATAATTACAAGTCTATTCATAAAATTAAAATATCATTCATTATTTATATATGCAAAAATACAAATAAATCTCGAACGGTCTTCACATATACCTTATTTTTTTATAGAAAGTGAGATTTTTTATTTACTATAATTTTATAGTTCAATTTTTCATTATTATATTTGCAGTATAAAAGTCATACATTATAGACATATAATGATAAAAGTCTAATGTTTACTTTTCACAATTAAATATTTTTTTAAAATAATTTCCAGCATCTAAATTCCTGATTTTCAACAATGAAACAAACAGAAAGAAAAATTCAAACCAAAAATAAAATATCATGATTTAAAGAAAGAGTGATTAATTAAAAATATATTTGCAGCGGAATCTCGGTGACGAGATTTTAAAATGTTTATATTGTATCAATTTTTAAATTTTAATCCAATGATTAAAGAAAAATTAATTCTCAATACACTCACATTCGAGTATCCTAAGGAGCCTGTGAAGTTCTACTTTTCAGATAAAGATGATGCAGAGCGCAAAAGCACTCAACTTAAATCTCCCGTTCTTGTTCCGAAAGAGGTCAAGCAGACTCAAAAATACACCGACTTATTTGCAGGTTGTGGCGGAATAGTGCTGTACACATCCTTCGATTTGCCAACTGAGGGGTTTGATGCAATCGACATCGACTTTAATGCCGTTGAAAACGAATACTTGGTGAAGAGATACTATAATCGCAGGTTGGAAAAGTATTTCAGATACTATGATGATGTTGTCGTAACGAAGTCTGGTATAACCGATGATATACAAGTATGGCTTCTCAGAGGCGGAGAAAAGAGCCATGTCAACTATAATGGTAAGCAATACGAATTGATGGCGATGGATAGGTTTACTATAAGGGTGAAATATGACCGCTTCAACAATTGGCCTTATCTTCTCGTTGCCAACGACAGGCCTGCGCTATTGCTCAATGTTCCTCTGAAACAACTCTTCAACGATTTTCTTGATGAGCCATTCACAAGCCAGACCGGTATTACGCCAAGCATGATTAATTTCGTCATGACTCGTGAAGTCAAGAAAGGCTCAAGTGGCGAAGAATATGTTGTTCACAAGATTAACAAGTACGAATATCTACAAAGCCATAACATGTATTGTCCGCTTGAAACAACCCGTCCAATTATGGGAGGAGAACTGAAGCGGTTTTTGGGTATGGATAAACATGAGGAGACCCGCTCATTTGAAAGTAAATACATCCGCTACAAGGAAAAGATTGAAGCGTTTCGTAAGAGATTCCTCAACACGGAAGACATAGAAAAGATATTCCATAATCTGGCATACGATTTTACAGAAGCCAAGCAGATACAAGTCGGTCAAACCAACAGTTCTAAGCGCATGCTCATTTTTGGTAAAGATGAAAACGGCAACGATGTGAGGAATGTCCGTCAGCAGTCTGGTGTCAATTTTGGTCCCCACATCAAATGCCCCCACACCAATGTTCAAATGATATTCATTTTCCCAAAAAGTAGTATTGAGGAAGCGAGAAATCTAATAAAGTACATGCGTAAAGGTGGATATAAAGGCCAAAGCAAAGCACTTTCAAATTACATTGGCAGCAATGTGGCTTACGCCGACCCATCCTTCCATATCCAATTTGAGGATGAAGCAAATCCAGTCCCTGAAATAGAGAAAGCTCTACAAGCTGACTGCTACAGGAATAAGGATAATCGTATCAAGTATGTTGGCATCTATATATCCCCAATTCATAAGTACGCTTCAGCACATGAGAGTAAAGAGTGTTACTACAAAATAAAAGAAATCCTCCTTAAATACAACATCCCAACGCAATGTATCGACAGAGACAAAATGAATGATATGATTGATAAGGACAATCGAACAGAAAAATACAATTTCGCCTACACCTTACAAAATATGGGCGTTGCCATATGTGCTAAATTAGGAGGCTCACCATGGCTACTTGATGAAACTGACAGAAAGGAGTTGATTATTGGAATTGGAGCCTTCCGTTGCGGCAATCAGCAATATATCGGTGCAGCTTTCTCGTTTGACAATACTGGTATATTTAACGATTATAGTTACTTCGAAAAGTCAGAACTTGACGAGTTGATTGGTGCAATTAAGTTGGCCATCATACGCTACTCATCAGTTAACAATCAGCCTGAACGCATCATCATCCATTATTATAAGAAAATTAGCCGTAAACGAGAGTTCAAGAAGGTTGAGGACATGCTTCATAGCCTTAGCCTTGATGTACCTGTTTATATCGTTACAATCAACAAAACTGAGTCAGAAGATATTGTGTTATTTGATGAAGAGAGCACATATTCTTCTTACAATTACAAGACGAGACAGAGCGAGAGTGTTAAGAGCCTTATGCCGTATAGTGGTAAATGGGTGAACCTTGGGCCGTCAAAAGAAGGACACAGATATCTGCTATGTAACAATACACGATACGAAGGTGAAAAATTCAGCGCAATGGATGGTTTCCCTTTCCCTGTAAAGCTGACCATAGCCTGTCCTAATAGAAATGATGAAATCGAGACACCTGTGATTCAGCAATTGATTGACCAGGTATATCAATTCAGTCGCATATACTGGAAATCGGTGAAGCAGCAAGGATTACCCGTTACTATCAAGTACCCAGAGATGATAGCAGAGATTATGCCTCACTTCAACGACAAGACGGTCTATACTGAGAGTAACTGTTTGTGGTTTTTATAATCTGTATGGCCTATGAATAACTTTGATCTGAAGAAAGTGCATGACCTGATCATGTTTCGTGATGTCTGCACGACTGATAATGCCTATATGACAGAGGCCAGCAGTTTACCTCGTATTGAATTGGAAACAGAAGCGTTGTATGTGCTAACGCCCAAAATGTCTGTACTCTTTACGCCTAAGCTACGATATTACAGACTCGTTATCGAAAACGAAATCAATCGCCACATTAACGCAGTTACAAACTTATTGGAGGCTGATGGTACAGAAGAACTAACAAAGTTTGTTCTGAAGAAGACACGCGAAGCTGTTGCCACCTTGATGAACGAAGCAAAGCGACTGACAATGTTAGACATTGGAGATAAGAATTGGGAAAACATTATCTCAGAAAAGCCTTCTATTCCAAAACATGAAAAAGCGGCAACTGAACTTGCGGTGTATAGTCATTATGTAATTGCAGAACTGGCTCGTTGCTGGCTTGAGTTGCAAGATAGATACGCTTATGTTATCGGTGAAGCTGGTTGTTATGACGTATCTCTGTTCTATACCTCAATCGTTGGGCTCAATCCAGACAAAGAGTTTGAGTTGAAGCGGTCAGAGAAGTATGATGAAGAAGCAAAAGGATTTAGGAAGGTTCGGATGGACTGTTGTTTCCTCTACGACAACGAAGAATACTTTGCCATTGCCATACAGGAGTTCACGAATAAGTTACATGCTCACCATCTTATACCAGAAGATTTAGATTTAAAGCAAATGGAGAGTTTGTTCCGTGGGCATTCGTGTAGGACAAAGTATAAATGGTTGGGCCCCAACCATGTACTCACCCACATTATCAAAGGCTTAACCAAGGATGACAATCCTGTTATCACTTCATGGCCAGAAGGTACTTCAAAATGGGAAGTTGTGTCTTGCCGATTTGTGGATAAAGATAACAATCCCATACCAAACATCCGTCAGGAAAAGGCCAGAAAGGGTTCTGAAACTGTGGTCAAGGAGGTCGTTGAAACTCTTGCTGGGCATCTCTAACAAGATATACACTTACGACGCAATCTACTCGTCGTAAGTTTTTTTTTGCTTTTTCTGATTTTTTTCATAGCCCATATCTTGCTTGTTATTAGCGAGGTATGGGTTTCTTGTTTGTTACTACTAGATTTACTACGGCATTTTTTTGAGGGTGTCGTAAATGTGTTTCTTGGGTAATTGCGACCAAACGTTGATGTGGCGAACCAATCCACCTGCGTTGGTTAAAATGAGAAAAATAAAAAATTTTTCATCTGGGTCTGAAGTAAAGTACGACCCTCGTAAATTCGGAGAAATTCTTGATGAGGTTCTCCACGGTGATTCACCTCTTGCAGTTGCTTACCGCAAGAATAAAGAGAAGGCAAGAATTAGAAATGAAAGTGAGGAAACCGAAACCGATCTGCTCTTTAAGAACAGATACCCCAACACAGAGCTGGGGATTGACCTCAAACTGATTACAGGTAAACGTGGGCGTATGCCTATTGGAAAACCTATAGGCGGGATGATTACAAGAGACGGGGAGGAACACTACACTTTCGTTCAAAACGGCTCAGAAGGTGAAAGGAATAAGACTATAAACAGAAATCCGCATGTTTACAGAGGCAAGTGTGTCAACCTGAAACGTGGTGCAAATGGGTATTACTACCCTACTTTCAATCGCCCTAAATTCTCGGAACATTACAATCTTCAGAATTTCTGTCTGCAGGCTATAGATGAACTGCTGATGTTGGGATGCCTTGTAGAGAATGAGGGTGTAAACAAATAATTTCGGTCTCAAATCTCAATCTCAATTAGTAATAAAGTCACAGTAATATGTAAAACATCCTTTCTTAACATTTATAACTAATTAATATTAAGATAGTTATATTGTATAATGGAAGAATGGATATACTTTAAAAACTAACTGAGATTCTGAGACTGAGATTTTAAGATTAACATTATTATTTTTTTAAATATAGATTGTATGGTATATAACATTTTCAGTAACATCGCTCCAGCGATGCCAAGACCCGGAAAGGGCACAGAATTTTGCAAACTTCTTCTCTCACAGGCATCAAAAGATATGAGAGAACCTCTTGTACCAATGGCAATACCTGCATTAGCAGCCCACCTCACAAACGTGGAGTTTATGTATTGCGACAACAAATATCATGAGTTATGCGGCCAGATGGGTCACTTGATTGGTCCATCGGGTATAGGCAAACAACAGCTAAACCATTTGGTTGAAGCCATATGCCGCTCGTTCAGAAGTCACGATGAGAACGAATACACAAAACTTGTGGACTGGCAGCGACAGATGAAAACCAAGGGCGCAAACAAAGAAAAGCCTGAACGTCCTGACATATGTTTCTGGTATCCACCTGCCGATGTTACCAACCCTGCATTTATTCAGAACGCTATGGCATGTGAAAAAGCTGGAGGACGCACCCAATATCTCAATCTTCCCGAAGTAGAGATGGCTGATCGTATGTGTGGTGGTCATAAACAAGTTAGTCAAATGGTTCGTAATATTTACGACCGTCAGCGTGCAGGAGCATTGCGTGCTACAGCTGATGGTGTGAGTGGTAATCCAATTTTACGTGCTAACATAACATTCACTTCTACACCTGAAGCAGCACGATTGTTCTACAGAAAAGACCTTACAAATGGGTTCTTCGGACGAATTCCTTTCGCTTATAAGGCGCGTGGCGAACGTAACGGACGAATTCCGCGACAAGGGCAGTACAACGAGGAGTTCCTGAATAATTTGGATGCTTACCTTGTGAGACTTGATAACTGTAAAGGACGTTTTATGGTGAGGTCGCTCAACAAAGTTGCCGACCAACTGGCTGACGAAATGGCTAAATTGGCTGACCTTGCCGACGACGATATGCTTTGGGAACTCTCACACCGTAGTATCTTCGCAGCATGGAAGAAAGGTGCAATCTTATGGATTCTTAACGACCAAACATGGACACGCTCTATTGGTGATTTTGTGGTGTGGTTTTGCTACTATGACCTATGGAGTAAAGTAAAGGTGTTTGGCGACATGTTCAAGGGAGGCACAAATGCTGTTGAAGAAACACAGAAATGTGGTCCTAAGAACATGCTCGATAGTCTTGAAGAGTCGTTTAACGAGCAACAACTCGAAGCCTTACGTGTGAGCCTCGGCAAGAGTAAGGAGGGTACAAGACACCAACTCAACGTGTGGAAAAATCGTGAGTTTATAACCTACTCTGCTCAGACAGGACTATACACTAAGACCCCTATGTATCTCGATTCATTGGCAAGGGGAAAACAAAAAGTGTTTAACACTAAATTCAATAATAAGCATGAATAAGTTTGAACCACAAAAGCTCCGCGACCTACCTATTGAGGAGGTCGCCGAGCGACTCGGATTACAAATGATGCATCACAAAAGCCTGTGTCCGTTCCACAACGACCACCACGCAAGCCTATCATTCAATGTAAGAAGAAACACGTTCAGATGTTTTGTATGTGGGGCTAATGGTGGTACTATTGACCTGACCATGCGGGTGCTGAACACTGATTTCAGGTCGGCTTGCCGCTTCTTGAACGATGGGAATATCACAACTGTCAACTACGGATATGTAGGAACTAATTCACACATAACAGAGGAGAAAAAACAAGCTTTCGATGCAAGCAAATACGAACGCTATTTTATTAATCCATGGCTCTCAACAGAAGCACGAGGTTTTCTCTATGACAGACGGATGCTCGACCAAAGGGTGATACGCTGGTGTAGGCTCACCTCATGGAGGGACAGACAGGGGGTAAACTGGTTGCAGATACCCTATTATGATGCAGATTGGAATTTGATTGGCATACAACAACGTAATCTTAACACATCGATACATGATGGAGATGGCGGTTTGCAAATGCCAAGATTCAGATTTCCACGTGGCAGCAGATGTTCAATATATAATCTGCCTGTATTGAAAAAACTGAAACCCAAGGAACCGCTCTTCATCACCGAGGGATGTTCTGATTGTTGGGCAATGCTATCATCGGGACACAAAGCAATTGCTATTCCAAGCGCCACCCTACTGAAACCCGACGACACAAAGTTACTTAAAGCATTAACAGCCAACCTTTCAACTCCATTCCATATGTATCCCGACAAAGACGAACCGGGCGAACGGTTGTTCATGCTACTCCGTGATATTCTTCCCAATCTGGAACATCATCACCTACCTGTGGACTGCAAGGACTTTGCCGACTACTATGTGAAGAAAAGAAAGGAGGTGATTATATGAAAGACTTATCTCAATTCAGAATAAAAGCCTATGGCAAAGCCGAACTCGCTATGCTCTACTTCCCATACAGTGGCTCATGCCACACCGCCACCACACATTTGATGAGTTGGGTAAAGCGTAACACCCCACTAATGGAGTCCTTGAAAGCTCAGGGTTACCGCCCATCAGCCAAAGGTTTCACCCCTAAAGAAGTGGCTCTCATCGTAGAGTTTCTGGGAGAACCATAAACCAGCCAAAAAGTGCATGAGAATAAAAGACAGATAAAGTCGGATTCAGTCAGCAATCGTCATGCATCATCAGAATGGTAAAATACGATGTAGTAACTTTACATCGCAAAAGAGACAAACACACGTCTCGAACGCATCCCGAAGGCTTTACGAACCAACAGCGCGGCCTACAACATGAAATAACAAGATTTCTCAGTTCGGTTGTTTCCGACGGCAAAATGTTTGAAGGTTCGTAAGCCCCAAGGAGGGAAGTCGTAACATATGTATTATTTATTAAAAACCGCTATCCTCTTCGCGGAATACAAAACATCTCTTTCGAGAGGTGGGGAGAGGCAAAACAATGGCAAAAATAATTCCAATTGATGTAATCAAAGGAATCAGTGGCAAGTTTGGTAGCAAATCAAACACTTACTTCGCCACAAACTCGTCAAGTAATAAAATCAGAATTGCGAACATCTCGAATCCTTACAAAGGCCCTGCTACTGAAAGACAGATTGCACAACAGGAGAGATTCGCAGCACGTCAGGAAGCAATTACAACTTGGCTCAACGCTAACAAACCTAACCAAAACAATGGCGACAAAGGAAGCGAGGAGTATCAGTATGCACAAAAGCTAAAACGACAGTATGGTCTTTCAAGCATCACTCAGGTGCTCTACAAGTACATGGACAATAACAACATGATACATCTACCTGAGGGAGGTAACAACGCAGGTCCTTCTGGCGGCGGAAGCGGTTGGGGGTAATTAATTGACATCGGGCAGCGAAGGGAAATCCCTTACTCCGTTCGCTGCCATTTATTAAAACTTTAAACAATCAATATATGAACAAAAAATATTTACACATATATATTATTCTATTTATATTGTGCATCGGGTTAATTATGTGTGGTTTCTTCTACCCATCTTTAGGATTCTACTTACGCACATTACTGATTACAATCGGGTTGCTTATATTTGAGGAACTCCTTGAAAGAGTATTAAATAAGAATCGGTAGTTCCCCACCCCATTAAATCGGCAACATATACTTCATAACCGAAGAAACTGCCACATTTCAAAGATGATAATACTATCTAATTATCAACACTAATAGAACCACAAAAGGCGACATGTATAAATATATACGTATCGCCTTTGTGGTTAATTAGAGAATATATTTTAATTACAATTATTCAATTCGATAAGTAATCGAGTATTTTAATTGTTAAAGGTCATCCATAATCTTTTTAAGAGATTCATTTGCATTAGCTTTATCAATATAACGTAACATAATAGTCGCAGCCGTTTGGTAATCATTTCGTTGCATTTTTAATTGTATCTTTCCATTCTCACATTTGTATTCGGATATATAATTACATTCATCTTCTAGTAATCTACGATATTTTAAACGATCACCTGATGGGGTATAATCTGAAAATTCCTCAACTGATTGTGGTTTCCCATATTTCGAAGTCAGTAAATCTTTCATTGTGATATATAACGTATAAATTTCATTCCACGAATTTGTTTCGGGGAAAAACACAGAAACGCTATTTACTTGATCAAGATCTGAAAGACGTATAACAACGATATCACAATCCTTAGTTGCAGCAAATTCTCCACTGAGGCATGCCATTCCGTTGTGATCGCCTAAGTATGTAAAACCTTTGTTCTTTAATTTTGCCACAAAACTATCTACAGTTCCATCAATTGGAATCCCCATGAATTTCATATGTTCAGTTTGTGCTGAACAAATTGTACAAACTGAAAGTAATAATGATAGAATAAAAAGTTTCATAGTTAATCGGTTTTTGTTAATAATTAAATTCGGATATCGCCACAAATATATTAATTTACTGATTTCTAACCAAATATTTTGGGAAAGAAATTGAATTTTAGATTTTGAAAAGGGTGGTTACGAAAAAAATACGATAAAATTTTGTTACTTAAATAGTTTGTTGTATATTTGTAACTGAATAAACTGAGAAATGATAAAAATTTAACTTTTTTCATGTGTCGTGTTGGTTGTGAAATCTACACGGCATTTTTTGTATTATTATCTTTTACACACCATAATAAACCATATAAATAAGAAATGGTATGCCAATACTTTTGACACACCATTCTTTTGTTTTTATACTTGTGGACTGTTTCTTTAGAATCTTTGTCGTGGGATTACTGGAATTACAGGTATCTCCATGTGTGACCTTTCTTTTGTTTTCGGATTTCTTCTAAGGTGCCTTGCGCTACAACCGTACCACCTTCTTTTCCTCCTTCTGGTCCCATATCGATTATATAATCGGCAAGACGGATAACATCGATATTGTGCTCTATGACTATAACTGTATTGCCTTTTTGCACCAAACGATTAAGTACCGACATCAATGCCTTGATATCTTCATAATGTAGTCCTGTGGTTGGCTCATCGAGAATATACACGGTGTTACCTGTATCACGCTTACTTAATTCTGTGGCAAGTTTTACACGTTGGCATTCTCCTCCTGAAAGTGTGGTTGATGGTTGACCTAACTTTATGTAGCCAAGACCTACGTCCTGAATGACTTTTATCTTATTGATTATCTGTGGTTGGTTCTCGAAAAACTCAACTGCGTGATTGATGGTCATATCGAGCACATCAGCTATGGACTTACCTTTGAAGCGTACTTCAAGTGTTTCGCGATTATAACGCTTGCCATGACATACCTCACATGGTGCCAATACGTCGGGAAGGAAATTCATGGATATGGACTTATAGCCGTTTCCACTACATGCCTCACATCGTCCGCCTTTCACATTGAATGAGAATCGTCCTGGCTTATAACCTCGGATTTTGGCTTCGGGCATCTGTACAAACAAATCGCGGATATCGCTGAACACACCTGTGTAGGTGGCTGGATTGCTTCGTGGAGTGCGACCTATTGGCGATTGGTCAACGGTTACAACTTTATTTACATATTCGAGTCCTTCGACCGAACCAAACTGAAGCGGTTGTTTGAGTGAACTATATATGTTCTGACTGAGAATTGGTTGAAGGGTTTCGTTTATCAGGGTGGATTTACCCGAACCACTCACTCCTGTGACACATATGAGTTTTCCTAATGGGAATCGGACCGATACGTTCTTTAGGTTGTTTCCTGAACAGTTGTGCAGAACCAATTCACGTCCTTCGTTTGTTTTCTTGCTTTTTGATGCTGGCGCCTCGCTGGCGTCGGAAGCCTCCTCTGGGGTTGACTCGCCACGAAGATAGCGTGCTGTAAGTGTGTCGGTCTGCATGAGTTGCTGTGGAGTGCCTTGAAACACAACTTGCCCTCCCCTTCGTCCTGCAAACGGACCAATATCGATGATATAATCGGCATTGAGCATCATGTCTTTATCGTGTTCAACCACAATGACGGTATTGCCCTCATCGCGCAATCGTTTCAAAGAAGAGATAAGACGTTCGTTGTCGCGCTGATGAAGTCCGATACTTGGTTCGTCTAATATATACAACACATTTACAAGATGTGCGCCAATCTGTGTGGCAAGACGTATGCGTTGGCTTTCACCACCCGAGAGAGTCATGGAACTTCGGTTAAGCGACAGATAACTCAATCCCACATCGAGAAGGAACGAAAGTCGATTCTTTATCTCCTTTATTATCTCTGCAGCAATATAGTTTTGACGCTCCGACAAATGCTCAGGGAGTTTGTCGAACCATTCATAAAGTTCTTGGATATCCATTGACACGAGGTCGAAGATGTTCTTATCGACCAAACGATAATGGAGTGCTTCACGATTGAGTCGCGCCCCCTTACATTCAGGACATGTAGTGACTGTATCGAACGACTCTACCCATCGTTGCACTTGTGCTGAGCCATCTGCTTCTTTCAGTTGGTTCAGATATTTGTGTAATCCCTCATAATGAGTGTAAAAATCGTTTGTCTGATGAATATATGATGCTTTAATCCTGATACGTTCGTTTGTACCGCTGATAATCTCATTTACAGCTTCTTCGCTCATTTGACTGACTGGGGTGTCGAGTGTGTAACCATGCATCTCTAACACAGCCTCAAGTTGCCAGAATATCATCATATTGCGATATTTTCCGAGTGGAACTACTGCTCCTTCACGAATTGAAAGTGAACGGTCGGGAATGAGTTTGTTTATATCGATAAGACTAATATAACCAAGTCCTTTACAGCGTGGACATGCACCCTGAGGTGAGTTGAACGAGAAATTATGTGGTGCAGGATCATGATAACTTATACCTGTTGTCGGACACATCAGTTTGCGTGAATAGAACTTGATGGTTTCGGCATCGGCATCGAGTATCATGACGAGTCCTTCACTCATCTGCATGGCGGTTGCCACACTCTTTGTCAAACGTTCGGCATCTTTTTCGTCAACTCTAATACGGTCAACAACCACCTCGATGTCGTGGTTCTTATAGCGATCGACTTGCATGTCGGGAACCAGTTCTCTCAACTCTCCGTCAACACGTACACGCAAGAATCCCTTACGTCCGAGACTATCAAACAAATCGCGATAATGTCCCTTACGATTACGGACAACAGGAGCCAAGACCATGATACGGTGACCAAGGTAATCGTTGGTAATCAAACTGACAATCTTTTCCTGAGTGTATTTCACCATCGGTTCGCCAGTCTCATAACTATAGGCATCGGCTGCACGAGCAAAAAGCAGACGCATATAATCGTATATCTCGGTTACGGTACCTACGGTACTGCGTGGGTTCTTATTGGTGGTTTTCTGCTCAATACTTATCACAGGACTAAGACCTGTAATCTTATCGACCTCAGGACGTGAGAGTCCACCAAGGAAGTTTCTCACATAAGCAGAATATGTTTCTATATAACGACGCTGACCTTCAGCAAAAATGGTGTCGAAGGCCAAACTTGATTTACCGCTACCACTCAATCCTGTGATAACAGTAAGACTGTTACGGGGAATAGTTACATCTATATTTTTGAGGTTATGAACCTTTGCTCCATAAACATTTATAGAAGACTCATTTTTCATATGTACGGAATCCTGTCAACACGTTGATTACTTTTTTAATATCATACTTCACTCCATCGCTACCAACTGCTTGGATATTAAGAAAATAAGCACCATCTTTCACCACTTTCCCATTGTAATATCCATCCCAGCCTTGGTCAACATTACTAAGATTGAAGGTGTGGAGTTTCTGTCCCCAACGATTGAAGATTCCACCCTCAAGTTTTACTATAGATTGGTATGTTATCTCAAAAATATCGTTTATATTGTCGTCGTTAGGTGAAAAGCCATTAGGACATGACAATTTAGATTCGCTTATAGAGATATGGATAGGCTGACTCTCGTAGTCGATGGTGCCGCCTTGATTATCGGTAAAAGTGACATACAACACAATGCCATATGCTCCGTATTTTTCCAATGTGTATTTGGAATTTTCTTCAAAGCGCGACAAGATTGGATTATCTACTCCCTCCTTCTCATCGTAAAGACGCCACTCCACTTTTGATGAATAACCTGTGTTGTCTTTCAGATTGGCATTGAAAGTGATTTCGAGCGGAGCCTGACAGTTTTGAGATTCGCCCACACCAAGAGTTACCAGAGCATCGTCTGATGAATAAAAAGAAATTGTAGGTTCTGCTGTTTGTGCTTTAACAGCCTGTATAACAAACAAAAACAAGCAAAAGCCTATGAAAAAATACTTTCTGTTCATATGTATAAATATATTATCTTGCAAAAATATATAAAATATTTCTATTGACAATAAAATTTAATAATGTTATTACATTTTTATAATATTTAAATAATTATCAATTGCCATGCAAAAAATTATTATTATATTTGCATTCTATAATACACAACAAGTAATATTACATTTTCAAATCATACAATATTTTTACATTTATGAAAGACTTCATGGACAAAGACTTTCTGTTACAGACACAGACAGCACAAAAACTATATCATGAGCAGGCTGCAAAAATGCCTATCATCGACTATCATTGTCACCTCGACCCTAAAATGGTTGCTGAAGACCACAAATTCAAATCTATCACAGAACTTTGGTTGGGGGGCGACCACTACAAATGGAGAGCTTTACGTTCAAACGGAATTAGCGAAAAATATATAACTGGTGACGCTTCAGACTGGGAGAAGTTTGAGAAATGGGCTGAAACTGTTCCATACACTCTACGCAATCCTCTCTACCACTGGACTCATCTGGAACTGCAAACTGGATTCGGTATAAAGAAACTGTTGAACCCTACTACTGCACGCGAGATATTCGAAGAATGTAACGACAAGATACAGAACGATCCTACATATACCGCACGTGGATTCATGAGAAGATATAATGTGGAAGCTGTATGTACTACTGACGACCCAATCGACTCTCTTGAATGGCATAAGAAAACACAAGAAAGCGGATTTGAAATAAAGATGCTTCCTGCATGGCGACCTGACAAGGCTACTGGTGTGGACAACAGCAAGAACTTCATTGCCTACGTGGAACAACTCTCAAACGTGAGCGGTGTAAAAATCAGCAAATTCCAAGACCTCATAGATGCTTTACAAAAACGTCATGACTTCTTTGCTGAAAACGGATGTAAACTCTCTGACCACGGAATGGACGAATTCTATGCAGCCGACTATACCGACTCTGAGATTAACAACATATTCAACAAAGTATATGGAGGAAACGAACTCACTGAAGAAGAGGTTCTGAAATTCCGTTCATGTATGTTCACCATCTTTGCCGAGATGGATTATGAATCAGGATGGGTTCAGCAATTCCACTACGGACCACAACGCAACAACAACTCAAAGATGTTCAAAGCTGTAGGTCCTGACACTGGTTTCGACTCTATCGGTCAATGCACAACAGCACGCTCAATGGCTAAGTTCCTCGACCGTCTTGCTGCAAAGGATAAGCTGGCTAAGACAATCATCTATAACCTCGACCCTGCCGACAACGAAATGGTGGCTGCCATGATTGGTAACTTCCAAGACGACACATGCCCAGGAAAGATACAATGGGGTTCTGGATGGTGGTTCCTCGACCAGAAACGTGGTATTGAGAACCAATTAAACACATTATCGGTATTAGGCTTGCTCAGCCGCTTCGTGGGCATGCTCACCGATTCACGTTCATTCCTTTCATACCCTCGCCATGAATACTTCAGACGTATTCTCTGCAACCTTATAGGTAACGACATAGAAAACGGAGAAATACCAGTTGGCGAAATGAATCGTGTAGAACAAATGGTAAAAGATATCAGTTATTACAATGCTAAGAATTATTTCAATTTCTAAAATCAAGCATTACATAACCAAAAGTAACCCATTCTTGAACACTCAAGAATGGGATTTACACTTATGGGGTAATCGCTTTGTCGGGGGAATGGGTGCTGCCCTACTACTTCAACTGACTGCGGTAATGAATAACTGCAACAACTGCGGTGGACTGATTCCTACAGCAAAGGCACAGACCAACGTATGCTATGTGGCTAACCTTCGTACCATACAGACAAAAGTAAATGGGGAATGGGGAAAACCTCCAGTATTGCTGTTGCAAAGCAATAACTACATGGAAATCAGTTTCGACGACCTACAACATAACTATGTGAGATACACATATGCCATAACCCACTGCGATGCCACATGGAAGCCTTCTGACCTATATGAAGGCGATTATATGACCGGTATGAACAACGCATATAGGATTGACAACTACACTCAGTCCATGAATACCGAAATGATGTATAATCATTATTCCCTAAGAATACCCAACAACGATGTGAAACTATTAGTGAGCGGAAACTACAAAGTGGACATCTACGAAGATGGCGACGACGACCCTGTTGCCACAGCTTGTTTCAGTATCGTTGATCCAAAAGTGGGTATCGACATAAGTGTAAGCCCTAACACAGATATCGACTCATACCAAAGTCATCAACAGGTGGATTTCAATATCAACTACCAAACATACGAGTGTACAAACCCTGAAGCCGAATTCAAACCTGTAGTTGTGCAAAACCGCAGATGGGATAATCACGTAAGCGATATCCTCCCTACTTATCTACGCACAAACCAGTTGGTTTATATACACAACCAAAAACTGATATTCGATGCAGGCAACGAATACCGACGTTTCGAAATACTCGACAGATATGTACCTACCATGCGTATAGAAAGAATGGCATACCAACCTCCATACTATCATGCATACTTGTTTGGCGACAAACCACGAACCAACTACAAATACGACCAGGATCAAGACGGCAGATACTATGTGCGCAACAGCGACAACTATGAGAACGACTCAGAGAGTGATTATTTCTACACACACTTCACTTTGAACATGCCTGAGATTACGGGAGGCAACGTGTATATTCATGGCGACCTGACATATGGCTTGTTTACTGACGACAACAAGATGGAATATAACATGATTGACCATCAGTATGAAAAGACCCTGCTACTTAAACAAGGGTCATACAACTACCAATATCTGTTTATTCCAAATGGTTCGGAGGAAGCAACAGGCAACATGACCGAAGGTGATTTCCACCAGACAGAAAACGAATACTACATTTATGTGTATCATCGTCCTTTTGGAGGAAGATACGACAAACTTGTTGCATTTAAAGCACTTACATACAAACCACAATGATAAAAAAGCAAACATATCGATTCTTGCTGATTCTGTTTCTTTTATCAATGATTTTTCCTTTGACTAAGATTCAGAATTGCTCCCTACATGCTCAATCCATGCGCGGAATGGTTCTGAACTATTTTACAAACTACAAAAGAAACGATCAGTATATAAAAAGTTCAACTCTCGATAGTATCATCACAGACAAACAACACAAAAAAATAAAGATATATGCAAGCGGCGGATTCAAAGAACAGATATTCACAGAGGATGTTGTGGAGAATATCTACTCTGAAATTGGCAAATGCATACCCGACTCGCTATCGCACTACGACTTAAATGTAATTACTGACAATCACGAGATACACGACCTCATTCCAAATGCTATAAGAACAAGTAGAATCTCAAAGGAAAGACTGCCCGAGAAGTATTATAACGGACATCCATGGGTTACTGCATCCGAAAAGCCATACAAAGCCCACAAAGGTCTGGACGGCGTGCATCTGGCTCTATGGCAAAGCCACGGAGCATATTGGGCTAACGACAAAAACTCATGGAAATGGCAACGTCCACGACTGTTCTGTACGACTGAAGACTTGTTCTCACAGTCGTTCGTCATTCCATATATTATCCCTATGCTGGAGAACGCAGGGGCTTATGTGTTCACTCCAAGAGACAGGGACTGGCAAAACAACGAAATCCTGACTGACAACGACAACCCACAGACTTATATCGAAACTGGAAAATGGGAAAAGACCGACTCGGCTGGTTTTGCTTCACTCAAACAAATTTATGCGTTTGGCGAAAACCCATTCAAAAGCGGTACAACCAGAATGATAAAGACTGAGTCTCCACATAAAGCAGCTGCCAAAGCCGAATGGGTGCCTGAAATCCACGAGGACGGCAATTATGCTGTATATGTGGCGTACACTACCCTACACAACAGCATACCTGATGCCCACTACACCGTTGTACACAAAGGTATTAACACATCATTTAAAGTAAACCAACAAATGGGTGGCGGCACTTGGGTGTATCTGGGAACGTTCAACTTTGAGGCAAACAATCCACACAACAACAAAATTATACTCACTAATGCAAGTGAACATAACGGAGTTGTCACAGCCGATGCCGTAAGACTGGGTAGCGGAAATGGTAATATAGCAAGAAGCAACGGCACACAGAGAATTGAAAAAGGAAACACATCGGGACTGCCACGATGGGCTGAAGCTGCTACATATTATGCACAATGGGCTGGAATGCCTGAATATGTGTATAACCGATACAACGGAGCCAACGACTACAACAACGACTTGTGGGCACGACCAAATACTATTAACTATCTGTCAGGCGGTAGTGTGTTTATGCCTGATACCACAGGATTGAACATCCCTTTTGAACTCGCCATGGCTTTCCATACCGATGCTGGATTTAATCGCGACGAAAGTTTCATCGGTTCGCTTGCCATATGCTCAACCGACTATTACAACGGCAAGACACGCAATGGTCAGGACCGTTATGCAAGTTACGACCTCGCATCGCTCTTTCTCAACGGACTGCAGAAAGACATGAAGAAATACAACTGGCAGATTCGTCAGGTTTGGAACAGAAACTATTGCGAGACAAGAGAGACCCAAATTCCTTCGACCATACTTGAGATGTTGTCGCACCAAAACTATGCCGACATGCGCATGGGATATGACCCTCGTTTCAAGTTCGACTTCAGTCGCTCTGTTTATAAATCAATCGTGAAATATATTGCAAGCCAACATAAAACTGAATACACAATACAGCCTCTGCCTATACATAACTTCGCTGTAAAACTCAACGAGGAAAAAAGCTGTGCTATACTTAGTTGGGACGAAACCGTTGACAATTACGAACCAACTGCCGAACCTAACGGATATATTGTATATACAAGAATTGACCACGGAGATTTTGACAACGGAAAACGTTTCAACGGAAAGACTGCGTTCATAGATATGATTCCGGGGAAGCAGTATTCATTCAAGGTTTGTGCTGTAAACCATGGAGGTATAAGTTTCCCTTCAGAAACTCTTTCAGCCTACATCGCACCTAACAATATAGGAACCATACTCATTGTTAATGCGTTTAACCGACTTGAAGGACCTGCGTGTGTAAATAATGATTCAATACAAGGATTTGACCTCGACAAAGACCCTGGCGTTCAATATGGGGCTTTTGCTGGATTCTGTGGCAGACAGATAACATACAGCAAGAAAAACATGGGAAGTGAAGCCACCTCAGGAACTGGTTACAGCGGTAAAGAACTCGAAGGTCAAATAATCATGGGAAACACCTTCGACTATGTCGCCCTTCACGGACAAGGTATAAAAGAACAAGGTATTCACTCATATACGTCATGCTCAGAAGAAGCATTCCTCAAGAAGGTGCCATCACCAAACGACTATAAGATGATCGACATAATATTCGGAGTAGAAAAAAGTGCCAAAAACGAAACGGTAAACCTCTTAAAGGAATATTGTGCAAAAGGTGGTAGATTATTAATAAGCGGAGCAACTCCTTCATATGAGAAATGGAGCGAACTGGGACACTTGGCATTACATGCACCAATACACGAATATTGTATCGACGGACTAAGAGGTTGTGATTTAAGCATGCACTTATATCGCGAGATGAACAACAAGAGCTATGCTGTGCCATATATAACCACAATGGATGCAGACGAAAAAGCATTTGTGATGATGCTATACTCAAACAACGCCCCTGCTGCTGTGGCTTACGACGGAACAGATTACAAAACCATAATGTTGGGATTTCCTCTTGAAAGTATTAAAGAAGACCATGCACGCAACACATTGATGCAAGCGATAACTAATTTCTTATGCAAATAAACAACACAGAACATACAGAATACAATACAGATAAATTTCTGCCAACAACCAAGAAGGAAGTAGAACAACGTGGATGGGATTATATTGATGTCATCATCTTCTCAGGTGATGCATATGTGGATCACCCATCGTTTGCTGCTGCTGTGATAGGACGAATACTTGAGGCTGAAGGCTATCGTGTGGCTATCGTCCCACAACCCGATTGGCATGGTGATTTCCGTGATTTCAAGAAATTAGGCGAGCCTCGTCTGTTCTTTGCCATCGCCCCTGGATGTATGGACTCAATGGTCAACAAATATACAGCAAGAAAACGCCTTAGAAGTGAAGACGCATATACACCCGACGGACGTCACGACAAACGACCAGAATATCCTACAATTGTATATACTGAAATCCTAAAGACATTATACCCTGATACACCTGTAGTAATTGGCGGCATCGAGGCATCAATGCGAAGGATAACGCATTACGACTATTGGCAAGACCGCTTACGCCCAAGCATACTCATTGATAGTGGAGCCGACTTATTGATTTATGGTATGGGAGAACTCCCTATCGTTTCGTTAGCCAACCTACTGAACGACGAGTTAATCAATCACGATCTGGATAAAATCAGTTCTGATACGTTCCACCGACTTGTCATCACCAAGACACAACCACAGACGGCTATCGTGCTGACCGACAAAGAACTAAAGACCAACGATGATGACATCATTCTTTTTTCTCACGAAGAGTGTTTGAAAGATAAAAAGAAACAAGCACAAAATGTGAGACATATAGAAGAGGAATCAAACAGAATGTATGCTCAAAGAATCATACAGAAAACTCAGATAACTCCTCATAAAAGACCTGAGATTAAAGGGATGACATATGCCATAGTAGTAAATCCTCCCTACCCCCCAATGTCGCAATCGCAAGTTGACCACTCGTTCGACCTGCCATATACTCGTTTGCCACACCCAAAATACAAAGGAAAGAGAATTCCAGCATATGACATGATTAAGTTCTCTGTAAACATGCACAGAGGATGCTTCGGTGGATGTGCGTTCTGTACTATATCTGCCCATCAAGGCAAGTTCATAGTAAGCCGAAGCAAACAGAGCATCATGAAGGAAATCAAACAAATCGTTAAGATGCCTGATTTTAAAGGATATTTGAGCGATTTAGGTGGTCCGAGTGCCAACATGTACATGATGGGTGGAATAGACAAGTCTATATGCAAGAAATGTAAACGTCCGTCGTGCATTCACCCTAAAGTATGTAAAAACCTGAATACCGACCACTCTCCGCTTCTTGACATATATCACGAGGTAGATGCCCTACCCGAAATCAAGAAAAGTTTTATCGGTAGTGGAGTCAGATACGACTTGATTCTGCATCACTCTGACAACGAGAAAATCAACAAGACAAACCTCAGATACGCAAGAGAATTGATAGAACATCATGTGAGTGGACGACTTAAAGTAGCACCTGAACACACGAGTGATAATGTGTTGAGACTCATGAGGAAACCTCCCTTTCAGTTATTCTATGACTTTAAGAGATTATTCGACAACGTAAACAAAAATGCTCATCTGAATCAACAACTCATACCATACTTCATCAGTAGCCACCCTGGATGCACAAACAAAGACATGGCACAACTGGCTGATCTGACACGAAAGATGGGATACAAACTGGAACAAGTGCAGGATTTTACACCTACACCAATGACTATATCTACTGAGACTTGGTACACAGGTTATCACCCCTACACACTGGAACCTGTTTATTCAGCAAAGACACCCGAGGAGAAAAAACAACAGAACCAATATTTCTTCTGGTATAAAGACCAGTCAAACCAAAACGAGAACAAAGCACAAAACAAAACTACTAAGAAGAAACATAAAAGGAGATAATCTGTCAGAATGGACACACCAGTGAAGATAAACTATAACAACAACGAAGACTTAGAGGTTGCATGGCAATTTATTGCAAATACCGACAAATCTGTTTTTCTAACAGGAAAGGCTGGAACAGGTAAGACCACTTTCCTAAAAAGAATATTGGAGTTGTCACCTAAACGGAAGGTGGTGGTGGCCCCAACTGGAGTTGCCGCAATTAACGCACAAGGTGTGACCATACATTCATTCTTTCAGATTCCCTTCTCGCCATATATCCCTGGCACAACATATATAGAGGACAGAAACAAACGATATAAATTCAGTAAAGAAAAGAAACAAATACTCAAGACACTCGACTTGATGATTATCGACGAGATATCAATGGTCAGATGTGATTTACTGGATGCAATTGATAATGTGTTGCGTAACTACAAAAACCGTGACCTTCCTTTCGGTGGTGTACAACTGCTGCTCATCGGCGATTTATATCAGTTGGCACCCATTGCCGTTGAAAAAGAATGGAACATGCTAAAGGAGTATTATGACACTCCATATTTCTTCAGTAGCAAGGCTCTACAACAAATAGATTACGTAACTATAGAACTCAAACAGATTTACCGACAGACCGACAACCAGTTTATCGGCATCCTCAACAAAATACGTGAGAACTGCCTCGACCAAGCATCAATAGACATTCTCAACAGCAGAGTGGACACCAATGCTCTCAACCCGAATTATTATACTACTCAAGACGATGGTAACTCTGAGGATAAAGCTGAACCTATCAGACTGACAACACATAACAACACATCAAATAATTATAACCAATCGAAACTTGACGCAATAAACAAACCTATACACACTTTTGAAGCAACTATCATCGATAATTTTCCTGAATCGGCATATCCTGCAGAAAAACTATTATCGCTAAAAGTGGGAGCACAGGTTATGTTTATCAAGAACGACACCACGAGCGGAAAACATCTGTATTATAACGGAAAAATCGGAGTTATTATAGATATTGTGAAAGATAGCGTGATTGTGAAATGTCCCGAAGACGAGGAGTCAATACTTGTCACACAAGAAACATGGGAAAACACACGTTATGTCATCGACGAGGAAACCAAAGAAATCAAAACCGAAGTTGAGGGAGAATTCCGACAGATTCCTCTTCGATTAGCATGGGCAATCACCATTCATAAAAGCCAAGGATTAACCTTTAACCAAGCAGTGGTAGATATAAACAACTCATTCACTCACGGACAAGTATATGTAGCGATAAGCCGATGTAGGTCGCTTGAAGGTCTTAAACTGACACAACCGATAAATCCGCTTTCAATAATTAACGACAGAAGCATTAACACATTTATCGACACAAATATATCTCTGTCGGAAAACTCAAAACAGAAATTACCTGTGATAGAACAAGAATATTTCGTAAAACTCATTGACGAATTATTCGACTTTAATGAAATCACGGGAAACATAAATTACGTGTATAGAATTCTTCAAGAACATCTTTATAAAAAACATGAAGAACTGATTAATCAATGTACAGAAACTATCGCTGCTCTTGACCAGAAGATTATTCAGGTGGCAAGTACATTCAAAAAACAATATTGTAACATTATAAGAACATCGGAAGATGTACGCACAGATGAAAGACTTCAAGAACGTATTCAAAAAGGTGCGGAGTATTTTGCCACACAAGTTCACGAGATATTCGACACATTATTAAAAGACATTAAAATTGATATAACAAACAAAACAATAGCCAAACAATATAAGGGAGCAACAGATAATCTCACAGAAAGCATTAACTTTAAGAGTGCGTTACTTGAATCAATTCAAGAACATGGTTTTTCAATTCAGACCTACTTAAACGATAAAGCACTTTGTCTGTTAAACGACACACCACAAAAGAAAAAGAAAGCAAAGAAAGTTAAAGAGCCAAAAATTTCCACACAAGAAATCACACTCAGATTAATACGTGAAGGAAAGAGCATAAAAGAGATTGCCGACATCAGAAATCTTGGTATCAGCACAATTGAAAATCATCTCGTGGCACTAATCACAAAAGACGAGATAGATGTAAAAGAATTCGTTGACAAAGACAAACAGAATAAAATCAAAATTGCTGTCATAAAATATGGCTTGGACGCCCCACTCTCACAAATAAAAGAGTCACTACCCTCTACAATCTCATATGGCGACATCAAGATTGTATTGGCAGACATCAAAAAACAAATTTGACAATTTGCATTACCATTCAGATTGTGTATTTCACCTACGAATTAACATTTAACTCTCAACCCTCAATTTTATATGATAATTGACATGTGATGGTTAAAAACACAAAATATCTAAAAAAGTGAAAGAATAATTTTTTGTTTTCGCGGAAAGTTATATCTTTGCAAATGATAAAGAACATAAGTCTGAAAAAATAACTAATCTAAAAACAGAAAACGATTATGAAGGAAGTAAAGATAACCAAACGAGCACACGAGGAAATTCGTCGTCTGTTTTCTCCGCGAACCCTAATTAATACCTTGCGTACAGATCCTGAATTAACAGAAATAGTTGATAATTTTGCATTTGATGAAACCTTAGTAAAGGCCGATGGTAGTGTACTTGAAAAAACACGTGTTATGTGTATTTTAGCATCAACTATCGGATGTAATGCTATCAACGAGTTTAAGATGTATGTTGACGCATGTTTGAACGTAGGTGTGAAACCACGCGAGATACGCGAAATCGTTTATCAAGCATATCCATATGTAGGAGCATCACAAGTGGTTGAATACACTTTATTGATGAATGATATATTCGAGAATAATGGAATCCGTCTTCCTTTAGACCCTCAAAACACAGTTGAGACTAAAGAAGAATGCTATAAAAGAGGTAAGGAGTTACTCGATGAAACATTTGGCTACGGTACTGTCGATAACATGTTGGCAATATCACCAAAGGGACAGGAACATATCGTCGAGTTTATTATAACTTATTGCTATGGTCAGTTCTATTCACGTAACGGAATTGATATGCAACACCGTGAGTTAATCACATTCTGTATTCTTGCATCTATGGGCGGCTGTGACTCACAATTACACACACACGCCAAGGCTTGCAAGAACCTCGAAATCTCAAAGCAAGAAATGATAGCTGCCGCAACTGCTATATTGCCTTGGATTGGTTTCCCTCGTACATTAAACGCAATAAGCGTAATCAATGATGAATATAACGAGACATTAATGTAGAAATTTTTATTCATAATTTTTTTAAATTCGTTATCCCCAGGCATTTATTTAAATTAATGTCTGGGGTTTTTATTATCTGGAGCATGAGAATCTTTCAGAAGTAATCGGAAAAACGGCTTTCTATGATATATGCTTATCCACACTAATTATCTACTGAGCCAAAAACGATTTTACAATTGAAAAAACGTATAAATAAAAAAACGCTTTGTCAATGTTACTGACAAAGCGCGTAAAATGCCTATCTCTCGATAAACAATTTTTACTAACCTTAAAATAAATCTAATACCATGAAAAACACGATGCAAATTTACGATAAAAAATCAGAATTACAAATATTTATGGGCAAAATATCATATATCACATGAATAATGACGCTTTATAGTTCCATATGTAAACTGCCATTTGACAATAGTCAATCGAAATAAATAATTGCGTGTTCTGACTTCCTTATACGTAAAAATGCCAATGGTTTCTATTATTATCATAGAAAATCCATCAGCATTTTCAGTTTATTAATGTTGAAAATTCAACTATTCTGTTACAAATATAAAAATATCGGTATATTTTATTTATTTGACTTTAATGTCTCTTCCGGCATGGCAGACATGTCGCCTTGTATGAACAAGCGTGTAAGGTCGTTCTTACAATTTGTAAACACCTGAATATATTTCTTGAATTTTCCAGGCATACGTCCGGTACCATCATATGTAATTCTGATTTCACCAGAACCACCAGGACTGATAAAGTCTTTTGTATAAGTAGCAGCAGTACAACCACATGCTGTATGTACATAGTTGATAACTAATTTGGATTTTCCCACATTAGTAAATCTGAACACACATGATTGAACCGGAGAGTCTTGTGAGAAGGTACCAAAATCAACAGTTGTTTTATCAAACTTTATGACAGGATATTTCTTTGCATAAACTGATAAAGATACTGTCAGAAGTGTTAATAATAAACAGAATACCTTGATTTTCATATCGTTAAATTGATTTGATTTACAAATTTTTAAATATTGATTATTGGATAACGACTCTTTAGATCTTTAGTTTACTTGAATCTACAGCCTTAAAACTCATATCCAATCCTTTGACAGAATGTGTGAGAGCACCTACAGAGATGAAATCAACACCAGCCTCAGCATAATCACGGATAGTATCATATGTGATACCACCAGAAGATTCAGTTTCGTACTTACCACCAATTAAAGCAACGGCTTTCTTGGTTTCCTCAGGAGTAAAGTTGTCGAGCATAATGCGGTTGACCCTACCTACACGCAACACTTCGTTGAGTTCATCGAAATCACGTACTTCGATTTCAATCTTAAGGTCTTTACCTTTCGCTTTCAGATATTCATGACATCTTACGATTGCATTTTCAATTCCTCCTGCAAAATCGATATGGTTATCTTTAAGAAGAATCATGTCGAACAAACCTATACGGTGATTAGTTCCACCACCAATTTTTACAGCTTGTTTTTCAAGCATTCTCATTCCAGGAGTAGTCTTACGTGTGTCTAATATTCTTGTATGAGTGCCTTCTATCCTCTTGACATACTTATTTGTCATGGTAGCAATACCAGACATACGCTGTAGTATATTAAGCATAAGACGTTCAGTCTGTAAAAGACTTTGAATCTTACCTTTCACACTCATTACGATATCGCCAGGACGAACATGAGCGCCATCGTGAATATAAACTTCAACCTGCATTGTTGGGTCGAATCGTTTAAATACCTCCTTTGCTATTTCTTCACCAGCAAATATTCCTTCTTCTTTTATCAACAGTTTTGATTCACTGACAGCATCTGCAGGAATACAACAAAGTGTTGTATGGTCACCATCACCTATATCCTCAGCGAAAGCGAGATCTATCAATTTGTCGTTTAGTTCTTCTACACTAAGCATAATATTGTTTTTTAATTAATATGTGAGTTGCAAAAGTATACAAAACATTTGACGTAAACAAATATTTAAGTCTTTTTATGATTTCTATAATATCATGTAATGCCTCTGAGGATATAAAAGTGAAAAATGGGGATGAAAAAATAAAGCAAGAGTTATGAAAATAACAAATAATGATTATCTTTGCAGTTGAATAGGAATTAGGACTAATGATAAAACTAAATATTTATAATCAATATTCTATATAATTTAATTCTTAATGGATAATATCACAAATATAATACAAGATTTATGTGACATAATATGGGGATGGCCAATGATTCTGCTATTGGTGGGTACTCATATCTTCCTTACATTCAGACTGAAAATTCCACAGCGCAAATTGTGGAAAGGAATAAAACTATCCGTCTCATCCGATAAAGATTCAAAAGGCGACATCAACCAGTTTGGAGCATTAGCCACATCGTTGGCTGCTACAATCGGAACTGGTAACATTATAGGGGTGGCAACCGCCGTATCGTTGGGTGGTCCGGGAGCAATCTTCTGGTGCTGGCTCACTGGTATGTTCGGTATAGCCACAAAATACGGAGAAGGATTGCTCGCCATAAAATATCGAGTAAAAAGATCTAATGGAAAAATGTCGGGAGGTCCGATGTATGTGCTTGAACGTGGATTAGGAATGAAATGGCTCGGTGTATTGTTTTGTATATTTACAGCCATTGCTGCATTCGGAATTGGTAACACAGTACAAGCCAACGCCATCGGAGAAAATGTAAGCAACATGATGAAAGATGTTATCGACGTTAACACATGTAAATGGATTGTCGGTACCGTTATTGCATCGATAGTTGCCATTGTGATTATAGGCGGGGTGAAAAGTATTGCAAAATTCTGCTCAATACTTATTCCAACAATGTCGGTTCTGTATATCTTCGGATGTATTTACATTTTATGGGTGAACCACTCTTATATATGGGATGCCATATGCTGGATTGTTCAAGACGCTTTTTCTTTAGAAGCCGCTACGGGCGGTACTGTGGGTTGCGCCATAATGACAACTATCAGATTTGGTGTGGCTCGAGGATTGTTCTCTAACGAATCGGGAATGGGTTCTGCACCAATCATTGCCGCAGCAGCCCAAACAAAGAATCCTGTTCGTCAGGCTTTAATACAATCAACAGCCGCATTCTGGGACACAGCCGTAATATGCACCATTACTGGATTGGTAATCATAACAAGTATCTTGGCTTATCCTGAAATTGATTTAAAATCGACATCCATACTCACAGAATTAGCATTCAGTAAGATTCCATACGTAGGTTCCCCTATCCTTACTATAGGTATAATAACATTCGCTTTCTCAACAATAATCGGATGGGAATATTACGGAGAGCGTGCCATTGAATATCTTTTGGGTAACAAAGCCATCAGATTCTATAGAATAGCATGGGTTTTTCTTACAATAGTAGGATGTGTGCTCAATTTAGACCTTGTGTGGTGTTGTGCCGATATGATGAATGCCCTGATGGCTATTCCAAACTTGCTATCGTTGCTGCTATTATCGGGAATATTGTCAAAAGAGACTCAATATTACTTGTGGAACAATCATATAGACGACAACATTGAATGTTAACACAATGATTGCCAACTAAATTAAATCAAAGTTACAACTATCATTTATCTAACAATACAATAATTATCCTACCTCATGATTCAAGATCTATGTATAATAATGCTCACTGCAGGTATCGTCAGTCTCCTGTTTAAGTTGTTCAGGCAACCAGTTGTGCTTGGATATATTGTGGCAGGACTGATAGCTGGTCCATACATGTTTGGTGAATCGTGGATAAGTGATAATGAGAGTGTCGAAACATGGGGAGAGATTGGAGTGCTTTTCCTTTTGTTTGCCATGGGACTTGAATTCAGTTTCAAGAAACTAATACAGATTGGCAACACCGCACTTATAGCGGCTGGCACTATCGTGGTAGGTATGATGTCGGTTGGATTCCTTACAGGACGCTTAATGGGTTGGAGTGAGATGAATTCACTTTTCCTTGGAGGAATTCTGTGTATGTCATCCACCACAATTGTGTTTAAGGCCATAGAGGACATGAAAATGGGCGGACATAAATTCGCACATGTTGTGTTCGGCATATTAATCGTCGAAGACCTTTTCGCCGTAGTTCTCATGGTTGTCCTATCGTCAATTGCCGTAAAAAAACAATTCGAAGGAACCGAGTTACTATTCGAGATAGGAAAATTAATAGGTTACCTCGTGTTGTGGTTTGTTGTAGGAATAGCTATAATACCTTCATTTCTCAAGATATTCAGAAAACACCTAAACAACGAAACACTTACGATCTTTGCTATTGGATTGTGTTTGGGTATGGTGTTGTTGGCAATACAAGCTGGTTTCAGTAGTGCCCTCGGAGCATTTGTCATGGGAAGTGTTTTGGCTGAGACCATTGAGGCCGAACGTATCGAACATCTGATACAACCAATCAAGAATGTGTTCGGGGCAATATTCTTCGTTTCTGTCGGAATGATGATTAATCCATCACTCCTGATAGATTATTGGTTACCTATCATCATCATAACATTCATCGTTATATTCGGACAAATATTCTTTGGTTCAATCGGTACACTCCTTTCAGGACAATCACTCAAAGTATCTCTGCAAAGTGGTTTTTCATTGGTACAAATCGGAGAATTTGCCTTTATCATTGCTGTGTTCGGACAAAATGCAGGCATTACAGATGCTAGTCTCTACCCTATCGTAGTTGCCGTATCTGTAATTACAACATTTCTCACACCATATATCATGAAGTTGTCTAACCCCGCCGAACAATTGATAAACCAACATATAAGCAAAGGAACAAAGATGTTCCTCGACAACTATGCACAAAAACGTAATTCGGCTAAGACAGAAAGCACATGGAAGAAATACCTCAAGAAAGTATCTGGAATAGTACTTATTGCGAGTATAATCTGTGTATTTATCTATATATTGTTCTTCCAATATGCTGCACCATTTATTCTCACTAAGGCGGAATTGTTTTGTAGTATATTCAATGAAAAATGGGCTGATTTAATAACCAAAATCATCACTCTGGCAGTTTTATTGATAATATCTTCTCCTTTTTTATATTATATCGTCGCACGCTATCGTATGTCTGACGAAGTGCGTGAATTATGGAAACAGGGAAACCATCAAAAAGCATCACTTGCCGGATTATATCTGCTGCGATTGCTAATAGGTATAGCATTCATTGCCTATGCCTTATATAAGATATTCACCCTTACCACAGGTATGCTATTCGGACTATCAATCATCTTGTTGATTATCATTTCATTCTCACGAAGAATCAAACAACAATCACGTCGATTAGAGGAAGGATTCAGCACCAATCTCACCGCACGCGAAGTATCAGCCGACAAACAACGTCCGATAGGCAAACATTTTGTAAGCAAACTACTTCCATACGACATACATATCTCCGACTTCACAGTACCAACTGAATCTGAATTCAGTGGAAAGACATTAAGTCAACTTAATATACGCAAAGAATCGGGAGTAAGTGTAATAAGAATTATCCGAGGAGGCGTTTTCACAAATATTCCAGGAGGTAACAAACATGTGTATCCTGGCGACAGAATAGTTGTGGCTGGAAGCGACGAACAAATAGACAAATTCCGTCAGATGTTAGACAAGAGTCAACATCCTGATAAATATAAAAAGAACAAAGAAAGAAATCATGTCACATTAGATAACTTTGTTATAGAAGCTGATAATCCTTTTATAGGCAAATCAATAATTGAATCACAAATCAGAGAAAAGACACAATGCCTTGTAATGGGTGTTGAACGCAACAACTTATACATCATGAACCCAGAACCAACATTGGTATTCATGGAAAACGACGTGATACTTGTTGCTGGCGAGACCGACAAATTAAGAGCATTAATAGGATAGAATTAACAATAAACAGAATACAGATATGGGAATTAAAAATATCATCAACATCATAAAGGATGTGAAAGCAGTACAAAAGCAACCGGCTATTCAAAACATATCAGACGCTGCTAAGAATGCAAATTCATTAAATCTAAAAGCTCTTGTAGAAGCAGCTTTTGAGAAAATCGGTCATGCCAACATTATCGTGGCTGGTAAGACTGGTGTGGGAAAATCCACTCTTGTAAATGCTGTATTCCAAGGAAATCTTGCGGAAACAGGTGTGGGACGCCCTGTAACACAGAACATGAAAGAATACTCGAAAGAAGGAGAACCTGTACATATATTCGATACAAAAGGATTTGAATTGGGTAACTACAAAGAGGTAATAAAAGAACTCAAAGGTGAAATTAATCGTCGCAAACAATTGGGTGACCCAAAAGAACAAATCCATTTAGGATGGTTCTGTATCAGTAACGATGGAAAACGATTGGAAAGTGCCGAAACCGAATTCATAAACGAATTATCAAAAGAAATCCCTATCGTGGTGGTTCTGACCAAAACCGTCGATACAAAACTGGATTTCTATAATCTTGTGAAAAACGAAACACCTAAAGCCACAAATGTGATAAGAGTGTTGGCACTACCATATGAAACTCCAATAGGTACAATACCTGCATTTGGTTTGGACGAACTGATAGATCACAGTTATGAACTAATGCCAGATATTGCTAAAGCAGCATTAGCCTCGAGTCAGAAAGTAAATACCCAGATAACAAAAAAAGCTGTTGACAAGGTTATTGCCATTGCAGCAGCCAGTGCAGCAACTATAGGAGCTACGCCAATCCCTTTTTCAGACGCGGTACTTCTCGCCCCAGTTCAGATAGGAATGATAGCAAGCATATGCAAGGTGATGAAGGTACCAGCCGATAAACAATTTATCACTACATTAGTGAGCAGCGCAGCTGGAGTAATGGGAGCAACTGCAACCGGACGAACAATAGTAAGAGGACTTATAAAACTCATCCCAGAAGCAGGAGTAATAATAGGAGGTACAATAAGTGCCGCCACAGCAGGTATTGTCACATCTGGTATGGGATACGCCTTCTACAACTCAATCAGACTACTTCAAGGACAAGGTATTGACCTAAATGCAGCCAACCTATCAAAAGAATTTACAGAACAACTTAAAAAAACTAAGTTGAAATAATATATAATTGTAAATAGTAATTTCAGCAATCTGTTCATTCATAAAAAATGAGCATAACTTGCTGTGACATGCTGTTGATTACACATTAACAATATATAGATAGTTCAAATATTCTTATAGATGTATAAGAACAAACCATAAAAACAATCTGCAAAAACATGTAATCAATAGTAAAAAGTATAAAAATTATTTGGTATATACAAAATAATGTATAACTTTGCGTAAGAATAACGAACAAAGATTTTTGATTTATGATTGAAGACTTTAGAAAATATGCCACAAAGCATATAGGAGTGAATAGCCAAGTTTTAGATGATGTAATTAAGGCGCAAGCAGGTTATCTTAACCCATATATATTGGAAGAACGTCAACTTAACGTAACACAATTGGATGTTTTTTCAAGACTGATGATGGACCGAATTATATTCTTAGGAACTGAAATCAACGACTACACAGCAAACGTGTTACAAGCACAGATGCTATACCTTGATTCTGTTGACAATGGAAAAGACATCAGTATATACATAAACTCACCAGGTGGAAGTGTGTATGCAGGATTGGGTATATACGACACAATGCAATTCATCTCCAGCGATGTACAAACCATTTGTACTGGTATGGCTGCATCAATGGCTGCTGTATTACTTGTTGCTGGAAAAGAAGGCAAACGTTCTGCACTACCCCATTCACGCATAATGATACACCAACCAATGGGTGGCGCACAAGGTCAAGCCAGCGATATCGAAATTACAGCTCGTGAAATACAAAAATTAAAGAAAGAATTATACACAATCATAGCAGATCATTCACATCAATCATTCGATAAAGTTTGGGCTGATAGCGATAGAGATTATTGGATGACAGCCGAAGAAGCTAAAGAATATGGCATGATCGACCAAATACTAACTCGAAAATAATAAAGAGATAAGAGTACTATAAAAATAAGAATGGATAAGATGAAACATTGTTCTTTCTGTGGCCGAAGTAATAATGAAGTCAACATGTTAATCACAGGTATAAATGGATGTATTTGTGATGATTGCGCACAGGAAGCCAACAAAGTAGTGATGGAGAACCGAAAGTCAACTAATAAGTTTGAAATCGGTACGTTACCTACACCTAAGGAAATTAAAGAATATTTAGATCAATACGTCATCGGACAAGATGAAGCAAAAATCTCAATGTCGGTTGCCGTATATAACCATTATAAAAGACTACAATACGAACAAGACAGAGACGATGCCAATGATGTGGAAATAGAAAAATCTAACATCATTATGGTGGGTAGTACTGGTACAGGAAAAACCCTGTTAGCAAGAACTATTGCTAAAATGCTACTCGTGCCATTCACAATTGTTGATGCGACCGTATTGACTGAAGCAGGATATGTGGGAGAAGATGTGGAAAGTATTCTGTCACGACTTCTACAAGAATGCAACTACGATGCAAGCGTTGCTGAACGCGGAATCGTATTCATTGACGAGATTGATAAAATTGCACGCAAAAGCGACAATCCATCAATCACAAGAGACGTAAGCGGAGAAGGAGTACAACAAGGACTGCTCAAATTACTTGAAGGCTCCGTAATCAATGTTCCACCATACGGAGGAAGAAAACACCCAGACCAGAAATTCATACAAGTAAACACTAAAAACATCTTGTTTATCTGTGGCGGTGCTTTCGACGGAATAGAAAGACGTATTGCTCAAAGACTCAACACTCACGTGGTGGGATTTGACGCAGTAGAAAATACAGCAAAAGTCGACAAATCAAACTTAATGCAATATATTGCACCAATGGACCTCAAGGCATTCGGACTAATTCCTGAAATCATAGGACGACTCCCTATCCTTACACACCTTGAGCCATTAGATCGCGATGCATTACGAAACATTCTTACAGAACCTAAGAACTCAATTATCAAACAATACACCAGATTGTTTGAAATTGACGGAACTAAACTCAAATTCCAACCAGAAGTTCTTGACTTCATTGTAGATAAAGCTATTGAATTCAAGTTGGGAGCACGAGGATTACGTTCTATCGTAGAATCAATAATGATGGAAAAAATGTATGAAACGCCTTCATCTAAACCTAAAACACTAACCATCACACTTGAATATGCTAAAAAACAAATAGACAAGGTTGCAAGCAAAATTGCAAATTCACAACAATAGTAAATTGTATAGATAATAACCTTATATAGTTATGAAAAAAAATATGACATTGCAGCAAGCGTTGAAATATTATTTCGGATTTGATTCATTCAAAGGTGATCAAGAAGCAATAATACAAAACCTTCTTGATAAAAAAGACACCTTTGTACTTATGCCTACAGGCGGAGGTAAATCATTATGCTACCAACTCCCTGCTTTAGTCATGGAAGGAACTGCAATTGTCATCTCACCATTAATAGCATTAATGAAAAATCAAGTTGATGCCATTAAACATATATGTGAAAATGACAATGTTGCACACTTCATTAATTCCTCATTAAATAAAACAAGCATACAACAAGTAAAAAATGATATAACTGCAGGATACACCAAACTTCTGTATGTGGCGCCTGAATCACTCACAAAACTTGAATATGTTGAATTCCTAAAATCTGTAAAGATTTCATTCTATGCCATCGACGAAGCACACTGTATTTCAGAATGGGGACACGATTTCCGACCTGAATACAGACGTATCCGACCTATCATGGAAGAAATAGGCAAAGCCCCAATTATAGCCCTGACTGCTACCGCTACCGATAAAGTACGTACAGACATAAAAAAGAACTTGGGAATGCCGGATGCTACAGAATTTAAAGCATCATTCAACCGACCAAACCTATATTACGAAGTAAGACAAAAAACAAAAGATATCGATAAAGATATCATCAAATACATAAAAGCTCATCCAGGTAAAAGCGGAATCATCTACTGCCTCAGTAGAAAGAAAGTTGAAGAACTCGCTGCTAACCTGAAAGCCAACGACATCAAAGCTGCACCATACCATGCAGGAATGGAATCAGCTGTACGTAGTGCCACACAAGACGATTTCCTAATGGAACGTATCGACGTAATCGTTGCTACAATCGCATTCGGAATGGGTATAGACAAACCGGATGTCAGATTCGTAATGCATTACGACATACCTAAGAGCCTCGAAGGCTACTATCAGGAAACAGGACGCGCAGGACGTGATGGTGGAGAAGGAAGATGTATTGCTTTCTACACAAGAAAAGACCTGCAAAAACTCGAAAAATTCATGGAAGGCAAACCTATTGCCGAGCAAGACATAGGACGCCAATTATTAAAAGAAACAGCCAACTATTGCGAATCATCAGTTTGCAGACGCAAATTGCTATTGCACTACTTCGGAGAAAACTATCCAGAAGAAAACTGCAACAATTGCGACAATTGTAAGCATCCAAAGAAAAAGATAGATGCAACACAAGAACTCCTGCTCGCAATGAAAGTAATAGAAGCCATCAAGGAAAACTTCAAGACAGAATATGTTAGCGATATATTGCGCGGAGTAGAAACTGAATTCATTTTATCCCACAAACATGAGAAACTTAGTTTGTTCGGTAAAGGCTCAGACCACGAGGCATCATTCTGGAGTGCTGTATTAAATCAAGCAATGATTGAAGGATACCTTAGAAAAGATGTCGAAAATTACGGATTAATCAAAATAACACCAGAAGGCAAACAATTTATGGAAAATCCTTCAACGTTCAATATTGTCGAAGATAATGAATTCGATGATGTAGTAATTGATGATGCACCCGACACAATCGGTTCTGTTGATGAAACAATACATAAGATGTTATTGGATCTTAGAAAAAAACTATCAAAGAAATATAACGTACCTCCATATGTTATATTCCAAGATCCATCAATAGAAGCAATGACCACATACTACCCTATCACCTTGGAAGAACTGCAGAACATACCAGGTGTAGGTGCAGGAAAAGCTAAAAGATACGGAAAAGAATTTGTTGATCTTATCAAACGCCACTGCGAAGAGAATGGTATCGAAAGACCAACAGACATGCGAGTACGCACTGTTGCTAATAAATCACTACAAAAGATTAGTATCATTCAAAGTATTGACAGACAAGTATCACTCGACGACATAGCACTCGCAAAAGGCATAGAGTTCGACGAACTACTTGACGAAATCGAAGCAATAGTATATAGTGGTACAAAAATCAACATAGACTATTTCATCGAAGCAGAAATTGACGAAGACAAAGTTGACGAGATTTACGACTACTTCAGAGAGAGCGAAACAGACTCTTTAGAGGAAGCAATCGAGAACCTCGACGATGATATTACAGAAGAAGAAATAAGACTTGTAAGGATAAAATTTATATCCGACTTAGCAAATTAAATACTTTTTTCACTTTTTTTAGCATAAAATTGGGATGTAGGAGTGGTTTTTTCACATTTTTTTTCTACATTCCATTTTTTTATTATATCTTTGCACAAGTAATAACTAATTTAGTTAAACCATGCAGTGTATATAAAACTATAAAAACATAAAAAACATAAATAAAAAAGGAACATATAAAAGAAACATTAAAAAAATAATAATAACTGAAAAAAACAATTTCTAATTAATCAACATTTGTTATTAAAGTTTTATGAAGAAAATTTCTTTAATCGTTGCTTTAGCAACAATGGCACTCGGTGCAAACGCACAGAATGCAACAGTTAACAGTAAATTCGCTGATAACATGTTCGTATCACTCCAAGGTGGTGTTTATGAACCAACAATCGGTCAAAACGTGTTCGCAGACATGCGCCCAGTTGTACGTCTTGAAATCGGTAAATACTTCACTCCAACAATTGGTGTTTCTGTTTCAGGTGAAGCTCTCATCAACATGAACAATGGAAACAGAAAATCAAACCTCTTCTACAACACTAAGTTCTCTCAGGCTCCAAAGACTGCATTTGATTTCTCAAATGTAAGTGCTAACGCTCTCATCAACCTTAACAACCTTTTCTTAGGTTACAAAGGTCAACCATCTCCTGTAGAACTCGTTGCTAACGCTGGTTTAGGATGGGGACACCTCTATGGTAAATCAGACTATTACCAGTCAGACAAGAACTGTGCTACAGCTAACTTCGGTCTTGCTGTTAATATCAACGTAAGCGATGCATGGGCTATCAACATCAAGCCAGGTATTAGCTACTTGTTAAGCAACAACAGAAACGAACTCCCTTCAAGCCTCAACTTCTTTGACATGAGAACAAAGGCTCAGGGTGAATACGAACTTGGTAGAGCTATTGCTTTTGAAAATGAATATTCACCAAAGGCAACTCACTGGGTTATGGACGTAAGAAACACATTCCTCCAACTCACAGCCGGTGTTACTTACAAGTTCGGTAACTCTAACGGAACTCACCACTTCGTATTCTGCGACAAGAAATACTCTCAGAGCGAAATGGATGAATTGAACGGACGTATCAACTCACTCCGTGGAGAAATCAACGGTAAGAACAAGACTATCGCTGACCTTGAAGCTGCACTCGCTGCTGAACGTGCTAAGGACAAGACTGTTATCGTTAACGAAACTAAGGTTAACCAAACTCAACTTGCTCCAGTTGTAATCTTCGATCAAGGTAAGAGCATCATCAACAAGGCTCAACAACCATCTGTTCAAATGATCGCTACTTACATGAAGAATCACCCAGAAAGCAAAGTTACTATCAAGGGTTATGCATCTCCAGAAGGTTCAGCAGAACTCAACCAAAAACTTTCTGAAAACCGTGCTAAGGCTGTTTACAACATGCTCGTTAACACATACAAGATCAACGCAAACCGTCTCCAGTGGGAAGGTCTTGGAGCTACTTCTGAAGTATTCCCTGAAAACGATTGGAACCGCGTTTGTGTATTCCTTGAAGAAGCTAAATAATCTAAGCATTATTTAACAAATATCTAAGCAGAGTTCATTTGAGCTCTGCTTTTTTTGTTTTCTTTACACAATAAAACATACTACATCACGTTATTCTATATAGCTGTAAAAGAAAACGACAATGAAAATATTCGAACAAATACGCAACATACGACTTATACTGATTGTCATTGCTATAATCATTGCAATACTCTCGTTATTCACATCTAACTACCTTATAACCGACCTACAAAAAGAAGAAACCAACAAAGTTGAGGTATGGGCAGAAGCAATGAGATCGTTGAATCAAGCCGACGACCAAACCGACTTAAGTCTGGTACTAAAAGTAATAAATGGAAACAACACCATCCCTGTTGTAGTTTTAGACCAAAACGGTGAAGTACAAACATCACGCAACTTAGGCAAGACTTTCGAAGAAGACGAGGACTCCATTTCGATGATAAAAGAAATGGCAAAAAAAATGAAAGCCGGCCACCAACCAATACGAATAAAACTTGAACAAGAAAACGAATATATTGAGATTTGCTACGACGAATCCCTAATGCTCAAACGACTTACAGTCTATCCATACATACAATTGTCAGTTGTAATCATCTTTGTATTAATAGCACTACTCGCCCTATTCTCAACAATGAAAGCCGAGCAAAACAAAGTATGGGTAGGATTATCAAAAGAAACAGCACACCAACTTGGTACACCTATATCCTCTTTGATGGCATGGCTGGAAATCCTACAGGAGAACTATCCAGATGATGAACTATTACCTGAAATGAAAAAAGACATAAAACGTCTACAACTCATAGCCGAACGATTCTCTAAAATAGGTTCAATCCCAGAACCTCGACCAATAAACATCGCAGAGATAATAAACAGAGTGGTTGAATACATGGATCGACGAACATCATCAAAGGTGACGATAACCACAAACTTCAAACAAACAGAGAATATCAATGTATATATGGTAGAATCTTTGTTTGAATGGGTCATTGAAAACCTATGCAAAAATGCAGTCGATGCAATGAACGGAACAGGTAAAATAGATATCACACTCGAACAAAACAATAAGAATATAATAATAGAGGTAAAAGACAACGGCAAAGGAATGCCTAAAGCCAATTTCAAATCAGTATTCAAACCAGGATTCACCACAAAACGTAGAGGTTGGGGACTTGGACTATCATTAGCAAAACGAATAATCGAAGAATACCATAAAGGAAAAATATTTGTCAAAAATTCAGAGATAGGCAAAGGTACCACCTTCCGTATAGAATTACCAAAAATCGTAAAATAAGCATTGGGGAAACCTCCGGGCATCCATATATTTCTGTGTTAATGAATTGAAAGCATCGGGTATGAATACAGAAGAAAACAGAGAAAAACGAATACAAGACAAATTGTTCACTAACCTGAAATATTCCACTGAAAGTTGTGTTTTTCATATTTTATGCTTATCTTTGCCATGTTGTGTATGACTATACTAACTTTGATTTCAATACTAAAGTAAGTGATAACATGACATAGCGTTCCACGGGTAACTTTTTATTGCTCAGGAACTTACAAAACATACAGCTAAAGTTTAACAGAATTAAGGTTACAAAATAACTGTAATATGGAAATAATAAGTTGTCTTGGTTGGCTAATTTTATTGGGCATTTGCGTCGCTTTCTTATGTAATATAATGCCATGGTGGTTTGTGCTTTTGATATTTGTCGGCATGTTTATCTACTACTTCTTTTTGCATAGTGACTACTACGAAGCACCCAAACCAATAAAGAACCAAGAAAAGGTTAAGAAGGATATTGAAGAATCAGAAAAGGAAAAAGGAGAAAAGAATACCGCTACTAGTAATACCGATAATGTTGGCAACAGAATAAATGTAAATATTGGTACAGAAACTTATTACCAAAAGAATGACGATTTCGACTATGACAGATATATAGCGGCTAAAAGAGAAGAACAAGCAGCTTATGACGATTTTATTGCATCATCGGATATGGATGATTAGAATAGAAAAAACTGAGAGGGTGTCACAAACTGCACATCCACAAATTCTGTTTTTTGTTAATAAACAGAGGTAAAAATATGATACATCATTTTAGTGAGCTAACAAACCTCAATATATGAGTTTCCTAGAGAACAAGTTTCAACTAGTCGTGAAAAAGTGTAATATCGACATTACAAAAACAAGATTTTCAGCAAAAGACATCAGAAAAAATAAAAAACGCTTTGTCATATTAAAAAAAAGTAGTACTTTTGCAAGCCGATTATTATCAAAGGAGGTAAAACGAGAACCTTCTTCAGCGTGTAGATAGCGCCTGCTTTGGCCGGCAGCGTGGTCTGTGAATCGTCTGGAAACAAAACTCTCCCACACACTCGCTCCGTCATGGAGAAAGAGCGTGTTGTTTTATGGAGTGTAATTTGGTACATTTAATTAACTAAAAATTAAAAATGAATACATTAAGCGCAAAGACACGCTTCGTTACAAAAGAAGAAGCAGACAAGCAATGGGTTGTTGTTGATGCAACTGATCAGGTTATCGGACGCCTTGCATCAAAGGTTGCAAAGATTCTTCGTGGCAAATACAAGCCATGTTTTACACCAAACCAAGATTGTGGTGATAACGTGATTATCGTTAACGCAAACAAGATCCAATTCTCTGGTAAGAAATGGACAGATAAGCAATATCTTACATTCTCTGGATACCCAGGAGGACAACACAAGTCATCTCCAGCAGAAATGGCTAAACGTCCACACGGTTACGAACGCATGGTTCGCCACGCAGTAAAAGGTATGCTCACAAAAGGACACCTCGGAACTAAACTTCTCGGTAACCTATACATTTATGAAGGTGCAGAACACAAGCAAGAAGCACAAAGTCCAAAAGCAATAGATATAAATACATTGAAATAAATAGACAAGATATATGGAAATGATTAATGCATTAGGTCGCCGTAAAGCAGCAGTAGCACGAGTATATCTCACTGAAGGTACAGGTAAAATTACCATCAACAAAAGAGACCTTAACGAATACTTCCCATCAGAACTTGTTCAGTTCGTAGTAAAGCAGCCACTCAACCTTCTTGATGTAGCTGAAAAATACGATATCAAAGTTAATCTGTACGGAGGTGGTTTTACTGGTCAGTCACAAGCATTGCGTCTCGCTATTGCACGTGCACTTGTAAAAATCAACGCAGAAGACAAGAAAGCTCTTCGTGCTGCTGGATTCATCACTCGCGACTCACGTATCGTTGAACGTAAGAAACCAGGTCAGCCAAAAGCACGCCGTAGATTCCAGTTCAGTAAGCGTTAATGCCGCATAACTGAATGTTTAGCATCTAAACTTTCAAGATCTTGGTATATACTAAATTATATACTAAGCTACTTGAAGGCTGGTTAAATTAAAAACTAAAAAGAACGTAAACAAATTAAAACAAACAATTATGTCAAGAACAAATTTTGAACAATTACTTGAAGCAGGATGTCACTTCGGACACCTCAAACGTAAATGGAATCCAGCAATGGCTCCTTATATTTTCATGGAGCGTAACGGCATTCACATCATCGACCTTCATCGTACAGTAAACAATATAGACGAAGCTGCTGATGCATTGAAGCAAATAGCAAAATCAGGAAAGCGTATTTTATTCGTTGCTACAAAGAAACAAGCAAAAGACGTTGTTGCTGAAAAAGCTGCATCTGTAGGTATGCCATACGTTATTGAACGTTGGCCAGGTGGTATGTTGACAAACTTCCCTACAATCCGTAAAGCTGTAAAGAAGATGGCTAACATCGACAAACTTTTTGCTGACGGAACATACGACAAACTTTCTAAGCGTGAAAACTTACAAATTCGTCGTAAGCGTGAAAAGCTCGAAAAGAACCTTGGTTCTATCGCAGACCTTACTCGTCTTCCATCTGCACTTTTCGTAGTTGACGTAATGAAAGAAAACATTGCAGTACACGAAGCTAACCGTCTTGGTATTCCTGTATTCGCTATCGTTGATACAAACTCAAACCCAGATAACGTTGATTTCGTTATCCCAGCTAACGACGATGCTACTAAGTCTATCGAAGTAATCTTAGGTGCTTGCTGCGATGCAATCGCTGAAGGTCTCGAAGAACGCAAAGTAGAAAAGAGCGACATGGAAGCAGCTAACGAACAAAACGAAGAAGTTGCTGATGCACCAAAAGCAAAGAAAGCAGCTCGTCGTCCTCGTAAGACTGCAAAGGCTGAAAACGCAGAAGCAGCAGTTGAAGAAACAACTGAAGCAGCTACAGAAGCAGCTACAGAAGCAGCTACAGAAGCAGCAGAATAAAAACATAAATCATTATCATTATTTAGAATATAATTATGGCTATCACATTAGCAGAAATTAATAAACTCCGTCAAAAAACACAAGCTGGTTTGATGGACTGTAAGAAAGCTCTTACTGAAGCTAACGGTGACATGGACGCAGCAATCGAAATCCTTCGCAAGAAGGGTCAAATGGTTGCAGCAAAACGTTCTGACCGTGAGGCTTCTGAAGGATGCGTACTTGCAAAAGTTGATGGTAACTTCGCAGCTATGGTTGCCCTCAAGTGTGAAACAGACTTCGTTGCTAAAAATGCAGATTTCGTTGCATTGACAACTCAAATCCTTGATCTTGCAGTAGCTAACAAGTGCAAGACTCTTGACGAAGTAAAAGCTCTTTCTATTGACGGAAGATCAGTTCCAGATCTTATCACTGAACGCTCTGGTGTTACAGGTGAAAAAATGGAATTAGATGGTTACAACACTGTAGAAGGTGACTTCGTATGTGCATACAACCACATGAACCAAAACTTCTTGTGCACTCTTGTTGCTTTGAACAAGCCTTGCGATGCTAATGTTGCAAAGAACGTAGCAATGCAAGTAGCTGCAATGGCTCCAGTTGCTCTTGACGAAGCATCTGTACCAGAATCAGTAAAAGAGTCTGAAATGAAGGCTAACATCGAGAAGGCTAAGCAAAACCAAATCAACAAGGCTGTTGAAGCTGCAATCAAGAAGGCTGGCGTTAACCCTGCACACGTTGACAGTGAAGACCACATCGAGTCAAATATGGCTAAGGGATGGATCACTGCAGAACAAGCTGCAATGGTTCGCGAAATCAAGGTTAAAGTTGCAGAAGAAAAGGCTGCTTCATTACCAGAACAAATGATTCAGAATATTGCTAACGGTATGCTCGGCAAATTCTTCAAAGAATCATGTTTGCTTGACCAAGCTTATATCGATGACAACAAAGTAAGTGTTGCTCAATACCTTGATAGTGTTGAAAAAGGACTTACTGTCACTGATTTCAAGCGTTTTACTCTTCGCGCTGAATAATAGATATATAAAACTATATCGATATACACAAGGTGTTCTCATATGGGAACACCTTATTTTTTTATAGTACACTCCCCTATTTACTCATATATAAGTTGAGTACTTTTTTGGTGACACCTACAAATGCGTGTGTGAGAGTTTCCCAAATAAATGTTTTTTTGTGCAGTATTGTGAATTATAAGCAAAAAAGAAGAAATCAACGAGCCTCCTTTTTTGTGTTTTTATTTGTTCATTATAATTGTTATTTGTATTTTTGCTGTCGATATGAAGTTGTCAACCAACAGACGACAAGAACCAAAAAGGACAAGTAAGAAAGCAAAGATATAAGTAGAAAGAAAGAACGATATACAACTTAAAATAAACAAGTAAATGGAAATAACAGAATTTAAAATCAAACGATATAAGGAACATATAAGAGGTATCCTTTTAGGTAATGGAACACGTTGGTCTTTTATCAGACTAAACGTTGTTGATTACGTATTAGATGGATTTCAATTTACGAACAAAGAACACATTGCTAACATTGGTTGTATAAAAGAAGATACCAAACTGCATAAAATTCTATCAATAAAGGATGATTCAAAAGACATATTGCCCCAAATAGACTCTAATATCCTGAATGAAGATGATTTGCTATATTCTTACCTAAAAGAAAATAATGTATTAGTTGCTGTTGGCTTGCATCGTGAGGATGTGATATATGTGGGAAAAATAGAAAAGATAAATCCCAAATCATTTGTTTTAGATTCATATGATACAGAACTAAGGAAAAGTGGTTTCATGAACATACAATTTAATAAGGTGAGATTAATCCAGATGCATACTGATTACCTTGATTCTCTTTCATTACTTTTAGACAAGATGAATGAGAATGTAAAGTAGGTGTTAGGAGTTCCTGTGTATATGAAAAGTTTCAAATCTTTATTCCGGTAATCTAGCGCCATTTACAGGTATAAGATATAAATAAAATAAAATTGATATGGATAAAATAACAACTATAAAATTCCGTAGGGATTTATTAATCGCATTGGCTGAAGATATTATTAGTAAAAATAAAGAACTATATGCTATATATAATAAAGATAAAGAAGCTCAAAAAGACATAGATGATACTATTGAGTATTATGAGCATTTTATAAAGAGTTTAAATGAGGACTTCGAGAAAGGACGCTATAGTAAAATATCTATGTGGTATAATGGCGGCATTAATGACATAAGTGATGATTTCGATTTTCTTCTGTCGCATCGTCAGCAGTTCATAGACAAATATGATTTTGACCTATTAGATCTGAACAAAAAACGTCGTGAGAAGGTTGAAAAGATTGTTGCTTCTGGAAAGATAAAAACCGACAATCAGTATTATCTGATCATGGAGTATGTGGATGATTTGTGTCAAGTTGCCGAGGATAAAGAACTGATTGATAAACTCAATGAAATGATAATCGATTACGAAGAACGAGTTGCCGCTCGAATGGCAAAACGAAAAAACAAGTAATAATCTTTCAACAAGAGGATGTGCCTATTTTGAAGTGAACCCCGAAAGTTAGACAAAAAACTTTCGGGGTTTATTATGCAAAAGAGAAAGAAACATGGTTATGCAGAATGTCTGAAGTACATGCAAATGATCAAAGAAGGAACATCCATTCATGCA
>JAIKZH010000020.1 GCA_024682395.1 Bacteroidaceae bacterium
TTCGTTATTATGAAGTGATCAAGCACTTCCTTGGGTAGCACCATACGGGCTAACATTAATAAACCTTTGTCTTCCATAGTGCAAAGGTAATTCTATTATGGGAAATTTAAAAACTTATCCCTATGAAAAATCTATTGAGCCGATATAATTCGTTAAGGAATATTACATACAAACTAAGAGGATGTGTCTTGAATAGACACATCCTCTCGTGTTTTCTAGGTAATAATTACTCAATTAGTTCATCTCATCTTTAATTGTTGTTTTTGAGTTCTCCTTTAGGAGATTATCATACCCGTCTTCAACGAGCTCTTCTACCTTTTTTTCAATTGCAGCTAAGAATTTTGCGTATGCAACATCTACCTTAGCTTTTTCCTTTTTGTATTCATCTGGATCAGTTTCTTCTAATTTGTTAAGATCTTCCTCGATCTCAGACAACTTTGTTTCAATTTCAGTTTCCCATTCTGAGTTTTCTTCAAGATCCAGTGTATTAAGAGTTTCAACCTTTTGGGTGTATTCGTCGTAAATCGCAACTGCTTTATCGCCAATTGATTGCTTCTCTTGGCAATCACTTAATGCAAATACTACGAGAGTAGCAAATGCGAATGACATAAACTCTCTCATTCTTTAGTTAATTAAAAATCATTTCGCCTACGCCCTTCAAAGCGGTTCGGCCTTCTCTTAACTTTGTTTCGTTACGTAATGTTTTTTTTTAGATTAGTAATTTTGTAAGGTTTTTTGAGGTTAGGGTTGTAATGAAGAAGATTCTCTTTTTTTGTTATCTCTGAGGCAAAGATATAAATAATTAATATATAAAGCAAGTAAAATGTAAAAAAATATTAAAAAAAGTGTTATTTTTAAAAATTGTGTTGATATAGATACCTGAGTCCTGTTTGTATCAATATAAAATTAAGCCGCTATTTTGTGATTGATAGCGGCTTGTTGAATAAATATTATCGTTTGTGCTTTGTTGTTGCTATAATCGTAGTCCAGCATCTATACCGCTGAATCCCATAAACGCCATTGCGAGTAAACTTGCAGTTATAAGCGCAATAGGCATTCCTTGCATTGCTTTTGGAACTTTACTGAATTGTAGTTGCTCTCTAAGTCCTGCAAATATAATCATTGCAAGGGCAAATCCAAGTGCTGTTGATACAGCATACATTATACCTGGAAGTAATCCGAATTCAAGTCCTTGACTATTATATTGATTGCTTGCAACTTGTATTGCAACACCTAATATACAGCAGTTTGTTGTAATGAGTGGAAGGAATACACCTAAAGCTTGATAAAGTGGGGGACTTACTTTTTTTAGTATGATTTCCACCATCTGTACTAATGCCGCAATTACAAGTATGAATGCAATTGTCTGTAGGTATTCCAATCCATATGGAGTTAGTACATATACTTGAATAACATAAGTGACTATTGTTGCAAGTGTGAGCACAAAGGTCACAGCGGCTCCCATTCCTGCAGCTGTGTTAACTTTCTTTGATACACCAAGAAATGGACAGATTCCTAAGAATTGTGACAATATGACGTTGTTGACGAATATTGCAGTGATGAATATAAGTAAGTATCCCATATTTCTTTTGTTTTTTCAGTTGATAGTTTATTTCAGCTTGCAAACTTCTGAATTTTATTCTTCTTTCTTTAACTTGTTGACTATTGCAATAACATATCCCAATGTTAAGAAAGCACCAGGGGCAAGGACAAACATTAACATTCCGTAATCCTCACCTTGTATTTTGATGCTGAATAGATGCCCTGTTCCAAGGAATTCTCTTATAGCACCTATAAGTGTTAATGCTAATGTGAATCCTAATCCGATACCTATTCCGTCAAATATGCTTGCTATTGGGTTGTTCTTTGCAGCAAAAGCTTCTGCACGTCCCAGAATAATACAGTTCACAACAATAAGAGGAATAAATAATCCTAATGTGTTGTAGATATCTGGTACGTATGCTTGCATAAGCATTTGTAGAATAGTAACCAATGTGGCAATAACAACTATGTAACATGGTATTCTAACCATGTCGGGTACTAAATTCTTGATAAGCGAGATAATTAAATTAGATAGAATGAGTACGAACATTGTAGCTATACCCATTGACATACCATTGATAGCGTTGCTTGTTGTAGCAAGTGTAGGACACATACCTAACATTAAGACTAATGTAGGATTTTCCTTTATTATCCCGTTTAACAGTATTTTGAAGTTATTCATTATATATCCTGTTTTTAGGTGGTTTCTATTCTTATTGTTTATTATTCTTGTGCTGTTGCTGCTGTGGTAGCGTCAGTAGTTGCCGCTTTGTTTTCTTCAGTTTGTTCTGCTGAAACATTTGTGGCAGCTGTGTTTCCGTCAGTTGATGCCTTTTTATCTTCTTTATCTTTTTTTGACGCTTTTGGACTCTCGGTTTTTTTTGTTACAATTGTATCCGATGATGTTTCTTCAGGTTTAACAGTTTCACAAGCATCAATCTTTGTTTCTTGTGTGGCAGATGTTAATCCGTCGGTATTTCCATGAAATAGTGCTTGGTAGGCTGCTTGTACTGCATTTAGGAAAGCTCTGGAAGTAATGGTTGAGGCTGTTATGGCGTCAATATCACCCTCATCACCTTTTTTGACTCCCATTCTTGTGGTAGAAGGATTCTTGCCAATGATGCAACCTTTGCCGTCTTTCTGGAACCATTCACTTGCTTTTGCTCCAAGTCCTGGTGTTTCTTGAGTCTCAAGTATTGAATATCCTAAAATATTACCTTCTTTGTCGAAGCCAACTAAGACCTTCAATTTCCCTCCAAATCCATTTTGTGTAGATTCTACTGCAGTTCCTTTGTCTGTTTTATGAAAAATGAAATCATTTACAGTATCATTTTCAACAGTCAATTGTTCAGAAGCAGGTACGTTGAGTACTTCTTTTATACTTTTAGCAAGTTTTTCAGATTTAATCTCTGAAATCTTTTTCTCGGTATATTTATTAATGGCAGCTAAAGCAGCACCAGCAATCACGCTGATTGTGGTGAGAACCACCACCATGTTTAATAATGATGATTTTAGTTTTTTCATTTTACTACCTCCCCGAATCTTTTTGGTTTGCAATAGTTATTGATAAGTGGAGTAAATGCATTCATGATAAGGATTGCGAATGACATTCCTTCTGGATATGCTCCCCAAGTACGTATAACAACTGTTAGCAATCCGATTGCAATACCATAAATGATTTGTCCTTTCTTTGTCATCGGGCTTGTAACGTAGTCTGTTGCCATGAATACGGCTCCTAACATCAAACCTCCTGATAATATGTGAGATATTGGATCTGCATACATTGGATTGATGAGATGTAAGGCTCCTGTGAAAACAGATACAGATAAGAGTATTGACACAGGGATATGCCATGTAATAATTTTTCTTACAAGCATGTATATCAATCCGATAAGTATTGCTAATGCACAAACTTCACCAAGACATCCTCCCCCTAAAGGTCCGTCATTGAATAAGAATTTGCTTGTATCACCAATCAAAAGGTTCCACGCATCTGGTAAGTCGGATAGCATATCTGCATTTTTACTTTTGATAGCAGCTTTCATTATTGCAAGTGGAGTAGCACCTGAAACCCCATCAATAGTGGTAAATGTCTGACCGACGATAGGCCAATCAGTCATTTGCACAGGGAATGAGATAAGTAGGAATGCTCTTGCAGCTAATGCTGGGTTGAATAAATTACATCCCAAACCTCCAAATGTCATTTTAACCACGCCGATAGCAAATAAAGCACCTATAACAACAATCCAAAGAGGTAAGTTTGATGGCATGTTAAAAGCAAGAAGCAGTCCGGTAAGAATTGCTGAACCATCTGTTATGGTTGATTTTGGATTCTTGAGCATATATTTGTTTATTGCCCATTCAAAGAAAACACATGATGCAACAGATACGGATGTTACAGCAATAGCCCCTAATCCAAAATATATGAAAGAGCATATTAAGGCAGGTATGAGTGCGATACATACCCCAAACATGTTTTTTCTTACAGAATCGCCTCCGTGGATATGTGGTGATAATGATAATTTAAGTTTATTCATCGTTTTAATTCTATCAGTTGGTAGTATTTTTATTTTGTGTTGCGACTTCTTATGATGCCCATAACCGTGTTTTTACCCAAACGTATATAGTCGAGCAGTGGACGGTTGGCAGGACAAGTGTATTGACATGAACCACATTCAATACATGAAATTACATCTTCTTTTTCTGATCGCTCCCATAATTGTAGTTCTGAGCAGTCGCTAAGAAGATATGGCTCAAGTCCCATAGGACATGCATCTACGCATTTTCCACAACGAATACAATTTGTTGGTTCTATACGTGATGCTTCTTTCTCATTCATTATCAATACTCCAGACGAACCTTTACATATAGGAATATCTGTTGATAATAATGCTTTTCCCATCATTGGACCGCCGCCGATGATTTTACCTGTATCTTCTGGAAGTCCTCCACATGCATCAATTAATTGACTCATAGGAGTACCCAAGCGTGTTAGGAAGTTACTTGGATTCTCAAGACTCTTACCTGTAACAGTTACAATACGTTCGATAAGAGGCTTGTTTTTCATTACAGCTTCATATACAGCATATGCAGTGCCTACATTTTGTATTATAGCACCAACGCTGACGGGAAGTGCAGGTGGAGCGGGCACTTGACGACCTACAACAGCGTCGATCAATTGCTTTTCTCCTCCTTGAGGATATTTTGTCTTGAGTTTAATAATTTCTATGTTTTTGTAAGCAGAGGCTTTTTCTTGCATTATTTTGATAGCATCGGCTTTGTTGCTTTCAATAGCAATAAATCCTTTGCTTACATTAACTGCTTTCATTAATAAGGTCACACCGACTAAGATTTCATCAGCATGTTCTAACATAAGACGATGGTCGGCTGTTAGATATGGTTCACATTCTGCTGCATTGATTATTACCCATTCTGGTTTTGTGCCAGGAGGAGGACTTAACTTGACATGGCATGGGAAACATGCTCCTCCCATTCCGACAATGCCGGCATTTTTTACTTTCTCGATAATGTCTTTGTCGGTTAGTTCTGGCTTGTCTTCAAGTCTAACAAGTTGGGTTGTTCTGTCGATGCTATCCAACCATTCGTCACCTTCTACAGTGATGTAGATTGCGGGTTTGTTGTATCCGCTCGCATCTATTGCCTTGTCAACTTTTAATACAGTTCCTGAAACTGATGAAAAGATATGTGCAGAAACAAATCCATTGGCTTCTGCTATCATTTGTCCGACTTTTACTTTGTCGCCTTTCTGTACAATAGCTTTTGCAGGTGCTCCGATATGTTGTCCCAAAGGAAATACTGCAACTTTAGGCAACTCTGCAACTTTTATTGGAGAAGCTGCTGATAACTTGTTTTCTGCTGGATGTATGCCGCCGATCTTGAATGTTTTCATTTGCCTAAAAGAATTTGTTGTGATGGAAGCAGTGGTGCATCATAGTTATGCGCCTTGCTCTGTGATTGGTTATCGGATACTGTTGATTGTGCAAGTGGGGTCAAGTCAATAACTCCAGCCAGCATATATTGCTGTGATGGAAGTAAAGGGGCGTCGAAACTGATCTTTATTGGAGAAGGGTAAGGACGAATATTTGTTGTCTTGACTTCTTTTGCTGTATTTGTGTCGTTTTCTGCTTTCTTTGCAGGTGCAACGTTGTTTTTCTTTATAATAGTTTTTCGTGGTTGACCTATCATTCTGATAGAAGCACTTGGACATGCCTCTTCACAGGCTCTACAAAGGGTACATTTTTCAGCATCGATATATGCAAGATTGTTTTCAACAGTTATAGCATCGCTACCGCATACTTGTACGCATTTGCTACATCCGATACATGCTGATGAACATGCTTTCTTCGCTGCTGCACCTTTATCATTATTGACGCATTCAACAACCATGCCGGTTTTGTCTTTATCGACGAGCCTGATTTCTATGATGTTGCGTGGACAACTTTTAGCACAAGAGCCACATCCTCCACATTTGTCATAATCAACCTCAGGTAGTCCAGTTTCATTATTTATCTTGATGGCTCCGAAACTACATGCGTTGACACAATCACCACAACCGAGACAACCGTATTGGCATAATGTTTCGCCTTGGCATGTAGAGTGTGCTATGCGACAATTCATGGCACCATCGTATTTGATTACGTGAGGACGATTTTCACATGTACCATTGCATCGTACTACAGCAACTCTTGTGGCTTGTTCTTTTGCTTCTACCCCAAGTAGGGCTGCAATCTTCTGCATGCATTCATTACCACCAGCAGGACATTTTAGATCTCCTAAACTACCTTCATCTGCGGCTTTTACACATGCTACCGCCATTCCGCTACATCCGGGAAATCCACATCCGCCACAATTAGCTCCTGGTAATAATTCGTTAACTTGAGCAATGCGAGGATCTTCTTTTACTGTAAAAAACTTGGCGGTGATGAAGAGCACCAATGCGGCAATGAGTCCGATTGTGCCAAGTACAGATACAGTAATCAGAATAACTTCTATCATAGTGTTGTAAAAAGATATTTAATGTGAATCAATTTTGTTGCAAGAGCTTGACAATTAAGTCGTATTTATTTTATTTTAAACACAAAATTTTGTGCTATGTTGTTCCTTAATAAGTAGAGTATTATGTAGTAAAGTGCCAAAACACCAATCATTATTAAAATACTGGTCAACTCACTTAGTCCTACGTATTCAATGCCGATTGCAATGCAACCAATCATTAATATAAGTGGTAAGACGAATGCTAATACCACAGCGTAGGTCCCCATTTGTGTGGTTCCAATAACTTTAACATGATCGCCTTGAGATATTGATCTTGATTGATAATCAGATGATTTTTTTACCTCTATAATTTTCTCCTTACTTTCGGCTGACTGACATAGTGATTTGGCTTTACATCCAGCGCATGCAGACGTTTGTATGATACGTACAAAAATACTTTCGTCATTAATGCTTTCGACGTAGCCTTCATGTTCTATGTAGCCTTTCATATGCTGCAAAGATAATAATTATTTGTTATTTGGCAATATTAAACCTTATAAAAATATACAGATATTTTGAAAAAAATATACAACTATATGCATTTGTACTTTTGGGCACTGATTATTGATGATATAATCCTGTCGGCAATCTGTTTTCCTCCATGTGATATATATATAAATATGGTATGAATTATTTTTATAAAAAATAAGGTGAAAGCGGGGAAGTGTACCAACCGATATTGTTTGATAAAACAGATATGTCTATATTGAAAAATAAAAGGAGATGTTTTGCGATTGTCAAAAACATCTCCTTTGGGTGGTACCGAAAGTGGGACTCGAACCCACACAGGCGTAATTGCCCAAGGGATTTTAAGTCCCTCGTGTCTACCATTCCACCATTTCGGCAGCCTGATTACAACTGCATTTCTGCATTTGCGACTGCAAAGATAAGAAATAATTCATAAATGACTAATCTTTATTTGTATTTTTTTACAAAAAAAGTCACTTTTGTCATTAAAAAGGCTATTTATGTCCATAATGTCCCAAACTTTTTCTAACTTTGTCGCATTGTTAGACGAAAATGTGAGGCATATAGACTTCTCTTTTTATGTCTTTTTTTTTGATAAAACAAATAGATTAATTAATCAGTATAATTTAATTTGATAATGAAACGTATCTTTTTATTGATATTATGTGTTTCTTTTTTGACTTTAACATCTTGTAATGGTCAATCTGATGATAAAGAAAAGGAAATTGAGGTCATGATTGAAACAACAAAAGGTAATATACGTGTAAAGTTGTATAATGATACTCCTATTCATCGTGATAATTTCTTGAAGAATGTTCGTGAAGGAAGGTTTGATGGCTGCGTCTGGCATCGTATAATCCGTAACTTTATGATTCAGACAGGCGATATAGCAACTTCTGTAAAAGGAATGAAAGATAGTTCAGAGATTGATTCCTCTCATTGGATTAAGCCTGAGATTCTTTTTCCAACACATTTTCATAAGAGAGGGGCTTTGGCTGCTGCACGAAGTGATGACGATGATAATCCAGAACGCAAATCGGATAGATTCCAGTTTTATATAGTCACAGGACGAGTATTCTCAGATGCTGGTTTGGTGGAATTGGACGAAACTAATGAGGAAAGAGCGGCTCAACGATTGTTTGAGAAGAAAAAGGAACAGAATATTGATAAACTAGATCAACTACGTAAAAAGCGTGACACACAAGGTGTTAGTGATATGTTGGAACGTTTGTTGGATCAGGCACGTGAAGAGGTATCAAAAAATCCTCCAGTGTCATTTACTCAGGAACAAAGACGTTTTTATCGTTCACTTGGTGGGGCTCCATGGCTTGATGGTGAATATACAGTGTTTGGTGAGGTTGTTGAAGGCATGAAGTCGGTGTTAGATATAGAACGTGTTAAAACTGATAAATCAGATCATCCAATGTCTGATGTGAGGGTTTTGAAAGCATATGTAATAACAGAATAAAATTTAAATAGAATTGAAAGTCGTATACGAAGATAATCATGTTATCATTGTTGATAAATCATGTTCAGAGATAGTACAAGGTGATAAAACTGGTGATGTGCCTTTGTCGGAGATAGTAAAGCAGTATATCAAAGAAGCATACGCCAAACCTGGTGAAGTTTTTCTTGGTGTAGTGCATCGTCTTGATCGTCCTGTTAGTGGATTGGTCATGTTTGCTCGTACCAGTAAGGCTCTTTCACGTTTGAACAAGATGTTTAGTAATGGTGAGGTGCATAAGATTTATCATGCAATGGTAAAGAATCGTCCTCCAAAGGATGAGGATGAACTTGTGCATTGGCTTGTAAGGAATGAAAAACAAAACAAATCATATGCCTATGATCGTGAGATGCCCAACTCTAAAAAGGCAATCCTTCATTATAAGGTAATCCAGAAGTTGGATAATTATTATTTGTTGGAGATTGATTTGAAAACAGGTCGTCATCATCAGATTCGTTGTCAATTGGCTAAAATTGGTTGTCCTATCAAAGGTGATTTGAAATATGGTGCTAAGCGCAGTAATCCTGATGGAGGTATAAGTCTGCAGTCATATTCAATGAATTTCATTCATCCAGTATCAAAAAAGGAGATTTCTGTTGAAACCTCCCTGTCTTTATTCTAAATAATATCTGCGGTTGGCGCAGGTATTATTTACATATTCATACCACCATCTACTTGAATTACTTGTCCAGTGATGTAGCTTGACATGTCGCTTGCGAGGAATGCTGTAGCGTTAGCAACATCTTCAGCAGTACCACCGCGTCTTAAAGGTATCTTCTTAACCCATTCGTCGCGTAAATCTTGTGGTAATGCAGCAGTCATATCTGTATCGATGAAGCCTGGTGCAATGGCATTTGCTCTAATTCCTCTGCTTCCGAGTTCTTGCGCTATTGATTTAGCGAGTGCTATCAAACCTGCTTTTGATGCGGAATAATTACATTGTCCGGCATTTCCGTGTACACCAACCACACTTGACATGTTTATGATTGAGCCTTTGCGTTTGCGAGCCATGATTGGCACACAAGCGTGGATGAAGTTGAATGCAGATTTAAGGTTGATTGCGATAACATCGTCCCATTGTTCTTCTGTCATTCTTAACATCAGACCATCTTTAGTGATTCCTGCATTGTTTACAAGTATATCGATGCCTCCAAATTCTTCGTTGATTTCTTTTACAACTTGTTCTGTTGATGCAAAATCAGCTGCATTACTTGAATAACCTTTTGCTTTAACACCAAATGCTTCAAGTTCTTTTTCAATTTCAATACTCATTTCGCGGTTTACTCTGTAAGTAAATGCGATATTAGCTCCTTCTGCTGCAAATTTCAATGCAATTGCTTTACCGATACCACGTGTGGCACCAGTAATAAGCGCAGTCTTTCCTTCTAATAGTTTCATTTCTTAAATTATGAATTATTTAAATATATCGTTATTGAATAACAGAAAAGCTATGACATTGTCATTCTTTTCATGTTAATAAACTATGTTTTTGTTTAATACATGAAATGGTCATGGTCGCGATCTGCACCATACATCTTATTTACCATTCTAAAGATATAAGGATATAGTTCTTCAGGCGATGTAACTCCGAATCTTCCGAAAATATATGGTACTTCACAGCCTTTAAGGCAATAATGAGTTATTCTTGCCATTAGTTTCACATTTCTTATGTCAAATACTCCGCTGTCGTTACCTTCATTCATAACTCTTCTAAAGAGAATCATCTCATATCTGTCGAAATTTTTGCGAACACTTTCCACTTTCCAGATGTCTCGGAAGAATTCTGCACGTAGATTTCCGTTTCTGTAAACTGTCTCTTTGATGAATTCCAAATGTGCGAAAAAGAGTTTAGCCATTTTCTTTTCAGGTGACATCTCTTGGCGCGCAACGCTTTCCATGCGTTCCGATAAGCGTTCGAGCTCGGATTCGATTACTGCAACGTATATCTCTTCCTTGCTGCTGAAATAGGTGTACAATGTTCTGCGCCCTTTTCCTGATGCCTGTGCTATATCATTCATAGTGGTGGATTCAAATCCTTTCTTAGCAAAAATAAGTCTTGCTGTGTCCACCAATAAATTTCGGGTCTTAATCATAATTTATGAGTTTTTATGCTACAAAAATAGTTTAAAATCTATAAACCTCCAAATTTTTTTGCACTCAATTTAAGAAAAATGATTTAACATTCAGTAAATCAGCTATATAGGAACTGCTCATGCTTTGTCGTGCAAAAGTGACGTGTTTCGCGTTTTGTATATCAGCACGTATTATTTCAGCAAATCAAGTATTTTAGGTGATTTCAGGGGGATGTATTAGTGCTCGTGTCCGCAATATTAATCGTATTTATTTGTCTTTTGTATGTAAAAGTTTGAAATAAAAACATAAAATATTGGTTTTGATACCATCTTGTGCAAATATAAAAGAGTGATACATGGCAAAAAATGTTTGATACAAATTGTTATTGCGTTTATGATTTCATATATTATCTTTGCAACGTAAAAAAATAATCAAACTATTCTTAACAGAAACAATCCTTTTTTATGAAATTAATACATACCCTTACAATAACTATCGCATTGTCATCAGTTGTGCCTGTATGTGCCCAAGAGGCATATAAGAATCCAAATTTAACACCTCAAGAACGTGCAAAAGATCTTATTGGACGTTTGACAATAGAGGAAAAAGCTCAATTGATGCTTGATATATCTAAACCAATTCCGAGATTAGGTATAAAGACATTCAATTGGTGGAGCGAAGCTTTACATGGTGTTGCAAATCAGGATAATGTGACTGTTTTCCCAGAGCCTATAGGTATGGCTGCTTCATTCAATGAGAAAATGGTTCGTAAGGTTTTTGATGCTACTTCAGATGAGTTTCGAGCTAAATATAATGCTTGGTTGGCTGAAGGAAACGAAGATCAACGTTTTCACAGTATATCAGTATGGACTCCAAATATAAATATATTCCGTGATCCACGTTGGGGACGTGGTCAGGAAACATATGGCGAGGATCCATATCTCACAAGTGTTATGGGAGCAGAAGTAATCCGTGGATTACAAGGTCCTGAGGATACCAAATATAGAAAACTCTATGCATGTGCAAAGCACTTTGCAATACATAGTGGTCCAGAATATACTCGTCACACAGCTAATATCACAGATGTGACTCCTCGTGATTTGTGGGAAACATATCTTCCTGCTTTCAAGGTGGCAGTTCAGGATGCTAATGTAAGAGAGGTGATGTGTGCTTACCAGAGATGGGATGATGAACCTTGTTGCGGTAATAGTCGTCTTCTTCAGCAGATATTAAGAGATGAGTGGGGATTTAAATATCTCGTAGTCTCTGATTGTGGTGCTTTGACGGACTTCTGGGATACTCACAAGTCGTCATCAGATGCTGTTCATTCAGTAAGACCGGCAGCTTTGGCAGGAACAGATGTTGAATGCGGTTATGACTATGTGTATAAGAATGTTCCTGAGGCAGTTAGATTAGGACTTGTCTCAGAAAAAGAGATAGATATACACCTGCAACGTTTGTTGGAAGGCCGTTTTGAATTAGGTGAAATGGATGATCCTTCTCTTGTAGAATGGTCAAAGATTCCGATATCTGTTGTCAACTGTGATAAACATCAACAGATAGCTTTGAATATGGCTCGTCAATCGCTTGTCCTTCTGAAAAATGGTAACAAAACTCCTGTTTTGCCATTGAAAAAAGGCGAAAAGATTGCTGTTATCGGTCCAAATGCCAATAACACAACTATGATGTGGGGTAATTATAATGGAACACCTACAAAAACTGTAAATATCTTGGATGGACTAAAACAGAAAATAGGTTCTGATAATATTGTTTATTTCCAAGGATGTGATTTCGTAAATGAAAAGAATCTTACATCGTTTTTCTCTCAGTGTTCAATTGATGGTCAGCAGGGAATGAAAGCTAAATTCTGGAATAGTCGTGAGTTTGAAGGTGATATTGTGGCAACACGCAGACTTACAGAGCCTATAGTCGAAACAACATATGGTCAGCATGCTTTTGCTCCAAATGTGAATCTCACTGATTTCGGCGCAGAATACGAAACAGAGTTTATCGCACCACGTTCATGTGAGATTGTTTTCAATCTTGAGGCAAGTAGTTATTTTGAATTGATTGTGAACGGTGAATCACTTGTAAAGAACAGAACATGGCTTACCATTCCAACTCGAACTGCATATAAGGTAGAAGCAGGAAAGAAATATAATATTAAATTACGTTTTGCTCAGATAGAGAATTATAATGCTAATTTGAAGTTTGATTTCGGTGAAGAGCACGATGTTGATTATAAGGGACTTATCCGTCAACTTGCCGAATGCAAAACAGTGGTGTTTGTGGGTGGTATTTCTCCTAAACATGAAGGAGAAGAGATGCCTGTAAACCTAAAAGGATTTAAAGGTGGTGACCGCACAGATATAGAATTGCCTGCTGTTCAACGTCAGTTCCTTAAGGAATTGCACGATGCAGGAAAGACTGTTGTCTATGTAAACTGCTCTGGTTCTGCAATTGCATTAGAACCTGAAACAAAAACATGTGATGCAATTCTTCAAGCATGGTATGCAGGTGAACAAGGTGGTACTGCTATAGCAGATGTCCTTTATGGAGATTACAATCCTGGAGGAAAATTACCTGTGACATTCTATAAGAATACTGCTCAACTTCCTGATTACGAGGATTATAGTATGAAGGGACGTACTTACAGATATATGAATGATGCGTTATATCCATTTGGATATGGATTAAGCTATACAAACTTCAATGTGGGAAAAGCATCGATTAAGAATGATAATCTTATTATTCCAATATCTAATGTAGGCAAACGTGATGGTGCAGAGGTAGTTCAGGTATATATTAAAAAAGATGATGATATAAATGGTCCGTTAAAATCTCTTCGTGCATATAAACGTGAAGAGATATCTGCGGGAGAAACCAAGAATGTAGTATTCGCGATTACTCCTAAGATGTTTGAATTCTTTGATGAACAGACCAATACAATGTGTGTTCTATCAGGTTCATATACAATCTATTATGGAACAAGCTCTGATGATAAGGATTTAAAAACCTTGAAATATGTGATTAAAGATTGAGATCTATTGATTGAGGATTGAAATCTATTGATTAAAAATTACCATATGTGTCTGTGTGTCTTTGGGGATATACGACAGATATAATCTCTTGTTAGTTAAGAACATTTAAATAAATTAAAATAGTAAATCTAACCATTAATTTTATCTTACAATGAAAAAAAGTTTGCGATTAAACCAACGTGGTTTAGAACTTAAGACATGTTTTAATATGTCTAAACGAGTATTCTCATTGTTTTTATTGAGTACAACACTTTTTTCTACTGTCTATGCTCAGGAATACGAAAAGCCAACAATGGGATGGAGTTCATGGAACACATTTGCTTTGAATATTAATGAAAGTATCATTAAGGGACAAGCAGATGCCATGGTAAATAAAGGCTTTAAAGATGCCGGATATTTGTTTATTAATATTGATGACGGATATTTTGGAGGTCGTGACAATAATACAGGTGAACTAAAGATTCACCCTCAGCGATTCCCAAATGGCTTGAGAGGTATTGTGGATTATATCCATAATAAGGGTCTTAAAGCTGGTATCTATTCAGATGGAGGTCGTACTACTTGTGGATATTATCATGGTGGTGACCAAACCGGAAATGGAGTAGGATTGTATGGACATGACCAGCAAGACTGTGACATGTTCTTTAGACGTGACCGACTTAACTTTGACTTTATCAAGGTTGACTTCTGTGGTGGTGCTTACGGACATAACCCTCAAAATATTCATCTTGATGAAAAACAACGTTATGAGGCTATCTGGCAGGCAATTAAGAACACAGGACGTACTGATGTCAGAATGAATATCTGCCGTTGGGATTTCCCTGGTACTTGGGCTGAAAATTGTGCTTGCTCTTGGAGAACCACAATGGATATCAACTGTAGTTGGGGGTCAATCAAGTCAATTCTTAAGGAAAACATGTATCTTTCTGCATATTGCCGTGGTGGTCACTACAACGATATGGATATGCTTGAAGTTGGTCGTTCTCTTTCTGAAGAAGAAGATAAGACACACTTCGGTATGTGGTGTATCATGAGTTCTCCTCTGCTTATAGGATGTAACATGGCAACAATCAATGAGAGAGCAAGAACTTTGTTGACAAACAAAGAACTTATTGCTCTTAATCAGGACCGTCTTGCTATTCAGGCATATGTTGTTCAACATAAGAACGATACATATATTCTTGTAAAAGACCTTGAGAATCTGTTTGGTACAACACGTGCTATAGCATTCTACAATCCAACAGATGCTACTAAGACAATGTCAATCGATTTCGCTTCAATTGATTTAGCTGGTAATGTAAAGGTAAGAGACCTCTTCCAAAAGTCAGATGTGGGTACAATGACAAATTCAATGTCAGTTTCTGTTCCTGCACATGGTACACGTATATACAAATTAGTTGCAGAACGCCGTTTAGAACGTCTCGTTTATGAAGCAGAATCTGGATATATCGGAAACTATCAGGAAATAGAAAACAACCAAAATGTGAAAAGTGGTATCTATTCTGAAGATGGTGCATGTTCAGGTGGTGCTAAGGCAAGTTGGTTAGGTGGAAGAGCCGAGAACTATCTTCAGTGGGACAACGTATATAGCAGCGAAGGTGGTGAATATACAATGGTGTTAAAGTATATGTGTGGTGAAAACCGCGATGTAAATATTCAGGTTAACGATGGTTCAGCAACAAAAGTTACATTGAACTCTGGAGGTTGGAGTAATGTAGGTTCTCACCGTATGACAGTTCAATTGAAAGCCGGTGTTAACAAAATCCGTATCTTCAATAATTCAAACTGGATGCCAGATGTCGACTGTATTGAAATCAGCAATGGATCTTCACGCGAGGTGAATCAGATTGTAAGTGGTGGAAAGGGTGAAAGACATCTTTCTTCTTTCGATTTCTGTTCATGGAATGGACCAAGTGCAACTGCTTCCTCAACAAGTTTCCGTGAGAATAACTATTCAGGTGGTAAATTGCTTGATGGCGGTAACTTAATTTTTGGTGACAATGAAGTTAGTCAGTATAATTATGCAAATCTTACAGGTTGTCAGAAAATTACGTTTGAAGGATCTGACGGAGTTTCAATTCGTGCTCTCTTCAATCGTCAGACAATGGCAGATAACGACTTTATTGAGAAGGATGTAACAATAACCAATGGTAAGGCTGAAATCAACCTTTCAGAAGTTTCAACCTCATATGTCCATTTGAATGCAATTAAGATGGCGTGGGGCTCACCTTCAGGTACAGTTAGTAATGTGTATGTAAGCGATCCAAGTGCTCCTATGGATTATTATCTCTCTGGTAGTGGTTCACTTAGTGAAAGCGCATCTAAGGCTCTTGCCGATGCAACAGCAAAGAATATTGATGCTCAAGGACTTTCTAACACAAAAGCCGTAGCCCTTAATACAGCAAACAAAAACTGTTTAATCTATGTTAAGGATGCAAGCAAACTTTCTAACACACAGAATGTGGTAGTAAAGAATGGTAATTCATATACAGCATCAAATATCGTACTCACAGATATGGATACTAAGTCTTCAGATATCGCTCAAGCAGGATTCCCATGGGCTTCTACTTCTGGAAATGCACAATGGAACTCCGCAGGTGGAGATGCATATACTTTCTCTTGGACTACAAGCAACGATGCCGTGGAAATTTTCCACAACTTCACTGGTAAAACTCAGTATAATTATCTCGTAATCGAAACAAGTGAGTTTACAGCTCCTTGGGGTGTGAGATTTTATGATGATGGAGGTAGTTTGATTGCCGAAAAGGATTATTGGGTAGCTCAAGCTCCAAATAACCTTATTAAAGAGATTAATCTCGATTCATTATTTGCGGCGAAAGGTGTTGGATATATGCGTAATTCTCTTAAGACAGTAAGCCTTTATGGTGTAGGTGATGGTAATAATAGAGTTACCTTAAAAGATATGTACTTTGCAATAGGTTCTAGCAACACAACCTTCCCTTTCTTTGCTCCTTATGCAATTCAAGCGAACAATGCATCATGTTCAGTTAACGTAGATACTTATTCACCAGCATGGGTACCATTCAATGCAAATATCCCAAATGGATTTGACGCATACCTTACAGATGGAAATAATGTTACTAAGGTTTCTTCTGTCTCTGCTAACAAACCTGTAATTGTAGCAGGTAATGGAGTGGCTGAATTTAAAGCATCAAATGTTACAATTAATGCAACAAATAACTTGACAGAAGGTGCTCTTGTCGGTGAATATGAAAAGACAAAAGTAGCTAATGGATCATATGTAGTAAAGAAGAATTCATCAGATTTTATGTTGTATCAGGTAACATCTAACGATGATCTATATACATTGCCTTTGCATGCTTTTGTATCAAACAATGCAAACAATTCAATCACAAAATCAATCAATGCTTTGCTCTCAGGCGATGCAAGTGGAATCTTTAATGTAAATGCAGGTTCTCCTGTGATTGAATCTATTTATAATGTTACTGGTTCAAAACTAAGTAGCCTTCAAAAGGGTATCAATATAGTTAAAGAATCAACTGGAGCAACGAAGAAAATACTTATTAAGTAGTTTCAATATAAATAATGTTTCATTCAAGGGCGGTGACTTTGTTGCCGCCTTTGATGATTATATATAATAAGGTGTAATTTGTCGTTACTTTTATATGCTAAAAGTCAAAAAATCATTTTTTAATATTTGTCATAAAGAAAAAATACGTAACTTTGTATTATAGTTTCTTTTTACAAGCATTTTTTACAATCGATATTGTTGTTTGAAGCTATTGATTCTGATGAAATTATATTGAAACCAAAATTATTATTAACTAAATAAATATTATGTACAGAATTCTATTTACATTTATTGTGTTCGTGGCATCTGTCGGATGTTCTATGGCACAGAATTGGGTTACTACATGGGCTGCAGCTCAGCAAGTCATCGAACCAAAGAACAATCCACCGATTGCTCTTGCAAATGAAACATTCCGTCAGATTGTTCAGGTTTCTATACCAGGTGAACAAATGCGTTTGAGACTTTCAAATCGTTATAGTAGAGAAGATTTAGAGATTAAAGCAGTTGAGATTGCTAAGGCAAAATCTGCCGGTGCTTCATCTGACATCGAAGAATCTACAACTCGCCAGTTGACTTTTAATGGCAGTAAGTCTGTTGTAATTAAAGCCGGTGAGGAAATATATGCAGACGTATGTGATTTTAAAATCACTCCACGTATGAATATTGCCATTACAATTCATTATGGAAAGGCTCCATTGAATATCATTACTGGTCATCCAAGTTCTCGTACAACTTCATATTTCATGGATAAGAATATCAGTACTGAACATTGGTACACAATCGAAAGTATTGATGTTATCGCTGGTAAAAAGGGACGCGCTATTGCTGTAATTGGTAACTCAATAACTGACGGACGTGGTTCTACAACAAATGGTCAGAATCGTTGGCCAGATGTTTTGTCTGAAAGACTTCTTAAGAATAAAGCAACTCGTGATGTAAGTGTGCTTAACTTCGGAATCGGAGGAAACTGTGTGGTTGAAGGTGGACTTGGTCCAACTGTGAAGAGAAGATATCAACACGACATCTTTGGTATGTCTGGTGTTAAGTATGTGATATTGTTTGAAGGTGTTAATGATTTGGGCGGTGCTCGCGATGCTGTGGCTAAGGCTGATCAGATAATCGAAGTATATAAACAGATCATTAAAGAAGCTCATGAGAAGGGAATGAAAGTGTATGGCGGAACAGTTATGCCTTTCAAATATAGTTTTTATGATTTCGGAAATCACGAGGCAGGACGTCAGCATCTTAACGAATGGATTCGTTCATGTAAAGATTTTGATGCAGTGCTTGATTTCGATGCTGTTATGAGCGGTACTTTAGAGAAAGACGCACTCAATCCTATTTTCCTTTTCGAAAACGACTGGCTTCACCCAAATGCTATTGGATACAAGAAAATGGGTGAATCAATCAATTTGAAATTGTTCAAGTAAACAATTAATCAAACAATAAAATTGAGAGAGTACATTGCGATGTGCTCTCTTTTTTTATTCGCTTTAATATACAAGAGTTGCAAATTGAGAGTTGAAGGTAAGGTGCTACACGTAATTTATAATTTATAATCATTCTCGTAGCTTCTGAAACCTCTCTACTCTCATCTTTTTACTTGTTGATTCGTTGTTACAAGGATATCGCAGCGCAACATAGTTTCTTCTTATAGCTTCGTTTAAAATCATAACCTCCAATGAGATCGAAATCATAATGGAGGGAATCCTAACGAAGTTATAATAAAAAATGAGGATGTGCCGTTTGACACATCCTCACTCATAAGTTTATGCTATTTTATAGCGTTATACTTTTCGTATCAGCTATTAATAACCAGGGTTCTGAGTTAATTCAACAGTGTTAGCTTCGATATCACGCAATGGAATAGGGTAGAGAGTGAATTTCTCTTTGAAGTCTTCTCCTGTTGCGCTATGTTCAGAACTGTACCAAGTACCATATTTCTTAACACGCTTGAAGAATACTTCTGTACCCATACGGCCTAAAGTAAGACGACGCTTTTCTTCAACACCATATTCACGCATACGTTCGTCAAGGATATAGTCTAAACCAGCACCGATTCCAGTGTTATCAACTTTAAAATCATCTTCAGATACTGCAGGTGCATTTGAACGATTGCGGATAACGTTGATATCATCCTTTGCCTTAGAATAATCACCTTTCTTTGCATATGCTTCAGCACGGAGGAAGTAAGCTTCTGTGAGACGATAGAGATATTGGTCACAGAATGTACCACCAGCAGTACCAGCCAAATCGTGAGTTTCCTTGTTAAGAATCAATGCGTCTGGGTGGTCGCCAGGAGTTGTAACCTTAGCTTGGTAACCTGTAAGACCACGGCAAGGAAGTTTTGTTTCACCGAAGTCACCAGTGATGAATGATACTTCGTCTTTTTCATCATCAGTCATATCAAAGTTTGCTTTAGGATCCATAACGTCAATTTCTGTTCCAAATTCAGGATGACTTTGCATGAAATCCTTATTGTTGAATTGGAATACACGGATGAAGTTGTAGTTTGAGTTACGTATATCGTTCTTCCATTCTGGGTCCTCGCGGAAAGCCTGAGATCCTTCAGCAAATAATTCTTCTGCATCACCAGAAACCCAAATTTCATTGTGGAAGTGATAGTTAGCATAACCAGAACCAATACCTCTACCACCTGTGCAGTCGTCAACAGGCCAGCGGAATGGAGTTAATTGTTGATTTTCTGAAGTTACAATCTTGAACTTGTTTACCTGAGGTGAGCAGTGACGTTCAAGAAGGTAGTTAGATGGGTTATCCCAGAACTGGATGTTAGAACGGCTACCACCACCTGGAGCATCTACGTTTGCAAGTTGAGCAACCCAAATTGCTTCAGTGTTACCTGCTCCGCGGTTTTGGTTTTTACGTTGGAAGAGGTCCCAATAAACATCACCTGGTTCACTCTTACGTCTTCCGAAACGTTCTGTCATCAATGAAAGACCTTCGCAGTTGATTACTTCTGTAGCGTAATTGATGGCTTCGTCGTAATTGTCAAGAGCAAGATTCAATTCTGATGCGAGAAGTTGAGCTGCTTGTTTGTTGATTTCACCATCCTTAACATTAGCATCTGTGATGTCTCTCAAATTTTCTGCTGCAAATTCAGCATCTTCCAATGCCTTTTCAAGAACAAATTCTCTGCTTTCGCGAGCCTTGTCAGCTACATATGAAGTGACTGGTTTGTCAAGATATGGAACACCACCATAAAGGTAAACCAAAGTACGATAAGCGAATGCGCGGAAGAACTTAGCTTTTGCTTCGTATTCAACTTTCTCATCATCGTTGAGTTCTGAACCATCAATCTTTGAGATTGTCATGTTTGCAGAAGCGATAACCTTATACCAGTTTTTCCAGTGCTTGCTTGAGATATCACTACTTGGAGTAAGTTCAGCCTCAAGATTTGATTTTGTTTGGTCACCTCTGTCTAAAAGGTCTGTACCATATAAGTAGTCGATAGCACGATCTTGATCCTGGAAGAATTCGTAACGTGTCAAGTAATACAAGTCTGTGATTGACATGTCGAAATCTTTGCTTGTGATGTATGAGTTCTCAGGGCTGTTGAAGTCCATTGGATTCTCATCGAGGAAGTCTCCACATGCACATAGTGTTGATGCAATGGCACCAATCATTAATAATTTTCTATAATTTTTCATATTTTTTTCAATAAGTTTGATTAGAATGTAATATTAAGACCTAAAGTGAATGAGCGCATAAGTGGCCAATCATCATATGTGCTTCCGGCGCGTCTGTCACCATAACCGATGTTGTATTGAGTACCATCCAATTCAGGATCCCATCCGTGCCAACCTGTAAGAGTAATAAGGTTCTTTGCATTGACGTAAACATTTGCGCTTGAAAGTCCTACTGTAGAAAGATACTTCTTAGGAAGGTTGTAGCTTAATGTTACATCTTGGAGACGAACGAAGTTACGTTGTTGGTAACGGTTAGCTGTATATTTTGGTCCATTTGTAGGAAGAGCGAAGTAACCATCTCTGTTGAGTGGAGACCAGAACAAATCAGCCTTTTCAGAAATCATGTTGTAACGCAAAGTGTTGTTATCGAATGTCTTAGTATCTGTGTTACGTCCAAGATATCCGTGCTTTCCACCTTGTACAGTGTTGATGAAGAATGTAAATGTGAAATCCTTGTAAGTGAACTTGTTCAATAAACCAGCACGGTAAGCAGGTTCAGTTCTACCAAGAATTGTCTTATCGTTATCATTAACTTCTCCGTTATTGTCCATATCAACAATACGATATGCACCTGCATGGTATCCAGTAGGGATATCGTCTTCAATCTGATAGATACCGTCAATCTTGAAATCGTAGAGTGTAGTGAGGTCTTTTCCAATAAACAAACCTGAAGCAATCAAGTCTTTATCTCCAGCGAGACTTGTAATCTTGTTTTTGTTTGCAGAGAAAGTTAAAGTAGTTGACCATTCAAAATCAGACTTAACGATATTGCGTGAAGTCAAGCTCAATTCAATACCTTTATTTCTGATACCACCAACGTTTGATGGAACACCTTCAGAACCTGTGTAAGTAGGCATAACTACATCGTAAAGCAAGTCTTTAGTGTTTGTGAGGTATGCGTCGATGTTACCCATGAGTCGGTTTCCAAAGAGAGTAAAGTCGATACCTGCGTTCCATCCACGAGTGCTTTCCCATGTAAGATTAGTGTTACCTAATTTGTGAACATATTGGCGTTTTGCAACGTTTGCATCGTTACCAAATGTGTAACCATCACCTGTTTGTACCTGAGATTTAGTTGCATATCTTGCAGCAGGGTTACCGATGCTTCCGTAACCAGCACGGAGTTTCAAGTAGTCAACCCATTTAACTTTGAAGAATGATTCTTCTGAAGCAACCCAACCAAAAGCTGCTGAAGGGAATGTTCCCCATCTGTGACCTTTAGCGAATGTACTTGAACCATCGTGACGAATTGTACCAGTGAAGAGGTATCTGTTATCGTAGTTGTAACCTAAACGGTAAACTTGATAAGCTGCTTTCTGATTCCAAGCTCCAGTACTAATTGTTTGTGTTTGACCAAGGTCGAGTTTATTGTAACTGAGAGTCATACGAGGGAATGTGTTAGCATCTGCATTAGTCCAGTTGTATTGTTTCTTGTTGCAACCAAGTACGATTGTTCCGTTAATGCTGTGCTTGCCAAAGGTGCGAGCATATGATAAGATATTATCTAATGTGAAGCTGTAGTATTCATTGTGGTTCTTATATGCATTACCATTGTGAGAATAAGAGAATTCACTTGAATAGTTATGGTCAGCAACAGTGTAAACATTACCGAAATTAAGTCTGTAAGTCAAACCTTCAATTGGTAATTTTACATCAGCATAAATGTTTGCGAAGAAGTTGTTTCTGCGGTCTTTGTCTGAAGCCAAGATAGTATAGTATGGATTTTCTCTTGCTGCACCAGCACATGGCATATCTAACCAATTACCATTTTCATCCTTAGGCTGTGCCATTGGAGGGAATGCTTCGAGGAATGGAAGATATGGTGATAAACCATCCTTATTAACTAATGATGCAGAAGATTGCAAACCAATTCTCACCCATTTGTTAAGAGCTCCTTCAACGTTAGCACGGAGAGTGTTACGCTTGAAGTCATCGTTAACCATGTGGTTTTCTTGTTCAACATGTCCGAATGAAAGGAGGTATAACACATCTTTTGTACCACCAGAAATACTCAACTTAGTGTCGAAGATATATCCGTTGCGTGTGAATTTATCCATCCAGTCATAGTCTGTATCAATAATATTTTTGTTTTCGTCAACAAGATATGGGTCTGGCATTACTGTATATAACTGGAAGTCAGGATTTGCAAGTGTGTATCCTGATTCTTCAGTATATGCTTGTTGCCAACTTGCTTTTCTGTCCCAATCCAACATCTTTGAACGATTCATAGTGTGAAGGTCCTTAGTTGGGCTTTGGAAAGAGTATGATGTTGTGAGATTGATCTTAGTCTTACCTTCTTTACCTTGCTTTGTAGTGATGAGCATAACACCATTAGCAGCGTTAGTACCATAGATTGCAGTAGAACTTGCATCTTTCAAGATGTCGATAGATTCAATATCTGCAGGGTTTAATGAAGAAAGATCCTGGTCGTAGATGATACCATCGAGGATGATCAACATGTCTTTGTTACCGTTGATAGTGTTAGTACCACGGATAGACATTTTAGGAGTATCACCTGCACTACCAGAAACACCAACGTTCAAACCTGGTACAGTACCTTGGAGAGACTGAACGATGTTTGTGTTAGGTGACTGTTCAAAATCCTTGAGGTTAGCACTTGCAACAGAACCTGTCAAGTCACGACGCTTCATTGTACCATAACCGACAACAACGATTTCGTCAAGTGACTTTGTGTCTTCCTTAAGGATAACATTAACGAAGGATTTTCCTTTGACAGTAATTGTCTGAGGAACGAAACCTAAGTAAGAAACTTTGATAGCATCCTTTGTTACATTCTTGAGTTCAAAGTTACCATCGTAATTTGTGACTGTACCATGGTTGGGATTTCCAACTTCAATAACGGCTGCACCGATAATTGGTTCACCATTATTGTCTTTCACAATACCTTTAATGACGTTTTGTGCTGACATTGCCAACGGCATCATACACAACACAAGAGACATCATCAAAAATCTTCTAAAGATTTTGTTCATAATGATTTTTTGATTTTTAATTAAACATGTTATTATAGCAAGATAAAAAAATTAATTGAGATTTGATTTATCTTATTTCGTTTATCAGTCAAAGATTTGATTACTTTTTATTGTCATGTATTTCCAGGTATATTTAATAGAACGTGTGTTTTGACAAGCGTTGTAGTTACTACGTAATGGTGTCAATCGTACGCTATAGTATACACTTTCATACATTTACAATGCAAAGATATAATTAATAACGTTTTTTAGCAAAATTTAGCGCATTAAAATGACTTTTTTTTGTCGTAAAACGCGTAAAATGCATATTTTTTGAGTTTTTGAGCTATAAATCGTATGCTTTTTTGTACGATTATTAATATATATTAATAATTATAGTTCTCTGGTAATGCTAATTCTTATGTGATTTTGCATATTCTGAAGGTGAAACACCAAAATAATTCTTAAACACTGTTGAGAAATGAGTCTGGTCGTTGAAACCAACTAAATACGCAATTTGACTAATGTTAACTTTTCCCTCTTTTAGCAAGCGTGCAGCCTGTTCCATACGCAGATTACGTAGGAATTTACCTGTTGGCACACCTGTAAGTTCTTTTATCTTTCTGTGTAGTTGGGCACGGCTTATGCACAGTTCTTCTGCCAGCGCATCTACATTAAAATCAGAGTTTTGCAGATTAGAATTGATGGAATTCATTACGCGTTCCATAAAGGCATCGTTATTGCCTTTTACAACAATGTTTTCAACTCTTTCTTTTTGTTGAAGAGCTCCACTGAATTTGCCTTTTAATCTGAGTATGTTGTTTATAAGATTGTCTATTTGAATGTTAAGTTCTTCGATATCAAATGGCTTTCCTATATATGCATCTGCTCCGAATTTCAGTCCTTTTAATTTCTCTGTTATCTCTGCTTTTGATGTGAGCAGAATTACAGGAATTTCACTTATTGTAGGATTAGTTTTGATGCGTTTAAGCAGTGTCAATCCATCCATTTCTGGCATCATGATGTCGCTAATGAACAGGTCGTATTTATGTGTCAATAGTTCCTTTAATGCTTCTTTTCCGTTTGGAACATGATTGAACTTGTATTTCGTACCTAACTCACTATTAATGTATTCCGCAATCTCATAATCGTCGTCGGCAATTAGAATACTGAAAGAAGGTGTTGAATGTTTAGACTCATTATTTGATAACAACGAGTTGTTGGCAATATCTTCTTTTATAATCTGGTCGGCTTTCAGGTGTTTGTTGCCTAATGGAATGGTTACAGTAAAGCAGGCTCCTGTTTTGCCATCGTTGCGGTTTGAAGCTTTTATCTTTCCTCCGTGTAGTAAAACGATAGAACGTGATAAATTAAGTCCAATTCCTGTTCCTCTTATACCACTGTCGATTGACGAATTGCCTTGATAGAAGCGTTTAAACAGACGTTCAGGATTCTCTTCTTTTATTCCTATTCCGTTGTCTATTACACTTATCTCAAAGTTCTGTTCGTCAGATTCTAATACGATGTTTATTTCACTTCCGTCAGGGGTGTGTTTGAATGCGTTTGATAATAGATTTGACATGACCTTGTCGAAGTTGATACGATCGATCCATCCTTCAACATGTTTTGCTTTATGCTCAAAAGTGAAATTGATGTTGCGCATGTTGGCTTCGGTCTGGTATAAAGTATAAATACCATTGATGAAATTTACTAAATCGGTCTTTTTGCATCTTAATTGCATTTGTTTCTTGTCGATTTTTCTTTCATCAAGAATCTGACTTACCAAGATCATAAGTCTTTGGGCATTTCTGTCGATTATGTCAATATACCCTTTCCCCGTGTCGTCTGTTATAGATTCCTTCAGTTTATTTAAAGGTCCTATAATTAGCGTAAGAGGGGAGCGTATGTCGTGAGTGGCATTAATTAAGAACTTCATTTTTTCCTCGTCCAATTGCTTTTTCTTGCTTTGGTTGAAGAAATATATTCCAAGTATAATACCAGCAATTATGATGATACAATATAGTATATATGCAATTGATGTCTGATACCAAGGTGGGATAACGGTAACAGTGAAGGTAGATATGTCTGAATAGGTTCCTGCAGCTAACGCACGTACATCAATTGTGTATGTACCTGGCTGTAACTGACTAAGTTGGATGCTATTCTGTCCTTCTGTGTTCTGTATCCAATGACCATTGTTTATTTTGTATTCAAAAATTATATTTCCAGGATTATGATAGTCGAATGAAGAGAATTCCAAAGAAATGGTGTTGTCAAGATATGACACATTGAAATTCTTTGCATCAATGACCGAACAATCGATAACTTGTTTGCCATTTGAGAGGGTTTTTGAACTGATTGGCTCACCTGCAATGAAGAAACCAGTAAGTTTTACATTTGGCAGAGATAAGTATTCATTTTTTACATTTACAGGTGTAAACATTGTGAGACCGCTGTTGTTTCCGAAGAATGCAATTCCTTGGGAATTAAGCAGTCCTACATTGTTGATATATTCTTTTTTAGTAAGCCCATTTCCAATGACGTGACCAATGAATTTCTTGTTTTTTATATCGTATTGCCATATTCCCATTGATGTAGAACACCAGATATCTCCATTCTTATCCTCAAAAATATAGCTGATAACTTTATTTCTTAATGTTTCATTATCTGTGAATGGTTTTGCCTCTTTGTCACCTCGTTTGTAACTATATAAACCTTGGTCTGTTCCAATTAATATTAGTCCGTTGCGTGTCTCATTTATGGAATGACATAAAACTCCTTCTAAAAGATTGTCCCATTCATATGGCTTGAAAGAGTCTTTACTAGGATCGTAACACGAAATACCGAAATTAGTAGCAATCCAAATATATCCAAGGTGGTCGCGTTTCATTGCGGTAATCCAGTCGTTACATAAGCCTCCCTTTTTGCTGTCCTTGTTTAAGTTGCTGTAGTGTTTTATCTCTTTAGTCTGTGGATTGAAAGAACACATACCTTTTGAATATACAGATATATACAGGTTGCCATTTTTGTCGTCTGACATACATTTGAAATTGTCGCAACTGTATTTAAACTGTAATTGGTAGTCTCCTGTGAGTGGGTTATATGAATATAACCCGTCGTTTGTTCCAATCCAATAACGTTTTTTACTGTCTCGATATATAATCTTTGTTGACGGAGGTGCTGCAGGCGATGCTATAATTCGTCCTTGTTCGTTAAATCCGTAAATACCATTATCTTGTACAGAACACCATGTCACATTATTATCGCCTTCACATATTGAGGATACTGTGGAACTTACAAATACACGTTGCTCAGTAAAGTTCCAGCCATTGAATTGAGGTTGCTTTTTCATGATGACCACCAGACCTTTTGACGGACATCCAAACCATATATTACCCTGACTATCTTCAGTGATACTTTTGACAGTTGTGGTATTCAAATCTAATCCTCTTATTGTATATTCAACACGTTCAAGTATATTCTTGTTTTTTTTGATTTTGAAAATACCCTCTCCGATGGTTCCTATGTAGATGTCACCACTTTTGTCTTCCATTGCGATGCGTAGGGTTCCCCTTGATGCATCAAACTCGCTAATGTCGATATTTGAATTGGTTAGTTTTCCGTTGCGATACGACATTATGCCGTATTTGCAGATGATCAATATCTCATTGTCTCGTTCAACGAAATCGGTAACTTCTCCCTTTGTTGATGTGAATTCTTTTACACCTTTATCGTTTTTCATGGTAAATGTGTTACTATAATAATAAGTCCATATGCGCCCATGACTGTCTTCAACCATGCGCTTAATGAATTTATATTCTTCGCGTTCGATATATTTATCGGTGCTTACCGCCACATGTTTGTCTTGGTCAATGATGAAAGTTCCATACCCACTGGTTCCTGCAAGGATCTTATTGTCCTTACTGTGTATGATAGCATTGACACGCGGTACCCATCCGTTAGGAAATTTATAATGAATGAATTCCTCTTTTGCATAATCAAAACGATCCAAACCATTACGTGTACCAATCCATAAATCGCCATTTCTGTCACACATTATTCGGGCAATGGTATTACTGCTGATTGTAGTGGTATCAGAAGCATTTCGTATGTATGTGGTGAAACGATAACCATCAAATTTATTTAAACCATAATCGGTGGCTATCCATATGTAACCGTACTTGTCTTGACAAATATCATTAATAAGACCACTGGAAAAGCGTTCAGAAGGGAATAGAATTCCATTATGAGCATAGGTGATAAGTATAAATGATAGACTTATTATTAATGAAAGTAGTCTTTGCATATTGGCTATATATTTGTCTTTTTACGGTACAAATATATATAAAATAAGTGATAATACAAAGAAACTCAATGAAATTTGTAAATGTACAACGAAGATTCTATTCTTTTGTTCTCTGAGTAGTCATGTTTTTAAATCTCAGTATGATATCAATGAGTAAATTTTAGATTATCAAACATTTAATTTTGTGCGTTTGTTTATGTTACTTTTGTCTATTTTTCACTCTTGTAATATGGTGAGATACATTTTTAGAAAATTCTTATATTTTAATCGATAAAACATAAAAGCACACAATAAAAAATGATAACGATATAGTGTTATACCGTTATCATTGATAATCTTGCTTGTTGTTTGTAATTTTATTCGGTAGTGAGAGATAATACACGACTTGACCAATCGCTTTGGTTTTGTCCTGTAACACTGTGGTTGTTAGGGATATCCAAACCATTATTCATTAAGTATGCTCCAGAGAAGGATTTTCCTTCGTAAGGCAATGGTCTGATATCTATTCTGTTAAGTTCGTGTATTGTATAATATTTGTTTGGATCTAATCCGTGCATTTTTATACGAGGAAGATGCTCGTTGATAAATGTACGCATTTTATACCAATAGAAAACTGCTTGATTCTTGTTTTCAGAGACATACATGAGTGATGCTACATTATCATCGTCGTATGGTGAGTTAAGCCTGTAGATATCTCCCATCTGTATGACGGGGCGAACTGTTTTATATTCCTCTATAGCTTTTTTGCATAATGCTTTTTCGTCCTCACTCATTTTCTTAGGTTGTATTTCCATGCCGAGGCGTCCAGCCATAGCAACATCAATTCTGAATTTTAATGGGATAGTGCGATGTGTTTGATGGTTTGGTGCATCAGATATGTGACTTGCCATTGCAATTGATGGGAAGAAATAGCTTGTGCCCCATTGAAGGAAGATACGTTGTAGCGCGTCTGTGTCATCGCTAACCCAGAATTCATCAAAATATGGTAGAACTCCCCAGTTTGCTCGTCCTCCTCCTGACGCGCATGCTTGGATAGTTAAATCTGGATACTTGGCACGTATGCGTTTGCATACAGATTCTAATCCTTTGTGGTATTCTATATATAGGTGGCTTTGACGATTAGGTGCAAGATATTGTGAACCATGTGAGGCAATCGACATGTTTGCATCCCATTTTATGTAATTTATCTCAGGGTATTTAGTCATGAGATTGTCCACAATTGAGAATACATAGTCCTGTACTTTAGGGTTGGATAAATCAAGTATAACCTGTGTGCCTCCTCTACCTTGAACTAATTTACGATTATCGGCTTTGATTACCCAGTCAGGATGTTTCTCATAGAGTTCACTGGCTGTATTTGCCATTTCCGGTTCAATCCATATGCCAAATTTTATTCCATGTTTCTTTGCATCGCGTAATAGTCCCTCAATACCTTCTGGAAGCTTGTTTTTGTCAACCACCCAGTCGCCAAGACTGGAATTGTCTGTCTTTCGTGGATATTTGTCTCCGAACCATCCGTCGTCCATAACAAATAATTCTCCTCCCATACTTGAAATGTCATTCATCATCTGATCCATTCCTTTCTGGTTGATGTCAAAATAGACTCCTTCCCATGAATTCAAAAGGATTTTACGCTCTTTATTTCCGTTTGCAAGCATGTAATTACGTCCCCATTTATGAAAGTTTCGTGAAACACCCGACAAACCTTCGTTAGAGTAAGTCAAGGCTAATGGTGGAGTAATAAATACTTCATTTGGCATGAGATGATATTCAGAATTATCTTCATTAATACCAGCAAAGAAATAATGGAAATCACTATCGTCGGTGTCAATGCGCAATTTGTAATTACCTGAATAACAGAGTGCCGCCCCAATCACAGCCCCAGTGTTTTCCATAGGAGTTCCGTCGAGTGAGAACATTACCTCGGCATGGTCTGTATGAGCATTACGTACACCATCGCGATTTTTAATGACTTTCATTCCTGGTTCAATTTTTTCAGTGGACAATCTTCCTTCATTTCCCCATGAACCATATAGATGTGACAGATAAACGTTACCACGGCGAATTGGTAATACACCACTGCTATATTGGGTTAATAAAACTTCTTTTTTCTCTTTGTTTTTGATTTCAGTCCATGTTTCAATCATATCAACATCGCTGTAAGCAAAATAATGTAATGATACAGCGGTTTTGTATGAAGGATCTGACATTTCAATGACAACATGTGTTCCAGATGTGCTATTTCCGTTACGTGTTGTAATTGTTTGTTTCTTTTCAGATATATTGTCAATGAATAGTTCCGTGGTCTTGTTGCCATCGGCATGTGTCATTGCCATTGCTGATTCTGATGTGCATTGCATTCCATAAGGCATGTATAAGTCCATGCGGCCTCCACGTTGATTTGGAATACTTTTTACTTCAAGTTCTGATAATTGAGGCCCAAAATAAACAAAATTGGCCTTTTTGCCTTTTGATGCATCTATTACCAGACTCATGTTAGGTGTTTTGATGTTGTATAACTCGGCAAACATGTTTGTTGCCAGAATAAAAGTTAAAGCAAAAATAAGAGATTTTTTCATGTGGTTATTAGGTGTGAATTTAATATTCAAAAATGATAAAAACAGAATTGTAATTATATTTATTGCAAAGGTAATAAAAATATATTATTAATGGATTGTTTTGCTAAAAAATATAATAATAGCGTGTATTTCATATAAATAAGGCAAGGATTGCTGCCCTTGCCTTATCAATATATATAATAATTGTATTAAAGTTTTGATACAATATTAAGTGTGTCTGTTGCAATCATCAATTCTTCGTCAGTAGGAATCACACATACTGTAACTTTACTGTCGTCTGATGAAATAATCTTTTCTGTTGCACGGCATGAGTGGTTTTTCTCTTCGTCAACTTTTACGCCAAGGAATTCCAAACCGTTTGTAGCACCTTCGCGCACTTCCCATTGGTTTTCTCCAGCACCACCAGTGAAGAGGATGATATCTACACCTCCCATAGCTGCAGCATATTCGCCGATATATTTCTTGATACGATAAGTGTACATTTCTTTTGCAAGACGAGCTTGGTCGTTGCCACTTTCGATTTGTGCAAGAATGTCACGGAAGTCGCTATATCCACCGCTTACACCTTGAAGACCAGATTTCTTGTTGAGCAAGTTGCTAACCTCTGTTGTGTTGAGATTAAGTTTGTCCATAAGGAATGTAACTGCTCCTGCATCAATGTCACCACTTCGAGTACCCATGATTAAGCCTTCAAGTGGAGTGAGTCCCATACTTGTGTCAACGCATTTTCCGTCTTTTACAGCTGCGATAGATGCACCATTACCGATATGGCATGTGATGATTTTCTTACCTTCTGGCTTGCATCCTAAGAATTCGCATACACGTTGTGATACGTAACGGTGGCTTGTTCCGTGGAATCCATATCTGCGTACACCATATTTCTTATATAGGTCATATGGAAGAGCATACATGAATGCGTAGTCAGGCATACTTTGATGGAATGCTGTGTCGAATACACCTACCTGAGGTACATTTGGTAAGCATGCTTTAACTGCGTTTACACCTTTGATGTTTGCTGGGTTGTGGAGTGGAGCAAGGTCGTTGCATTGAGCAAATTCTTCCATAACCTTGTCGTTGAGCAACACACTCTGGTTGAATTTCTCTCCTCCGTGTACCATACGGTGACCAACAGCATTAATTTCATTAAGACTGCTGATTACAGCATGTTCTCCTTCTGTTAAGCATTCGAAGATGAACTGCACACCTGCTGTGTGTTCAGGAATTTCACGGTCAATCTTAACCTTATTTCCGTCTTTTGTCTTTAATTTGATGAAAGAATCAGGTAAACCGATTTTCTCGATACCTCCGCTTGTGATGACACTTTGGTCATCCATATTGTATAATGCGTACTTAATAGAACTGCTTCCGCAATTTAATACGAGAATTTTCATTTTTCTATATATTGTTTTTGTTTCGTGACATTATTTAGCATCCATTGCCTGACATGCTGTAATTGCTATCATCTTGTATATATCATCAACGCTACATCCGCGACTGAGGTCGTTTACAGGACGAGCTATACCCTGGAGAATAGGACCTATAGCGTCTGCATTCCCGAGACGTTGAACAAGTTTATATGCAATATTACCAACCTCAAGACATGGGAATACAAGTACGTTTGCTTTTCCTGCAATATCGCTACCTGGGGCTTTCTTCTGACCTACAGATGGTACAAGTGCAGCGTCGGCTTGAAGTTCTCCATCGATTTTAAGTGATGGCGCCAATTCTTTTGCGAGTCGTGTAGCTTCTACAACTTTATCGACAACTTCGTGTTTTGCGCTACCTTTAGTTGAGAAACTGAGCATAGCAACACGTGGATTGGCAAAACCTGCAACACTCTTTGCAGTTTGCGCTGTACAAACAGCAATCTGTGCCAACTGATTAGCATCTGGCATTGGAGTTACTGCAACATCGCCGATAACGAGTACACCTTCTTCACCATATTGAGGTGTTTGAGTGATCATTAACATGGCACCGCTTACACAAGATATACCTGGAGCACATTTTATAATCTGGAGAGCAGGACGTAAAGTGTCTCCAGTAGTTGACAAAGCACCTGAAATCTGTCCGTCGGCATCTCCGCTCTTTATGATGAGGCATCCGAAATAAAGAGGGTTTTGTGTCAACTTGCGTGCTTCTTCAATTGTCATACCTTTCTTTTTTCTGAGTTCGAATAACAATTGTGCATATTCCTCTGTCTTTTCTGATGTGGCAGGGTCGATGATTGTAGCCTTCTCGATATTCTTAAGATTTAATTTGTTGGCAAGATTAAAAATTTCTTCACGGCTACCAATAAGAATGATTTCTGCCAAGTCGTCAGCCAATGCTTTGTCGGCTGCAGTCAGTGTGCGTTCTTCCAAACTCTCAGGAAGTACGATTCGCTGTTTGTTTGCTTTTGCTCGAGCAATGATTTTTTCTAATAATGTCATGTTTAAGCCCACTCTCAAAGTCCTCCTTAGATGTTTTTTTTGACTTAAATAAAGGGGGAAGTAGAAAACTGGCGGGTATGTCTACTTTGTGTTGTTTATTATGTTAATTATATTTCGTTAGAAACCAGTCTTGAATGCTTTGATTACAGCAGAAGAGAATCCTGCATGATCCATCTCATTCAATCCTTTGATAGTGAAACCACCAGGTGTAGTCACACGGTCGATGGCTGCTTCTGGATGTTCTCCTGTTTCACGCAACAAAGAAACAGCACCTTGCATTGTTTGCATTGCAATATTCAGTGCATCTTTTGGATAGAATCCCATCTCAACTCCGGCTTGAGTCTGAGCTCTAAGAAATCGCATTACATAAGCAAGTCCGCATGAAGCAAGAAGCATTCCTGGGTTAATAAGTTTCTCGTCGCATACAATTGCATTTCCTACACATTTGAATAAGGATTCAACTTTCTCAATATCTGATTTGTCAACATCCTTTGCTGCACTTACGAAAGACATACTGTCGCAGAATTCAGCAGCGATATTTGGTATAACATGAAAAACCTTTGGCATTTCGCAATTAGTCAGATATTCTTGAACTTGACTAATAGTTACTCCTCCTGCAATAGATACAAGAAGTTGCTTTGATGTGATATTAGGCTTGATAGTATTGATAACCTTCTCTACAAGCCAAGGCTTTACAGCAATAATAATAATTTCTGCATCCTTGATGGCTTCTGCACCATCTGTAGATGTGTTGATACCAGGGCATTCTGCCTTGAAAAGCTCAAGTTTGTTCTTGTCAACTTCAACAATAGTTTGCTGAATATCTTTACCATTCTTATTCCAGCCCTTAATGAGTGCTCCACCCATGTTTCCGGCTCCGATTACTGTAATTTTCATGTTGAATTGTATTTTTAACTATACGACATAGTTTGTGCTGTCAATTTTTTTTAAAAACACTGCAAAGTTAATAATAAAAAGACAAAACAGAAAGTAAATCAACTACAAAAAGTTTTTTAATCAAAAAAAGAACGGCAGATATTGCTAAATTGTAAATATTTATTACCTTTGCAAGCAAAATCGTTAAAGAATGGTTTTGCGGATGAAAAGGTGGGGTGATTAAATGAAAAGAGAGAGGATGAGAAGATTGGATATGAAAAGATGAGAAGGGGCGGAGATGAGAAGAGGTGAGGTGGTAAGATGAAAAGATGGGTAAAGTGAGGATGAAATAGTGGCGATGAGAAATGGTGTGAAACAAAGGCTAATAAAACAAAACAAAGAATATCATATATAATTGATATATTTTACATTAATTTAAATTAATAAAACAAAGTAGATCATGGCTTATGTAATTACAGATGACTGCGTTATGTGTGGAACATGCGCAGGTGAATGTCCTTCTGAAGCAATTTCTGAAGGTGATGGAAAGTATGTTATCAACCCAGACTCTTGCGTAGACTGTGGTACATGTGCTGATGCATGTCCTTCAGGTGCAATTGTTCCAGGTGAATAATGTATAGTTTAATACATTCATAACAAATAGTCATCGATACTTGTTGTGTCGGTGGCTTTTTTTATTATTCAATATCGGAATTATCCAAAATAGAGATACATATCAGGTTTTTAGCATAAATCACAATTAAATCTGTTTTATCATACAATAAAAATATATACAAATCGTTATTGATATTGTGAACAAAAGAAATGAACATATAAATTGGTGTCGTGTGGCATTATTCGTTTTATGTTGGCTGTTTATGTCAACATCAATGACGTATGCCCAGTTGCGTAAGGTAATGAATCGTCCATACATAGACCAACGCCAATTTCATTATGGATTTTATGTGGGTACTCACGTACAGGATTTGGAATTTCAGAATAATGGCTTTGTTGGGGAAAACGGAGACCAATGGTTTGCTGATGTCCCAAATTATGATCCAGGCGTGAGTGTGGGTATTCTTGGCGAATATAATTTGCATCCTCATATTGCTTTACGTGTCCTTCCTTCTATACATTTTGGCGAAAAGCAAATCATGTATAAAAACATGTTGAATGGATCGCACGAATTGCAGTCAATGAAATCAACATATATTGCAGCTCCAATAAACTTGAAATTCACAGCTGAACGCTTCAATAATTATCGTCCGTTTGTTGTAGCAGGTGTAAATCCAATGTTTGATCTTAATTCCAAAAAACAGAGAAATCTTAAATTGAAGCAATATGACATGCAGTTGGAAGTTGGATTCGGATGTGATTTCTATCTCCCATTCTTTAAACTGATTCCTGAAATCAAATTTGGGTATGGACTCCTAAATATGGTTGATAAGAACAGAACTGATTTGACTGACGATTCAAAACTGATTTTTACAAAGTCTGTGGATAACGCCCGCTCAAGAATGATTATTTTCTCACTCTATTTCGAATAGGTAATAGGGTATTGTCTGATACATTTATATCATCTTTAGTAGAATATAGGAAACATGATTCCTATTTAAAAAAAAATTCTTACCTTTGCAACATGAAGTATTCTGTAATAATACCCGTTTTTAATCGTCCTGATGAGGTCGATGAATTGTTGGATAGTCTGACACGACAAACTATCACTGATTTTGATGTGATAATAGTGGAGGATGGCTCCAGCAAGAAATGTAAGGATGTGTGCGATAAATATGTTGACCGCTTGACCTTACACTATTATTATAAGGATAATTCAGGACCAGGTCCTTCTCGTAATTATGGGGTTGAACGTGCTGAAGGTGAGTATGTTCTGATTCTTGATAGTGATTGTGTACTACCTTCGGGATTTATTGAGTCTATTAGTGCAGAACTAAACGAAAATCCTGCAGATGCCTTTGGAGGACCAGATAGGGCTCATGAATCGTTTACTGCCGTTCAAAAAGCAATAAGTTATTCTATGACCTCGTTCTTTACGACTGGAGGAATCCGTGGCGGAAAGAAAAAAATGGATAAGTTCTATCCTCGTTCATTTAATATGGGAGTACGTCGTGAAGTATATAATGCCTTAGGCGGTTTCTCTCGTATGCGTTTTGGTGAGGATATAGATTTTAGTATTAGAATATTCAAAAACAATTATAAATGCAGACTATTTCCTGATGCGTGGGTGTGGCATAAACGCCGTACCGACATGAAGAAGTTCTTCAAACAGGTGTATAATTCTGGTATTGCAAGAATCAATCTCATGAAACGTCATTCTGGAAGTCTGAAAATTGTACATTTGTTGCCTACCGTATTTACTTTAGGCACATTGTCGTTGGTTTTACTATCTGTAATTTTGGCCGTTTTAGGGTCATGCTTATGGGTTGTGCCTCTTTTGCCTATATTATTATATAGCTTACTTCTTATGATTGATTCAGCCGTCGTTAATAGAAGTTTGATTATTGGCATATTGTCGGTAGTGGCTGCTTTTGTGCAGTTGTATGGATATGGTTTCGGCTTTATTCAGGCATGGTGGCAAAGATGCGTACTGAAACATGGTGAGTTTAGTGCGTACGAGAAAAACTTTTACGATTGATAAAACGTGTAGGATGATGGGGAAAGAATCGATAAAAGAACAGGGCAATACAATAAAGGATTGGAACGAGGCAGATAGACCACGAGAGAAATTGGCTCTGTATGGAGAATCATCATTGTCGAATGCAGAACTCTTAGCGATATTGATAGGTTCTGGCACTCAACAAAAATCAGCGGTAGAGTTGATGCAAGATGTTCTTAAGGTATGCGATGGACATTTGTCGCGATTAGGAAAAATGAGCATCGCTGAATTGATGGAGTTTAATGGTATAGGTGATGCAAAAGCTATTACCATAAAGGCGGCAGCCGAACTTGGAAGACGCAGAGCTTTGGAACATGTCGATGACATGCAGCAGATTGCGAATGCAAGCGAAGCATATGCGTATATGTATCCGTTGATGCGTGATTTGAAATGTGAAGAATTTTGGGTGATATTGATGAATAACAGCTCACGGATAATTAAACGCGTTAAAATCAGTACTGGTGGATTAACAGCAACAGCTGTTGATATTCGTGTGGTACTCAAAGAAGCATTGATTTCGGATGCAACATGTATGATAGTGTGTCACAATCATCCTTCGGGCTCATTACGACCATCAAACGATGACAAGAATCTGACATCACACTTAGTTGCAGCATCGCGCACAATGAATATCCGTTTGATTGACCATGTAATTGTCACAGACGGTAATTATTATAGTTTTGCAGATAATGGACTGATTTAATTATTTAATAATTATCAGTTTGATTTTTAAACGTAAGGATTATGACTCAATACGATATAGAAGTGAAGGTGGTCGAGTTGTTGAAGACAGTGTTCGACCCTGAAATCCCAGTGAATGTGTACGACATGGGATTGATATATAAGATAGATGTGTCAGAAAATGAGGATGATTCAACCTTTAAGGTTGATATCGACATGACACTAACAGCTCCAAATTGTCCTGCTGCTGATTTTATAATAGAAGACATCACTCAGAAGATAGAATCCATAGAAGGTGTGTCAAAGGTGAACGTGCAACTTGTCTTTGAGCCAGAGTGGGATAAGAGTATGATGAGCGAGGAAGCTCAGTTGGATTTGGGATTCATGTAAAATGTAAGTAAAAGTATGATTTATTTCATTTCAGATGCTCATTTAGGTTCAAGAGCAATACCGCATCAAAGAACACAAGAACGCAAACTTGTGAGATTTCTTGATAAAATCAAGGATAAGGCTGAAGCTGTGTATATGCTTGGCGACATGTTTGATTTCTGGTTTGAATACAAAGATGTTGTACCTCGTGGTTTTACGCGTTTCTTAGGAAAAGTAAGCGAATTGACTGATAATGGTGTGGAAGTGCATTTCTTTGTAGGAAATCATGATATGTGGATGGATGACTATCTCACAAAAGAATGTGGTGTGATTGTGCATCACGAACCTTGTTTGGTGGAATTACATGGCAAAGAGTTTTATTTGTCGCACGGACATCATCAAGATGTTGATAAGAATGATTGGAAATCAAATCTTATGTTTAAGTGCTTTGAAAGTAAGTTCTTGCGTCGTGTGGCAAAAATGATACATCCACACTGGTTTATGAATTTTGGACTTACTTGGTCGCAACATAACAGAGAAAAGCATTTTAAAGAAGGTGAACCAGTCTTTCGAGGTGAAAAAGACGAACACCTTGTGAAATTTGCTAAAAACTACCTTAAAACCCATGCTGGAGTAAATTATTTTATCTTTGGACATAGACATATTGAACTTGACATGATGCTTAATCACGATTGTCATATGATAATTCTTGGCGAATGGTTTAGTATGTTTACTTTTGCGGTATTCGATGGCGAAAACCTGAGGATGGATAATTATATAGAAGGTGAGACTATTCTGTAAAAGAGGTTTTTTGGTAAAGAATAGGATTATTCCTATTACATTATAGGACTTTTATTAATAGAGAGTCATATATTTTTTATATATTTGCTCCCGAAAAGATAAAAATGGTACTAACTTTTAATTAATACGATTATGAAAAATTTATTTACACTTTTAACTATCGCATTATCATTGTTTATGGTATCTTGCGATGAGGATGTTGACAGAGCAATTATGTTGTCAGGTCAATGGAAGGGTGATTTGGGTGCTGCTTACGATTACGGAACACGCACATACTATGCCGATTATTCAGATATAGTTTTCTATCCAAGCAGTAATTACTCTACACACGGAACTGGACGAGAGATAGATTTTTATAGTGTAGGTCCAGAGCCTTATGTTTATAGTGATTTTGATTGGGAAATTAATAATGGTCGCATATACTTGACGTTCTATAATTATAATCATCATAGATTGGATGCAATTATTGATGATTATCGTATGACTAATGATTATTTTTCAGGTGTAATTTCAGATTATTATGGAGATACATCATTCAGATTATACAAGATCGAAGACTATTATGATTGGGATTATTATAAAAATGGTTATGATCCATTTTACTATGCAAAATCACGCTCAGTGAAGCAAAATACAGATTCTACAGTGGTAAATAATGACTCATTAGAGATATATCCAAGACGTGTATTCAAAAACAAACAAAAATAGAGTGTGGTAGCGCACTTATAAAATAAAAATCGGAGGGTTATGCACAAGTGGTCTTAAACCTCCGATTTTTTATGTTGATGTTTTTTAATTGCGTTAATACTCTCTCATCAATTAAGTTTGAAATTGATAGGGATGGCTTGTCTTACATTTACAGGCTCATTGTTTTTCATTCCAGCCTTCCATGTTGGCATGCTTTCAATTACTCTTATTGCTTCGTCCTCTAATGCTTTAAGCCCACTTTTTAGTGTTTCAATATGTTTGATAGTAGTGGGAGTTTGCTCTTGAGATTCTAATTGTTTGATTAATTCGTATGTGTCAGATTTTGTACTTAAGACATATGGATTAATCAATTGACCTTCTTTGTTGATAATATATGATATAATAACCCTTGCTTGTACGGAATGATCCTTCGCAATATTTGGATAACGAAGATTGTTTCTCAGATAATTAGCGAGAGAATCAGTTCCTCCTGGAAATTGTGGATATACATCAGGCTTAATATCTTTTTCTTTATCATCTTGCTCATCATCAGTCTTTGCTGTCTGAGTTGATGTAATTGTAGTTGTAGAAGGAGTGTCCTTAGCTGAGGTGTTCCATGAGAATCCATATCCAGTGTATGGAAATGCCGACTGGCAGATAATACCTGTAAGTAAAAACAATGATGTTCTTTTCATTATTCTATAGTTTAAAGTTAATATCTAAATATAATAATGGTATATTACAAGATATACTCAAATTGTCTTGTCATTCAAAGGATGAATAGTTAAATGATTTAGTTTGGAAAAGTCAAATATAGAGATTAAGTATGAATTTCGTGGAGTTATAAATTGTTGTATGTTTTTATTGGGAAAAACAAAACGAAAGCGATGATAAATGACTTTTCTTAGGGTAGCGAGAGAGGGACCCGAACCCTCGACCTCCGGATTATGAATCCGACGCTCTAACCAACTGAGCTATCTCGCCATTCTGCGTTCGTTTTCGATTTGCGGATGCAAAGGTAAGAATAATTTGTAATTAGACAATACCAAAAAGGATTTTTTTTCATTTTTTTTTGTTTTTTGCCTAATATATCATGTTTTTTGTTGAATTTTTGGGTTAATGGAAGAATAAATAACTAATAAATATGGCTGCGATGATGCCTGCAAGGTCGGCTGCTAAACCACAAATTACGGCATGGCGAGTCTTTTTGATACACACACTACCAAAATATACTGCTAAGACATAAAAAGTGGTGTCGGTGCTTCCTTGAAAAACACATGCAAGTCTTCCGATAAAAGAATCTGCTCCATATGTTGTCATTGCATCTACCATCATTCCTCTCGCTCCGCTTCCGCTTAATGGTTTCATTAATGCAGTTGGCAAAGCTCCGACAAAATCATTGTCGATTCCGCAAAGTGTGACACAATAGCCAATTCCTTCAATTAACCAATCCATCGCTCCAGATGCTCTGAAAACTCCGATTCCTACTAAGATCGCTACGAGATAAGGAATAATCTTTATGGCTGTAGTGAAACCATCCTTGGCTCCATCAATGAAAGTGTCGTAAACATTTAACTTCTTGATTATTCCAGCAGTGATGAAACCAATTATAATTGTGAACAATAATATTGTGGCGAATAGGGTAGAAACCGTTTCCATATGTTCCGCTGGCATTTGACTGAATCCCCAGATGATACCAGCAACAACTAAACACATACCTCCAAGAAACAAAATCATAGTTTTATTGAATAGGTTGATGCGCTGTATTACACTGGTTAATATAAGTCCTACTAATGTACTGAAGAATGTTGCAAGTAGAATCGGAATGAATACATCTGTGGGCTGTACAGCTCCTAATTGAGTTCTGAAGGTCAAAACAGTGACAGGAATAATGGTTAGTCCTGATGTGTTTAACACAAGGAACATTATCATTGGATTGCTTGCTGTGTCCTTTTTAGGATTGATTTCCTGTAGTTGTTCCATGGCTTTTAATCCCATTGGAGTCGCTGCGTTGTCTAACCCTAAAAGGTTGGCACTTATGTTCATAAACATAGTTCCCATAACTGGATGGTTTTTAGGAATGTCAGGGAAAATCTTTGACAGAACCGGCGATAATATTTTTGCGAATAATCCAACTATTCCGCTTCGCTCTCCAATTTTCATGATTCCCATCCACAATGATAAAACACCTGTAAGACCGATGGAAATCTCAAATGCGGTCTTGGCAGATGTAAATGTGGAATTAATAATCTCAGGAAATACAGTGGTGTTGCCACAGAAAATCAATTGAATCAAAGCTGAAATAAATGCAATTATAAAAAAAGCAATCCAAATATAATTTAAAACCATAGTCAGTAATATTGTTCAGTAATAATTGCAAATATAGTCAATTATTGTAATTTGGCAATATTTATATTGAATTTTATGCCGTGAATGGTAATAAATCTTAAATCTTAGCGATTTATTCTCGATATTTTTGTACCTTTGCAATGTAATATGTGGTATTATGGACTGACGTTAATGTCGGTACTGCTTTTTTAGTTGAGAATCTGTGTGGGAGATTATTGTGATATGTTAGAGAAATTTTGTCTCTTATTGAAATTATGCGCGTCATAAAGAAACTTGATATATATGTGCTGAAGAACTTTCTGACACTCTTTGCTGGTACATTCTGTATCAGTTTGTTTGTCGTTATGATGCAGTTTCTTTGGAAGTATGTAGATGAGTTGGTGGGAAAAGGATTGCCAATTGATATTTTGGCAAAATTCTTTGGATATGCAGCTCTTACGTTGGTTCCTTTGGCATTACCACTTGCTATATTACTTGCATCGCTCATATCTTTCGGAAATATGGGCGAACGTTTGGAGTTGTTGTCGATAAAGGCTGCTGGTGTTAGTTTGTTTCGCACACTTCGTCCATTGGCAATATTGATGGTTATATTTGCCGGAATATCATTCTATTTTCAAGATGTGATTGCCCCGAAAGCAAATACCAAAGTGTTGCAACTTCGTGTGTCGATCGCTATGACATCACCTGAATTAGATATTCCTGAAGGCGTTTTCTATGATGGAATTGATAATGTCAACTTGTATGTGAAGCATAAAAACAAAGATACTGGTATGCTTTATGATGTGATTATCTATAATCTGCGTGATGGATTGGATAATGCACATATCATACTTGCTGACTCGGCTGATTTGGAAACAAGTGCTGATGAAAAATATCTTGTTCTTAGCTTGTATAGCGGCAACCAGTACGAAAGTATGCCTTCAACAGCGTTGAGAACTCAGTTTGTGCCATATCGTAGGGAAACATTTTTGAGAAAACAATTGCTGATAGATTTTGACACAAGTTTTCAGAATGCCGATTCGACAGATGTGTCAACTTCCGCTCTGACAAAGAATATCCAAGGTTTGATGCATGATATTGATTCAATCAATTCGCATATAGACAGCATTGGACTTTCTAATTACAATGATATGAGAAGGAACGTGTTGAACGTTCGGAATACAGAAGATGCCCATCAGAGAGTATTAATCGACAATGGACTTGGAAAGAAAATTGTGAGAGAGGATGATCATGAAGTGTTGTTTGTACGTGCTGATAAACCCGATAAGAATCACTCTCAAGGAAAGACAAAGGGTGGTGTGCAATCTGAGAAAACTAAGGTTGACATAGATTCTGTTTTTCATAAAATGGAATCAACAGATAAGGAGAATGTAGTACGTGCGGCTGTAGAAGCTATTCAGCGTCAGCAATCAGAACTTGAATTCCGTAGCTCTTATATAAAGGACGAACAAAAAACAGTTCGTAGATATGAAGGACAGATATGGAATGAGATAACAATGGCGTTGGCATGTATAGTCTTCTTCTTTATTGGAGCACCACTTGGAGCAATTATTCGTAAAGGTGGTTTAGGCTTACCTGTCGTGGTGTCGGTTGTGATATTTATCTTGTATTATATAATAAATACAGGTGGAACAAAAATGAGTCGTGAAGGAACTGTGCCAGTGTGGTTGGGACTTTGGGCAAGTACGATAGTGTTAGCACCATTGGGAGTTTTCTTTACAGTGAAATCAAATAATGATTCGGTTGTGTTCAATATGGACACATATCGCAATTTCTTCATACGTCTGTTGGGTATTCCACAACATCGTCATATAGTAAGAAAAGAGGTTATTATTGATGATCCCGACTATGAGGCTATCGTTCCAAGACTGAATGTGTTGGCTGAGGAATGTAGAAACTACAGAAAATCCCATCCACGTCTGTTCCAGTGGCAGTTGATGCTGTTGATTGTAAAGAATGAAGAAGATAAAAAACTCAAATATATAAATGAAGAATTGGAATTTATCGTTGATGAATTGTCAAATTCAAAAGATCGCCAACTTTTGTTGTATCTCAACGAGTTTCCTATCTTGCGAACCTCTCCTCGTCTGCGAAACAGACTTCGTAAGGAGTTGAGGACCGTATATAAGACATGTGAAAAAATAACAAATCATATAAGCGAAATATGAAAGAAGTGAATTTTAGTAAAATAGAAGAGGCAATCGAGGATTTCCGACAAGGGAAATTTGTGATTGTCGTGGATGATGAAGACCGCGAGAATGAAGGTGATTTCATTACTCCAGCAGAGTTAATCACTCCTGAGAAAGTAAATTTCATGTTACGCGAAGGTAGAGGAGTTCTATGTGCTCCAATAACTATCAGTCGTGCTAAAGAATTAGGCTTGAGCCATCAAGTTTATAATAATACATCGGTTCTTGGTACTCCATTTACCGTAACTGTTGACAAATTGGAAGGATGTACAACTGGTGTGTCTGCAGCAGATAGAGCTGCCACAATTAAAGCATTGGCAGATCCTATGTCAACACCTCAAACTTTTGGACGTCCGGGACATATAAGTCCGTTGTATGCTCAAGATAACGGAGTAGTTCGACGTGCAGGACATACTGAGGCTGCAATTGATTTGGCTCGTTTGGCTGGAATGCGTCCAGCGGCTGCCCTTATCGAGATATTGAATCCAGACGGAACAATGGCTCGTATGCCTCAACTGATAGAAAAAGCAGAACAATTCGGTTTGAAAATTATTCAAATAAAGGATCTTATCGCATACAGATTGCAACAAGGCGAACCTAAGATATTTGGTGAGAAATCAGAAGACACTGTAACCACTCCATCTCCATCTTTGATAGAACGTGGTGTGGAAGCCGATTTGCCAACTGATTATGGACATTTTAGAATCATTCCTTTCCGTCAAAAAAGTAATGGTCTTGAACATGTTGCATTATTCAAAGGTACATGGACTGAAGATGAACCGGTATTGGTACGCATGCATTCATCTTGTGCTACTGGTGATATTTTCGGAAGTAAAAGATGTGATTGCGGAGAACAACTTCATCGTGCAATGCAACTGATTGAGAAAGAAGGTAAGGGATGTATAGTGTATCTGCTTCAAGAAGGACGTGGTATCGGACTTATGAACAAAATTGCAGCATATAAACTGCAAGAAGAAGGATTGGATACCGTAGATGCCAATATTCATTTGGGTTTTGACCCCGATTTGCGTGATTATGGTGTTGGCGCTCAGATTTTGCGTGAATTAGGCATCGGTAAGATTCGTCTTATCACTAATAACCCTGTAAAAAGAGTAGGACTTGAGGGATACGGACTTACAATCGTGGAAAATGTTCCGATAGAAATAAAACCTAACGAGTATAATGAACGATATCTTAAGACAAAACAAGATAGAATGGGACATACCCTTCATTTATAATATTTATTCTGTACTCAAAGGAACTTATAAAATATTAGTAAAAGAAAAATAATAATTAAAAATATAAGAAAATGGAACTATCAGCAAGACTTCAAGCACTTCAGCCTTCTGCAACACTCGCAATGTCGCAGAAGAGCAGTGAACTAAAAGCTCAAGGTATCGACATCATTAACATGAGTGTCGGTGAACCAGATTTTAATACTCCAGATCACATTAAGGAAGCTGCAAAGAAAGCAATTGATGAAAATTATTCACGTTATAGCCCAGTGCCAGGTTATCCTGAATTGAAAAATGCTATTGTGAATAAACTGAAAAAAGAAAATGGATTGGATTATTCTCCAGCTCAGATCCTTTGTTCAAATGGTGCAAAACAATCTGTATGTAATGCAATCATGGCATTGGTAAACGCTGGTGATGAGGTGATTATCCCTGCTCCATATTGGGTAAGTTACCCACAAATGGTTTTGTTGGCAGAAGGTACACCTGTATTTGTTGAAGCAAAAATTGAACAAGACTTCAAAATCACTCCAGAACAACTCGAGGCTGCAATCACTCCAAAAACACGTTTGCTCATTCTTTGCTCTCCTTCAAATCCAACAGGCTCTGTATATAGTAAGGCTGAGTTGGAAGCTCTCAAGAATGTTTTGTTGAAATATGAGAATATCATTGTTATTGCCGATGAAATCTACGAACATATTAATTATGTAGGTGAACATGCATCAATGGCTCAGTTTGCTGATTTAAAAGATCGTGTGGTTATTATCAATGGCGTGTCTAAGGCATATGCAATGACAGGATGGCGTATCGGATTTATTGCTGCTGCTGATTGGATTGTGAAAGGATGTAATAAACTTCAGGGACAATACACAAGTGGACCTTGCTCTGTTAGTCAGAAAGCTGCTGAAATAGCATTTGCAGGTTCTCAAGATTGTGTTGAAACAATGCGTCAAGCTTTTGAACGCCGTCGTGACTTGATCGTACGTTTGGCAAAAGAAATTTCTGGATTAGAAGTAAATAAGCCACAAGGTGCATTCTATCTCTTCCCTAAGTGCTCAAGCTATTTCGGAAAGAAAGCAACTGTTGATGGTAAAGAATATGTTATTAACAACTCTACTGATTTTGCAATGTATGTTCTTGAAGTAGGTCATGTTGCAACAGTAGGAGGCGATGCTTTCGGTAGCCCTGAGTGTTTCCGTATGAGTTATGCAACAAGCGATGAAAATATTGTTGAGGCTTTAACTCGTATTAAGAATTGTTTGGCTAAACTTGCATAATATGTTTAGTTGACATATATACAAATAAAAAAGTTCTTCAAAACGAAGAACTTTTTTATTTGTCATTTATTAAAAGATGATTTCTCAGACTGGATTTACATCAAATCAGAAACCTTCATGTCAATATCCTTGCGATAAGCCAAACCTGTAACCACACATAATAATTTTCCGTCTTGATTTGTTATTTTTACATCTACATACGGAATTTTATGGTGATTGAATACCTCTGTGGCTTCAGCAGTCAGTTTATCACCTATTTTTGCGGAACTAAGAAAAACTATGTTGTTCTCAATACCGAATGAGAGTTTGCCATGGCTGTTCATAACAGCTGCTAACGCAATATCTGCTAATGTGAAATATACACCTCCTTGGCATACACCTCCAGCGTTTAGGTGGCAATCTTTAACCTCAAGTGTTGCGCGTGCATAACCAGCGCGTATTTCTTCGAGATGACAACCAATGCCAGTGGCGAAGTGGTCGCCAGATGTCAACAACTGTTGTAGTGTCATAATATGAGAACTTTGGATAATGACGTGTTATTGTTGTTTGATTATAGCGGCCTCAATTACTGAAGGGAAGTATGTCTGTTCAAGAACATGAACCTTTTCTTCAATATCTTCAACTGTGTCTTCTGGAGCAATTGGAGTAGAGTATTGCTTGATGATTTCTCCTCCGTCGCATATCTCATTTACATAATGTATTGTGATACCGGTTTCTTTTTCTCCAGCCGCTTTTACAGCCTCATGTATATGGTGTCCATACATACCCTTACCTCCGTATTTCTTTAATATGGCAGGATGTATGTTTATCATCTTGTGGTCGTATTCATTGATAAGATAAGGTGGAACCATCAGTAAGAATCCTGCAAGGACAATAAAATCGATATTATATTCTTTCAGTATTGGAAGAAGGAATTTCTCATCGTTGAATTGGCTCTTGCTTGCAACCATACTTGGAACATTGAGGTTTTTGGCTCTTGTTAACGCATAAGCATCGGCTTTGTTGCTAATCACAAGTGAAACCTTTGCGATGTCTGAATTTTGAAAGTATCGTATGATATTCTCACAGTTAGTACCATTTCCTGATACAAAGATTGCTATGTTTGTCATTGTTTTTATGTTATGTTAGTGTGTTATACAATATAATTTAAACATTCTGGTTCTATCTCCACTCTCATTGGTGTGAGTTTTTTCACATCGAGAATACAGCCGTCAACAGAAACTTTAGCTTTACCTTCATCATAAACTATTACCTTTTGAATGCGGTAGGGGTGTACATTGGTGTAATTAAGGAACCTTCCTTTACCAAGTAACCAAAAGCCTTCAAGAAGTTGCCACCATTTCGGACGAGTGATTATTGACATGTCTAACATGGAATTGTATGGCACAGAATTTGGGGTTTGTCCATATCCGTGACAGTTTCCGATGCATATTGACATAACCTGTGTTTTTATTTCTTCAGTATCTGCTTTTAAACTGACATCGAATGATTTGCGCTCAAATATGTTGGCAATAGCAACAGGAATAATCGATAAACGTTTAGAACCTATTAGACGTGTGAATTTGTCTGTGAAATCTATGAGTCGTGCTCCCAAACCGATATTTACGCAATTGAGGAAATAATGTTTGTGTGGAACATTGTCCTCGTCGGTATATGTACATACCCCAACATCAATCAATTTGGTGTTGCGCTTAATCATCTTGTTGACTGTGTTTTTGTAATCGTCTATTTCTATTCCCCAGAAACGAGCAAAGTCATTGCCTATTCCGTTAGGAATCAGTCCAAAAGCAAAGTCATCAACCAATTCTTCTTTTGATTTTATAACTCCATTTAAAGCTTCGTTCAAAGCCGCATCATTGCCTACAACAATTATTGTGTGATAATGATTGTTGCAAAGCATACGTGTCAATCGTTCAACAGAACCAGAACCCTCTGATTGTACAAAATCATATTGCACCCCGCATTTTTCCATGTATTGCTGAATCGCAATCCATCGTTTGTGCGAATTGATTGAGCCGGCTCTCGAACTATATATGACTCCCCATCTATTATTTTCCATAAATCAAAATCTGCGAATTTTCAAATCCCTCTATTATTCAGTCAAACCACACTATTTTAGTGCATTAACCAAAATACAATCATACCAAATCCCCATGCTACAAGTACCCTCCAGAAAATATGGCGGAAATACCATGGTAAACTGATATGCTCAACTTCGACAACAGCATGACCAGCCAAACTTCCTACATAAAGCAACAAACTACCCATTGCTGAACAGAATGCAAGGAGTTGCCAGTAAGTTCCGTTTAAAACGAATTCCTGTGTTGATTGTATTTGTTCTGTGTTGAATAGGTTCAAACCAATCATAACAAATGGAATGTTGTCGATAAGACAAGAAATGAAACCGAAAAACGCACCATATATATATATATTATGTACGTGTGTAATAAGAAGTTCACTTGCGTATTTTAATGCACCAGTTTCAACCAATGCACCAACGGCAAGTGATATACCTAAGAAATACAGAATAAGGCGCATGCCTATAAACTCTGTATTACGAATGTATTTACGTTGTGTGAATAATATAATACCGTTTCTTCTTAAATTGAATATACCTTCAAGCACCCAAACCAAAGCTAATATGCACATAGCCCCGAGGAATGGAGGAAGGCAAGTCAGATTATGAAATGTAGGTATAGCCCATAGACCAGCAAGTCCGACAACCAACATCACACTTTTTTGGAAAAGTGATAACGAAGAATCGTCGCCGTCAAAACGTGAAATAAACGAAGTGACATTTAGTTGACCTACCAATAACTTAGAAATAAGTATGTTGAAGATACATAAACTTGTTAATGCCGGTAATATTAACCCTCCAGCAAAAGCAGATGGAGTCACAACTCCGTGAACCCATAACAAAAGCGAAGTCATATCACCAATCACAGTAAATGAACCACCAAGGATGGCTGAAACAAGGATTACGCATGAATAAACCACACGTTGACTATGCTCAGAAACAACCTGCCCCATAATTGTCATCATCAATACAACAGTGGTTAAGTTGTCAACATTAGCCGAAATAATAAAGGTGATGAGCGATAAAGCCCATAAGAATTTCTTACAACTACGAGTTCTCATCCATTTTATAAGAGAATCGAAAACTCCGTTGTTGTTCATTATCTCAACAATGGTGTTAGTGGCAATCAAGAAAAGAATGACTTGACAAGCCTCATTTATATATTTTATAATAACATTACTCGCAATAAAATTTTTCTCTTGACCTGCAACATATTCAGGATATCCCATGTTGCCAAGAAATTCTGCACCATTAAACATATATACAACCCAAGCGGTAACTCCGCAGAACATTGCAACAGCTGCGCGGTTAACGTGGTTTACTTGAACTGTGCTCATCATCAAAAAACCTGTGACGATAATAGCAACGATAATCAATGTCGTTAGTAACATAAAAACTGCTTTTATATATGAATTTCGCTCACAAAGGTAGTGATTTCTTATGAAATTACGAATATTTACGTATAAAGAATCAAAAAAAACGCTAAAAGTTTTGGTAGTTTTAGAAAAAGCCTTACCTTTGCACTCGCAAATCGGCAGAAGAGCAAAAATGCCAGCGACATTGCCCACGTGGCGGAATGGTAGACGCGCTCGTTTCAGGTGCGAGTGTTGAGAGACGTGCAAGTTCGATTCTTGTCGTGGGCACATCGAAATTTTGCTATCTGTTCGATACTTTGAGAAATCAAAATGCTCAGTTGGTAGAGTAAACATAATGCGGAAATAGCTCAGTTGGTAGAGCACAACCTTGCCCCAAGAATAAAAAGGATACCAACCTTGGCAAGGAGACATAATGCAGAAATAGCTCAGTTGGTAGAGCACACCTTGCCCCAAAAGATAATGGTTACCAACCTTGGCAAGGATGACAAAATGCGGAAATAGCTCATTTGGTAGAGCACAACCTTGCCCCAAGAACAAAAAAGGATACCAACCTTGGCAAGGATGACAAAATGCGGAAATAGCTCAGTTGGTAGAGCACAACCTTGCCAAGGTTGGGGTCGCGAGTTCGAGTCTCGTTTTCCGCTCAACGACGCAAAAATACTGAAACGACTCTGTAAAAAGAGTAAAGATAATGCGGAAATAGCTCAGTTGGTAGAGCACAACCTTGCCCCAAGAATAAAAAGGATACCAACCTTGGCAAGGAGACATAATGCGGAAATAGCTCAGTTGGTAGAGCACAACCTTGCCAAGGTTGGGGTCGCGAGTTCGAGTCTCGTTTTCCGCTCAACGTAAGAGATGTACTGAGGTATATCTTTTTTTGTTTTCTAAGGGAAACTATTACTATTATATAGGCTCAGTAGAGGCTCAGTAGATAATTAGTGGCTCAGTAGATAATTAGTGGGGATAAGCATATATCATAGCAAGCCTATAAAGGAAGATTTTCTGAAAATATTTGGTGGGGTATTTAAAAAAGTATATATTTGTAATAGTTTTTGCTAAACCATGAGATTAAAGTCAGTAAGGAAAAGGTTCTGAAATAGTCTTGTTAGAGCATAAATGCTAAATCTTTGATAAATCATTTTTGTTAATATTAAAAGAAAAAACATTATGAAAATTATTTACGTTACCGTTTTGATTGGCCTATTGTGTACTCTTTGTTGTTGTAAGAATGAAGGTCAGTATTCACCAGATGAACAGAAGGCAACTTCAATCCCAGAAATAAAGGATACATTAAGTGCGAAAAAGTTGCAATACTCTGATTTGTTGCCACAATGGGCATTTTGTACAGAATCTTATGTAGTTCTGATAGATCGTAGTGATGACGCTATAATAAAGGTTGTTGACGCACATAATGATTCGTTGATATCGGCTTTTGGAACAAAAGGACGAGGACGTAATGAATTGACTCATCCGTGTAGCGATTGTTATTTCGATAAGAATGTAAAAGGTGAACTTTGTATGTTAGTGCCAACTTCGCAACCATGTACGTATGTGGTAAATATGTCTGCATCTTTAGCTAAGGGTGTGTGTGTTGTTGATACCGTTTACAAAGAAGATGGAATGTCTCTATCTTCGCGATTATTTTATCTTGATGGTGGAAAAAAGAATGTTCTCCATAAAGAAATGTGGTTTGATGGAGATGCCTCTGATGTGAATAATGTTCGTACTCCCGAATTGATGGTTCTTGCGGACGATAGTATTAGGCTGTCTGCTTTTTCTCGTTTAATAAGAGTTGACCAATCTTTTGCACATCTTATGTATCGTTCTACTTGTGCTTTGAATCCGATAGGAACAAAATTTGTGGAAGTGTATAATACGCATAACACAATGAATATATACGATATGGTTAATAATCAGGTTCTTGGTGTGCAATTTGGTAATGAAGGAAATCTAGATGAAATTGAAGGCAAATATTTAAATGCATCATTAGAGAAGGCCATAAAGGAACTTAAGATTTATAATGTGCTTTGTTGTGCAAGTAATGATTATATTTTTGTGACCCATGAAGATAATATAACTATTGCGGACTCTGAAAATAGAGAGAAATTCTCTCCATCGTTATTGGTTTTTGATTGGAATGGAAATTGTATTGCCAATTTCGCTCTAAAAGAAAATTTGGTTAGCATTGCATATAATGATGTATGTAAAAAACTTTATGGATTAGATTATAACGATAATTTGTATTCATACGATATGAAGGATTTATTGCCCTTGTATAAAAAGAAAAATAGGGATTAATCCCAATAAAATGATAATATTACCTTAAAAATTATAAACTAAATATTGCAATTCGTAATAAAAAATGACAATTTGTAACAATGAGAGTGAAAAAATATTCGGGTGATTTGGTATATTATAATATAATACTTATCTTTGCACCTTGAAAGGGTAAAAGTATGAAGTATCGTTTACTGAATATAGTTATCATGATTGTTTTGCTGCTGGTTTTTATAGCCTGCGCGTCATCGAAACATTATTGTAATTGCGGATAAAACTACTTTTAGGGATCATAATGAATATGAACGCCCTTTTATGAAAGAATTTAAGGTAAAAATATTTTTTATATTAACATTTTAATTAAAGGAAAAAAGAAAATGGCAACAAAAGTTGGTATTAACGGATTTGGCCGTATCGGTCGTTTCGTTTTCCGTGCAGCTCAAAACCGCACAGACATTGAAATTGTAGGTATTAATGACCTTTGTCCAGTTGATTATCTTGCATACATGCTTAAGTATGACACTATGCACGGTGCATTCGACGGAACTATTGAAGCTGACGTTGAAAACAGCAAACTTATTGTAAATGGTAAGGCTATCCGTGTTACAGCAGAACGTAACCCAGCTGACCTTAAGTGGGATGCAATCGGTGCTGAATATGTAGTTGAATCTACAGGTCTCTTCCTTACTAAGGAAAAGGCTCAGGCTCACATCGAAGCTGGTGCTAAATATGTAGTTATGTCTGCTCCTTCTAAGGACGACACTCCAATGTTCGTTTGCGGTGTTAACTTCGACAAGTATGTTAAGGGTACTCAGTTCGTTTCTAACGCTTCTTGTACAACTAACTGTCTTGCTCCAATCGCAAAGGTTCTTAACGATAAGTTCGGAATCACTGACGGTTTGATGACTACAGTTCACTCTACAACTGCTACTCAGAAGACTGTTGACGGTCCATCTCTTAAGGACTGGCGTGGTGGTCGTGCTGCTTCAGGCAACATCATCCCATCTTCAACAGGTGCTGCTAAGGCTGTAGGTAAGGTTATCCCTGAACTTAACGGTAAACTTACTGGTATGTCAATGCGTGTTCCTACTCTTGACGTATCTGTAGTTGACCTTACAGTTAACCTCGCTAAGCCAGCTAAGTATGATGAAATCTGCAAAGCTATGAAAGATGCTTCAGAAGGCGAACTTAAGGGAGTACTTGGATACACTGAAGATGCAGTTGTTTCTTCAGACTTCCTCGGATGCACTCTTACATCAATCTTCGATGCTAAGGCTGGTATCGCTCTTACAGATACATTCGTTAAGGTTGTTAGCTGGTATGACAACGAAATCGGTTACTCTAACAAAGTACTCGAACTTATCGCTCACATGGCTAAGGTTAACGCTTAATCTTAACGTACAGACGATATAAATGATAAGGTGTGCTCTGATTTATAAGGGCGCACCTTATTTCTTTTTTATATATGACCTTTTTAATCCTGTTTATCATGAATACAGATAGAAATATAATTTTGAAAAGAACCTTACTCGTATGTTTTCTTTTGTCTTTCATATTCACAGTTTTTGCCCAAAAGAAAATTAAAATAGCCTGTGTTGGTAATAGCATCACATATGGTCATGGTATAGCAGATAGAGAACATGATACTTATCCTGCAGTTCTTGGTCGTTTGCTTGGTGACGCTTATGAAGTGCGTAATTTCGGAATAAGTGGTCGTACCTTAATGAACAAAGGGGATAGTCCTTACATGAAAGAGCAGATATATAAGGATGCCTTACTTTATCAACCAGATATCGTTACAATAAAACTTGGAACAAACGATTCAAAACCTCAGAATTGGAAATATAACTCAACATTTAAGGACGATTTGAAAACCCTTGTGAGGAGTTTTCAGGGTTTACCTTCACATCCAAAGGTTTATCTTTGTCTCCCGATTCCTGCAACAGCCCCTGCTTGGAATATATCGGATAGTGTGATTATTAGCGGAGTTATACCTTATATTAAAGAGGTGGCTGATGAAATGAATCTTGAGGTGCTTGATCTTTATACCGCTTTTGCTCCCTATGTTCATTTGTTGCCCGATTCTGTTCACCCTAATGAAGACGGGGCTGCCGTTATAGCACATATGCTGAGTGAATTCCTTAGAAAACAAGAATAAGCGAGACAAAATGACATGGTGATATGACAAATCGTCTGTTTGTTCTTCGTGGTATTTCCTTTGAATGGTAATGAACGAAAGGAGATACAATTATGAATACAACTACAACTAACAACAAACAAGACAATTTAGAAGCTTTGAAGCTATATGCGACAAATCTTATAGATCAAGCCCGTAATGGAAAGTTAGATCCTGTGATTGGGCGTGATGAAGAGATTCGTCGTGTTTTGCAGATTCTAAGTCGTCGTTCAAAGAATAACCCAGTCCTTATAGGTGAACCAGGTACCGGTAAAACTGCAATCGTTGAAGGCTTGGCTCATCGTATATTACGTGGGGATGTCCCTGAAAACTTGAAACAGAAGCAACTTTATTCATTGGATATGGGTGCTTTGATTGCAGGCGCAAAGTATCAGGGAGAATTTGAGGAACGTCTGAAAAAAGTAATCAATGCAGTAACAGAAAGTCAAGGTGAGATCATTCTGTTTATTGATGAAATACATACTCTTGTTGGCGCAGGACAAACATCTGGCGCAATGGATGCCGCTAATATTCTAAAACCAGCATTAGCTCGTGGTGAACTTCGAAGCATTGGTGCGACAACACTTGATGAGTATCAAAAATATTTTGAGAAAGATAAAGCACTGGAACGTCGATTCCAAATTGTGATGGTTGATGAACCAGATGTGATGAACAGCATAAGTATTTTACGTGGATTGAAAGAACGTTATGAAAATCATCACAAGGTGCGTATTATGGATGATGCAATAATTGCTGCGGTAGAATTAAGTAATCGTTATATAACTGATAGGTTCCTTCCCGATAAGGCTATTGACCTTATGGATGAGGCTGCAGCTAAGTTGCGTATGGAAAGGGATTCAGTACCTGAAGAACTGGACGAATTAGGACGTAAGATTAAGCAATTGGAGATTGAACGTGCTGCTATAAAACGTGAGGGAGATAAGGAAAAACTTAATCAATTGGCAACAGATATAGATAATTTGCAAAAGCAATATCAGGTTATCAATGAAAAGTGGTTACAAGAGAAAAAACAAGCAGATAGAATACAACAATTGCGTGCACAGATAGAGCAATTGAAGTTTGATGCTGATAAAGCTGAGCGCGAAGGCGATTATGGAAAGGTGGCAGAGATACGTTATGGTAAGATTCAGACCTTGCAAGAGGAAATTCAAACTCAACAAAATCAGTTGGCTCAAACTCAAGGAAATAATGCTCTTATCAAAGAATATGTCACAGCTGACGATATTGCAGATGTGGTAAGTCGTTGGACTCATATTCCTGTAAGTAAGATGCAGCAAAGCGAAAAGGATAAGTTACTGAATCTGGAAGCAGAACTGCATAAACGAGTGATTGGTCAGGATGAAGCAATCGAGGCAGTAAGTAATGCTGTGCGTCGAAGTCGTGCCGGTTTGCAAGATCCTCGTCGTCCAATAGGTTCATTCATCTTTATGGGGCCTACTGGTGTGGGTAAAACCGAATTGGCAAAGGCTTTAGCCGATTATCTGTTTAATGATGAGTCGCTTATGACACGTATTGATATGAGCGAATATCAAGAGAAATATAGTGTGAGCCGACTTATTGGTGCGCCTCCTGGATATATTGGATATGAAGAAGGAGGTCAGTTGACAGAGGCTGTACGTAGGAAACCATATAGTGTGGTTCTGTTCGATGAGATCGAAAAGGCGCATACAGATGTGTTCAATACGTTGTTGCAAGTGTTGGATGATGGTCGTTTGACAGACAATAAAGGGCGTACAGTGAATTTCAAGAATACTATAATCATAATGACAAGTAACTTGTCTGATGAACAATTACACCAATTGATGCGTCCAGAGTTCCTGAACCGAATTGATGAAATCATCACATTTAAGCCGTTGGCTGAATTCGAGATAAGGAAGATTGTGGAATTGCAAGTAGAAGGTGTTAAGCGTATGCTTGCCGATTCTGGAATTACAATTCAATTGACTCGAAAAGCATTCGATTTCTTGTCTCAAGTGGGGTATGATCCTGTTTTCGGTGCTCGTCCTGTTAAACGTGCAATACAGCAATATCTATTAAATGAATTGTCAAAATTGATTCTTGCAGAAAAAATCGATAAGACAAAACCAATTGAGATCGATGCTGATAATGAGCAATTATTGTTTGATGTAGCATCTTAATACTCATATTAATACTGATTATTTATCTAATAATCATAAATTGAAACTTCCCAAAGGGCACTAATACCTTTTGGGAAGTTTTTTATGAATAAATAATCCTTTTTCACATTTTTTATATAGTAAAATTTGGTTGTTAGTTACTTTCTTTATTAATTTGTATTAATTTAGCGTCTTGACTTTATAAATTAAGTCTTTATGGCATAGAATAAATTAATTTTATAAAAAGATATTTTTATGAAAGAAAATCAAATGAGGGCCTTTGGAACATTGGATTTCTGTTCAACCTCTCAAATGAAGTATAAATCCAGTTCGGAAAAGATAAAGGCACTTGATGTATGTTCAAGAGGGCAATCTTTTGTGTCACAGAGATTTATTATCACCCAATACTATAATGATTATAGATATATGACAAACATATACGATAGACAATCCGCACGGTCGTATTGTGGGGTTGTGAAAACACCAAATTCACTCCCTTTCTTGCCTTGTAACCTACATAAAAATGTTCTTTATTCTATTAGTAATAAGGAACTTAACAACGAAGAGATATGAAATAATGATATAGTATTGTTTAAATATAAATTAAAGTAATTGAAAATGAAAAAGGTATTTTTAAGTTTAGTATTATTAGTTATGTTAGCATCGTGTGAATTAGAAGGCGGTGGAACTATTAGTGGTAAATCATTACGTAAAAACACAGGAATTATTCTTGAATGTTATGATTCAGATGGAAATAATCTTGCTGAAGATGAGAATTTTATTAAGCAGATAAAAATATTAAATACTCAAACAAATAAAGAAATTCATCTTGATGTCTTACGATACACAGGATTGGATGATTCGTATAATTGTTATTTGTTTTTCTTCGCAGACTTCCCTGATGTTGAGGACGTCCAATTTGATAATCATAACATAGCATATTGGGAATCTACGATAAATCTTTGTATTGGCGAACAAATTCTACCTCTGCATTGTAAAATAGAATATTCTAGTAACCCATTGATTCCAGGAAGTTTACATATGGTTTTGGTTAAAGTAAAGGAAGTTACATGTAATGATGTAAGAATAATAGGAGACCCCGATCGTAGAATAAATGAATCTATAGTCCTTTATTTAGAGAAGACAGAGGATGGATATATAATCAAATAATCTATAATTTTCATGTTTGTCAATTTGATGCGTCTTGATATAAGACGCAGGCATAATTTATTGCGTGCAAAAGTAGGGCGTTCCTTTATTTATGATGATTATCATGAAAATAATTGAACAAAATTTGTTATGTATCAGATAATCATTATATTTGCAAGGAAAACATAAAAACGTAATATTATGAAAAGAATGCTTTTAAGTGTGGTTTTATCTGTGTTGGCATTGAGTATGTCAGCTATGTCATTGTCAAAGATGCGTACACATGCACGCTTCTTAACCGATCGTATGGCTTATGAATTAGATTTGTCATCAGACCAATATGATGATTGTTATGAGATAAACTATGACTTCATTTATGCAATAGAAGGGCTGATGAATGATGTGGTCTATGGTTATGAAGACGCAATAGATTCATATTATCGTTATTTGGATTATCGTAATGAAGATTTAGCATATGTGTTGGATTATGTTCAATATGAGAAGTTTATAAGAACGGAGTATTTCTATCGTCCAGTATATACAAAAGGTGGCTCATGGGATTTCCGAATTTATATAATTTATAATAATGTGTCGTTCTATTATTTCGATAAGCCATTAGCATATAATACATATTATGGAATACATAGTCGTAGATATTATTCTAATGGATACTATACATATCGATATAATCATATGAACAGATATTCATATTCTCCAATACGAGGCGGAGCCAACGTAGTTGTTCATCGTCGTAATGACTTTGGTACGAACATTCGTAAACGTGGGGATACACGTATATATAACAACTACAACAATAAAAATGCTAATTATCGCACTCAAGACCGAAGATATCGCGATGATAGCGGAAATAGATATTCTCCAGGTATTAACAACAGAATTGTGGAAGGACGCAGAAATGATGTAAGCGGAACAAATCAAAATAAGGTGATTCCACACCGACGTGGTGATGTAGGTACGAATGCGCCAACTCCTTCTTCCTCTACATCAGATAGAAACGTGAATAGCTCACGCTATCGTGTTGATTCTCAAAATGTAGTGCCATCTCGTGCTGGTAGTAATAATACAAGCTCAAATAATGGGCAAACCAACCAATCTACAGGCTCAGAAATACGTGTGGGCCGTAAGTGATGTAAAATAAAAATGAATAATTTTTTAACTTTTTTGTAAAATATTTTGTTTAAACAAAAAATATATATATATTTGCATTCAAACAGACACAGAAATTGTTTAAAAAAACAGTATATAAACACGATTATAAGATGAAAGATACGGTATTGGTAACTGGCGGAACCGGATTTATTGGGTCGCATACAACAGTTGAACTCCAGCAAGCTGGTTATAACGTAGTGATAGTAGATAATCTCTCAAATTCCAATGCAGATGTGCTTGACGGAATAGAGAAAATAACAGGAATACGTCCTGCTTTTGAGAAAGTTGATTGTTGCGACATGAAAGCTCTCGAAGCAGTGTTCGATAAATATAATGGGATTAAGGGTATAATCCATTTTGCTGCAAGCAAAGCAGTAGGAGAGTCAGTAGAAAAACCACTGATGTATTACCGTAATAATCTCAATTCGCTCATTAACTTATTGGAACTTATGCCAAAATATGGTGTGAAAGGAATTATTTTCTCTTCTTCATGCACTGTATATGGACAACCTGACGCAGAAAATCTTCCTGTGACAGAATCAGCTCCTATCAAGAAAGCAGAAAGTCCATATGGCAACACCAAGCAAGTGAATGAAGAAATTATTCAGGATTACGTCAATAGTGGCGCACCAATCAAGAGTATCATCTTGAGATACTTCAATCCGATAGGTAGTCATCCAACTGCTTATATCGGTGAATTGCCAAACGGCGTACCTGCAAACTTAATACCATATCTTACTCAAACAGCCGCTGGAATACGCGAATGTTTGACAGTATTTGGCGATAATTATAATACACCAGATGGTAGTTGTATCCGTGATTATATCTATGTGGTCGATTTGGCAAAGGCTCATGTGTGTGCAATGGCGCGCATTCTTGATGGTAAGGCAGAAGAACCAGTAGAGATATTCAATATCGGTACAGGACATGGTGTCAGTGTTCTTGAATTGATTAATTCTTTTGAACGTGCGACAGGTGTGAAGTTGAACTACAAGATAGGTGAACGTCGCGCAGGTGACATCGAAGCCATTTGGGGAAATGTAGATAAAGCTAATAAAGTGTTGGGCTGGAGTGCTAATACACCATTGGATGAAGTACTTCTATCAGCATGGAATTGGCAAAAGCATTTGGTAAAATAAGTACTACATAAATTGTCAAGTAGACCATCGTTTGATTGTATGTGAATATGAGAAGACGATACATGTCAATTTTTATATACTATTTTATGTATATTGGCATGTTACTTGAATAATAGTAGTTTTGTCGTGTTTTATTTTGTGTTTGTGTTGTGGCTACCTCTCTACGTGAAGTAAAGAGGTAGCTTTTTTCTGTGTATATATGATAACAAAATAGGTCAATCCTATGTGAAAGATGAATTAATTATTTCGTTTTGCAAAATAAATGATAATAGTAAACTATTAAATAGTAAATAATTATTATCTTTGCACAACCAAATGAAATAAATGTAGATGATAGAGAAACATTTTGTACTTGATGACGTCGATTTAGTCACTTTTTATGGCGTGAATAATTCTAATCTTCAAATGCTCAAATCTCTGTATCCCAAGTTGCGTATAGTTGCAAGAAACAACGTTATGAAAGTACTTGGCGATGAAGAAGAGATGTGTTCGTTTGAGGAGAATCTCGATCGTCTGCGCTCATATTGTATCCAATATAATTCTTTGACAGATGAAGTAATCCTTCAGGTGATAAAAGGTCAAGCTTTAAATACAAAGAATGTAAATGCAAATGACAATGCAATATGTTATAGTATTTTGGGTAAGCCGATAACTCCAAGAAGCGAAAATCAACGCCGATTAGTTGATGAATACAAGAAAAATGATATGTTGTTTGCTATTGGGCCTGCTGGTTCGGGTAAAACATATATAAGTATTGCGTTGGCTGTAAGGGCGTTAAAGAATAAAGAGGTTCGAAAAATCATTTTATCAAGACCTGCTGTAGAGGCTGGTGAGAAGCTTGGTTTCTTGCCTGGAGATATGAAAGAAAAGATAGATCCTTATTTGCAGCCATTGTATGATTCTCTACAAGATATGATTCCTGCTCAAAAACTACAAGAGTATATGGAGAATCAGACAATTCAGATAGCTCCGCTCGCATTTATGCGTGGACGCACCCTGAATGATGCAGTTGTGATTCTTGACGAAGCACAGAACACTACAACTCAGCAGATAAAGATGTTCCTTACTCGTATGGGACATAATACAAAGATGATAATCACAGGTGACTCTACTCAGATTGACTTGCCTCGATCTACACGTTCTGGATTGTTGGATGCGTTAGAGATATTAAAAAATGTGTCAGGGATAGGTTTTGTGGAAATGACCGATAAGGATATCGTACGCCACAAACTTGTGACAAAGATTGTGAATGCCTATAATGAATATGAAGAAAACTTAAAGTTGCGTAAGATTGTTCATTATCAGGAATCTCTTGATGCACCAGAGAATAAAGAAGAAATTTACAAATAGTAATAAAAACATAAAACAATGAATGCTTTAACAAAAACAGATTTTAATTTTCCTGGGCAGAAAAGCGTGTATCATGGAAAAGTTAGAGATGTGTATAATATCAACGACGATTTGATGGTAATGGTTGCAACAGACAGAATCAGTGCTTTCGATGTGGTTCTTCCTAAAGGCATCCCATTTAAAGGTCAGCTTTTGAATCAAATTGCAGCAAAATTCTTAGATGCATCAGCAGCAGTTGTTCCAAACTGGAAATTAGCATGTCCAGATCCTATGGTAACAGTAGGTTTGAAATGTGAAGGATTCAGAGTGGAAATGATCATACGTGGATATCTTACTGGTAGTGCATGGCGCGAATATAAAGCTGGTGCACGTTCACTTTGTGGAGTACAATTACCAGAAGGTATGAAAGAAAATCAGAAATTCCCAACTCCAATCATAACTCCAACAACAAAGGCTGATGAGGGTCATGACGAGAATATCTCAAAAGAAGAAATCATAGCTCAAGGTCTTGTTAGTAAGGAAGATTATGAGCAAATGGAGAAATACACATATGCGTTATTTGAGTTAGGAACAAAAATAGCAGCCGAGAAAGGGCTGATTCTTGTTGACACTAAGTATGAATTTGGTAAGAGAGATGGAAAAGTATATCTTATTGATGAAATTCATACTCCAGACTCTTCACGCTATTTCTATGCAGATGGTTATGAAGAGAAGTTTAATGCAGGTGAACCTCAACGCCAACTTTCAAAAGAATTTGTGCGTCAGTGGCTTATCGATCATAACTTTATGAATCAACCAGGTCAGGTAATGCCAGAGTTGACAGATGAATTTGTAAATTCTATTACTGACAGATATGTTGAATTGTATGAGCATATCACAGGTGATAAATTCGATAAAAGTGGAACTGCAGATGAAGATATAGCAAAACGCATAGAAAAGAACGTTTTGAACTATCTTCAATCTATTTGATAGTGTATCCATTCTCATGATAAATGATGTAACTCCATACCATTCAAATGAGAGCAAACGTAAACAAGTAGAGGCGATGTTTGATAACATTGCCTCCACTTATGATTCGTTGAATCATACGATGTCCTTGGGAATTGATAGGAAATGGAGAAACTGCGTTGTTAATTATCTGAAAGATATTGGCTCGTGGCCTATGCGAGTTCTTGATGTGGCAACAGGTACTGGCGATTTGGCTTTGCTTGCTGCGATAGAATTAGGCTCAGACGAGGTTGTGGGTGCTGATATCTCAGATAAGATGATGAAAATAGGCGAGGAAAAAGCCAAAGCATTAAATCTGTCTCAGATTGTTCGTTTTGTAAAAGAAGATTGCTCCTCAATGACATTTTCTGATAAATCATTTGAAGCAGTAATATCAGCTTTTGCATTACGCAATTTTGAGAATATCCCACAGTGCTTGAGCGAGATGAGGCGCGTGTTGCAACCTAACGGCGATATAGTCGTTATAGATTTGTGCGCTCCACGTAAGTTTCCTATGCGTCAAGTGTTTTATGTGTATAAAAAGATTATAATGCCATGTTTGGGAGCCAAAATAGCAAAAGATAAATTGGCGTTCCAGTATTTGCCAGAAACCATGTCTGAAGTACCTCAAGGGGAAGATATGGCAGAACTATTTCGTGCGGCAGGTTTTAGTGATGTTAAATATAAGTATTTGAATTTTGGGATGTGCTGTATGTACACAGCAAAAAGATAAGTTATGGATTTATACGGATTATTAGGCTTGACCTTACAACATTCATTCTCGCATAGTTATTTTAACGATAAATTCTCACGTGAGAATATAGATGCAAAGTATGTCAATTTTGAGATACCTCAGATTGGGGATGTGCTCGATGTCTTTCGTAATCATCCAAATCTACGAGGAATGAATGTAACAATTCCATATAAACGTGAAATCATCCCATTTTTGACAGAACTAAACGATGATGCACGTGAAATAGGGGCGGTAAATGTCGTGAAAATAGTGCATGATGATAAGTGTAATGATAAAAATGGATTACCGATAAAGTTAATAGGATATAATACTGATTATCTTGGTTTTACGCAATCCATTCAGCCACTGCTTCAAGAGAAGCATAAGAAGGCTTTGATTCTTGGTACCGGTGGAGCATCACAGGCAGTAGAGTATGGCTTGAAGAAACTTGGCATATCTTGTCAGAAAGTCTCTCGTCGTAAAAGCGATAACTGTATATCATACGATGACATGACTTCAGAAGTGATGGCAGAACATGCTGTAATTGTGAATACTACACCATTGGGTACAAGTCCAAATGTAGATGAATGCCCAGATATTCCTTATGATACTCTGACTTCTGAACATTTGTTGTATGACTTGATTTATAATCCTGCAGAAACATTGTTCCTCAAGAAAGGTAAAGAACATGGCTGTGTAATAAAAAATGGACTGGAGATGCTTCAGATTCAAGCCGATTGGTCTTGGAAAATCTGGAATATGTAGTCTTCATATATTTCATATATGGTTTTTTGGTCTTATTTGCCTTATTGTCATGATAATAATGTGAAAAAGCTAATTATTAATTTGCATACTTATTGTTTTTTTTGTAAATTTGCATGAATTTTTACAATAAGACAATTAATATGTGCAAAATAACAAGATTTGGTACGAGAAATTCATTGTTGAAATGAAAAAAAATGTTACTATTCACAATAATAACTAAAAATCTTCGTTATTGTATATATAATAACCTAAAAATGCTGAAAATTTTATGCTTCGTATTAAACAAATGCCACCAGTTCAAATCGGCGACGTGATGTGTACTTCTTATATAGATGGTTTAGATTTCTTGAAATGTTTTGTTAAACGCTCATTTCATGTTGTAACTTCGTTTCTGGGTTTACTACTTACATCTCCTCTTTTTATAATTATCTCAATTATATTGAAAATTGAAGGAGAAGGACCAATCTTCTTTAATCAAGAACGAATTGGGAAGGGAGGTAAACCATTTTATATTCATAAATTCCGTACCATGAAAGTGTCAGCTGAAAGTGCAGGGCCTCAATTAGCTCAAAAAAATGATGACCGATTGACAAAAGTTGGAAAATTCCTCCGCGCTCATCATTTGGATGAACTTCCTCAATTGTGGAATGTTTTTGTGGGCGATATGGATTATGTTGGTTATCGACCAGAAAGACGTTTCTTTATTGATAAAATCATGAAAGTTCGTCCTGATTACGCACTTTTATTCAATGATCGTCCAGGCGTTACTTCAATGGCAACAGTGTATAATGGATATACAGATACCATTGATAAAATGATTCGCCGATTAGATATGGATTTAGAATATTCACGAAATAAGAGTTTTCTTTTGGATATAAAGATTGTTTTATCAACTATAACCAATTGTGTTGTAAAATCTGATAAACGAGATTAATGTTGATGCTCTTTTGGGAAAGATTTAGCATGTACATAATCTTCTTGAAAAGAAAATAGTTCTATAATTAAGTTTTGTATGTTTAAGAAATTTATTGCGTTATCAATTATACTTTTTTCCGCATGTCAGCTTTCTTATGTGAAAGCACAGTCAATGAGTGACGACCAAGTTATACAGTTTGTTCAAGAACAAAATGAAAAAGGAGAAGATCAGGCTTCTATTGTTCAGAAATTGTTACAACGTGGTGTCAGTGTGCAGCAACTACAAAAGATAAGAAAGAAATATGAGGCGCAAAAGAAGCAACTTGGAGCAGTTGATGTAACAAGTTCAAAATCAGGTGCTGATAATAGTCGTTTGCGTACCAATAAACAATTGGAAGGTGAAAAGTATCAGCAGAAGAATAATTACATGGTTCGCAGTAAGGCTCGAGGATACTCAGGTCAGGAAGGTTATTCGCGTGAAGAACGACTTGAGATGATGAACAACGAAATCGAGTTTTTGGACGTGGATTCAATATTGTATTATCGCAATAAATTAGAAGATGAATCACAGGTGTTTGGACGTAACTTGTTTAATAACAAAGAATTAACTTTTCAACCAGCTATGAATATCGCAACTCCTGCTAATTATAGATTGGGAGCTGGCGATGTCGTTATTATAGACATATGGGGAGCCTCTCAAGAAACATTTGAAGGTACTATTTCTCCAGATGGAACTGTTACTATACAAGGAGTTGGTCCAATAAAACTTAGCGGTCTCACTGTATCTCAAGCCACAGGTGTCTTAAAATCACGCCTTGGCCGTTTTTATTCAGGCTGTAACATCAGTTTGAGTGTGGGAGACACACGTTCAATTCAAGTTCAGGTTATGGGAGAAGTTAGAGTGCCTGGAACTTATACAATGAATTCATTATCAACCGCTTTTAATGCTTTATATGCAGCAGGTGGCATCAATGATATAGGTACTTTGCGTGATATCAAGGTTTATCGTTCTGGTCGTCAGATAGCATCTATTGACGTATATGATTATATATTAAATGGAAATGCATCAGGAGATGTCAGACTTCAAGATAATGATATTATTGTTGTCGGAGCATACGATTGCCTTGTAAGAGTTAAAGGTCGTGTAAAACGTCCGATGTTCTATGAAATGAAATCTTCAGAAAGCGTTTCTACACTCTTAAGTTATGCTGGTGGATTCGCTGGTGATGCTTATAGAAAGAATGTAAGATTGATTCGCAAGAACGGAGCAGAATATTCAATTCATACTATAGGTGAGTTTGATATGAATAGTTTCAACCTGAATGATGGTGACTCTGTATATGTTGATTCAGTTGTAGCAAGATATTCAAATATGGTTGAAGTCCGTGGTGCTGTTATGCATCCTGGAATGTTTCAAATCGGAGGTAATATAAGTTCTGTTCGCGATTTGATTCTTGCAGCTGAAGGATTAAGCGAAGATGCTTTCGTAAATCGTGCTGTAATGCATCGTGAACGTGAAGATAAGAGTCTTGAGGTTATTCCAGTTAATGTAAAAGATATACTTCAGGGAACAGCTCCAGATGTACCATTAAAGAAAAACGATGTCTTGTTTATTGCAAGCCGTAAGGATTATCTCACCGAGCAGACAATAACTATTGATGGTGAGGTTTTATATCCAGGAACATATCAATATGCAGATAATACCTCATTGGAGGATATCGTTTTGCAGGCAGGAGGACTTACAAATTCAGCTTCAACATCAAAGGTCGATATTTTCCGTCGCATCTTTGATCCAGCAGCAACAGAAACATCAAATGAAATAACTCAGACATACTCATTCTCATTAAAAGATGGTTTTGTGATTGATGGAGAGTCAGACTTTAAATTGCAACCTTTCGATATGGTTGTAGTTCGTCAGAGTCCATCATATGTGCCTACTAAGAATGTGTTTATTTCTGGTTCTGTAAACTTCGCAGGTACTTATGCTGCTTCAAGTAAGAATTACAAACTTTTGGATTTGGTAAAAGCTGCAGGTGGTCTTTCTTTCGACGCATATGTAAAAGGCGCACGTCTTGAACGTCAGATGACACCAGATGAAAGACTGCAACGTGAAACAAGTTTGCGTAGTCAGCAAATCGCCTTGTATGAGGCAAGTCTTGATGCAAACAGTACATTTAATCTTCACCGAGCAGATTCTATATTGTCAATGAAAATGGATATAGGTAACACATATCCAGTGGCAATTAACTTGGAACGGGCACTTGCTGATCCTGATTGTGAAGATAATATCACACTTCGTGAAGGTGACCATTTGATTGTCCCACAATATTCAGGAACAGTTAAGGTTAGTGGCGAGGTAATGTATCCAATATCAATGAATTATAAGAAGGGAAAACCTCTAAGTTATTATATCAAGCGAGCTGGCGGATATGGCAATAAAGCAAGTAAGAAAAAGGTTTATGCTATATATATGAATGGTGCGGTAGAATCAATAAATCACCGTTCATCTAAGGATATACAGCCAGGTTGTGAGATTGTTGTACCTTCAAAACAGAAGAGAGACAAGATGTCAACTGCCGAGATTATGAGTATGGGTACATCTGCAACATCCATTGCTACGATGATGATTACTGTTGCAAATATTCTAAAATAGAATTTTATGAAGGAAAAGGAAATAGTTCAATTAACTATAATAGATCTACAACGAGTTAAGAAGCATTTGTTGAAGAAATGGAAATTACTTTTATTTCCAACACTCATTGTGGCTGTTTTATCAGCTATAATAATAGTACAGATACCAAGATATTACACAACTAAGGTGATGCTTGCTCCTGAGGAAGATGGTACATCTGTAAGTTCTTTAAGTGATTTGGCTTCTTCATTCGGTTTTGATTTAGGATCAATGACTTCATCTGATGCAATCTATCCAATGTTGTATCCTGATCTGTTTGAATCTAATGATTTCGTTGTCGGTTTGTTTGACATTCATGTTGAAACATTAGATGGGAAGGTAAAGACAACATATCTTGATTATTTACAAAATCATCTAAAGTATGCTCCATGGGATCCTGTTTTTGCAGGAATTAAGGAATTCTTTTCTCCTAAAAAAGAAATAAAGAAGCCAGCAGGAACAGAAAATACCGTAGATCCATTTATGCTTTCAGACTCTGAATTTCAGCTTGTGGAAGGTGTAAAGAACTGTATTCAATGTTCAGTTGATAAGAAAACAAACGTTATTACTATTAACGTAACCGATCAAGACCCATTGGTTTGTGCTACTTTAGCAGATTCTGTGTGCTCTCGTCTGCAAAACTTCATTACCAACTATCGTACAAGCAAATCACGCAAAGACTATGAGTATTATAGTAAATTAGCTAAAGAAGCAAAATATGAATATGATATTGCAACAGCAAAATATTCTGCTTATTGTGATAGTCACCGCGATGCAATTCTGCAAGCTTATATTTCTGAACGTGATGATTTAGAAAATGAGATGCAGTCAAAATATAATGCTTATAATCTTCTGAATACTCAGTTGCAGGCAGCTAAAGCAAAAATTCAGGAACGTACTCCTGCATTTACAATGTTGCAAAATGCTTCTGTCCCAACTAAACCAGAAGGACCAAAACGTATGATCTTTGTAGTTGTAATGACATTCCTTGCGTTTGTGGTTTCATTGTCAATTGCAATTAGTTCATTGTTGAAGTCAAATCCTGAAGAAACAGATATTGAGGAGAAAAATTCATAAGCATAATATGAGTGAAGAGAATATAGGAACACCGGTCTCTAAACCATCAGGACGAATAGCAAAGAATACTTTCTTGTTATTGGTCCGTATGTTTATATTGATGGTAATCAGTCTATATTCTCAACGTATATTATTGGATACTCTTGGTGACGATGATTATGGATTGTTTAATGCGGTTGCAGGAGTTGTCATCATGTTAACTTGTGTAAGTACAGTACTTTCCATATCTACGCAACGCTTTTTCTCATGTGAGTTAGCAAATAATGACAAGAAGAAGCTCAGCGAAATATTTTCTAAGAGTCTTAATCTTAATGTAGCATTAGCTTTTCTGACTTTAGTATTGTTTGAAACAATAGGTCTTTGGTATGTTTCATGTAAAATGATTATACCGCCAGATAGAGTTTTTGCATCACACTGGATTTTTCAATTCTCCATTTTTTCTTTTATCAATATCCTCATTCAGACTCCTTTCATGGCTGCTGTCATGGCCCATGAAGATATGGGCATATATACCATAATTACCACAGTGGAATGTTTCTTGAAGTTTGCTGTTGTACTTCTTATTGGAGTGTTTGATATTGATAATATTATTTTTTATGGATTAGGTTTGTGGGGCGTGTCGTTGCTGGTCTTAGTCTCATACATATCAGTGTCAGTCATTAGATATCAAGAATGTCACTATAAATGGCAGAAGAATAAAAAACTATATCATGAATTGCTCACTTTCTCAGGATGGACTTTTTATGGTTCGCTTGCTGGTACTGCAATGATACAAGGAAATCTCTTGTTGTTAAATCAGTTTTATAGATTTTCAGAATCGGCTTTTGTCATTTCAATGCAGATATATAATGCATTTATGCAATTATGTGGAAGTGTTATTTTGGCAATACGTCCTGCAATGATTAAGAATTATTCAATAAATGAATATGGAAAACTGAATTTATTGTTTTCGTTCTGCAATAAGACTCTATTACTTTTTATTACTATAATCGGTATTCCTTTAATCCTTGAGATGCCTACAGTTTTGGATATTTGGTTGCCAGATGTTTCGGAGTTGAAAATAAAGTTTGCCCGTTTGATGATTATTTACGTAACGGTAATTACTATGCAGAATCCAATTACAATTATCATGCAGGCAACAGGAAATATAAAGAACTATCATTTATATATTGATACTATATTATTGTTGTGTATTCCTGTGTCATGTGGATTATTTTATTATGATTATCCACCAGAAACGGTTATATATTCAATGATAACTGTATGTATAATCGCACATTTTATTAGATTATATCTCTTAAAATCGAATTACCCAGATTTCTCTATAAAGGATTATTTACTGAATTTTCTGACAAGATCTATTATAGTAACAGTTTTAACCTTCATATGTATTTGGGGTATTCATGGATTAATTGAAGATCGAATCTTAAGACTAATTGTTGTTTTCTCCTCAACAGTTGTTTTGCAGATTGGGTTATGCTATTTATTTGTAATTGGTCGAAGTGAGAAACTGCTAGTTAACATGCATGTTTCTAAATTAATAAAACGTATAATATGAATCCTACGCTGAGTGATAATATACTAATATGTGGTTACTTCCTAATATGGATAGTGACCTTTGTTGTTTATCACTGGAAGTTTCATAATGTGGATGCTGGTACAACAATTATTGGTTCATATGTTTTTTATGCTTTTTTCTCAATTATAACCCTTAATAATCCGATTTTCTTTCTTGATTATTATGATTTTAAACCATTAACGTTATTTCCGTTTATATATCTGTATATAATGTTAATGATAGCATTAAGTCCTACAATATATCACCATTATCATCCTGTAGAAAAATTAGTTCCGCTCAATACTAAACTCCTTTATATACTATCAGTGGCAATGATAATAAGTGCAATAGTTATGTTGCCAGAAGTTCTGATGAATTTCCAAGATGGTATCATAAAACTGATTACCGATACAGATGCAGGAAAAGATGCGTATTCGGAGCAACTGGAGGAGGCCTCTGATTCGGGTGGAGTTGCAACAAATGTATTATCAATATTCTTTAATGCATGTTCTGAAATCGCAATCTTCACGTGGTTTTATTTCATGACAATGAAAAAGAAAAATCTTTGGTTAATTTTTGGTTTGCTTATCTGCATAGTCGTTGCAATATTACAGCCAATTATGCTCGGACAACGTGGTCCTGTGATGTATACAGTAATGACATTGTTATTAGCTTATTCATTGTTTAGACGTTTTTTATCAAAAGCAATAAATCGTATAGTAAATATAACAGGAATAATTGGCGCAATTTTGGTTATTGTCCCAATTTCAGCAATTACAGTTAGCCGCTTCTCTACAATGAAGCAGTCAACCGTAACGGATTATATAAACTGGTATATTGGTCAAGGCAATATTTATTTCAATAATTATGGATTGGATAATAATGGGATTAGATATGGTGACCGAACATTTAATCTAATAAAACGTTTCATTGATCCGAATGCATCTATCAACTTTATGGATCGTCGTGCTTATTTCCATAATCTATTGATTAATGATGATGTGTTCACTACATTTGTGGGTGATTTTACTATAGATTTTGGCCCAGTTGTAGCCTTTTTAATATTTGTTGTCTTTAATATATTGGTACTTAGGGGAATACAAACAAAAAATAAAGAGATGAAAGTACATCAATTATTGTTGTTGTATTTTACTATGTGTATTTGTATGCAAGGAGGAATGACTTTGTTCCCATTTTCAGATACAGCAAACTTGAAAATGGCTTGTTTCCTAATGCTATATATTTATTTATATTTGTACGAGAAACTAATAAAGAAATATCCAAAACGAATATATATCGTAAAACATAAATCAAAGAAATTCCCAAAGATTAATATTAGTGTAAAAAAATAAGTTTTATGTCAATAATAAACAAAATAATAAGTCATATTTACTCAATATTGATAAGCCACAAATTATCATATTGTGGTAAACGTGTCCTATTTTGTTATCCGTCAACGTTGCTGTATGGTTTGAAATATATCTCAGTTGATTCAATGACGACATTTGGAAAGGGAATGCGTTTGACTGCTTGGGATACCTATGCCGGTGAATGTTTTCATCCAAGTATAACTATTGGCAAAGATTGTCATTTCGGTGATAACTGTCATATCACATCATGCAACAAAATTTCTATTGGTGATAATCTGTTAACTGGAACAAATGTTCTCATAACAGATAATGCTCATGGGCAATTCGATAAAAACATTATCGTTATGCCTCCAATTGATCGTCCTTTGTATTCTAAAGGACCTGTAACTATTGGAAAGAATGTATGGTTAGGCAATAATGTTTGTATTATGCCTGGTGTATCAGTAGGCGACGGTGTGATTGTGGCAGCAAATAGTGTTGTAACAAAAGATGTACCATCAAATACGATGGTAGCGGGTGTTCCTGCAAGAATCGTTAAACAGATTGAATTATGAAAGCAAGAGTTATTGCATTATATTTACCTCAGTTTCACCCAATCCCAGAGAATGACGAGTGGTGGGGAAAGGGATTTACGGAATGGACTAATGTAGGACGAGCTAAGCCTTTGTTTAGAGGGCATTACCAACCAAAGGTCCCAGCAGATTTAGGCTATTATGATTTGCGTGTACCAGAAGTTCGTGAACAACAAGCTGCTTTAGCACGTGAAGCCGGAGTAGAAGGATTTTGCTATTATCATTATTGGTTTGGTAAGGGCAAGCAATTGTTGGAACGTCCGTTTAATGAAGTGGTAGCATCTGGAAAGCCAGATTTCCCATTCTGTATCTGTTGGGCAAATCATACATGGTCAAATAAAACATGGGAGCAATCTTCTGCACGTGTGAAAACTTCTGTGCTTATGGAACAGTGTTATGAAGGCGTTGATGATTATACTGAGCATTTTTATACATTGTTGAATGCTTTCAAGGATCGTAGATATATGACCGTTGATGGTAAGTTGATTTTTGTCATCTATGATATATTGACATTCTCTGATGTGAAGACATTCATGTCTGTTTGGCAAAATCTGGCAAAAGAAAACGGATTGCCAGGATTCTATTTCATAGCGATGATGCCGTCAACATTATCTGCGACAATTGATTCTTCAGGAAAACAACATAGAGCATTGCCAAATTTGAAAAGTAGTGCGGATTTATATAATTATGCGTTGTCTTTGGGATTTGATGCAGTAAACTCTTTTGGAAAACGTCGAGGTGAATTGTTAAGTAAGGGAAAATATCTGAATCTAACAGAGGCTGTATTAAATAAGTTTGGGTTAAACAAACATTCAAATTATAACTATTCTAAGACTGTAAAGGGATATTTCGCACCAGAGGATAAATGGGAAAATGTATATCCAACCATATTACCTCAGTGGGATAGAACTGCTCGAGTAGGCAATTCGGATGGTGTATATGTGGGCAGTTCTCCAGATAAGTTTGCTGAGCATGTTCGCCATGCCTTGACTTTTTTGGAAGACAGAGAACCAGAACACAGAATCTTGTTCCTGAAATCATGGAACGAATGGGCTGAAGGTAATTATATGGAACCCGACTTGAAAGATGGACATGGGTATATAAATGCTCTACGCTCTGTGATAGATGAATGATTATTACTAATTATGAAGTGCTGTATAAAAATAAGATAGATTATGAAGAGAGTTATGCTTGTTTTCGGTACACGTCCAGAAGCAATAAAGATGTGCCCGTTAGTAAAAGAATTTCAGAAACACCCAAGTGATTTTCAAACGATTGTGTGTGTGACTGGACAGCATAGGGAGATGTTGGATCAAGTATTAAACATATTCAATGTAAAACCCGATTATGACTTGAATATAATGAAACAAGGACAAGACCTGACTGATATCACGTCACGTGTGTTGACAGGTATGCGAGATATATTCAAAGAAATTAAACCCGATGTTGTGCTTGTTCATGGTGATACAACAACCTCAACAGCTGCAGCTCTTGCTGCATTCTATCAACAAATCCCTGTAGGACATGTTGAGGCTGGATTAAGAACACATAATATATATTCTCCATGGCCAGAGGAGATGAACCGACAGATAACAGGTAGAATTTCAACATATAATTTCTCTCCAACTCCTTTATCTGAAAGTAATCTCAAGAAAGAATCAGCGCAAGGTGAGATTTATGTGACAGGAAATACTGTTATCGATGCATTGCATTTGGTGGTGGATAAATTGCAAAACGACGAAAAACTTGCAAAAGAACAGATAAACATCTTAGCAAAATCAGGATATGATATGTCACGTCTTGCCGATGGACGAAAATTGGTTTTGATAACAGGTCATAGACGTGAAAATTTTGGTGAAGGATTTATCAATATCGTTAATGCAATAAAAGATTTGACACAGAAATATCCTGATGTCGATTTTGTTTATCCGATGCATCTTAACCCAAATGTACGTAAACCAATTCATGAGATTTTTGGTGATGATTTAAGTAATCTTGGTAATATGTTTTTCATAGAACCATTACAATATCTTGAGTTTGTATATTTGATGAATCACTCTACGTTGGTGTTGACAGACTCTGGAGGTATTCAGGAAGAAGCACCAGGTTTAGGAAAGCCCGTCCTTGTAATGCGTGACACCACAGAGCGTCCAGAAGCTTTGGATAGTGGAACCGTACATCTTGTTGGTACTAATCGCAAACTAATTGTTGACGAAGTAAGTACATTGCTTGAAGATAAATCTGCTTATGAAAAGATGAGTAAAGCAGTTAATCCATATGGCGACGGATTGGCATGTAAACGTATTGTTGAGATATTACATAATAATTTATAAAGAATAACGTTATATAAGCATAATGTTCCTTCCATCGTTGAGATTAATGGTGGACGATTAAATCATAATAAGATTGTTTTCATGATAGATAATATTAAAAAGATCGTTTTGGTGGATGAGAGTGTTCCTATTAATACCAGAAACACTAAGATATTGGATTCCTTGGCATTAAGTTTTCCCAATGCCGAGATTCATGTCATTTCGTGGGATCGCGAGAATAAATATCAGGAAGATTCATCAGACAAGCATTATCACTTATTTAAGCGTCCAGCAAAATACGGAAATAAGGTTCATAAATTATTAGGATTATTCGATTATAGAAAATTCTGTTGCGCTGAAATAAAGGATATTAATCCCGATATTATCATAGCTTCGCATTGGAATAATTTGCTGATGCTTCCATCGTTACGCAAGAACCAGATGCTTATTTACGAAAATCTTGATGCACCTACAGGACCATTACTCGGTCGTAAATTCTTGAATCTCATAGAACATTATTATATGAATAAAGCCGCATTGACTATTCATGCCTCTCGTTTCTATACTCAGATTTATCCTAAGAAATATCCACAATTGGTGTTGGAAAATAAACCAACCATTCAGACACAAAGTGTAGATTATTCTCCTCAACTACCCTTACGTGTTGTTTTTCTTGGTAACATAAGATATGTCAACATATTAAAAAATCTTGCAGATGCCGTTCGGGATGATAATCGTTTTCAGCTATACTATCATGGGTATGGTCCAGATTATGAAACGTTGAAGAAATATACTCAATCATTAAATAATATTCATTGTACAGGTGAATATAAGTATGAAGATATAGGACAGTTGTATGGAGATTCGGATGTGATTTGGGCAGCATATCCAAATAAGGACTTCAATGTGAAGTATGCTATTTCAAATAAATTTCATGAATCTATCTCATATACAATTCCTGCAGTCTATTCTGATCAGACTATGCTGGGGGATTATGTAGATGCTAATAAGATTGGTTTTAAGGTAAATCCTTATTCCGTTGAGGCTATTAAAGATTTATTGAATGGATTCGTGAGTGATAAGACTCGCTTGAGTAGTGTTCATGATAATTTGGTGGAGTTCAAACGTCATGAAACGACATGGAACGAAGATTTTAAGAAATTAGAATCTGCAATCCTACAATTTTTCGAAAAAACAAATAATTATTGAAAAGTTAAAAAATCTTACATTTATTTTTTAATTTCTGATAATTACATCAAGAAAAGTGATAATTTTTTATTACTTTTGTACGCAAATAAATTAAATAATCATAAAGATTATGCCATTAGTATCAATTATAACTCCATGCTATAATTCTGGTGAGTATTTGCCAGTGGTTATAGATTCAGTCATTGCTCAAACGTTCAATGACTGGGAGATGATTATAGTTGATGATGGCTCAACCGACAATAGCCGACAAGTTATAGAGGATTATATAGCGAAAGACTCAAGAATCCGTTATTATCGATTAGAGAAATCTTCGGGCTCACCTGCCAAACCACGAAATATGGCTATAGATTATGCAAAAGGCAAATATATAGCATTCTTGGATAGTGATGATGTTTGGTTGGCTGATAAATTACAATGTCAGGTAGATTTTGCCGAGAAGAACAATTATCATATGGTTTTCTCATATTACGAGAAAATATCTCCTTCGGGCGAAAGAAAAAATAGGGTTGTTAAATCTTCTGCTTCTTACAATTATAATCAATTGCTAAAATCTAATAGTATTCCATGGTTAACTTTATTGATAACTAAAGAAGCGATTGGCAATGATCGATTCTTGAATACAGATGTTGAAGATTATATCTTTTTGCTTACAATTCTGAAAAAAGGCTACATAGCACATAATACCCAGAAACTTCATGCACTTTATAGAGAGTCTAAAAGTTCTCGTTCGGGTAATAAATTCCAAACAGCAAGGTTTCAATGGAATATCTATAGAAAATATCTACATTTAGGCTTTTTTACATCATTATATTATTTTGCCCATTATGCTTTTTATGGTCTTAAAAAATATATGATATAAAATAATAACCCTTTAATAATAAGAATCACAATCCGTCGCATTCGAACTGTGATTCTTTTATTCGTCTTTATCAAGTCTTAATTGATGTACATATTTGTGTAAGCGAAGGAATTAGTATTTTCTAAAAGATAATGTGTTTTCATCATTCTGAAGTATCATTTCAGATGATGTCAGTTTTGTTATTTTGAATTTACCATCATTTGTAACTCCAAATTGAGCTAATGCTTCTGTTGTTGAGGGAATATCGTTGTTTGCGGTATTTTGGAACACCTGTCCGAGAATCAGATTATCGTCAGTATATTCGAAATATGCAAAATAAGGCGATTGTCCATTTTTACAATCTCTGAATTGGATGAGCTCCAATTTTATGGTATAGAACAGCAAGTCATGTTTATCGGCAACGACTCTCCCTGTGCTGTTTTGCATCCATTCGGTTAGTTGCCAATTTCCATCAAGTTTGCCGTTCTTATCAAGTTTGTCGCAACTCAGTAGGGTGAACAACACTATGAGAAAATATACTGATGTTTCTATGTTTTTTCTGATATTCATTGCTAAAATAGTTTTCCTGTTTTACGAATTGTGATAGAACATCCTGTACTGTTATTCAGAAGATGTCCTTGATTATAACCATAACATAAAGATCCTGACCATCCTTTTAGTATGCGTGGCTTGTAGGATACTTCTGCCATGAAATAATCTTGACTTACTGGGTCAATGAGAGGGTAGTCGTATGTGCCCAATGATTTCATCTTAGAATACAAGATTTTGTAATGAAATTCATCAGATGGATCACCAGAGATTCCAAAATGTAGTGCGCTTATTCTGTTGTGTAAGCACGAAATCTGTCCGTTGGCATTGTATATAGGTGATAATAATAATGGATTTCCTATGTTTTGTCCCCAATGTTGCCATGCTCCATACACATGGTTGTTGTAGTAATTATCTTTTCCACTGATTTGTATAGGCAGAATATCGTTTTCGTCATGATACAAGCCTCCGGTTTGGTCCTTTGTATATACATATTCCGCTAATACGTTGCTGACAAAATGGTTTTGAGGTAATTGGGCTTCAATACCCCATAACATGTCTTTCCAACCATATTGTACAAACATCTGACTGTGGTCTTCGAAGAAATGTTGTGCATAAGCTTTTATGTTCCATTTTGGTGCTTTGTAGTTTAACTCGAAGTACCAGTTACCAGTTTGGTTTCCTGCAACGTTATTATAATCACCATCGTTAACGTCTTTTCCTCCTGGGATGAATGCGTCCCAAAAACTCTTTATTCCGTTTCCCAAATCAACTCCATTAAGTTGGGTCATGTCATCGTCTCTTTCAGTAAGATTATATCCTTTTCCTCCAAACTGACATGCCATTTGTAGTCCGAAAGTGAAGGAAAGAGGGAAAAACTCTTCATTTCCAACTCTTAAAAAGCCCGACTTGCTGTGAAAGAACGAATTCTTTGTATAGATGCTGTTTTCGGCAGCAAAGTCTTTTTGCCAACCATTATCGGTATAGATGCCATAAGCAATATGTCCTTTTATTGCCAACCAGTTTCCTGTGAAATACAGATTCCAGAATTCAGGCATTTCCAATCTCACTTGTGGTATCGGACGGAAATTATTTGAAATTGTCATACCTCCCGAACTGAGTTCGCTGTTAAGCATCTCTTGTGGTATTTCTTTAGCCCCGACTGTAATTCTAAAGTTCTTGTATTGAACGTCTCCGTATGCTTGTTGGATAATGAACTTTGACGTATGTTTAATAGGAACTACAAGATCTAAGCCATAACCATATCGCCAGTTGAGTAACGAATCAGTTTCTAATGAACGAGCAAATCCAGCCCGTAAATATCCTGAATTAGGTTCAATTGACGATAAACCATGTTTGTTGGATGAAAACCAAAGAGGTGCCTGATCACCATCGGTGAATATGGCATTAGTTTCAACAGAGTAGTATGTGTTGTCTGTTAGTCCATCAATTTGTGCATTTGTTATTACTGGAGTCAGTAATGATATGCAAGTGATGATATGGCGGATATAGTTGTTTTTATACTTCACTTTGTTGTTTTTGAATTATAAATCATGTGTTATTTGATTCCACGTTCATTTAATGCTTGTACATATCTGCGTGCGTTAGCATAATGTTCAGCCAAACTAACTGCATAGTTGTGAGTTCCTGAGAAATCTTCTTTGGCACACATATACAGATAGTCGTTATGCTCATAGTTGAGAACAGCATCAAGACCTGCAATAGATGGGATTCTGATTGGGCCTGGTGGCAATCCATGAACCTTGTATGTGTTGTATGGCGACTCAACTTGAAGATGTTTGTTTAGAACTCTTCTTATAGTGAAATCGCCTACAGCGTATATTACGGTAGGATCGCTCTGCAACAAAATATTTTTATGCAGTCTGTTCATATATAATCCGGCGATTCTGTTTTTCTCTCCGTTGTTTGCAGTTTCGCTATCAACAATGCTTGCAAGAGTACTTACCTCAAGTTCTGTAAGGCCAATTTTCTTTGCCAATGCCTTGCGATTATTATTCCAGAAAGCATTATGCTCTTTCACCATTCTTGCAATCAAGTCTTCTGCAGATATCTCCCAATATACCTCATATGTGTTTGGAATAAATAGTGAAGGAATGGATGTGTGGGTGTATCCGATACTCTTGAGATACTCATCAGATTCGAGTAATGATATTATCTCAGCAGAATCAACCATAAGTTCGTTAGAAAGTCTTGATGCCATGATTTGAATTGTTCTCACTGACGGAACAACCAATTGGATAGGCTCAGAATTATGATTTCTTATGTTTCGGAATAATTCAAGTGTGTTAATATCAGATGATACTCTGTAACGTCCAGGGCGAATTGTGTTGCTTTGTTTATTACGGCTGGAAAGAAATTTAAATCCTTCTTCAGAAAAGTCCGCTCCAGTATTTTTTATTTTAGTTATAACAGAGTCTGCGTTATCATCTTTGTCGATATATATGTATTCAGTTTCTGCTATATTGATATTTGATAGGAAAAGATTATATGAGATTATTCCAATAATAAGTATTATCAAACATATAATAGCAATTATCCCTGTAGTGATTTTTCTCTTCATTCTTTAATTTGTTTTAAATTCTGTCTAATACTATTTCTATTAAATCATCAATTCTGTCTTTATATTCAGTATCAGTATCTTTAGCTATTCGATTTGCTACAACCATACACACTGTCATTGCTTTGTGACCGAGTAGTGCAGAAAGACCAGCTAAAGCAGCCGATTCCATTTCAAAATTAGTTATTTTGTAGCCATTCCAATTGAATGAACATATTTTTTCATTCCGTTTAGGGTCAGACAAAGGTATGCGTAGTTCTCGTCCTTGTGGACCATAAAAACCACCACAAGAGATTGTAACGCCCTTAATCATTCCTAATTCAGGTTCGTAGATTCTATTTAATAAGTCTTTATCGTTGTCCACCACATATGGCGATGGCAGATTGTGATAATCCCAGTTGAGGTGTTGTGTGAAATATTTTTCAAATTCCAAGTCACAAATCTTCTCTCGTCCAGCATAGTAGTTGATAAGTCCTTCAATGCCTATAGATTTCTCCGAACAGATAAATGTGCCCGCAGGTGTGTTTTCTTGCAAACCTCCACATGTTCCGATTCGAACCATTTCGAGAGAGGTAAGATGCTCTTTTTCAGTACGTGTGGCGAAATCGATATTTTTTAGTGCATCAAGTTCGTTTACCACTATATCGATATTGTCGCATCCAATACCATGTGAAATGGCTGTTATTCTTTTCCCCTTATATGTACCAGTTATGGTATGAAATTCTCTGCTCTGAACATCGCATTCCTTTGATTCAAAGTGAGATGCGATAAGAGATACTCTGTCAGGATCACCACACATAACAATTTTATCAGCCAGTTGCTCTGGAGTAATGTGCAAATGGAATGAACTATTATCGGGGTTGATTATTAATTCAGATTGTGCAAATGATTTCATGACCTTTAATTGTTATTTAGGTATATTCAGTGTGTACACACACTATTCTGTGCAAAGATAATAATATTTTATGAAATAAGTCGGTTTACATAAATAAAAAAGAGGACAACCGATTTGTATGGTTATCCTCTTATTGTGAATTTTGGAATAATCAGAAGATTATCCTAATAATTTCTCGCTCATATGTTTTGCAGCGCGACGTCCGTCACCCATTGCAAGGATAACAGTTGCACCACCACGTACGATATCACCACCAGCGAATATAGTTGGGATTGATGATTGCATGTCGTCGTTTACAGCGATAGTGTTCTTACGTCCTAATTCAAGTCCCTTGATTGACTTAGGAACGATTGGGTTTGGACTAACACCTACAGCTACGATTGCCATGTCGATATCAATTGTTTCAATTGCGCCTTCAATTGGAATAGGGCTGCGACGTCCTGAAGCATCAGGTTCTCCAAGTTCCATCTTCTGGAGTTTAACTTGACATACAGCACCTTTTTCGTCTGCAATATATTCGATAGGGTTGTGAAGAGTTAAAAATTCGATTCCTTCTTCCTTAGCGTGTTTAACTTCTTCAAGACGTGCAGGCATTTCTTCTTCGCTACGACGATATGCGATGAATACTCGTTCTGCTCCAAGACGTTTTGCTGTACGGCATGAGTCCATAGCTGTGTTACCACCACCAACAACCATTACGCTCTTAGCTTTGTTGATTGGAGTGTCAGAGCATGGGTTAGATGCATCCATCAAGTTAACACGTGTGAGGTATTCGTTTGATGACATGATACCAGTGCTGTTCTCGCCTGGAATGTTCATAAAGTTAGGAAGACCTGCTCCAGATGCAACGAAGATACCTTTGAATCCTTCAGCTTCAAGTTGTTCAGTGCTTATAGTCTTACCGATGATGCAGTCTTTAACGAACTTAACACCAATCTTTTCAAGATTCTTTATTTCTACGTCTACGATTGCGTTTGGAAGACGGAATTCAGGAATACCATATTTTAATACACCACCAATTTCATGAAGAGCTTCAAATACAGTTACATCGAAACCATTCTTAGCCATGTCGCCAGCGAAGCTAAGTCCAGCAGGACCAGAACCTACAACTGCAACTTTGATACCATTAGCTGGTTTGCATTTTGGAAGTGACATCTTACCGCTTTCTCTTTCGAAATCAGCAGCGAAACGCTCAAGATAACCGATTGCAACTGGTTTCTTACCCATCTTAAGGTGTACACACTTGCTTTCGCACTGCTTTTCTTGTGGACAAACACGTCCGCAGACTGCAGGGAGTGAAGAAGTGCTCTTCAAAACCTTTGCAGCATCGAGGAATTGTCCTCTTTCTATGCTCTTGATGAATGAAGGAATGTTGATATTAACAGGACATCCTTCCATACATGTAGGTTTTGGACAATCGAGACAACGTTTAGCTTCTGTAAGAGCTTGAATCTCAGTAAGTCCTTGGTTAACTTCTTCAGTACGAGTAGTAGCACGGTAAACAGGATCTAATTCGTTCATTATGCAACGTTCGATATCTGTTCTTTCCTTTGGCTTCATGCTCTTGCGAAGTTCTTCACGCCAAGGTTGGTTACGATCGATAAGTTCTTCAATTGGAGTGTCAAGTTGTTCTGCAGAGGCTTTAACAGCTTCTTTCTTAGATGTTTCTGCTGCATTTTGGCATCCACATACGTGAGCTTCCAACTTCTTCATTTCAGCAAGTTCAGCTTCTTTGAATGCTCCCATACGTTTGAACATCTCATCGAAATCAACTTCATGACCATCGAATTCAGGACCGTCAACGCATACGAATTTAGTTTTACCTCCTACAGTGATACGGCATGCACCACACATACCAGTACCGTCAACCATGATAGTGTTGAGTGATACATCTGTTGGTACATTATATTTCTTAGTGAGCAAGCAACAGAATTTCATCATTATAGCAGGACCGATAGCGAAACATTTGTTTACAGTTTCGCGTTGGATAACCTGTTCGATACCGACTGTAACTACACCTTTCTGGCCATAGCTACCATCGTCAGTCATGATGATTACTTCATCTGAATGTTTGCGAACTTCATCCTCTAATATGATGAGTTCTTTTGTTCGTCCTGCAAGTACACTGACAACTTTGTTTCCAGCAGCCTTTAGTGCCTTAATGATAGGAAGCATTGGAGCCACACCGACACCACCACCAGCACATACCACAGTTCCGTAGTTTTCAATGTGAGTTGCTTGTCCGAGTGGACCAACAACGTCAGTGATATAATCGCCCTCGTTAAGACTACAAAGTTTTGTAGAAGAATAACCTACTGTTTGTACAACAAGTGTGATTGTTCCTTTTTCTACATCTGAGTCTGCAATAGTGAGAGGCATACGTTCTCCTTGTTCGCCGACGCGAACGATGACGAAGTGACCAGCTTTGCGAGATTTAGCAATAAGTGGTGCTTCGACTTCAAGTTTAAACACTTTCTCTGAGAATTGTGTTTTACTTACAATCTTATTCATGTTTTTTGTTATTGAGTATTTGTTGTATTCTTTTTGTTTCTTTTTAATATTTTAATGTGTTTAATCTAATTTGTCATCGAGATATTCGAATCCGCAGTATGGAACAAGAGCCTTTGGAACTCTGATACCTTGTTCGGTTTGGTTGTTCTCAATGATTGTTGCTACTATACGTGGCAATGCAAGTGCAGAACCGTTGAGTGTGTGGCAGAGTTCGGTTTTCTTGTCGCTACTACGACGATAACGACATTTGAGACGATTTGCTTGATAAGTGTCGAAGTTACTTACAGATGAAACCTCGAGCCAGCGGCCTTGTGCTTCTGAATATACTTCGAAATCGTAGCATATTGCAGATGTGAAACTTTGGTCGCCTCCACACAAACGAAGGATTCGGTATGGTAGTTCAAGCTTTTTAAGAAGTCCTTCTACATGTTCGAGCATTTCTTTGTGGCTTTCTTCAGAATGCTCAGGAGTATCGATTCTTACTATCTCAATCTTACTGAATTCGTGTAGTCTGTTAAGTCCTCTAACGTCTTTACCATAGCTACCAGCTTCGCGACGGAAACATTGAGTGTATGCGCAATTCTTGATAGGGAGATCTTTCTCGTCAAGAATAACATCGCGGTAGATATTTGTTACAGGAACCTCAGCTGTTGGTATTAGATATAAATCATCAACCTCACAATGATACATCTGACCTTCCTTATCAGGTAATTGGCCTGTGCCATATCCAGATGCGGCATTAACTACTGTTGGTGGCATGATTTCTTTATATCCGCTTTTACGTGCTTCGTCAAGGAAGAAGTTTATAAGTGCACGTTGAAGACGTGCGCCTTTTCCTACATAGACAGGGAAACCAGCACCAGTAATTTTAACACCGAGGTCAAAATCGATTAAGTTATATTTCTTAGCTAATTCCCAGTGTGGTAGTTTAGCTTCATTATTGGTTGGTATAGTTGTCCAGTTTCCGACAGTGTCGCCTTCCTTACATTCTCTTAATGATGATTTAACAACAACGTTGTCTTCTGCACAAGAACCTTCAGGTACAATGTCATAAGGGAGGTTAGGTATTGTACATAAATGAGCTGTCAGTTGTTGTTCTGCATCCGACATTGTTGCTTGAAGAACTTGAGATTCTTCTTTTAACTTAGCAACTTCGGATTTTGCAGTTTCAGCGTCTTCTTTTTTGCCTTGTTTCATTAATGCACCAATTTGTGAAGCTAATTTCTTTTGATTAGCTAAACATGCATCAAGTTTTGTCTGAGCCTCGCGACGTTTTTTGTCGAGTTCAATGGCTTTGGCTACAGCCTCTTCTGCACCCTGAAAGTGCTTTTTGTTCAGACCTTTAATAACTTTTTCGGTCTGTTCTGTGATGACTTTGATTGTTAACATCGTCTTATATTTTTATTATTGCAATATCATTGTCATTTATGGCATAAAACATAAAAGCATATGTGAAAAATCATTTCCTTTTCTGTGAAGCACGATTTTTTACTCTCTGGCGTATTTCAGCCTTATGCTTAGATGAGCCAGAACCATGTGCGCCAGTTTTATATGATTTTCCTCGTGCTTTGGTTTTTACCTTATCGGTATTGGATTTTTCTTTCTTTTTCCCACCAAAGTTGATGCCATTCATCATGGCGTATAAGATTTCGTTGTCTGATGCCATATATATATATTAATGATGGAATAAGCGAATGCCTGTAAATGCCATGGTAATACCATACTTATCACATGTTTCGATAACATTATCATCGCGTACAGATCCACCTGCTTGAGCAATGTATTGAACACCACTCTTGTGTGCACGTTCGATATTGTCGCCGAATGGGAAGAAGGCATCACTACCAAGGCTTACCTGTGTGTTTTTTGCAAGCCATGCCTTTTTCTCTTCACGAGTTAATGGCTCTGGTTTTTCTGTAAAGAATTTTTGCCAAGTTCCTTCTGCAAGTACGTCTTCGTATTCATCTCCCATATACACATCGATTGTGTTGTCTCGGTCAGCACGTCTGATATCGTCTTTGAAAGGCAGATTCATAACTTTTGGACATTGTCTTAACCACCATAAGTCAGCTTTTTGTCCTGCAAGACGAGTACAGTGGATACGGCTTTGTTGTCCAGCACCAATACCGATTGCTTGTCCGTCTTTTACATAACATACTGAGTTAGACTGAGTATATTTAAGTGTTATGAGAGCAATTTTTAAGTCACGTTTAGCTTCTTCGCTTAATTCTTTGTTTTGAGTAGGGATGTTATCGAAGAGGCTGTCGCTTGTAAGGTCAATCTCATTGCGACCTTGTTCAAAAGTGATACCGAATACTTGCTTATGTTCGATTGGTTCAGGACGATACTCTGTTGACATCTTGATTACGCAATATGTTCCGTTACGTTTTTGACGTAATATTTCAAGAGCTTCAGGAGTATAGTCAGGTGCAATGATACCATCAGATACTTCACGTTTGATAAGTAAAGCTGTTGCTTCGTCGCAAGTGTCGCTTAAAGCAATGAAATCACCAAAACTTGACATACGGTCAGCTCCACGAGCTCGTGCATAAGCAGTTGCTATTGGTGAGAGTTCGAATTTCAAATCATCAACCCAATAGATCTTTTTTAGCGTGTCACTCATTGGAATACCTATAGCTGCACCTGCTGGACTTACGTGTTTAAATGAAGCAGCAGCAGGAACACCTGTTGCATTTTTAAGTTCACGTACTAATTGCCAGCTATTGAATGCGTCAAGTAGATTTATGTAACCAGGACGTCCACATAATACTTCGAATGGAAGTTCTCCTTCGTTCATAAAAACGCATGATGGCTTTTGATTTGGATTGCAGCCATATTTAAGTTCGAGTTTTTTCATTTTCTTTATACCTAGCTTTATTATCTGATAAATTTTTGTGTTGAAAAATAATCAAATTTTGTTATTTATTTCAAATAGAACTATATTTCAATTTGCAAAGATAATAAATTCTTGAGAATTGCTATGTATGAAAGAATGATTATTTTACTTATTATATATTAAGATGTGCTTTTTTCTTAAAAATCGGCTTGTTCATTGACACTTGTGTATTGATGTTATGAGATTGATGACATTTAGTTTTTTGTGTGTATTCATAAAAACTTTGTTACTTATTGTAGTATATGAAAAGTTTTTGTAAATTTGCAGCCGAATTATTAGTTTTAAATATATAAAAATATACAATGGCTAAGGAAAAATCAAAAAAAGAACGTGACAGATTTGATAAAGATAGCGAAACTGTGAGTTCATATGCAATCGATGAGATGTCTAAGGGTAACATCTGGTCATATGACGTTGAAGATATTTATAGAATGTTGGCTGAAGTGATGATGTCTGACAGATATAAAGAAAACAAGGTCCATTATCATAATATAATACGTCCAGTTTTTGATCTGCAGATGATTAAACGTGAGAATGATGAGTTGGTCGCTTCATTGGAGGCTCAGAATTTCCAGATTTTCTCAACTCCTGACTATGAAGGAACAAATGCTATTGCAATCCGTAAGCGTCAAATCAAGAAAGTGACAGACTTGACTCTTGAAAATATATTTCACCTAACTCCTCGTGAGGTTCTGTATCTGATTAATGAAAATATGGGTACAGGTTGGCAGGGTTTACCTCTCGCTATTCAAGATATAATTCAAGCTGCGTTTTATGTTGACTGCAGTGTTATGCCTGCTGCTGCGATGCGCCGTCCAGGAGGACTTATAGATCGCAGAAAAGAAGATGGTTACGAGGTGTTGGAAATTGAACGTGGTTCATGGGTTGAGGCTGTTTTCCTTAAGGTTAAGCCTAAGATGGAAAAACTTCATTTTGAGATTCTTGTCGATGGTAAGAGTAAGTCACAACGTGATGATTTGGATGACGACGATGATGACGACGATGATGACGACGATGATGACGACGACAACTTGCCAGATGATAATGACAACGACAATGATTATGATATGGATGAACCTGATGAGGCTGAAGCAACAATTGAAGATATTGATGCTATTGATGAGTCCACAGAAGATGATGACGAATAATCCAATTTAGATAAATAAAAAACTGTATATTCGGGATGCCCTGGATATACAGTTTTTTTATGTCTTATAGTTTGATTGTGAAAATCAGAATGTTGTTTCTGAACGTATTATTATACCAGTGAAGAGTCGTCCGGAATTTATACCTAATCTTCTGGCAGAGAAATATTTATTGTATTCTGTATAAGTGCAGACATTAGATACATGGATGTTCTCTTGCTTTATTCCTTTGTTCATTAATTGTAGTTTATTGCATTCTTTAAGGTCTATGTGGTATTTTTCTTTCTTTATTGCAATTTTAGTCATGTCGAATCCGGCATTGTAGAATGATTCATAAACCTCATTTCCGATTTCGAAAGCATCAACTCCGATACATGGTCCAATCACAGCATTACAATCTGCTCCGTTCGTGTTGTATGTAGAGTGCATCTTGTCGATGGTTAATTCAACAATGTGTTTGAGGGTTCCTCTCCAACCTGCGTGTATTGCAGCAGTTGCTTTGTTTTTCTTGTCGTAGATGAGTACAGGAACGCAATCGGCGGTACTTACTCCAATACAAGTGTCTGGTATATTTGTAATGAGTGCGTCGGCTTCGAATTGTTTTGAGTAGTTCGATGTGTTGTCGATAATGGTGATATCTGTGCCGTGTATTTGGTGCGGCATAATGAGTGATTCCTGTTTTATATTAAGCAGGTCGCATAATAATTTTTTGTTTGTTGAAATGTGTTCAATGGTATCACCGCAAAAAGGATTTATATTCATTGATGAATAGTTATCAATGCTACAGCCTCCACCATTTCTTGTAGTAGTGAAGGCTGTAATATTGTTCCCTATATTGTATGATAAAACGTCAGATTTATTCATCTTCGTATTCGTAATCATCAAGTTCTTCAATCTCGTTAATCTCTGTGTCGATGACATCGATATCATCGAAGTCTTCAAATTCTTCTTGCATACGTGAGAAATCTTTAGAATGGTGTACTATATTTTCCTGTGTTACTATTGCTGCAATTTTGTTACTTTCACTATTCATTTCCTCCCATAACACGTCTTTTAACTCTTCAAGTCCTTGATTGGTGACTGCAGAGATAAATACGGTTGGGACATCTTTGGGAAGTGTGTCGCGCAATAAGTCTATCAATTCTTCATCGAGCAGGTCGCATTTAGTAATAGCAAGGACTCTACCTTTATCCAATAATTCTGGATTGAAGGTGGTGAGTTCGTTTAATAGAATGTCGTACTCTTTTTTTATGGCGTCGGTATCTCCTGGAATCATAAAGAGTAAGAGTGAGTTACGTTCTATATGTCTAAGAAATCTTAATCCTAATCCTTTTCCTTGACTGGCTCCTTCTATGATGCCCGGAATGTCGGCCATGACGAACGATCTGTTATCGCGGTATGACACGATTCCTAATGAAGGTTCCAATGTGGTGAAAGGGTAGTTTGCTATTTTTGGTTTTGCCGATGATAGTGCGCTTACTAATGTTGACTTTCCTGCGTTAGGGAACCCAACCAAACCGACGTCTGCAAGCAGTTTCAGCTCTAATATTACTGTCATTTCTTGCATTGGTTCACCTGGTTGTGCATAACGCGGTGCTTGATTGGTAGGTGTGGCGAAATTGAAATTTCCCAATCCGCCACGTCCACCTTTTAATAATACTACTTCTTGTCCGTCACTTGTTACGTCGCAAAGATACTGTCCGGTTTCTGCGTTATATGCAACAGTGCCCAATGGTACTTCAATTATCTTATCAGCACCTTGCTTTCCGGAACTCTTTGACTTTGAGCCATTTCCTCCATGCTCGGCATAGACGTGACGATCGTAGCGAAGGTGTAAAAGAGTCCAATAATTACGATTGCCTCTTAATATTACACTACCTCCGTTTCCTCCGTTTCCTCCGTCTGGACCACCTTTAGGCATGTATTTTGCACGGTGCATGTGGCATGAGCCACGTCCTCCTTTTCCGGAACGACAGAATATTTTAACGTAATCAATAAAGTTGGTTTCCATTCATTATTTAATTAAAGTGAAAACTCTATTGTGACAGATAGTAAGAGTTTAAATCCTTTTTATATTAATTGGGATTATTTCAATGTGTCAAGGAATGCGAAGATTTCGCTTAACATTGTTTCTTTTGAACCTTTCCAAGTGAAAGTGTTGCGCATACCTTCTTTTTCGAACCATTCAGCAAGAGGGGCAGTCTGGCTATGATATACAGCGAAACGTTTCTTGATTGTTTCTTCGTTGTCGTCAGCTCTTCCTTGCTCTATTGCTCTGTTGAGCAAACGTGCTAACAATGTTTCTTCGTCAACGATAAGTTCAATCATAACTCCCATGTCGTGATTGCGTTCAGCAAGCATCTTCTTGAGTGCTTCTGCTTGAGCGATTGTGCGTGGGAATCCGTCGAAGATTACACCTTTTCCTGCAGGCATAGCATCGTAAGTTTTTGCAAGAATGCTTATCATTAGGTCATCTGGAATTAGTTGGCCGTTCTGAATGTATCCTTCAGCGATTTTACCTAATTCTGTACCATTTTTAATTTCACCACGAAGAACATCTCCAGTTGAGATGTGTCCCATGTTGTAGCGATTTACAATCTCATCGCTATATGTGCCTTTACCAGAACCTGGGGCACCAAAGATAATGATATTTTTCATTTTTTATTAATTAATAAATATATGTTATGCTTTTATTCTTTAATTGTTTGTGTCTTAGTTGCTATTGTTTTTCAGATAAAATGTAAATATCTTTTAAGTTACGTCCGAATCCATCATAATCGAGTCCATATCCAATAATGAAATCGTTTTTTATGCTAAGTGCGCAATAGTCAACTTTTATGTCTTTTATAAGTTTGTCGGGTTTTTGTAGTAAACATGCAACTTTTACTGATGCGGCCCCTTTTTCTTTGAAGTCACAAAGAATCTTCTCCATGGTGCATCCTGTGTCGATTATATCTTCTATAACGATAATATCTCGGCCTTCGATGCTTTTAGGCAAGTCGGTAACTTTATTAACTATACCAGTTGTTCCTAATCCTTCATATGAAGAATATTTCATGAATTCAATTTCTACAGGGAATTGCACTTCTCTTACTAAGTCTGCGGCAAAAACAAAAGCTCCGTTAAGAATGCAAACCATGATAGGGCATTTGTCTTTATATTCTTTGTTTAATTCTTCTGCCAATGCTTTAATCCTTTTTTGAATTTCATCATAAGTAATGTATAATTCAAATTCTTTATCTAAAACTTGCATATTTGTTTGTTTTGGTAAGTTGTTGTAAGAGTGCAATTAATGCATGATTAATAAAATCGCTACAAAGTTAACAATATTTTTTTGTATTAGAAACCTTTTGTGTAAGAAAAACTTATTCGTGCTTGCAATTGGATATTTTTTTTATGAAGTAGAAAATATAACTTGTTGAAATATCAATATAAATGAAAGACAATCCTTTTTTCAGTAACTATTCAGCGTTTAAGTTAACTTTCCATAGGATGTACCATACCCCCCCCTTACGCTCTGTAATATCATGTCGGGATACGAACTTTCAACTTGTTATGTTATAGCACTGCATTTGATTTTGTTTCAATATTATTCATTTTCGTATCAACATAAGAATGATGTTTTTTTATGTTGTAATAATCATATACATTTGCGGCAGTTAAATCGTACGTGTTTATAATGCAACTATGTTTATAATTAACATCTAAATAAGATATTAAAAGCATAGATATAAACCAATTGAGTGTATTAATTATTATGAACTAATTTAAATTCTACTGACATGAAACCTGTGAAAATATTATTTATTACTATTGCATTGGCTGGTATATCGTTAACGATAAATGCAAAGAATTGCTATGTTGCCATGAATGGTTCCGTAGATTCGCTGAATAGTTGCTTTTTTCTAAATTTGTCTTAAAAAACTATAATAATACTTGTTATTATACACTTTATTATGTATATTTGTCGGATTCAATAAAAATATTTCTCAATAAACAACATGAAAAATTTCTTGTTTTTAGTATGTCTAATATCGGGCATCTTGTCTGCTAATGCCGCAGATTTAGTTTACCCATATTTGACTTTTGAAACGACAGACGGTAAAAAGATGTCTGTTGAAGTATCAAATCTATCATTAATGCTTAATGGTTCAACATTGAATGTTGGAATCCAATCTTTTCCCTTGGTTAACTTAACTAAGATGTACTTCTCGGTTGCTGATGAAACAGTTAATGGTATTTGTGAATCTGTTATTACATCTGAAGATGAGATTGTAGAATTTTATGATCTTAATGGTGTTCTGGCAGATAAGAAACAACCTCTCAAAGGTGTTTATGTTGCAAAAATGAAAGACGGAACTTTTAAACTTGTATTGAAATGAAAAAGGTTTATTTGTTTATTTTAACCTTGTTTGTGGTGATGGCGGCTCAAGCCCAGACTTTGAATATCACAACAAGTGATGGAGTCGTTTATAGATTCCCTGCAGCGCGCACTGGAGAGATGCTTTATAATGAAGGTTCTACATTGACAGTTATGGGAAAAACATTTGCGTTGTCCGAAATAACGGACATGTCGGTTGATAACACAAGTGTTACTGATAATGAGATAATTATTAGATATAATGGTAGTTCTGTAAATGTTATTATTGCAGGTAATGCTGCGCAATATGTCACTCCTTCAATCGATGGTGCGCATGTCTCTATCGCTCAGACTAATACCTCGGCTGTAGATAACGACGAACTTACGTATGTTCTTTCAGGTGAGACCGACAATGGAGGCTTTGATCTTTCAGGCTCGTATAAATGCACAATTTCGTTAGCAGGTCTGACAATGACAAATCTCGAAGGTGCTGCCATTAACGTAACCAATGGCAAACGTATTCAGATAAGTGCTAAAAGAGATACGCAGAATACCTTGGCAGATTGTTCTGGTGGTTCTCAAAAAGCATGTATATATAGTAAAGGACAGATTCAGTTGCAAGGTAATGGCGTCTTGAATGTTGTTGGAAATACGAAACACGCTATAAAGAGCGGAGATTATATTTCAGTAAAGAATCTGACTCTTAACATAACATCGGCAGTAGGTGATGGGGTAAATTGCGAGGAGTATTTGCTTGTGAAAAGTGGTACTGTGAATATCTGCGGTGTAGGTGATGACGGAATTCAGTGTGATTTAGGCGGTTCTGTCGCTTCGCCAGCAGTTGATGATGACCATACAGATGAAGATACGGGAAATATCTATCTTGAAGGTGGAACATTGTCTGTTACAGCAGATGCGCTTGCTGCAAAATGTGTGAAGAATGTCGGTGATGCTTTTGTTAGTGGCGGAACATTCACGCTTAATGCAAACGGTGGCGTAGATACAAGTGATGCAACAGATTTGTCTTATGCCTCAGGATTTAAGTCTGACGGTAATTTTACGTATAGTGGTGGTGATATTACAATAAATGTGAATGGTGCTGCAGGACGTGGAATCGGTTCGGAGGGTGTGTTTACTTCATCGGAAGGTAATACTGGGAAAATTACTATCGTAAATAATGGCGCACTCGTCAGCTCAGGCAGTAGTTATTTCGCTACAGCTAAAGGTATTAAGGCTGGTGAAGTCGTTGTTGATGGCGGTAATATAGATATTACGATGAAAGGCGCAGCAGCCAAAGGAATAAAGGCCGACAAAAGTGATGGCTCAGGTAATATAACGATTACGGAAGGCGTGTTGACCGTTAATACAAGTGGAACTGGCGCATATGACGGGACGGAGGCAGATGCAAAAGGTTCAAGTTGTCTGAAGGCAGATAACAATATGACTGTCAGTGGTGGAACTCAGACTTTGGAATCTACAGGTTCTGGTGGTAAGTGTATAAAAGTAGATGGAATATTGAATATTAGTGGTAATCCAGTGCTTACAGCTAAAACCACAGGGGCAACATTTAGTTCGAACAATAAAAAAGCTCAGCCAAAGGCAATAAAGAGCGATGGTAATATGACGATCACTGGTGGCAGTATAAATGCGACATCAAATGGTCATGAAGCAATTGAAACAAAAGGTGTTATGACAATCAGCGATGGTGAAGTGTTTGCTTTCAGTCCTGCAGATGACGCAATCAATTCGGCAAGTCACATGTATTTGCAAGGAGGTGATATAACAGGTGTGTCAAACGCAAATGACGGAATCGACAGTAACGGAAATCTTTATATCTCTGGCGGTGTGATTATGGCATGTGGAGCAGGCACTCCTGAATGTGGCTTGGATGCTGCTGAACGTTATTGTCTGTACATCACAGGTGGAACAGTGCTGGGTGTTGGAGGAGGTAATAATACCGTTACTTCAACCACTGGCTCTCAATGTGTTTTGAGTACTTCTGGCTCTCCTGCAGCCAATACCATTGTCAGTGTGGTAAACGGTTCTACCAAAATGGCTAATTTTACTATTCCGAGTGTTTATTCACCAAATACAGGTGGCTTTGGCGGAGGTTCGTTCCCTAGTGGCGGAATGCGTCCGGGTGGAGGATCTATGTCGGGCGGCTCTAATAATACATCTAATTTTAGCTATGTTATAAGCTGTCCGGGACTGATTTCCGGTAATAATTATACGGTTACCATAGGCTCTGCATCTACAACGGCAAAGGCCTCAACTAGTTATTCTGGCAGATGATATAGTATGACTCTATAATTTATACAGTCGTAGTTTTGTGTAAGACAGAGATAATGTCTTGTTGATGGTTTAGACAATTTGATGTAATCATGGTTGTTTCAAACTCACAAACATGCATTGTCGCTGTCTTATTTTATGCCAAGTAAATCGGTCTTACTTACAATTATAGCGAAAAAGATACTAAAAAGCTTATACTTTAGTGAATAAACGTAAATTTATTTGCAGTGATATTTGTTTTTTTGTACCTTTGCACACGTAATTATTAAAAATATGAAGAATGTATTATTTTCTATAGCTTTGGGATGTGTTATTGTTATGACTTCATGTAACAGTTACAATAATGTTCTCAAGGCAGAAGACTATGATTATAGATATGAAGCTGCTAAGGAGTATTTTGCTGCTAAACAATACTCCAAATGTGTTCAGTTATTCGAGATTGATAATATCGTTTTAACCATGAAAGGAACCGATCATGGTGAAGAGAGTCTGATGCTGTTAGCGATGAGCTATTATAATATGGGGGATTATGAAACAGCAGGTACTTCATTTGAGAGTTATTATAAATCATATCCAAAAGGAACATATACAGAATTAGCTCGTTATTATGCTGGTGTGTCTGCTTTTAAATTGTCCCCAGATCCACGTTTGGATCAGACAGCAACATATGCAGCAATAAGCCGTTTGCAAGAATATCTTGAATATTATCCATATTCAGATAAACGTGAAGAAATAAGTGATATGATTTTCCAACTCCAGAATAATCTGGTTGAGAAAGAATTGGAAACAGTAAAACTTTATTATAATCTGGGTGCATACAACGGTAATAGCAGATATGACGGCAATAATTACGAAGCATGTATAATTACAGCTGAAAACACTCTCAAGTCATATCCATATACAGCACTTCGTGAGGAATTGTATATTTATATACTACGTTCACGTTATCGTTTGGCTGTCAATAGTGTGGATTATAAGGCTGAAGAACGCTATCGCGAAGCTATAGATGAATATTATGGTTTCAAGAATGAGTTCCCAGATAGTAAATACATGAAAGAAGCAGAACAGATTTTCCGCCACTGTAGTGGTAAGGTGAAATCATAACTGTACAGACTAAGGAATAGAAATTAACAGAAAAATCGTAAATACAATAAGAAGATGGATTTAAAGAAAACAAATGCGCCAACCACTACGGTTACACGTAACTTAATGGATTTATGTCAGGAAACTGGTAATATTTATGAAAGCGTTGCAATTATAGGAAAGCGCGCAAATCAAATCTCTGCAGCATTGAAAGAGGAACTTAGCAAGAAATTGCAAGAGTTCGGAACTGCAGCTGAAGGTATAGAAGAAGAATTCCATAATGATGAACAAATAACAGTGTCAAAGCATTACGAACGTTTGCCAAAACCTTCTTTGATGGCAACACAAGAGTTTATAGAAGATAAACTTTATTATCGTAATCCATCAAAGGACGCACAGGGGAAGTTCTAATGATACAACGTATTCAGACCGTTTACTTAGCTCTGGTAGTCATTTTCTGTCTGCTAGGGCTTTGTTTGCCTATAGGCCAATATTTTGACGGAACAACAATGGTTGGTTCGTTTAATAATTTCGTGTATAGTTCCACAGAGAAAGATGCTGTCTGGGATTGGGGACCATGTGCGTTGGGTATTGTACAAATACTCGTGGTATTGTTGACCCTTGTTAGTATCATGCTGTTCAGATTCCGTATGCGTCAATTACGTTTGGTAATATTCAGTACCATCCTTTTGGTTGGATATTTGATATACTATGCTGTTTTGGCATGGAAATACCAATTGATGACAGAGGCTTCTTATCATCTGCCTTTTGTCGCAGTTTTGCCTGTCTTAAGTATTATATTAAATTGTTTAGCAATTCATGGAATACGTAAAGATGAGGCACTTGTACGTTCACTCGACAGATTAAGATAAAAAATAAGACAATGGATTTTAAAGAAATAGTACAACGTCGTCGCAGTATTCGTAAATTCACAGAAAAACAAATTTCTGACGATGACTTGAAAACAATATTACGTGCAGCACTTATGTCACCTACAGGACATAGTAAGCGTGCATGGAAATTATTTGTAATCCGTGATAAAGAACAATTACAATTAATTTCTCAATGTAAATCTGCTGGTGCTGAGTTTTTAGCAACTGCATCAGTAGCTGTTGTTGTAGCATACGATACCGATGCTACAGATGTTTGGATTGAAGATGCTTCAATTGCTGCTGTCTCAATGCAATATCAGGCAACAGAACTCGGAATTGGAAGTTGTTGGAGTCAGATCCGCCTTCGTGGTACAGAAGATGGAGCAACTGCTGATGCAAATCTACGTGCCTTGTTGAAATACGAAGATAATTTCCAAACTCTCTGTGTGTTAGGATTTGGATATCCTGATGCAGAAAGAAAAATGCAGGATGAATCTCGATTGAAGTGGGATTCAGTTGTAGGACTTTGATATAATTAGTCGTATCAGTTTTATATAACTATAATGGTTTGATAAGATGAATGTGGTAATTATTGGTGCGGGAAATCTCGCAACAAATTTAGCTTACGCAATACATTCAAAAGGTCATGATATAAGGCAAGTATATAGTCGAACATATGAATCGGCGTATATGCTTGCCAAGTGTTTTGATGCAGAACCTGTTATTGAAACTGAAAGAATAATCCCAGATGCTGATATATATGTATTGAGTGTGAGCGATAAGGCGTTAGCTGAGGTTGCTTCTAAAATATATATAGGTCGTGAAGATTGTCTGTTTGTTCATACTGCAGGCAGTATGCCAATGGATGTACTCCCAGCGAAACGCAGAGGCGTGTTTTATCCAATGCAATCGTTTAGTAAACAACGTATTGTCGATTTTTCTGATATTCCAATCTTTCTGGAGGTTTCAGATTTAAAAGACAAGACTCTTGTTGCTGATTTAGCCAACTCCATGTCGGGGAAAGTCTATTGGTTGTCTTCTGCCGAACGTCAGTTTTTACATCTGGCAGCTGTGTTTGCGAGTAATTTCAGTAATCACTGTTATCGTTTAAGTGAGAAAATCCTACAAGAACATGGAATTCCTTTCGAGGTGATGCTTCCGTTGATTGATGAAGTAACTCAGAAAGTCCATGTGTTGCCTCCTAAAGATGCTCAGACAGGTCCAGCATCCCGTCAAGATAATAATGTTATAAATAAACATATTCAGATGTTATCAGGAAATCCTGATTTACAGAATATTTATGAATTAATGTCAAAAAGTATAATTAATGATAAATTATGATTTGACCAAGATACGCGCCATATTCTTCGATGTTGATGGTGTTTTAAGTTCTGAAACAATAAACTTACATCCTTCAGGAGAACCAATGCGTAGCGTGAACATAAAGGATGGATATTCCATTCAACATGCAGTTAAAACCGATATGTTGATCGCCATTATTACTGGTGGTAAGACCGAAGCCGTTTATAAGCGTTTTGCTGGATTAGGCGTTAAGGAAATCTATTTAGGGGCGTCGGTGAAGATTCATACATATAATGAACTTTGTGCTAAGTATAATCTGTCAGATGATGAGGTGATGTATATGGGTGATGATATCCCAGATTATGAAGTAATGAAACGCTGTGGATGTCCAGTTTGTCCAGCTGACGCATGTCATGAGATACAGTCAATTTCTACATATATTTCACCAAGAAAGGGTGGTGAAGGATGTGCTCGCGATGTAATAGAACAAGTACTTGTTGCTCAAAATAAATGGATGCATAATGATGAAGCTTTTGGATGGTAAACATATTGTGTTGGCAAGTAATTCACCACGACGAAAAGAATTACTAAAAGGATTGGAACTTGATTTTGAAGTGCGAATACTTCAAGATATAGACGAGTCATATCCTGATTCGTTGCAAGGTGAAGAAATACCTAAGTATATCTCTTTGCAGAAGGCACGTGCATATTTACCAACAGTGAAATCAGACGAAGTTCTTATTACAAGCGATACCATTGTTTATCTTAATGGTAGAGTATTGGGTAAACCAAAAGATGAAGATGATGCTTTCAATATGTTGAGAGCTCTTTCGGGGTGTACGCATGAGGTGATTACAGGGGTGACGGTGGTATATGGTCAAAAAGATGCAGAACCTCGAATCAATAGTTTTGCAACAACAACTAAAGTGACATTCAAGGAATTGACAGACGAGGAAATACTTCATTATGTAAAGGTGTATAAACCTTTCGACAAAGCGGGAGCCTATGGTATTCAAGAATGGATAGGATATATAGGAGTGCGTGCCATCGAAGGAAGTTATTTCAATGTTATGGGGTTGCCCGTACAACGATTGTATGAAGAATTAACTAATAATCAATAAACTTAGTTTATATGCAATATGATTATCTTATAGTAGGTGCAGGGCTGTATGGCTCAGTTGTTGCACACCGATTACATAAAGCTGGTAAAAGGGTTCTTGTTGTTGATAAGCGAGAATCTGTAGGAGGTAATCTACGTTGTGAGAACGTTCACGGCATAAATGTGCATATGTATGGCGCACACATCTTTCATACAAACAATAAAAACGTATGGGATTTTGTCAATTCTATAGTCCCATTTAACAGATATACAAATTGTCCGATAGCTAATTATAAGGGTAAGTTGTTCAATCTACCCTTTAATATGAATACCTTTTATCAGATGTGGGGCGTGACAACCCCTGATGAGGCAAGGAAGAAAATTGAAGAACAGAAATATCATGGCGAGATTTCAAATTTGGAACAGCAAGCTTTGTCGCTTGTAGGACGTGAAATCTATGAAACATTGATTCGTGATTATACTGAGAAACAATGGGGAAGACCATGCAGCGAGTTGCCTTCGTTCATTATCCGTCGTCTGCCTTTACGTTTTACCTTCGATAACAACTATTTTGTGGCACTATATCAAGGTATTCCTATTGGTGGTTATAATAAACTGATAGATGGACTGCTTGAAGGTGTGGAAATTAGAACCAATTGTGATTATTTCGCTCATAGAGCTGAATTAGATGCTATAGCTGAAAAAATTGTATATACAGGTCCGATAGATCAGTTTTATGATTATGAATTTGGCGCATTGCAGTATCGTACAGTCAGTTTTGAACATCAAACATTGGAAACAGCAAACTATCAAGGTAATGCAGTGGTTAATTACACACATAAAAGTGTGCCATATACAAGAATAATTGAGCATAAACATTTTGAGATGTTTGGTGATTCAGTTAATGAAATACCATATACGGTGATTTCTAAGGAATATTCTTGTGAGTGGAAACTTGGAATGGAACCATATTATCCAATAAATGACGAGACCAATAAGTCGGTATATGAGAAATATAAGGCCTTGTCTGAGAAGGAATCACGAGTGATTTTCGGCGGTCGTTTAGCCCAATATGCATATTTTGATATGGATAGGGTTGTGGAAGAAGCCTTAAAGGTGGAATTGTAATAAATAACTATCTTATTGTTATAAATAAGAATAAGTATAAAAAATAATCGGGTTATCAAATTTGATAGCCCGATAATTTTTATTTGTTATTTCAGATGGAAGTTACATGATAACCACACCGCCATTGCTTGGTATCACAACGTCCATTGTGCGCTTCTTGTTAACCTTAGCATTGCTTACGTTGTTGTTAAGGTAAACCTTAACTTGTTGACCTGCTTCAAACATTGGAATTGCAATGTTGAGTTTCAATGGCTCTTTTGTTGCGTTTACACCTGCAACATACCATTTGCCATCTATTGACTTACGTGCCAAAACAACGTATTTGCCTGGGTAGCCGTCGATAAACTTAACATCTTGCCAAGAAGTAGGAACAGCCTTCATGAAGTCGATTGCCCATGCAGGAGCATCAGTAAGGTTGTTTGGAGCAAGTGCGAAGTTCTGTACAGGTGTTTGGAAAAGGATAGCTGTTGCAAGAGCGTAAACATCAGAAGTGATACGTTTGCGACCGCGGTTATTTCCTTTGTTGTAGAACTTATTGAGTGCAGAACCACCGAAGTCCATGTTTGCAACGGCATTACGGAGTACTGGGTGGATAGTTGCAGCAAGAGCTTCAATGTCGTTGTCGTGTTGACCGAATGAAAGGTTTTCACTTGCACGTACAGCTTCGCTTGCTACGAAGTTAGGATACATACGTTCCCAACCGCGTGGTAATGTACATCCGTGGAAAATGATTTCAAGTCCGTATTCGTTAGCATCAGCAAGGATGTCTTCGTACATTTGCATAGTCTGTTGCTTGTCAGAACCAACGAAGTCGATCTTGAGACCTTTAACACCAGTTTTCTTCAACCAAGCCATTTCTTTTCTGCGTTCAATTAATGAATGCATCTTGCCACGTGGACCTTGTGGGGCATCGTTCCAGTAACCATTAGAGTTGTACCAGAGGAATACACCAACGTTCTTACTTGCAGCATAGCTTACAAGTTCAGCCATTTTTTCGTAACCGATATTTGTGTCCCAGAGAGCATCGATAAGAATGTATTCCCATCCAAGTTCAGCAGCGAAGTCAATATATTCCTTTTGTTCATCGTAGTTGCAACTTGCATCCATTCTGATGATCCAGCTCCATACAGAACGTCCATATTTGTAGTTTTGGCTTGCTTCATATTTTGGAGAAACAAGGTCCCACATGATACTTGTTTCAGCCATTGGCTTTAATGAATTTCCAATAGTGATGGTTCTCCATGGAGTAAATCCAGGAAGCATGATACCAGGAGCACTTGTACCAACACCGCCGAATTCAGCATCTTCTGGGTATGCTACGATATATTTGTTACCTTTGCATTCAAGACGTGAACCGCAATATGTGCCGTCAACACCTGTCTCGCAGAGCATAACCCATATGTTTGCGTTCTTTTGTTTTGAACCCTTAGACGATTGAAGTTTGAAAAGTGCAGGGAATGTGAATCCACGTCCGTGACCATTCTTACCCATTTCTGCATCATATTCATAGAATGTTTCATAACTTGGTGCAGTGCGCGCAAAACCACCTTGAGGTCCCATAGCAGGGCACAAGAAAGTAGTTGTTCCTTCAGGCATAGTGAAAGTAGTAGATTCGTTCTTTACCATACATGAAAGACGGTCTCTTTGTGGATACATCTTGTATCTGAATGCAATGTTGTTATTGTCAATGTGGAAAGTAACATCAAACGCTTCTTTGTCTTCTTTTGCGTAAGTGATAGTCTTTTCGTTTGCGTTGAATGTAAAATGGCTTGCTTTACCATTTCTCATGTCGTATGCACCATTAACAGACTTTGTTTCTGATTCAGACTTGACTTTTAGACCTTGTGTAAAATCTCCTATTGAGGTGTTTAGACCAAGTGGAGAATTCTCGATAATTTTGGTGCCATCATAGGTAACGCAGTACATAGGTTGGCCATTTTCAGCGGTTGTAAGATCAACTTTGATTTTGCCGTCAGGACTTGTTATTGTTTGTGCCTGAGTTGTAATACACGCTAAGCTAAGCGCAATAAATGATAGGATCTGTTTCATTTGTATAATAATGTATTTGTTGATTGAGTTGCAAAGGTAGGAAAAATTAATCATAAATCCAAATATGCCTCTCAATATGTTTTCGTAATAGGTGGCATTATAACAATTGACATTGAATAATTAGCCCTCCTTATTGTTAAAAATAGATGGGTTCTTATGAAAAACTCAACCTTTTTGTGCTTTTTGCGAAAATATTTTAATAATAAAACGAAATATGTGTCCCGATATGGAATTTATGAATTAGTTTTTTGTGGTTAGAAAGCTGAAATAACAAAAAAATGTTGTAACTTTGCACTCAAATATGTAATTAGGTAAAAATAAGATATAACACGATGAACGTAAGTTATAAATGGCTTAAGGAATATGTCGATTTTGACATGACTCCTGATGAAGTAGCTAAAGCTCTTACCAGTGTAGGATTAGAGGTTGGAGCAGTTGAAGAAGTTCAGTCAATTCGAGGCGGATTGAAAGGACTTGTAGTTGCAGAGGTTCTTTCATGTGAACCACATCCAGATAGTGATCATATGCACGTATGTAGCGTTAATATAGGACAGGAAGAACCTGTACAGATTGTATGTGGCGCACCAAATTGTCGTAAAGGCTTAAAAGTTATTGCGGCAACACTTGGTACAGTGTTATATGATGGAGATAAAGAGTTTGTAATTAAGAAATCAAAGTTGCGCGGTGTCGAATCATTCGGTATGCTGTGCGCTGAAGATGAAATAGGAGTTGGCAATGATCATGCAGGTATCATAGAACTCCCTTCTGATGCAGTTGTTGGAACTCCAGCTGCTGCTTTTTATGGTTTGGAAAGCGACTATGTGATAGAAGTTGATATAACACCAAACCATTCAGATGCTTGTAGCCACTGGGGCGTAGCACGCGATTTTTATGCTTATTTACGTCAGAATGGATACGAGACATCATTACACCGTCCATCTGTTGATGATTTCAAGGTAGATAATAATGACTATCCAATAGATGTAGTTATTGAAAATGCAGAGGCATGTCCACGATATGTAGCATTGACAGTGAAGGATTGTGAGGTAAAAGACTCACCAAAATGGTTGCAAGATAAACTGACAACTATCGGATTGCGTCCAATCAATAACATTGTAGATATTACCAACTATATTATGATGGCATACGGACAGCCATTACACTGTTTCGATGCAGATATGGTTAAAGGTGGTAAGATCGTTGTAAAGACAATGCCAGATGGAACTCCATTCGTTACACTTGATGGAGTTGAACATAAATTGTCAGATCGTGATTTGGCTATCTGTAATGCAGAAGAACCAATGTGTATTGCAGGTGTGTTCGGAGGAAAGGGTAGTGGTACTTATGATACAACACGCAATGTACTTTTCGAATCAGCTTATTTCCACCCAACATGGATCCGTAAGTCAGCACGCCGTCATCAGTTACAGACTGATGCATCATTCCGTTTTGAACGCGGAATAGATCCAGAAGGTCAGTTGTACGCAGTGAAAATGGCTGCAAAGATGGCAAAAGAACTTGCTGGAGGTGTTATATCAATGGATATCGTTGATGTTAAGAACGACTCGTTGCCAAAGAACGCAATAGTAACTCTTGAATATCAATATCTTTGGGAACTCTCAGGAAAAGAAATCCCAACAGACACAATAAAATCTATCTGTGTAGATTTGGGTATGAAAATCCTTAAAGAAGACGACAAGAGTGTAGAATTGGAAGTCCCTGCATTCCGAGTTGATGTTACCCGTCCTTGCGATGTAGTAGAGGAAGTATTAAGAATATACGGATACAACAATATCGAGATACCAACACAGTTGAAGTCTTCATTGACAACTAAAGGTGACTTGGATAAATCTTACAAGCAACAGAATATAATTGCAGAACAACTTGTGGGATGTGGTTTCAACGAAATCCTAAACAATTCACTTACAAAAGTGTCTTATTATGATAATTGTGAGACATTCAAGTCTGAAAATCTTGTAAAACTGATGAACCCTCTCAGTCAAGATTTAGGAGTAATGCGTCAGACTTTACTTTTTGGCGGTCTTGAATGTATAAGTCATAATATAAACAGACAGATGCCAAATCTTAGACTTTTTGAATATGGCAATTGTTATTATTATGATGAAAGCCGTAAATTGAATCTTGACGGTCAATTATCAAATGCGGAAAATTCAAAACAAGTGTTAGCTCCATATTCAGAAGATTATCATCTTGGACTTTGGATCACAGGAAAACGTATAAGTGGAAGTTGGGCACATGCCGACGAACTTCTCGACGTTTATCAATTGAAAGCATATGTTGAGAATATCTTGTCACGTTTAGGCGTTCCATTCGGAGCATTAGTATTTGGTGAAGAATCAAATGATATATTTGCTAAATCAGTGAAGATAACTAATCGTGGTGGAAAACTCATCGCACAATATGGTATTGTAAGTAAGAAACAAACCTCAAAATTTGATATAGACCAACAAGTATGCTATGCAGATATCAACTGGAATAATCTGTATAAGACAATCAAAGGTAAATCAGTTAGTTTCTATGAAATACCAAAATATCCAGCAGTAAGTCGCGACTTGGCATTATTGTTAGATAAGTCAGTGGAATTCCAACAGATTTCTGATATCGCTCATCAAACAGAAAAGAAACTGCTCAAGGCTGTTAAACTGTTCGACGTGTATGAAGGAAAGAACTTGGAAGAAGGCAAGAAGAGCTATGCTGTTAATTTCTTGCTTCAAGACGAAACAAAGACCCTCAACGATAAGCAGATTGAACAGATTATGAACAAGATCGAAAATAACCTTGTTCAGAAATTGGGCGCAAAGGTTCGTGGTAAATAAGTTTAAGGAATGTCATATTTATTAATGACAAAAAGATTGTTGAAAAATAAATAACAAAACAAAATAAAATATGGGAAGAGCATTTGAATTTAGAAAAGCCCGTAAACTGAAACGTTGGGGCAATATGGCAAAGACTTTTACTCGTCTTGGAAAACAAATAGCAATCGCAGTAGCTGAAGGTGGACCAGATCCTGATAATAACGCACATCTTCGTGCAATCATTGCTACATGCCGTCATGAGAACATGCCAAAAGATAATATCGACCGTGCAATCAAGAATGCAGTTGGTAAGGATAAATCAGCATGGAAGACAATGACATACGAAGGATACGGACCTCACGGAATCGCTGTGTTTGTTGATACTTTGACAGATAATACAACACGTACAGTTGCTGACGTACGTAGTATCTTCAATAAGTTCTCAGGCACACTTGGTACTATGGGTTCATTGGCTTACCTCTTTGATCATTATGCAATGTTCTCATTCAAGAAACCTGCTGATTTAGATACCGACGAGATGATTCTTGAACTTATCGATTTGGGTGTAAACGACGAATTCGATGAGGAATACGATGAAGATAAGGACGAGACAATCATCACACTCTACGGCGATCCTAAATCATTTGCATTGATTCAGAAGTATCTCGAGGAACATAACTATGAAATCACTACAGCAGAATTCACATATGTTCCAAACGACCTTAAGGAAGTAACTGATGAACAACGTGAAACAATCGAAAAGATGGTAGAGCGTCTTGAAGAATTTGATGATGTTCAGAACGTATATACAAATATGAAGTAATTAATATATCATATTATATATTATTAAATAAGGTGAAAGGTATATATAAAACACATGGCACCTGTTCACAACAGATAGAAATAGAAATGGATGACAATACACATGTTATCCATTCTGTTCTATTTATTGGGGGCTGTCCAGGAAATACCATTGGAATCTCTCAATTGGTTGTCGGACAGAAGGCTGAAGATGTAATAGCTCGTTTACAGGGTATAACATGTGGAGTTAAACCAACTTCATGCCCCGATCAGTTAGCTAAAGCTCTAACTGCTTTTATAGATAAAATCGAACAGAATAAATAACAATAATATTTTATAATATCATATGAGAAAACTTGCTTTATTATTCGGCGTTGTGATTTTTTCATTTTTCTTCCACTCATGTCAGGAAACCAAAATGGAAAGATTTGTGCGTGAAACAGCTGAATATACAAAGAAAAATTGTCCTCAACGTATAGGAAATGATAATATAATTATTCTTGATAGTCTTGTATTTCACGACGACGGAACCAGAGACTATATTAATTATTATTCTGTTCATGCCGATTCCGCACAGAAAGAGTATTTAAAAACACAAAAACAGACTCTACACGATGCACTGCTTAGCGGAATAGTTAATTCTGTAGAATTAAAGAATGTAAAGATCGCAGGACTTAACATCGTACATCGCTATTATACTGCAGATACACATGATTTAATCTTTGAATTCAGATTCACTCCAAAGGATTATAATTAATAATATAAATCAATCATAACTTATTTTGATATATGACAACCGAAGAAAGAAAACTCAAGGCACGTGAACTGTTTCTAAATGGATATAATTGTTCGCAAGCTGTATTTTGTGCGTATGCAGAGGACTATGGCATCCCTATGGAACTCGCATTGAAAGTATCGGCATCTTTTGGAGGAGGAATCGCCAGAATGCGTGAAACATGTGGCGCTGTGTGTGGAATGTCAATGCTTGTTGGATTAGAAAAAGGAGAAACTGAGCCAAACGACTCAAAGGCAAAACAAGAGAACTATAAAGCTGCACAAGCCTTGATAGAAAAGTTCAGACAGGTTAACGGAAGCATCAAGTGTTCAGAACTATTGAATTTACGTAAAGATGCTATTATAACATCAGTTCCAGATGAACGAACTGCTGAGTATTATAAGAAACGCCCATGTCTTATGATGGTTGAATCAGCAGTTGAAATCTTTGAAAAGAGAAACGAATATTACAAATAATTGTGTGTTCGCACACAATTATAGTGTAATCAATGTTTTTTTATATAAAAACATTTGTTTATTAAAGATTTTGTTGTATCTTTGCGCAGAGATAAATCTCATGCGAAAACAATTATTATTGATTTACAAGGTAAAAAGGTAAAGGATATGTTACAGGAGAAAGCAGGGAATATTGCAGGACTAATTTGGAACGCATTAGCTGCAAATAATTCACAAAGTTACAAGCAAATTAAAAAAACTACTAAGTTGGCTGAGAAAGATTTCAATCTAGGCCTTGGTTGGTTGCTTAGAGAGAACAAACTCACCGTGTCAGAATCTGGTGATGAAAAAGATCCATATATATATACTTTGAAATAATATTTATATATCGGATTTGTGAAACAATATTACGTCTTGGGGTTGACATGGATTTGACAGCAAGATGAGGTGGTATGTAAGCATGCAGAGCGCTGATGAAAGGCTCTTAAAAACTGCATCATAAAAATTTATCTGGCAACAATACTTATGCTCTCGCAGCTTAAACCGAAGTATAGTAGGTTTGCTACATTCCTTTGTTAGACATTGGAACGAGACGTCGCCCTGAAAGCTCCCTTCCTGAAGCGGTCAGACCAGCGGCGCAGTAAATTCGGGAATAGTTATAGACAGCCTCGTGTCTATAATGAAATCTTAGAGGATAAGGTTATGATTGGTGGTTCAGGTCTTGTCATAACACGAAAACTGAAGGCTGAAATAAGCATGTAGAAAGCGTATGGTCTCCTTGTTTGGACGAGGGTTCAATTCCCTCCAGCTCCACGAATAGTCTTACGGAATAAACGAGAGCCTCTATAATTTTTGTGAATTATGGAGGCTCTCGTTTTGTTGTAATGATATGACATAATGATTATTGACTGACCTTTGATTATGGCTGACTTTCTTTTGTTATTGCATAAACCTTCAGATAGTCTTTCAGTTTGAATAATTTATTGCCGGCTCCACCTTGCGAATCGTTTATAATCATAATGGTTTGTGTGTCGCCATTGATTTTAGGACCTAAGGTTATACCTTCGTAGTTAGCAAAATCCAGATTTGTGTAATATATATGTGTTGTAAATTCATGAAGAAGTTTTTTATCCCTATTTGTCGGATTGAAATGATACAGACGGATAGTACACCATCCTCCTACGTTTTTCTTAGGAATAAATAGTTCTCTTTCCATAACGATGAGAGTATTGTCGTCTAAGGCTAATATGTCTGAAATTCCATTAGCATATTTTCCTTTCTTTCTCATCTTTATGCATTTCTGTTCGTCAAATGACTCTGTGCAATATGTAACTCCTTCTGATATATGTTGTAATGACACATCGTCAAAACATAATATACGATGTATGTTTATTGAATCGGATTTTAATCCTTGTTCTGTTGTACACCAGAAACGATGTGTATTTTTGTTGTATGTGAGTGCTTCAAAACCTGCATTTCTGCGTCGGTTTTCAGGACGAAAATCTTTTGGTATGTTCAACTCTCTGCCTGTTCTTTCGCCCTCAAGGTTATATTCTATAACTCTTTGGTCTTCCTCACCTGATATAAAAAGAGTTCCTGCAGAATGTAAGTAGGCAATCCCCTCTGGATCTCTTCCGTTGATATCAAATTTTGTGGCTCCTTTATATCTTACGTTAAAATCATTGTCGACAGATATGAAGAAGATGCTATCGGATTTGTCATGCACTAATGCAAAAGTGGTATCGTTGATTGCTGTAATACCAGAATATTGCCCGTATGTAATGCCTCGTTTGTTTAATTTGATACGTTTGATTGGTGTTATGCTCCATTGTGAGAAACACGATAATGTAATTGTGAGCAGTATAAATGATGTAAGGATTTTTTTACTCAGATTTCTCATTTTTGTCCTTCTTTTATGGTCGTTACCTATTATGAAAGCAAAGGTAAATAAAAAAACTGAGAATGTGTCAATTATTTAAACAAAGAGGCATAAAATTCGGCTTTTCTTTCCAATTTCATCGGGTATGCTCTTGATGATGACGGCATCCTAAACCATGTTCCACTCCAATTATTATCAATAGTTATATGTTGAGATTCACCTACTTTAGGAACGAAGTCGAGGGCAAGTATGTTTTTGAGTTCTGTACTTGCTTTACCGCCTGTTGTGACAATTATTCTGCATGAAGGTATTTTATTGAGAAGTTCTTTTACATCAGTTGATTTTATAATTTGCAGAAATTCATCTGAGGCATTGTCACGCAGTCTGCATACTTGTGTAGCAGTATCGAAGAATGCCAATCCGTTTTCGTTTGCGAATCTGACAATGGAGTCATAATCAAAGATTTTCTTATCCTGTATTACGAAATGGTCCTTATTGTTGAAATGAATCAATCCCATGAGGCGCCAGAAGTCATTATTGAAGTTCGGATAGAAGAACTCCATGCTCCATCTTTGTTTTGGTGGAGGAAAACTTCCTAAAAAAAGAATTCTCGCATTGGTTGGAAGAAAAGGGGTGAGTGGGTGTGATTCTATTGTCATCTTTTAATAATTTAATTATAAGTTTGAATTGCCTGCTTCTGCTTGAGCACTGAAGGCATTACGTTCTCTTCTTTGTTCGCGTAATTCTTTTCTTTGTTTTGCTGAGCCGAAGAAATTGAATCTATATGTGAAGTTAAGCATAGCATAGCAATTCACGGCATTGCTCCATGTGTCAGTACGTCCTGATGTGTTGATGGTACGACTGAAATTACTGCGTTGGTTTAGAATGTCGAATACTTGTAATCTAAGTGTTGCAGGTCGTCCAGAAAGGAATCTGTAGCTTACTTGAGCATTCCAGATTAATTCATTTGAGTTAGCTTCTTTTGAAGCATATCCACGTCGGCTGCTCATTTTTATGTTTGTTGCATATCCCCATCCGTTACTAAAGTTACCATTAGATTCAATTCCATAACTGAAGTTAAATGTGTTAGGGCTTGTTACGTCAATATATTTATTGTCTTGATGACGATAATTGAATGCTCCATTAAATCCTACGTCCCATGTGTCGGTGCGATATGTGAGACGGATTTCCTCTCCTAATTTTAAGTCGTTTGTTTTATTCTCGAGAGTGATAGGCTCAAAGTTCGGCGACAGATAACCCATGTTGTTTTGCCTGAGAGTTCTTTGGTCCAGATACACGTAACTCATGTTGTTGTTATATGAACATGAAGTATTTGTGTTCAGTGTAAGATGTTCGTTTGAGAATAAAGGCGTGTTGAATCCTACAGAACCACTGATGTTCCAGTTACCATTGATGTTCATTGGTTTTGAGGTGGATTTACCCGTCTCTGCATCATACTCTGTACGTGTTGTGATGTTATTATTTGTATTATTGAATTCAAAGTATGTTGTTAATGATTGCATGGTTGATGTGAAGTAATCATTCCATCTGAATGAGAAATTATTAGAGAATGAAGGCTTTAAATCAGGATTTCCTAATCTGATGTTTAGTGGATTACTATCGTCGGTAATGGCAAACAAATCGGTGATTTGAGGTTGACTCACACGTCCTCGATATGAGAAATTAAGTTGATTTTGTCTGTTGAAACGATATCTGAAATTGAGTGTAGGAGATACGTTCAGGATATTTCTGCTGGCGATAGTGTCAATATTCTTATATTGGTAATTGATTTTTTGATGTTGAGGCTGGATTTGTATACCTACAGACGAAGTGATGAAATCAGAATTCCAACGAAATTGCAGATTGATATTCTGATTACGTTTCACATCTGTTGTATAGTTACTTAAGTCTTTGCTTATATATTCTTTATATATATCATATTCAGGTAAGTAACCGAGTTTGTCAATAAGGTCATTGCGTATTGCTTCAATGGATGGTTCTGTACCTAAATCGTATGTGTCACTATTACTTTTTCTATAACTATAGTTAAAGTTATAGCTCAGTTGTAATATCAGATTTCGTAATATCGGTTCGCTGTAAGAGAATCCTAAGTCAAAGTTCGAACTTGTGTTAGGTGTGTTTCTAAAACGATATATAAGGGATGTTGAATCTCTTAGATAATAATTTACATCAGATGTGTTGAAATTTCGTCCATCAGAATCACTATAACTTCCATTTGCATTAAATGAGATATTACGACCTTGTTTCTTGAATCTGTGATTCAATGTTAACGAAGTGGAAATATTTGAGTTTTTGCTGAAAGAACGTGAGCCAGATATGCTTTTATTGACTTTGATATTATTTGGAATCAACTCAAAGTTGTTTAATGGATTGTCTGTAAACTCATATGGGTCTTGATTAAACTGTGCATTTTGTCCATTACCATGTGAGGCAGAATTACCAATACCAAGTACCGGACGAACGAGTAGGGTGGTAAGTGAATCAAGTTTCCATTCTAATTTAAATTCAGCATTTGCATTATCGTTATGACTCGCATTTTTATTTGTATTGTCAGAGAATGTAGTAGGTGTAGTGTTATATCGTTGACTTGCTGAGCGACGAATCGTCTCATTTTGTCTTGCGTTATAGCGAATATTTCCACCTAATTCGTATTTGTCTTTCTTTGAGGCAACCAGATTTAATCCTGTGCTGAATGTGTGGTTCTTATTACCTGAATTTCCACGTCCAGAGCTCATACCACCACCTCCGTTGGAGTTGAGGTTTGTAATCAAAGACGACTGGAAATTATCTTGAAAGCGATTCAATATAACTCGGTTTGCATATTGATCTTTAGTACCATAACCTAAGTTAAAGTTACCGAACCAACCTTTTTTCATTCCTTTTTTGATAGTAAGATCTATAACAGTTTCTTCATTGCCATCGGCAATTCCTGTAAGTCTTTCCTGGTCGGATGCTTTGTCGTATGTCTTTATCTTATCAATTATTTCAGTTGGAAGGTTTTTCATGGCAGTGCTATTATCGCCAGAAAAGAATTCTTTACCATCAACTAATATCTTTTTTATACTTTTTCCATTAATTGTGATTTTTCCGTCGCTATCTACTTGAGCACCAGGTAATTTTTTTACTAAGTCTTCTAATACACTACCTTCTTCAACCTTGAAAGCGTCGGCATTGAAAATAATTGTATCTTCTTTGACTACAGCTTGTTGTAATGCTGCTGTGACAACAGCTTCTTTCAATATTATGCTGGTTGGAGTCATTATAATCGTTCCAACATTATGTATGGTCTCTTTGTTTCGTATAGTTACGGCACGGAAGAACTTGTGATATCCTAAATAAGATATCTTTATGATATAATTACCTTCATTTACTCCTTTAATGGTGAAACCGCCAAGATTATTTGTTGTTATACCCGTTACCATTCTTGCTGTATCAGGAGTCATGAGTTGAATGGTTGCCCTTACTAATGCTTCGCCGCTTTCGGAGTCCTTAACAAATCCAGTAACATTTGCTTTTGTTTGTTTTTTCTCATCAGACACCGTTTCTGAATTCGCCGTGATGCTCATGGCAAATAATGAAATGAATATAAAAAAGGATAGAATTTGTTTCATCAAACAATACTTTAGGTTAATGTTAAATACAAGATAGATTTGTTATTAAGATAAAGTAAATCTAATAAAGTTTAAAATTATTATCTAATAAGATGAAAAAATGTGCAAATTTATATGAAAAGTAAACCTGATGAGACTCGTGATAACAGTAGTTATAAAACTATTTTTGCGATTATATTATATATCACTTAGCTCTAACCATCTCATTGATTTTTCGTCCAACTCATCGTTTAGAATTGGGAGACGTTTTGACATTGTTATGATTTGATCCACAGGTATTTTTCCCTCACTTAATGCCTTCTCAATGTCTTTTTTCTCTTGTTCCAACTTTTCGATGTCAATGGTCAGTTGGTTGAGTTCCTGTTTTTCCTTAAATGTGAGTTTGCGTACTTCTGTACGTGGTTTTTGACGTTTAGTGTCTGTGGATTGTGCTGCGTTTGATGTTGTACTGGCAGATTTTGCAGTTTGTTCGTTTTCCAAACATTTCTGTCTATATAATGTATAACTTCCAGGAAAATCTTGTATTTCACCTTCTCCGTGGAATACAAAAATATGATCCACGACTTTATCCATGAAATATCTGTCGTGGCTGACAACGATTAGACAACCATTGAATTTAGTGAGATAATCTTCTAATATCTGCAATGTGACAATGTCGAGATCATTAGTTGGCTCGTCTAATATAAGAAAGTTTGGATTGCGCATCAATACGGTGCATAGGTATAAGCGTCGTTGTTCGCCTCCACTTAGTTTGTAAATGTAATTGTGCTGTTCTTTTGGAGAAAACAAGAAATGTTGTAAGAACTGACTGGCACTTAGTCTGTCGCCATTTCCTAAGTCAACATATTCTGCAATGTCTCGTACAGCATCAATTACTTTCTGCTGTTGATTGAAATGTAATCCGTCTTGTGAATAATATCCGAATCTGATTGTTTCGCCAATGTCGAAATGTCCTTCATCAAGAGGTTCTAATCCCAATAATGTTTTAATGAATGTAGATTTTCCAGCTCCGTTATTTCCAACAATACCCAATTTTTCGTATCTTGAGAATGTGTAATTGAAATTCTTTAAGATGACTTTATTTCCGTACGATTTTGAAACATCATGAGCAACGAATATCTTGTTGCCTATGTAGCCTCCGCTCATTTCTAAACGTACATTCCGCTCATTGATACGTTGTTTAGCGATTGATTCTAATTCATAAAAAGCATCTTCTCGATATTTTGCTTTATGGCCGCGTGCTTGTGGCATTCGTCGCATCCATTCGAGTTCTGTGCGATATAGGTTGTTGGCACGTGTTATTTCGTTTGTAAGGTTCTCAATTCGTTCTTGGCGTTTTTCAAGATAATAATTATAATTACCTTTGTAGGTGTAAATACGCGAATCGTCCATCTCGATAATAGAAGAGCAGATTCTATCCAGAAAATAGCGGTCGTGCGTAACCATTAAAATCGCCATGGTTGTTTTGCATAAGTAGTTTTCTAACCATTCAATCATTTCAAGATCAAGATGGTTGGTAGGTTCGTCTAATATCAAGAGTTCAGGCTCTTGAATCAATACTTTTGCCAATGCAATTCGTTTGGTTTGTCCGCCACTCAGTTGATTTATTTTCTGTTGTAAATCAGTTATTTTTAACTGAGTGAGAATCTGTTTCGCTTTGATTAGTAGTTCGTCGTCTTGTGTAGTCTGTTCTGAGAACCCAATGGCTTGTAGAATGGTACTATTTTCCTTGAATGAAGGTTTTTGTTCTAAATAACCGATTTTCAAGTCTTTTTTGAAGATGATATTTCCTCCGTCGTATCCTTCTTCGCCTGCAAGGATGGAAAGCAACGTTGATTTCCCAGTACCGTTTTTTGCAATAAGTCCTACATGTTCACGTTCGTTGATAGTAAACGAAATATCATGGAAAAGTATTCTATCTCCGATACGTTTTTCCAATTTTTGTACATCCATGTATGGTAATATTGCGGCCATTGTATATTTTTTATTTTTTAGTTGATGAATAATAAATTTAGGTGTGCCATAGAATAGACACACCTAAAAGATTTAAAGCAATTATTTGTTAAACGTTGATTGGTTTATATTTAGGTACCAAAATCTTCATTATGCACCAAGCTATCAAATAAGCAACAGCGCAATAACAGAATACAATCATGTATGCGGCAGGTTTGCCAGTAACACCCATGAATACAAATGCATCACCTTGTCCGCCGGCATAATCGAATAACATACCAGAGAATTTATTGATAGCAAACGAACATAGACCTCCAAACATAGTACCAATACCAGTAATAGTGGCAATAGCAGATTTAGGGAACATATCGCCAATAGTAGAGTAGAGGTTTGCAGACCAAGCCTGGTGTCCAGCTCCGGCAACACCGATGATAATACATGGCCACCATACAGAAACGCTTGCTAATGGTTGTGCAAACATCGCAAATATAGGTAAGAATGCAAATATTAACATTGCCAACATACGACCAGGATATGGGTGCATGCCTTTTTTCTCAACAAATATTTTTGGAAGATAACCACCAAGAATTGAAACTAAAGTGACAATGAGGTATAGCACGAAGATGAGGATTTGTCCTGTTGTTGATGATGAAGGGAAACCGAGCTCTGAGAAATATGCTGGAGCCCAGAATAAGAAAAACCACCATACACCATCTGTCAGGAATTTACCTACTATAAATGCCCAAGTCTGACGATATTTGAAGCAGTCGATAATTGAAAATTTAGGACCGTCGTTGGCTGTTTCTTCAGCGATTGTTTCTTCTTTTTCAGAAACTTTATCAGATTCGATATATTCGAGTTCGGCCTTGTTCACAAATTTACTTTCAGATGGGGCAGAGTATAAGAAAAGCCATGCACCAGCCCAAATGAATCCGAGTGTACCGATTATGATAAATGCCATCTCCCACCCCATGTGCTTAGCTAACAACGGAATTGATAGTGGAGCTACTAATGCACCTACAGAAGCACCTGCATTGAATATAGATGTAGCATATGCACGGTCTTTCTTTGGGAAGTATTCAGCAGTGACCTTGATTGCTGCAGGGAAGTTTCCAGATTCACCAGTTGCAAGGATTATACGACAAGCAAGGAAGAGCCATACACTTATTGTAGATATTGTGAGTGCTATTTCAGAGCCTTTTGCGACATTACGCAATGACTCAACGTTGTCGATACCCACAAATTTCATAGTTGCCCATCCACAAGCAGCATGAAGACATGCACCTAAAGACCAAATGATGATAGCCCATATATAGCCTTTCTTAGTTCCCATCCAGTCGATAAATTTACCAGCGAACAGCGATACAAACGCATAGAAGATAGAGAATGTAGCGGTGATGTTGCCGTAGTCCTCGTCTGTCCAATGAAAATCTAAGGCTATGAAGTCTTTCCAAGTGAGTGACAGCACTTGGCGGTCTAGATAATTAATTGTAGTTGCAACAAAGAGTAATGAGCAAAGCCACCATCTCCAGTTTGTCATAAGTTTTTGTTGCGTAGATTGATTCTGTGACATAAGTTTAATTTTTTTTTATTTGATTAGTTTTTTATAAGCATATTTATTCAAAATTTCTTCCATTCCAATGTAAAGTTATACTTTTATTGATATATGGTTTTAATTCAGTGTCGTAATCTATATTTTTTATAGCTGATGATTCATATGTGATGGTCAAGTCATCTGAATCCTTATTAAATTCCATATAATAATAAGGTATGTCTGCTTTATTGAGTATATTCTGATAATCAGTATCATTCATGTCGTCAGTTTTTTGAATGAATGTTTCAACAGCTGGCAGAGAGAAAAAATCGTTTGAAGAAAGTTCTTCCCAATTCAGGCTATAGAACTTTATGTAGCTGTCCCATGCATCAATTTTAGCAGATCTTATAATGCTGATAATAGTGTCGTTATTCTCTCTTTTTAACAACTTTATCTCCATACTGCTGTTTTCAGCCAACTTGATTCTGCAATAATTGTCAGTTAACGTTTCCATTGTAGTGAATCCATCCAAGCGATTTCTGACTTTTGCTTGCATGTTATTATCAATATAGTCAATTAAATCAAGTCGGGAGTTCTTTGTAAGTATAGGCAAAATCTCATCCTTCATGTTTGAGAATACTGTATGCATATTTGTTGATTGTGCAAAAGTATTCATACATGGAAGTATCATTAGTAATAATAATACTTTTAATTTGAGTGATTGTTTTGCGTATGATGATAAATGATTTTTTTTAGTTTTGATGAGTATTGTTTGTCGCATCGTGCTGTTATTTTTTATAAACATACTTAGGTGCAAAGTTAATAAATAATTCACAAAATACAATCCTTTATTTATTATTTTTATTAATTAGAACGTAAACTGAACAGATTTTCGTAACTTTGCAGCCGAATAATGATTGTTAAGATTGTGAATGCAATGAAAGATATATTTGAAGAAACATTATCTTTGAAGAAAATTTTGATGCCAGTTGTCGGACTCATTTTTTTTCTGCAACCTTGTCATTCTCAGGATAATTCTGTTGTAGTGTACGATTCAACATATATGGCAGAAATTGAATCTTTGATGGTGCAAGCCGAGAAAGAGCAGAAAGTCCGAGATGTGTGGGACGAATTTGAAAAGGGAATGTTAAAACATGAGATGAGTTTTCATCTTGACGGTGTCGGAGAATTGTTGCGAGGAAGTATAGATTCGTGGCGACGTAAGGGATTTTATCAAAATGAAACCACATGGCCTCAACGTGGAAATAGTTATATCGATTACGGATTAGCTTTTTCTCCGCTTGCAGCTACATGGGGACTCAAAATGCTTGGGGTAGAATCACGAAGTACTACAAAACGTATGATAGCGGCCAATTCGTTGGCATTAGGACTTTCGGTAGGTGTAAGTTCTATATGGAAACGTAGTGTAGAGGAACCACGACCTAATAAAAGCGGAATCCATGGAATGCCTTCACGTCATAGTGCTGTGGCGTTCTCATGTGCTACTATATTACATCGAGAATATGGTCATGTCAGTCCATTTATCAGTGTTGGAGCCTATTCGGCAGCAACGATGACCGAAATTATGCGTTTACATAATAACGACCATTGGGTAAAAGATATATATGTGGGTGCTGGTATAGGAACAGTTGCAACCAACCTTTCGTATTTTTTAGTTGACAAGATGATGGGTAAGAAAGGTGTGAACAAGCCCAAATTGACAATGGCTGATATGCAACGAGTTCTAAAATATAATATGCAGCCAACATCATTGAGTTTGGTTTCTGGAATTGAGTCGGGCAGTAATCATGATGGGACAGATTTTTACGGAACAACCATTACTGCAGGTATGGAGTATTCATATTTCTTTGACTCACATCTCGCAATTGAGGGAATGGGGCGTTATGCTACAACTCAAGGATATGATGAAAACGAACCCTCAGTAGGTTATAATATAGATATGGCTCATTTCGATTTAGGAACAAAATATTCATGGCTACTTGCTCCTGATACTCGTTTTGGCTGTCGCGCTTTTGCTGGAACAAGGTTGCTGTTTACGACAAAACAAGCAGCAAAAAATGAATGTTGCGCAGAATGTGGTATTGGCGGTTCATTGAACCTTATCAATAAGGAAAAATATGCTGCAGGAGTTAATTTTGACTATGTCCATGCATTCTCGTCAAAGATGACCGACAGACTCGTTATAAATGCCGTCTGGCAGATTATTTTATGATGTGATATGCTCAATAACGAAGTTGACTAAACTGATAGTAATAAATTGTTTTTAGAATATAATAATTGACACTCTTTTCTAATTTTAAATTGGTATGTGGTTGTTTTTAGCGTTTATGTCTGCATTCTTTCTCGGTTTCTATGATGTGTTCAAAAAACGAGCGTTGAGAGGTAATGCGGTAATTCCTGTACTTCTTCTTAATGTGACTATTTCCAGTTTGATATTTCTTCCGTTCATAATTGGTTCGTCAAATGGATTGATTAGTGACGATTCCTTGTTCTATACACATTCGTACGGATGGGACGGACATAAATATATCTTATTGAAATCGTTTATAGTACTGACATCATGGATTTTCGGTTATCTTGGAATAAAAAACCTGCCATTGACTATAGTCGGTCCTATCAATGCGACACGTCCAGTTATGGTGTTAATCGGAGCATTGACACTTATGGGCGAGAGTTTGAATGTGTGGCAGTGGATCGGCGTTTCTATAGCTATTCTGTCGTTTTATCTGATGAGTCGTAGCGGCAAGAAAGAAGGAGTAGATTTTAAGCATAACAAATGGATTGTTTTTGTGATGCTTGCCAATGTATTTGGAGCCTTGAGTGGGTTATACGACAGATATCTTTTAAGTCCGGACGGGGTAGGGCTTGATAAAATGGCAGTGCAGTCATGGTTTAATATTTACCAAGTTGGTATGATGCTGTTGGTACTTATATTTCTGTGGTATCCCAATCGTAAGAAATCAACCCCATATCATTGGTCATGGTGTATTCCTCTGATTTCAATTGCATTGTCGATTGCCGATTTTGTGTATTTTTATGCTTTAAGTCAAGAAGATGCGATGATTAGTATTGTGAGTATGATTCGTAGAGGTAGTGTTATCGTTTCATTCCTTTTCGGTGCATTGATGTTTAAAGAGAAGAACCTGAAAGCTAAAGCTTTCGATTTGTTACTTGTTCTTTTGTCAATGTTGTTCTTATTCTTGGGGTCAAAATAGTGTAAAAACCATGTAATTAGGCGAAAAAGAGCTGAAAATTTTGCTAATACATTAAAATGTTGTAATTTCGCACTGAATTTGCAGGAGTATGTTTTATCATTTCCTGTTTTCATTACATGAATAGTATAAAAGATTGTTATTAATTAGAATTACATAAAAAATAAAGCATATGAAAAAATTTTTTGAAGACTTTAAAGAATTTGCTCTTCGTGGCAACGTAATGGATATGGCTGTCGGTGTTATCATCGGTGGTGCATTTGGTAAGATTGTTACTTCAATCGTAGGTGATTTAATCATGCCTCCGCTCGATTATCTTCTTAGTGGCGCAAACGCAGACTCAATGAAATGGGTCTTACGTCCAGGTGTTAAGGAAAAATTAGACGATGCAGGCGAAGTGGTAGTTCCAGCGGTAGAAGAAATTGCAGTAAACTTTGGTGCATTTATCCAAAACTGTATTGACTTCTTATTCATTGCATTTGTAATTTTCCTTATGATAAAACTTATCACCAAACTTAAGAGTTTGAAGAAGAAGAAGGACGATGCAGCAGAAGAAGCAGCAGCTGAACCAAGCAAGGAAGAACAACTCCTTACAGAAATACGTGATTTGTTGAAAGAAAAGAAATAAAAATAGTTGATCTAAGAGTATAAAATTGTTTGCAGCAATTTTGAATATACAAAACAATGAAAATTGTAAATTCAATTCAAAACTTGAAGCAAGAACTCCAAGCTTACCGTGATAACGGAAAAACAATCGGCTTAGTGCCAACAATGGGTGCATTGCATTGTGGTCATGCTTCTTTAGTAAGTCGTAGCCTCAATGAAAACGATGTAACAGTTGTAAGTATATTTGTGAATCCAACACAATTCAATGATAAAAACGATTTAGAGAAATATCCTCGCACATTGGAGAAGGATTGCGAATTGTTGAAATCATTAGTTAGTGAGAATTCTGTACTTATAATATTTGCACCCTCAGTGGAAGAAGTTTATCCAGAACCAGATACTCGTTCTTTCAGCTATCCTCCAACCGATGAGGTTATGGAAGGTAGTTTCCGACCAGGTCATTTCAATGGTGTGTGTCAGATAGTTAGCAAGTTGTTTATGTATGTTGAGCCAACACGTGCATATTTTGGCGAAAAAGATTTTCAACAGATAGCTGTGATACGCAGAATGGTTGAGGATCAGAAATTCAATTTGCAGATCTGTGCATGTCCGATTATACGTGAAGACGATGGATTGGCTCTTTCAAGTAGAAATGCTTTGCTAAGCGCAGAAGAACGTAAATTGGCTGTGAATATTTCAAAAAATCTTTTTGCGAGTGTTGAATATGCAAAGACTCACACATTGTCAGAAACCCGCGAATGGGTTGTAAGACAAATTAATGCAGTCGATGGATTAGAAGTCCAGTATTATGAAATTGTGGATGGAAAATCATTGCGTAGTCTTGATTCATGGGATGAAAGCAATTATATAGTAGGCTGCATCACTGTATTTTGTGGAGCAATTCCAGTTAGACTTATAGATAATATAAAGTATAAAGAATAATGCAAATAGAAGTATTAAAGTCTAAAATACATTGTGCACATGTAACAGAAGCAAACCTAAATTATATGGGCAGCATAACCATTGATGAAGATTTGATGGATGCTGCTAATTTGATTGCAGGGGAAAAAGTGCAGATTGTTGACAATAATAATGGTGAGCGATTCGAAACATATGTGATAAAGGGTGAACGTGGCTCTGGTTGCGTTTGTCTTAATGGTGCAGCAGCACGTAAGGTACAGGTCGGTGATGTCTGTATTATTATATCATATGCACTAATGGACTTTGAAGAAGCAAAAATGTTTATACCATCAGTGGTTTTTCCAGACGCAAATAATCGCTTATAATTAAATCATTTGTTTTTACGATGTTTGATAAACACTCGAGTTGCTTAGTGGTCTATGCAAAAGAGTGGTTATTTGATAAAAAGTAAAGCGTTTTGGTGAATTTATATTAAAAAGATTGGTATATTCGGTGGAATGTAGTAATTTTGCTTACTTTTCATCGTGTTATTTCATGGTAGGCTTCAACAAATCTACCTTATATGTTAATGTCACGTATTTAAAAACAAGTTATAATCATTAGCGATACAAATATTATACATAATATATGAAGCATCAGTTACGTAGTGCAGTTTGCACTGAGGGAAGAAGAATGGCTGGAGCACGTGCTCTATGGGTAGCCAACGGAATGAAACGCGAACAATTTGGTAAACCAATTATTGCAATAGTCAATTCGTTTACACAGTTTGTGCCAGGACACACACATCTACACGAAGCTGGTCAAATAGTTAAGGCAGAAATAGAAAGTCTTGGATGTTATGCGGCAGAATTCAATACCATTGCTATTGATGATGGTATTGCAATGGGTCATGACGGAATGCTTTATTCTCTACCTTCAAGAGATATCATTGCTGACTCTGTGGAATACATGGTAAATGCTCACAAGGCTGATGCAATGATTTGTATTAGTAACTGTGATAAGATTACTCCAGGTATGTTGATGGCAAGTATGCGCCTAAATATCCCTACAGTATTCGTCTCTGGTGGCCCTATGGAGGCTGGTAAATATAAGGGTGAAAATCTCGACCTTATTGCAGCCATGATAAAAGGTGCAGATCCAACAGTTGGAGATGAAGAATTGGCAGAAGTTGAGAATCGTGCATGCCCAGGATGCGGTTGTTGCTCTGGTATGTTCACAGCCAATTCTATGAATAATCTTACAGAGGCAATCGGACTTAGTCTTCCAGGTAACGGAACAATATTGGCAACCCACGTAAACCGTGTTGAATTGATGAAGGCTGCTGCTCGTCAGATTGTAAAGAATGCTTTTGCATATTATGAAGATGGTGATGAAAGTGTATTACCACGTAGCATTGCAACACGTCAGGCTTTCCTTAATGCCATGACTCTTGATATTGCAATGGGTGCATCAACAAATACCGTTCTTCACTTATTGGCTGTTGCTCAGGAAGCAGAAGTTGATTTTACAATGTCAGATATCGATTCATTGTCACGTAAGACACCTTTCTTATGTAAACTTGCTCCTAATTCTCAGAAATATAGCGTTCAAGAATGTGGTCGTGCAGGAGGTATGTTGAATCTCTTGGGTGAATTGGCAAAAGGTGGACTTATTGATACATCAGTTAAACGTGTAAATGGTGCCACTTTAGCTGAGGATATTGAAAAATACAGCATTTTAAAGACAAATGTAGATCCTGAAGCTAAACGTATTTATTCATCTGCACCAGCAGGCGTGTTCTGCAATAAATTAGGTGCTCAGAATACAAATTATGAAACATTGGATACCGACCGTGAAAACGGATGTATTCGCGATATAGAACATGCATATACCAAAGATGGTGGTATGGCAATTCTTTTTGGTAATATCGCTCTCGATGGTTGTGTAGTTAAAACAGCCGGTGTGGATGAGAGTATTTGGAAATTCTCAGGTCCTGCAGTGGTCTTTGACTCACAAGAAGATGCATGTGAAGGAATCCTTGGTGGCAAGGTTAAATCAGGTGATGTAGTTGTAATCACTCATGAAGGTCCAAAAGGAGGTCCTGGTATGCAGGAAATGCTTTATCCTACATCATACATAAAATCAATGCATTTAGGTAAAGAATGTGCACTGATAACAGACGGCCGTTTCTCTGGAGGAACAAGTGGCTTGAGTATCGGTCATATCAGTCCTGAAGCAGCAAACGGCGGTAATATCGGTAAGATCGTTGATGGTGACATTATCGAGATAGATATACCAAACCGTTCAATTAACGTAAAACTTAGTGATGAAGAACTTGCAGCACGTCCAATGCAACCATTGAAACGTCAAAGAGTTGTAAGCAAATCACTTCGTGCATATGCTCAGAGTGTAAGTAGTGCTGATAAGGGTGGTGTTAGAATCATAGATTGATTTTTTGTCAGTAAGTAAGAAAAAAGAATATTCATAATTTATAGAAATACTATAAAAAGATGGCAGAAAATATAACAGGTGCAGAAGCTTTGATGCGTTCACTTGAACATGAAGGTGTAAAAACCCTTTTTGGATATCCAGGTGGAAGCATAATGCCTGTATATGATGCATTATTTGATCATAAACAAACTCTTAATCATATATTGGTTCGCCATGAGCAAGGTGCTGTACATGCAGCACAAGGTTATGCTCGTGTTTCAGGCGAAGTAGGATGTGTGCTTGTAACAAGTGGACCAGGTGCCACAAATACAATTACAGGTATCGCTGATGCTATGATTGATAGTACTCCTTTGGTTGTAATATGTGGTCAGGTAGGTACTTCTTTGTTGGGAACAGATGCTTTTCAGGAGGTCGATTTGGTGAATGTAACCAGCCCTATCACAAAATGGAGTTACCAGATACGTCGTCCTGAGGATGTAGCTTGGGCTGTCAGCCGTGCTTTCTTCATTGCAAAAAGCGGTCGTCCAGGTCCAGTTGTGTTAGACTTCGCAAAGAATGCTCAGGTGGCAAAGGTTGATTATAAAACAGAGAATGTAGATTTCATCCGTAGTTATACTCCAGATCCACATCCAACAGAGGAAGCTATCTGTCAGGCTGTAAAACTGATAAATAGTGCAAAACGTCCTTTTGTGCTTGTTGGTCAAGGTGTTGAACTTGGTAATGCAGGCAATGAACTTCTACAATTCATAGAAAAGATAAATGCTCCTGCAGGTTGCACATTCTTAGGAATGTCAGCTCTTTCTTCTGATCATCCTCTCAATAAAGGACGATTGGGAATGCATGGAAATTTAGGCCCTAATGTAATGACAAACAAGTGTGATGTGCTTATCGCTGTGGGTATGCGATTTGATGACCGTGTGACAGGAAACCTTCAAAAATATGCACGTCAGGCAAAGATTATACATTTGGATATCGATCCATCTGAATTTAACAAGAATGTTAAAGTTGATGTAGCTGTACTTGGTGATTGTAAAAAGACATTGAAACTCATTACAGAACAAGTTTCACCTGCTAACCATGCAGATTGGATTGCCGGATTCGAACAGTATGAGAAGAAAGAGTTCGATTCTGTAATAGATAACGCAATTAATCCAAAAGAAGGACCATTGCGTATGGGCGAGATCGTTCGCAAGGTTAGTGAAGCTACAAAGAACTCTGCAATAATGGTAACCGATGTAGGTCAGAACCAGATGTTTGCTTGCAGATACTTTAAATTCACAAAACCAAGAAGTGTAGTAACTTCAGGCGGATGTGGAACCATGGGATTTGGTCTGCCTGCAGCTATGGGAGCAGCATTCGGAGCATCCGACCGAACAGTTTGTCTGTTTGTGGGTGATGGCGGATTCCAGATGACTATCCAAGAACTTGGTACTATCATGGAACATAGAATTCCAGTGAAGATAGTGTTGATGAATAATAATTATCTTGGTAATGTACGTCAATGGCAAGAAATGTTCTTCAATCACAGATATAGTTTTACTCCAATGGTAAATCCTGACTATGAGTTGATTGCAAAAGGATACGATATTCCTTGTCAGACAGTTACTAAGAGAGAAGATATAGATGCAGCTATCAATAAGATGCTTACCACTGATGGCCCATATCTACTTCAATGTGCTGTTATGGAAGAAGACAATGTATTCCCAATGACCCCTCCTGGAGCAAATATTGATGAGATGCTTTTAGAATTTAATAACGATAAAGGTTGTTAGTCATGATAAATAGTGATTGTGATAAATGCGGAAGATGTAATAATAAGAGTGAAAAGGATGTCTCAACATGTGGAAGCCTTTTCACCATACAGGTGTATTCTGAAAACACTCCAGGACTTCTTTCTCAGATTTCTGCAGTATTTACTCGCCGTCAGGTTAATATAGAAACTCTTAATGTATGTGCATCTTCAACTCCTGGTGTTCATAAATACACAATAACATGTGTATGCACCGAGGAAATGGCAAAGATGCTTACAAAACAGATGGAGAAACGAATAGATGTGCTTCAAGCAACATATTATACTGACGACCAGTTGTTTATCCTCGAGGCTGCTCTTCTTAAGATTTCAACTCCTGTTTTGTTGGAAAATCCTGAGATATCAAAGATTGCCCGAATACATGGAGGTAGTTTCGTTGAGGTGAATCCTGTGTATGCAACCTTAGAGAAGACAGGTCGTACTGAGGACGTCTTGTCTCTATATAATAAATTGAATGACTTAGGTGCGGTTCTGCAGTTTGTTAGAACAGGTAGAATCTGTATTACTAAGGGTACGGAAGAGAAATTGGACAATTATCTTGCCAAACGTGAATCAGAAAGAATAAATAAATAATAATATTAAGTTTTTTAAATAAAACATTATGGCAAAAATGAATTTTGGCGGTGTCATTGAAGAAGTTATGACACGCGAAGAGTTTCCTTTAGAGAAAGCTCGTGAAGTATTGAAAGATGAAACAATCGCAGTTATTGGCTATGGAGTTCAAGGTCCTGGTCAGGCATGTAACCTTCGCGATAATGGTTTCAATGTAATCGTTGGTCAACGTCAAGGTAAGACATACGAAAAGGCTAAGGCTGACGGTTGGGTTCCAGGTGAGACTCTCTTCTCTATTGAAGAAGCTGCAGAGAAAGGTACAATCGTTATGTGTCTTCTTTCTGATGCTGCAGTTATTTCTGTATGGCCAACTTTGAAGAAATATCTTACTCCAGGTAAGGCATTGTATTTCTCACATGGTTTTGCAATTACATGGAACGATCGCACAGGATGTGTTCCTGCTAAGGATATTGACGTAATCATGGTTGCACCAAAGGGTTCTGGTACATCTCTCCGTACTATGTTCCTTGAAGGTCGTGGTTTGAACTCATCATATGCTGTTTATCAGGATGCTACAGGTAAGGCTCTTCAGCGTACACTTGCTCTCGGTATCGGTATTGGTTCAGGATATATGTTTGAAACAACATTCATCCGTGAAGCAACATCTGACTTAACAGGTGAACGTGGTTCATTGATGGGTGCTATTCAGGGATTGCTTCTTGCTCAATACGAAGTACTCCGTGAGAATGGTCACACTCCATCTGAAGCATTCAACGAAACAGTAGAAGAACTTACTCAGTCACTTATGCCTCTCTTTGCTGCAAAAGGTATGGACTGGATGTATGCTAACTGTTCAACAACAGCTCAGCGTGGTGCTCTTGACTGGATGGGCCCATTCCATGATGCAATCAAGCCAGTTGTAGAAAAATTGTATGCAAGTGTTAAGTCTGGAAACGAAGCTCAAATCAGCATCGACTCTAACAGCCAACCAGATTATCGTGTTAAACTTGAGGCAGAACTCAAGGCTCTTCACGATAGCGAAATGTGGCGTACAGCTGAAGTAGTTCGTAAACTTCGTCCTGAAAATAACTAATTGTATTTACATACATATATTGACGATGAGGATATGTCTTAACATGTCCTCATCGTTGTTTTTATGCGATGATTGTAAACTCTATATTGCAAAACCTTTATGTTTCTTTCTAATAAGAAGTTATAAGTTAATATTTTTTAGAAAAATTTTGCACATATATATATATATATATCTTTGTGGCGGTTCTGTGTGCGGAATCAATCATAAGTCTTTCTTTATAAGGAAAAAATCTCCTTTTAGTCAGACAATCAGACATTTTGATAATACCTAATAGCCTATGCCTAATGGTTTTATTATTGTCTTTACAGTTATTTTTACCAGAAATACAATATATACCTATTTAGTTATGAAAACAAAACAAATCACTAAAAATAATAATTAAAAAGAATATAGACCTTGATCAAATCTATATCAATCATCAACTGCAGATAAGATGATTGCTGACCTTACAGTGTAAAGGAGCGGAATCCGAAAAGCTTTATCGAGTAGGAATAACAATTATTGAAAGACGTCTTTTTACTAAAAATCTATTTTAAAATGAAAACAATCTTTAAGACAGCTATGTTTGCTGTCGCAGTAATGGCTGCTGGATATGGTGGCTACAAGACTTATAGTACTTATAATGGGGTTGATAATAATCAACTACGCCTTGAGAATATAGAAGCATTTTCATATGAGCTTCCAGAATACACAGTTATATGTGACCAAGACGAAGGACGTTGTTGGAAACGTAATTCGTATCCATCTTGGAGTTGGGTATGGAGAAAGTGGGGCAAGTGCTGCAGTTTTTCTGGTTATCAATCTGATTTTTGTTATGGTGTAGAATAAATATGTCTTAACATTGAGGACATGTAATTATATTAACATGTCCTCCTTAAATTAAATAAATATGTGGAAAGTATTTTGTCGTTTATTATCGTTAATAGGACTGATATTAGGTTCTTGTGCAAATAATAGCAGCGAGATAGTTGGTGATGCAAAAGAAATAGATATCTCCAACACCGAGCAAGTGTGTTTAAGTGATGTGTTCTCGGAATTGGAAGTGGTGCATATGGATGCAGGAGTAAAATCAATGGTGCCGAATGCAAATTCCGTGCAACCATGTGACGATAAATATGTGTTTATAGATAATCAAAGAAAAGTTTATGTCTTTGATAAAAAAGGTCATTTTATATCTTCCTCAAAATCTGTTTATGGAAAAGGACACGGAGAATTCGTAATTTCAATGGGTGGAAGCTATAATCCATATTCAAATAATATAGAGATTATTACACCTACTGATCTAATGTTCTATGACATAAATTTTAAATATATTAAGTCTGTACCTCTTCCTACAGAATACCAAAAAACATCGAATAATAATAAACCACTCTTTTTTGATGAGATTTATGATTTATCAGAACACCTTCATGTTTTAATAACACCTAAAGATAATCTAAGTCAGGCAGTAAACACTTTGTTTATATTTGATTCAGAAAAACAAGAGATTGTAAAGACAATAAACTATGATAAGGATGTTATGGGTAAGTTTTTGAATCAAGCTTTTTCTTTTCAGAATTATGCAGATGATGAAATAATATTTATTCCCCCTTGTTATTCAAAAAATGTATATAAGTTCGATAAGGATAATCTTGAACTTCGACGATTTATCTCCTTTAATTATGGTGATGAATTTTATACAGAGGAAGATTTGAAACCCATACAGAAAGAGACAAATCCTGTAAAAATTAATGAATATTTGTCTAAAAACTACAAACGTTCGCCTATGAGGATATCATATGATAAAGGCAAATACTTTATTCTAGTTGATTCAAAAGAGATGATAACAGATGCATATTTGTTAATCGTTGATACAAAGATGAATACAGCGAGACGATTGCCATTAGGTAATGAGAATGATGAATTTCAATTCTATCCCCATTCTTGTGTTTATGATAACATATTATATATTGCAGTAGAATCAGAAGGTGCAGATGTTTTAATGAATGCCTTCCCTGGCAAGGTTACCGAGATAAACAAATATAATGCAGATTCTACAATGAATGATAATATAGCTGTGTTAAAATATCATTTGAAATGAAAAAGATAGTTTGTTTGATGTTGCTATGTATGTCTTTATTTTCGTGCAATTCAGATTACAAGCTTCATGCGTTGATGAACGAATGGATAGGTAAGAAACTTATACTGAACGATGCAGCAAGAAAGGCGATGAATGCTAATGACTCGTTGTGTATAGACTATACCATTGTTGCATATGTTGACTCAACCGTGTGTATGTCTTGCCGTTTTGGCGGTTGGCAGCGTCTTGTAAATGAGATGTCTATGTATTCAGATAATCATATTAACAGCCTGCTGATCATGTCGCCTGGTGCAAGTAAAAACCTCGAGAATGATATAAATATAAACAATTATAATCTTCCTTATGTGATTGATAAAGGGGATTCTTTGTTGAAGAAGAATGACTTTCCTGAGAGTGATATTTTCAGAACCTTTTTATTGGATAAGGAAGGTAGAGTTGTTGTAATAGGGAATCCACTTCTTAACGATAAAATATACGATATGTTCAAGAGACACGTTGAGAAATCCTCCAAGATAAGATATACAGGTGAGAAAACCACTGTGTGTCTGTTGGATAGCGTGAAGGAACTTGGTGAAATACCAAAGTCAAAGCCTACGATTTGTTTTTTTCGTGTTGTCAACAATGGTCCGAACGTCATGGGATTGTACGATATCTGTGTGTCATCAAGCGGTTTACGTGCCACAAGTAATAAGAATTTGATATCTTCTGGAGATACAGCGACGATAAAAGTGAGAATAACTCCGTCAATGCAAGGACGATTCTTGGGCGAGATTACTTTCAGATGTAATGATGTGGATTCGATAAAAACGATGTTAGTTAAAGGAACAGCGAAATAAGAATCATTGAATATTGTAAAAAATAAATATTTGAGTAATACCTCCAGTTATTTTACGTATAGAATACAATCTCACTAAGATAGTAATAACGGACAAGAGAATAATAATTAACAATGCGGATGGTCATCAGATATAGTGATGCCTCCGCATTATTTTGGAATGCTTGGTATTAGCACTATCTAACTGGTGCATCTCCCTAATGCCCCTAATAACGTGAATCTAAAAGGATGAACCATAAAATACATTGAATTAGTAATAGTATGCTACATATTTGGAAATAGTAAAAGAATATTCTGGTTTTTTGAAATTTTCTGTTAAAAAATTGGGAAGTCATTTTTTTTGTTTTACCTTTGCGTTGATTTGCTTTCTAAGCGTAATCGACAAGTCTTTATGGAATAGAATAAAATAAAACATTCTTTACCATAAGTCTGTAACCCTAAGCTTAATCAAACAATTAAACGTATGAAAAAAATATCAGTTTTATGCCTTTTTGCAGTGTTATGCAGTGTTTCATGTACTATGATAGATCAGGAGTATATGGCTAAAAAGTTAACATTTAATGCAGATGAATGTGTAGATGTTAATTCGTCCAAATGGAATATTCAAAGAGAGATTGTATTAGAATCTACTTCGGGTTCTTTATTGTCTAATAATGAAACAAGTTTGTTGATTGATAATAAAGATTTATTTTTGTTCGATAAAACAGGTGTTTTAAGATTTGATAGAGATGGAAAATATATTAATAGTATAGGTCGTTTAGGACATGGCAAGGGTGAATATACAGAGGTTACAGATGTAACTCTGAATAAAGACAAAAAAATAATCGAAGTATTATCTCCTAATTATATACATAGGTTTGATTATGAAGGTAATATTAAAGAAAAAATTTCATTGTCGCTTTCGGCTACTTCATTTGTTTATGATAATTCTTGTTATTGGGCTGGAACAGGGCATATAACAGACAATTTATTGTATAAATTGAATGAAAAGGGTGAAGTGGTTGCGTCGTATCTTAAGAATGATTTTAAGATATCAGTCATAGAAGATAATTTTGGAAAAGGTACTATCAATACATTCCGAGATTTATTTTCTCATGACATTTATCATATGAATGGTGATACGATTAGGCTTGCTTATCAAGTGAACTTCTCTGGCTTAGATTTACCTCAATCAATTTATTCCAGTGATATGAATCAAGTCTCAGCTGATCTTAATAGCAAAAATTATATGATGATTAGAAAATTCATGGAGAATAAACAATATATTTATATGCTTTTACATGAGAATGTTTCTTCTGGTGAATCAGTAAATATGTATCATTGGATAATAGAAAAGAAGAGTAATAAACAGAGATGTATAAAACTTACAAATGATGATTTAATGAAAAATCCTTATCATTTCAATGCTCAAGTACTTACAGATGACGATATTCTTTATTGTGTAGGTTATGTTAATGTAGAGAATATGGAAGCACTAAATAATAATCCGTCTGTTGTTCTTGTTGACTTGAAAAAGATATTCGAATGAATTGTTTCATGGTTATTTAGTGTACCAATAATAATTTGATAATCACTTGAAACAATATCAAAGGATTGTTCGACTTTAAAGATAAAAAAGTAGGAGCTAAACAATTACAATAAATGTTTAGTTCCTACTCGTTTATTATAGATTTAGATAAATCTTCCGATTGGTTAACTTTCTACTGTGTCGATTTGTTTGTTTGCAATTCGTTCCATAATTTGTGCTTCAATCTTAGCAGCTAACTCAGGATTGTCTTCCATAAGTTTCTTGGTTGCTTCTCTACCTTGTGCCAATTTGCTGTCTTCGTAACTGAACCAACTTCCGCTCTTCTTGATGATTTGTAGTTCAACACCTAAGTCAACGATTTCACCAGTTCTTGAGATACCGCTACCAAACATGATGTCAAATTCGCATTTGCGGAATGGAGGAGCAACTTTGTTCTTTACAATCTTCACTTTAACAGTATTACCGATTGCCTCGTCACCATTTTTAAGAGTTTCCTTACGACGGATATCGATTCTGACTGAAGCATAGAATTTAAGTGCGTTTCCACCAGTTGTAGTTTCTGGGTTACCAAACATTACACCGATCTTCTCGCGTAATTGGTTGATGAAAATACATGTCGTATTTGTTCTGTTGATTGTTGCTGTGAGCTTACGTAATGCTTGGCTCATCAAACGTGCTTGAAGACCAACACGGTTGTCGCCCATATCGCCTTCTATCTCGGCTTTAGGAGTGAGGGCTGCAACAGAGTCGATTACAACAATGTCAACAGCAGCAGAACGTATCAGTTGATCTGCGATTTCAAGGGCTTGTTCTCCGTTGTCAGGTTGTGAAATCAACAGATTATTGATGTCAACACCAAGGTTTTGTGCATAAAAACGGTCGAAGGCATGTTCTGCATCGATAAAAGCTGCGATTCCACCTTCTTTCTGGCATTCAGCAATTGCATGAATCGCCAATGTGGTTTTACCAGATGATTCAGGACCATATATTTCAATGATACGTCCCTTAGGATAACCACCAACACCTAATGCTGCATTCAAACCAAGTGAACCAGTAGAGATAACGTCAACTTTTTCAATATTTTCGTCTCCCATCTTCATGATGGAACCCTTGCCGTAATCCTTTTCTATTTTAGCCATTGCAGCTTGCAATGCCTTGAGTTTTTCGTTGTTTGCTTCCATTTTATTTATACGATTATTTTGTTTTGCAAAGATAATAATTATTTGTAATTAATACAACAGATATTGATAAATCTGCTTTTGATTATTTAGTTCTCTACTGCCTTCATGGATAATGCAAGACGTTGACGCTTGAGATCCACTCCGATTACTTTTACCATTACTTGCTGATGAAGTGAAACTATTTCTGTAGGGTCTTTTACATATTTGTTGGCAAGTTCTGATATATGTACCAGTCCTTTAGTGTGTATTCCTACATCAACGAAGCATCCGAAATTTGTTATGTTAGATATTTTGCCAGGGAGAATCATGCCCACACTTACATCCTCTAATTCATGTATGTCTTTTGCGAATTCAAAGGCTTTAAGTTGTTTTCTTGGATCTCGGCTCGGTTTATCCAACTCGTTCATTATGTCTGTGAGGGTAGGGATACCAACTGTCTCAGTTACATATTTCTTTATGTCTATCTTGTTTCGTAGAACTTTGTCGGACATAAGTTCTTTTACTGAACAGTTCAAATCTTTTGCCATTTGTTCTACTATCGGATATGATTCGGGGTGAACAGCCGAATTGTCAAGTGGTTGGTTGCCGTCTTCTATTCTAAGGAAACCTGCACATTGCTCAAATGCTTTAGGACCTAATTTTGGCACTTTAAGCAATTCTTTTCTTGTCTTGAACGCTCCGTTGTCTGTTCTGTAGTCCACAATATTCTGTGCTATACCTGGTCCCAATCCCGATATATATGTAAGGAGATGCTTGCTAGCAGTGTTAAGATTAACACCGACATTATTTACACATTTTACAACAGTCTGATCAAGTGAGTGTTTTAGTGCTGTTTGGTTTACATCTTTTTGATATTGTCCCACACCGATAGAACTTGGGTCGATTTTTACAAGTTCAGCTAGAGGGTCCATAAGACGTCGTCCGATTGAAACTGCACCACGTACAGTTATGTCATAATCAGGAAATTCCTCACGTGCAGTTTTTGAAGCAGAATAGATTGAAGCTCCGTCCTCACTTACAGTATAAACTTGTATATCATTGGACAACCCTAAATCTTGAATAAATTTCTCTGTCTCTCTGCTTGCGGTTCCGTCGCCAATGGATATAGCTTCGATTTTGTATTGTTCAACCAATGCCCATATTTTTGCACTGGCCTTCATGTGTTCACTCTTTGGTGGATGAGGATATATTGTCTCATTATGCAGAAGATTGCCTTCAGAGCCAAGGCAAACCACTTTGCAACCAGTTCTAAAGCCAGGGTCGATTGCTAAAACACGTTTTTGTCCGAGAGGTGGAGACATCAATAATTGCTCTAGATTCTTAACAAATATCTTGATAGCCTCCTGATCGGCTTTTTCTTTTGATGAAGCAGCATATTCAGTTTCAATTTGTGGTTTGAGTAAACGTTTGAATGAATCGTTTACAGCCTCGTTAACATATTGTGCTGATTCACTTTGATTATGTACAAATAAATGAGTTAAACGATGAAGGCATCGTGTGTCGTCTCCGTTGATATGAACCTTTAGTATGCCTTCGGATTCACCACGGCGAATAGCCAATAATCGGTGTGATGCACATCTCTTAAGAGGTTCGCTGAAATCAAAATAATCACGATATTTCTGTCCTTCCTCTTCTTTGCCCTTTATGACATGTGATGATATCACAGCATCATAATTGAAATTGTTGCGTATAGTATTGCGTGCACGTTCATCTTCGCTTATTGATTCTGCTATTATGTCCATTGCTCCTTGTAGGGCATCTTCAATAGTTTCAACCCCTTTAGATTTATCAACAAAAGACTTAGCTTTTGCTGTTATGTCGCCATATGATTGTTTCATGATGAATAGAGCAAGCGGTTCTAAGCCATGTTGGCGTGCTACTTCAGCTCTGGTTTTTCGTTTAGGCTTAAATGGAGCATAGATATCTTCGATTTCAGTGCTATTCCACGAGTTCTCAATACGTTTTTTCAGTTCAGGAGTAAGTTTCCCTTGTTCTTCTATTGTTGAGAGAATAGTCTGCTTACGTTTTTCTATCTCACATAGTTTATCGTTCTTGTCGCTTATGTCGGCAACTTGAACCTCGTTTAAAGACCTAGTGGCTTCCTTGCGGTATCTGCTTATGAAAGGGATGGTACATCCTTCGGACAGTAATTTAAGTACGGCAGCAACTTGATTTTCAGGAATGCCAAGTTCTTTAGATATTATTGACGAGTATGATTGCATAGTTCTTTGATAAACAATAAATTAATTTATAGATTAGTTTGATATGCCATATGATGTAAAAACATATGTGGTGTGTTAGATTGATGATAGGAATTCTTTCGCTTTTTCAGCACATCTTTCTCCGTCGATACCGGCAGATACAATTCCTCCTGCATATCCTGCTCCTTCACCGCAAGGGAAGAGTCCTTGTAGGCGGATGTGTTGCAGTGTCTCAGAATCTCTGATTATACGTACAGGTGATGATGTGCGTGTTTCCACACCTATCATTACGGCTTCGTTTGTAAGGAAACCGTGACTACTTTTTCCAAAGGTTTTGAATCCTTCACGTAGGCGCGAAGTTATGAATTCTGGCATCCAGAAGTGAAGAGGTGACGTGATAAGTCCTGCTTGGTATGATGATTCAGGTAGTGATGATGATAATTTCTTATTAACAAAGTCCACCATACGTTGTGCTGGTGCGGTTTGACGGAAATTGCCTTGTATCCAACATTGTTTTTCAAGCCATTCCTGAAATTCCATCATAGACAATGCTGTCTGAGTTTTTTCGTCTGCTACGATGTCGTTTATGCCGAGTTGCACCACCATGCCACTGTTGCTCCATGGTGAGTTACGCAAACTTGCCGACATACCATTAACAACAATTTGTTCTGGTCCGCTGGCAGCAGGAACCACAGTGCCTCCAGGACACATGCAGAACGAATATACACCACGTCCTTTGCATTGGGTTACAAACGAATATTCTGCTGTTGGCAGATATTTTCCCTTACCTTCTTTTCTGTGGTATTGAATCTGGTCAATGAGATGTGCCGGATGTTCAAGTCGCACTCCAACAGCGATATCTTTTGCTTCAATTTCAATGCTGTTCTTGTATAACCATCTATATACATCTCTTGCAGAATGTCCTGTGGCAAGAATTACTACTGGACAGATTATTTCCTGTTCTTCAGAATTGCTGTATGTAAGGTCGTCGTTACATATCTGTTTTATGACGGTTATTCCTTCAATGCGGTTGCCTTTTGTTATAATCCCCGTCATCTTTGTTTGGAACAGCACCTGCCCCCCACATTGTATAATAGTGTTACGCATGTTCTCGATAACACGTGGTAAACGGTCGGTTCCAATATGTGGATGTGCGTCAATCAAGATATTTGTTGATGCGCCATGTTGACAAAAAACGTTAAGGATTTTATTTATGTTTCCTCTTTTCTTACTTCTTGTATATAATTTTCCATCAGAGAAAGCTCCAGCACCACCTTCACCAAACGAATAATTTGATTCGGGATCAACGATGTGTTGTCTTGAAATACGTGCCACATCCTTACGGCGTTCATGTACGTTTTTTCCTCGTTCAATCACGATAGGGCGGATTCCAAGTTCAATCAAGCGTAATGCGGCGAATAAACCACCAGGACCTGCTCCCACAACAATAGCTGTAGGTGCATTTTCTACATTCGGATAATCAGTATGCTGATATGTGTCATCGTCGGGAGTCTCATTTATGTATGTGCGAACCTTTAGATTTACATATATAGTTCTCTGACGTGCATCAATACTACGTTTCAATATACGAATGTGTGATATTGATTTCATATCAAGCCCTTTTTCCCTATGAAGATGTTGCTTGATGTTTTGCTCATTAGCTGCCTGTTCTGGCAGAACTCTTATTTGGTATTCTTGAATCATATGGCAAAGTTACTCATAATTTTATTATTTCACCTATATTTTTAGTTCTTTCATGAATTATTTTTTCTCTATAATGAGATTATGTATCTGAAATGTCTGAATATGAATGTGTTATTATTGTGATTGTATATGATAAATAATGAAATACCCACATGCGAATACTACCTGAAATGGCGTTCTTGTAGTAAGAGAAAAATATTTTTTTATTATTTTAACACATTTTTTCTTGAAAAAATTTGGAGGATATTTGAAAAATGCATACCTTTGCACTCGATAAGCTATAAGTAGTTATAGTTTTGCTATAAGGTAAAGACTTTTTCAACAGGGAGATCTTTGTGAAAAGAAGCTCCCTTTTTTTATGTATATACGTTTCTGATGCCCAGATATAGGCTCAGTCGAGGCTCAGGGGGTCAGTCGATAATTAGTGGGGAAAAGTCTTGATCTGTTTAGTGTGGATTATTATTTTCTATTATGTTCAATAGCCTTAAACATAAAATAGATGATGCAGATTCCAATATAATAAGCAAGAAAATCTATCCAGAGGAAACCTTGCCCTAATGCCATATGCCCAATGAATGTGGAGCGTATAGCTACCAACCATGGCCAATTAATCAATTGTGAGAATTCAACTAAAGATGAATGTATAATACTGATAAATGCAATCAGGTGTAGTTCTTTCTTGATAAATATAATGCGCCAAATGCAAAAAATCATCATTGCCCACAGTGCATCACCAGTCTCTTTGGGAATCTATGTGATTTCTCTGGAGTAGAGTCCGACAGGAATCAATATAATTATGGTTATTAATGAAATTATAATTTTTCTTTTCATCTTTCTTTTCTTATCAATTGCCAAAGTTATACCTTTTTCTTGTTCTGTCCAAATTGAGAATTGAAAATAGTTGGTAATAATCCAATTTAATAAGAGCATGTAGAGGTAAAACTAATATTTTTTTAAATTTTTCTTAAAAACACTGTTAAAAATTTGGCTATTTTTTTTTTTTTTTACATTTGCCGCCGATTTGTTCGTTGAGCATAATCGATTAAGTCTTTATGATACAGAAATGTTTCTTTATCATAAGTTTGACACCATAGCTTAATCATGTACTTGGTTTATAGTAAAAAGTCATGGTAAAAGTTTAAACACCGACTATAAAGTCAAATGCTTGGCAAGAATCATTATGATAAATGCCAGTTAATCATGAAAATAATCAAAAACATATTTAGCTGAATATGCCATTCTCAGTACCGGTAGAGGATGGAAACAGACCGAAAAGGTCAAAATATAATTAATATTAACTGAAAAAACAAAATTTAAAACGTATGAAGAAAATAGTCAAGACTGCAATATTTGCTTTTGCAGTAGTTGCTGCCGGCTTCGGTAGTGTTAGAGCATATCAGTCTATATCAACAACTAATGAAAATATTCTACTTCAAAACGTAGATGCTTTGTCTAATACTTCTGAAGGAACTCGATGGACAGAGAAATCATTTAAATGCACGAAACCAGAGTATAAAAGTATGATTATTTGCGAATCTGGAGGAGAAGATTATTGTTAGCCATCAGACTGTTAATGATTTAAATTTTTGGGTGTGTATTCTATGTATAGAATACACACCTTATAAAAATATATAAATATAAATACATATAACGTCATGAAGAAACTAAGTCTTGTATATTTAATTTATGTGTTGTTTGCTATTTTGAATATAAGTATCTCTTCCTGTGGCTCGGAACAAAAACAAGGTAATGTAATAAAGATCTCCAATATTGATTATAAAGATTGGAATAAATTAATGAATTTTACTGAAGCTATACCATTAGATAACGATAGTTGCTTACTTGTAGCAGCAACGACATGTTGTATAAATAATAATGGGATATATTTTTGTGACCAAAAAACAAAGAAGATATACCTATTTGATAAAAAAGGTAAGCTCATTAATACAATAGGGGAAGTCGGAAAATCCAATTCTGAATATATTGATATTAGAGATATGCAGTTAAGTCCAGACAACTCTCTTGTCTGTGTTTTGGAGCCGCGTGGGGTCGTTTGTTATGATGCAAAAAATGGTAAATTTGTAAAACGTTCGTATCGTGTATCTGAAAACAACCCAATTTCAGATAGGTTTATGCCAATGGAAAATGATGAGTTCTTATTTTATAACTATAATAATACAGAGAAAAGAATCTCATACTATTCGACTAAAGGCAATGTCGGTATCTCAGAAGGAAAATGCCGTGGCTTTATTTCAAATAAATTCTATAAGTACCATGACAAATATAGGGTATTGTCTGATTTTGGAGAATTTTATATAGATGAATTTAAGAAAGGAAAACTAACACGACTTTACACATTCGATTTAGGTGACAAAGCATTGCCCGAAACAATGTTTCCACAAGATGCCCGCTCATTTCACTTTGTGTTTGACATGCCAGAATACCATAAATTTATCGGTGCTGTCTATGAAACTTCAAAGTGGTTGTATTGTCAATTAGGCGGTCTGGAAAACTCTTATTATAATGTGTTTATCGATAAGACAGATAATTCATATTATGCAGGTCCTTCTGATACATCAATGGGTATGGTTGTTGTAGATGCGGATGATAAATATTTTTATGCACTTGTATATCCAGATTGCGTGAACGAAGGATCTTTTATGGATAAGTTCCTGGGTTCCAAAGGTCTTTCTTTACAAGGTAACCCGATACTTGTTAAATTTAATATAAATGAAACATTGTAGTATGAAACATTGTAGTATCTTGTTCTTTTTGGTGTTATTGTTGGTAGCGTGTGATGAGAGCTCCTTGATAAAGTCCGAGATGGATAGATTCTTAAACACAAAAGTAGAATTAAATTTTGATTCAATGGTTTATGCAAGTGAATTGAATACTATTCAAGATTCAACATTCCATTATAAAATGAAAGATTATGCATATATTGTGTATGTTGATTCTTTGTCTTGTTCTGATTGTGCCATCAATCATCTTTCAGATTGGACAGACCTGACACTGACACAATATCTCAATGATAATGATCTTTCGCTTCTGTTTATAATATCTCCGCCAAAGAATAAAATAAAGAAGATCATGAATAAGTTATGTAAAAACACATTGATGAATGATCAAATATATATTGATACAATGTCTGTATTTGCACGAACAAATCCTAATATTCCTAGAAACTCTATATTACATACGTTTCTTATAAATGAACAAGGTAAAGTACTTTTAATAGGCTCTCCTTTGCATAATAATAAAATAATGAATTTATCATTAGAGATTATCAAATCAAAATAGTTGACAATATATTATTTAGTAGAATAAATCATCCTCAATGAATGGCAGAGGAACGACTTAGACAGAAAAGATAATAATAAAATAAATAAAAGTATGAGAGTTTTATAATACAACAATATTATCAGTTGGTATAGGTGGATTTATATACTTATCAATTTTGTCATATTAATAGATTGTCTAATTGTGCTAAACACAAGAATGAAAAAATAATCCCAATCGGTTATTAGAAATCTCTGATGACCGATTGGGTGGTAATGCCTTATCAATTATTTGCTTCAATAAGATTAAAAAAGACTTTTAATCCATATGGTTAAGTCGGTGAGCATTTCGTTGTGGTATTTAAACGATGGCATATATCCCCAACCATGTCCTCCTGAAGGGTAAACATGTATAGCACTATTCTTTACTCCGGCTTTTTTGAGTGCAAGGTAATATTCTGCACTATTTTGTGCTGGGACAATATCATCATCGTCGCTAAGTAATAATATAGCAGGAGGTGTTGATGAGTTAACCTGATTAGCGTTGCTATATTGGTTTGTTAGTTCGAATGAAGGTTGTTTCCCGAGCAAGTTGTCGTGTGAACCTTGATGGGTGACACCTGGTTGCATGGAGATTACAGGATAGAACAGAACTTGGAAATCAGGTCGTGTTGCAGGGTCGCTATGTGTGGCAATTGTTGATGCCAGATGTCCTCCAGCAGAAGATCCTTGTATTCCTATACGTTGTTTGTTTATGTTCCATTCAGCAGCATGTTCACGAGTTAAGCGCATTGCTTCTGTAGCATCACTGATAGGTACATTAAAGTTACCATGAGGCATTCTGTATTTTAATACGATAGCAGCAATTCCTAAATCGTTATAGAATTTAGCCCAGTCGTATCCTTCGTGTCCTGATGCCAGATGGCTGTATGCACCTCCAGGGAGTATTACAACTGCCATACCGTTTGCTTTTGATTTTTCGGGCAAGAAAACACGTATGCTTGGCTTGAAATTCTGTTTTGAGTCGTCATATGGTTGAGTGGTGTCGATTCCGTTGGAATTTGGCAGTCCATTAGGCCATAGATCGATATCGATGGGATTTTGTGCTACGACATTAGCAGAAATCCAGCATGCTAATAATGTGGTTATTATTTTCTTCATTTATCTTTTTATTGAATTATTTTTTGAATAGTTTAGGAAGAAATCTATCCATTGTTTTACCATTGATTTCTCGCTTGAAGAGATAACTTCAGCAGAACGTGTGTATGCACGATATTCTTTTCTTCGTGACTGATCGATTCTGCTTAATATGTTCTTTTCATTGGCAAGGAATAATTCATTTTTAAAGATATAATAATATGTGTCTATTACAGGTAATGGTTTTTCCTCTGGATGAGGATCATATTGTCCTGACAGATCAATATTCATTCCTGTAAAATCGCCATTTGCCATCAGATTAAATGAGCCTAACAGACTTGCGTCTTTTCTTCTGCTTTCCATTTCCTCTTTATCCAGTTCTCTCACGCGGATAACTTTTCCTACACTATCTTCATGTACGATTTTTCCAAATGAGTTGCCGTTGATTGCAATATATGTCTCATCAGGAAATTCAACACGAAACACACTTCCGGGAAGTGCTTCCATTATAGTGTCACCTTTTGAGTATAAGAGAGCTTGAGTGCCAATATGTATGTTGCATGGTACTTGTGTTTTGCTTGGACGAACAATCCCAGCATATATGACACCTACTTTGAATTTTTGGTTCAAGAAAGGCCATACACCAGTAGGTAACCACTCTTCTTTGTTAGTTTTTTGAGCAAGTGTGGTTAGGGATGTTAATATTAGAAGTATGGAAAACAGAAGTCGTTTCATTTTCTGAAAATATTATTTTACCTTAATAACCAGATATTTTGATACGCTCCAGAAGTCTGTTGCATTTGTTATACGTAGAGTGTACTCACCTTTAGAGTCTTTAAGTAATGAGTAAGAGCCTTGAGGGTGGGTAGTAAGGAGTTTCGCAGATTTTGAATTCAAAGGAATAACTGTGGTCTTACGAATATCGATTTTTGTAAAGTAGTCAGCATCAAAATCTTGAGTTTTCAAGACATCTCCGTCAACAATGATTTTGTGTGATTTCAGTTCTTTGTTTGTTCCGAAAACATACCATGCAGTATTGAGTTGAGTGTCTTGGTTTTGAGCAATTCTTGATGTTGCTTCTTTTTCAGCCTTTACTTGAGTATTTTCAGCAGTTAATTTCTCAACAGACTCACCTAACTCTTGTATTTTAGTATCACGTTCAGATACTTGTTGTTTTAGAATATCAATCTCTTTAGTTTTTTCTTGGAGTTGAGTATTCAGTTTGTTTAGAGTTTCTTGAAGTTTAGTAGTGTTGAGTGTGCTTGATTTAAGTTTATTCTGAAGTTCTTCGATTTTGCGTTTATTCTCAGCCATGGTGTTTTCAATAAACTCCATGTTTTCCTGAATATTTGTTGCAATATCATTTCCTTCGTCAGATTCGTTAAGAAGGTTAATACGGCCTTCTGCTTCATTTATTTCATCAAATCCAGATTGGATTTCGTTAAAGACTTCCATCATTTCGTTAAGTTCATCGTCTTTCTGATCAAGGAGTACTTGTAGTGAGTCTCTTTGATTTTCCTCATCTGTACGTTGGGTGCCTTTGAATAACTGGTCACAAGAAACCATAAACATGGATCCGACCATAAGAACTAATAATTTCTTCATATCTCTCATTGTTTGGTGTGTTATTAAACAATTTAATTTCTTTTTATTTATTCACATCCGCCAAGTATCATGACGAATTCTCCTTTAGGTTCATGTTCAGTGAAATGTTCGAGAACTTCTTTTAGTGTACCTCTGACACTTTCTTCGTGAACTTTTGATATCTCACGGCATACGCTAATTTGGCGTTCTTCTCCGAAAATCTCAATGAACTGTTGAAGAGCTTTTACTATGCGGTAAGGGGATTCATAGAAAATCATGGTACGTTTTTCGTCTTTTAACTCGTTCAGACGTTTCTGACGTCCTTTCTTTTGTGGTAAGAATCCTTCAAAACAGAATTTATCACATGGTAATCCCGAACTGACTAATGCTGGCACAAATGCTGTGGCTCCTGGTAGGGTTTGTACTTCCACGCCTGCACGAATACATTCGCGTACTAATAGAAAACCAGGGTCGTTGATGCCTGGAGTTCCTGCATCGCTTATCAATGCAATGGTTTGTCCGGCGAGTAAGCGTTCGACAATGTGTTTTGCAGTTTGATGTTCGTTGAATTTATGATGTGATAATAATTGATTTTTTATCTCGTAATGATGAAGTAAAATGGAAGAAGTGCGCGTATCTTCTGCTAATATAACATCTGCTTCGCGTAAAATACGGATGGCACGAAAAGTCATGTCTTCCATGTTTCCAACTGGTGTAGGTACAATATATAACATCCCTTAGTCACCTTATAATTATTAATATATATTCGCTGCAAAGATAATTTAAAAAATTATTACAGACAAAGTTTTTATATAATTTTAATAAAAAGATATGTGGTGTGGATATTCTTTTCTATTATATGTCTGTTTGCGTGTTTCTTTTGACGCCTTTTCCTTTGTTATTCTTCCAAGACAGTAACTCGTTGGGCTAATGTTGGGTGAGAGTATTCTGTGAACACAACAAAAGGGTGGGGCGTGAGATTTGACAGACTTTGTGCCGATATCTTTTTCAGTGCGCTACTTTGCGCTTTTCCCATTCCGTGGTTTTTTGCAAATGCATCGGCCTGACGTTCGTTTCGTCTTGATGCTATGTTGCCGATAATTCCTAATACGATATTCAGTGGTGAGTATATAAATGAGAATACCGACAGATTCACATAAAACGAAGGACTGTCGCATCCGGCTGCTTGTGCAATTGTGGGGCTGTTTATGATTAGACTGAAAAGGTATAGGGTTATCAGTGATGTAATCAAACCTGTTATCAGTCCTTTTATTATATGATGATGTTTGTAGTGTCCGATTTCATGTGCTAAGACACCCACAATCTCGTCTGTGTTAAGTTGTTCAATCAATGTGTCGTATAATACTACTCGTTTTTTGCTTCCGAATCCAGTGAAATATGCGTTTGAGTGGGTTGTACGTTTAGAACCGTCAATCACATATATGTTGTTGAGTTTGAACCCAGCCTTTTGAGCAAATGACTCAATAGCATCGCGTAATTCGCCAGCCTCAAGTGGTGTCTGTTTGTTGAATAATGGCACAATCAGTGTTGAATAGAAGTATTGTATGAAGATAGTCACGATGGATATTGTAGCCCATGCTATAAGCCAGAACCATTCTGGTATGATGCTGTATATCCATACTACTAATGAAAGAATTCCACCTCCGAATAAGATAGTAAGCAGACCTCCTTTGAGAGTGTCTAAGATATATGTCTTGGGAGTGGTTTTATTGAATCCATATCGTTCTTCTATTACAAATGTGTCGTAAATATCGATAGGAAGTGATATGAGCCAACTTATGAAGCCAATTGTTCCGAAAAATAATAATGTCTTGATAATCTCGTTGTCGCTAATGGCGCGTACATAGTCGTCGAGCCATGCAAAACCTCCGAATGCAAAGAATCCTAATGTTATTATTGTTCCTAATGTAGATGAAATAAAACTTATTTTTTTGTTGTCACGAAAATAAGCTTGTTGTTTTTTGTATTTCTCGTCATCATATAATCCGCTTAAAACTGCAGGAATAGGATTCTTGGATGCTTTTATATTGAGGATATTCAACAATAAATCGTATGCAAATTCAGCAATGACGATTCCTATGATTAACCAATATAATATATTCATTTTGAGATGTTCATTGTTTAAATTCCACAAAGTTCGTGCAAAGGTACAAACTTTTTTCGTAATATCAGATTATGTGTGAGATAATCTAAATAAACAATAGAGTTTAGACTTGTTTGTATATGTTTCTATACAAAAAATCTTTCAGTGTTACGTTAAAACCACTGAAAGATTTCAATATTCTTTTTCTCCGTAGGTTGCTTCAACGGAGATATTCGCATGTGTATTTATTTATTTTCTTTCACACATTTAATCCACAAAACAGTTTCGCCAGTGTCTAATTTTAATTCGGCAACATCGTCTTTTAATGAAATAAGTGTGTAAACAATGTAAACTTCATCATCTACATAAGTTGTAATGGTATTTCCGTTAACAGTGTAAGTTCCACGACCATTTCCATATACTCCTTTTCCTTGATATGTACCATCGCTGTTGAATGTAGCTGATGTTTTGGCAAATTCCCATGGAATGTATGGGGTTGATTCAAGAAACTTAATTTCTGAGATATTCCATGTGCCATAGAGGCTTTCCATAGGAACACTAATTTCGTCATCGTCATCGCTGCATGACACAACGCCTGCACTCATAACTGCGACCATAATTATGGTCATGATGTTTAACAAATACTTTTTCATCTTTTTTTGTTTTAATTATTTAAGTTAAAAAATCGTATTAATGTATGATTAAGATGTCGTCTGTTTTATAACGCACTTGTAGTTTTTGGGATATTTGTTCTGATAAGATGTATGTTTCCACACATAGTATTAACTACAAAAATACATAAATTTTTCCAATTAAACGTCATATAATCGATAAAAAAGAAGATATATGATATATTCTCGTTTCATAGGAAGATGTCTGTTCAAAACAATCGATTATCTTTCACATCTGCATAAATGTTCAATTTATGAAATTATCCATAATTTGTATATGTCAAAAATAAAGTCTATCTTTGTAAACGAATTGACTAAATAGAGGTTTATTTTATTACATTATTACAATCATATATTATATCAAAATATCAAATCAATAAAACACCATGAATGTCAAATCTTTTTTATTTAAGAAATTAACAGTACTTATTTTGTCGGGGTGCGGAATGACTTGTTTCGCTCAGAATCCAATTATTTCAAATCAATTTACAGCAGACCCAACAGCGAGAGTTTTTAATGATAGAATTTATCTGTTTCCTTCACATGATATCAATCCACCAGAGGATTTTGAACGTAAGGATTGGTTCTGTATGGCAGATTATCATGTGTTCTCATCTGACAATTTGGTTGATTGGACCGATCATGGAGTAATAGTAGATCAGAAAAATGTGCCATGGGGAAATCCTAAAGGATATTCAATGTGGGCTCCAGACTGTGTGGAAAAAGACGGAATGTATTATTTTTATTTCCCAAATGCAACACGTCAGGGTAGAGGATTTGGTGTAGGTGTGGCTATGAGTCGTAACCCCGAAGGCCCATATCGTCCAATGTTTCGTGCTATTGAGGGTGTGAGAGGAATTGACCCTTGTGTGTTGCAAGACGATGATGGCAAGAACTATATATATTATGGTGCAGGAAAATTGTATGTGGCCCAACTGAAGGATAACATGATGGAACTGGAGACAGAACCAAAGTTGTGTGAAGGATTGCCTGCAAAAGGACTGATTGAAGGTCCGTTCGCTTTCAAATATCGTGGCAAATATTACCTAACTTTCCCATGGGCACGAGAGAATACAGAAGTGTTGGCTTATGCTATAAGCGATAATCCAATGGGACCGTTCGAGATGAAAGGACTGATAATGGAAGAATCGCCTACAGGATGTTGGACAAATCATCACTCAATCGTGAATTATCATAATCAGTGGTACCTATTCTATCATCACAATGACTATTCTCCTAACATGGATAAACGTCGCAGTGTACGTATAGATTCTCTTACTTTCAATGCCGACGGTACAATCAAATTGGTTAAACCAACATTAAGAGGTGTCGGTATTACTCCAGCAAAGTCACAGATTCAGATTGACCGTTATTCAGAGATTACAGATGGTGCATCTATCGATTTTCTTCAGCCCGATTCTACTCGCAGATGGGAAGGTTGGAAAACTCTGTTTGCCAAGAAAGGGGCTTCAGTGAGATATAATTCTGTGGATTTTGGCAAGGAAGGAGTAGAGACAGTGAAAGTTAAGGTGCGTTCAGCTGGTGGAGGTACATTATCAATAGGAACTCCAAAGGAAATCGCTACAATAAAGGTTCCTTCATGCCGTGATTGGCGAATAATCTCTGCAAAAGTGAAATCAATTCCTACAGGCAAACAGGATTTGTTTGTTAAGTCGCTCGGAGGAAAAGACATAGAAGTGGATTGGGTGGCATTTGACAACCCTCCATTGTCGAAAGGTGCTTTTGAAACACGTCAATATCGTAATTATTTCCTTGAAATGGGATATACTCAGAAGCAAATCGATGATAAACTTCAGGAAGTGTTTAATGATGTGTTCTATGGAAAGAACAAGGTCTATTTTGAAGTTGGAGATTCAATGGGATATGTTTCGGATATAAAGAATAATGATGCCCGTACAGAAGGTATGTCATATGGAATGATGCTTGCTGTTCAATTCGGAAAGAAAGATATCTTCGATCGTCTGTGGAGATGGAGTAAAAAATACATGCAGATGCAAGACGGACCAAATAAAGGATATTTTGCATGGTCATGTCAGACCGACGGAAAACGTAATGCTCAAGGTGCTGCATCAGATGGTGAATTATATTTTATCACATCGTTGATTTTCGCTTCTAACCTCTGGGGAAACGACACTGGTATTGATTATCTTGCTGAGGCACAATATATACTCGATCAGTCTTTTGCTAAAGTTGGAAAAGATGCAAGTGGACCATTGATTGATTTGGATTCAAAATTGATTACATTTACTCCAGGCAACACCTATACCGACCCTTCATATCATATTCCTGCATTTTATGAGGTATGGGCTAAATGGGCAGATGACGGAAGAAGTGGGTTCTGGAAAGAATGTGCTAAGAAAAGTCGTGAATATCTGCATAAGAGTATAAATCCAAAAACAGGTTTGAACCCAGACTTTAATAATTATGATGGAACACTCAGAGGAGGCCGTGGTTTTATGGGCGGTGGTAATAACTTCCGTTATGATTCATGGCGAGTTCCTATGAACATAGCATTAGACTATTCATGGTCGTGTGCAGATAAAGAATGGCAACAGAATTATGGAAATACAATACAGAATTTCTTTTATAGTAAAGGTGTAGATAAGTTCGTGGATCAATACACTGTGGATGGTGAGATTCCAACCGACACATTGCGTGCAGGAAACTTCCCCAAAGCTCTTCGACATTCAATGGGACTTGTTGCAACTACAGCTGCGGTATCTTTGACATGTACACATGCAAAAAGTAACGAATTTGTCCGACAGTTATGGAATACACCTCATGCCCCATTAGCCGATGGATATTTCGATGCGTATTATGACGGAATTCTTCGTTTGTTTGCATTTATGCACCTGAGTGGTAATTATCGTGTGATAGAACCTCGAAACAATAAATAATATCAAAATAAGATATTATGTTATACAGATAAATGCTGTCCTGAAGTCGCAGGATGGCATTTATTCGTATTATGTGTATTTTTTATGTCCAAAATGTTTTAAGTCATTAAAAAAATATATATATTTGCACAGACATGTGTGTCAAGTATAAAAAATATGATTATATCTTTGATGAGTAAGATAAGCGATACTCTTTGTTTATGAAATCTAATGTAGTTATTAACCAATTATAATCAGTAAAAGTATGGAAACAAAGTTTTATTTATGTACAAAGTGTGGCAATATTATTATGAAAATTGCTGATAGTGGTGTAACTCCTGTATGCTGTGGAGAACCTATGAAATTGTTGGAACCTAAGATGACAGATGGAGCCTTTGAAAAACACATGCCTGTTGTTACTAAAATTGATGATTGTAAGTTACGCATCAATGTAGGCAGTGTTCCACATCCTATGGTTGATGAGCATTATATAATGTTTATATATGTAGAGACAATTGATAATGAGGGTCATCCTGGTGGTAAACTGATTAAGTTGAAACCGCAAGACAATCCTGAGTGCGTGATTTGTTCATGTGATCAGAAGATCGTAGCCGTTTATGAATATTGTAATCTACATGGCTTGTGGAAACTTGAACTATAATACAGACCTTTTACAAAAGACTGGATTATTATGTCTTGGAAGATCTTGTTCTTTAAATCTTCCGCTTCAATAACATAAGATTTACGCCCCAAATCCGAAGCTCTCGAACTTTGGGGCGTAAACGTTATGAGTAAGTCTCAGATTTATAATATGTCTTTAACTGTATTTCTCAATTCAGTGTCGTGACACTTATTTTTTGACAGGAATGTCATCGATTCGTTGTTGATGACGTCCACCTTCGAATTCAGTTGAGAAGAATTCATCCATAATCTTACGTGCCATATCATTGTCGATGAATCGTCCTGGCATAACCAAAACATTGGCATTGTTATGTTGACGAATGAGGTGGGCAATTTCTGGAATCCAACATAGACCAGCACGGATAGATTGGTGCTTGTTGAGTGTCATGCTGATACCTTCGCCACTTCCACACATTGCAATGCCTGGATATACTTCTCCCGATTCAATACCTTCAGCCAAAGCATGACCAAATGTAGCATAGTTACATGAATCTTCTGTATATGTTCCGTAGTCTTTATATTCAATGCCTTTTTCTTCAAGATACTGCTTTACGAATTGCTTCAATGGAAATGCAGCGTGGTCGCTTGCTATTCCTACTTTTTTTATTTCCATAATGATAAATATGTTTTTTGTGTTGTTTTTATATTCTTATTATTATGCAAAGTTACGAATAAACTACAATAATACAAGGTAATTATTCGATTTTTTATATAAATTCATTTATTTACGACATACTTAAAAATGAAATATTTATCTTTGCATATAAAATATAATATGTGTCAATGAAAATAATTGTTGCTTCTGATTCATTTAAGGGTACTTTCTCTTCTCTTGAAATAGCAGAATTGGTTAAAAATAAACTGACAGACCATGAAGTAATGCCCATCGCTATTTCTGATGGAGGAGAAGGATTTTGTGATGCTGCAATTTCTGTATTGGGTGGAAGAAAAATATCGTTGGAGGTGACAGGACCGATGTATCATATGGTTAAAGCCTCTTATGGTATTACCGACTCCAATACCGCTATTATTGAGATGGCACAAGCTTCGGGACTTTTATTGGTGTCACCCGAAGAACGTAATCCGTGGAAAGCAACAACTTATGGAACAGGACAATTGATATACGATGCTATTAATCGTGGATGTAGAGATTTTATCATAGGACTTGGCGGCTCAGCAACGAATGATTGTGGAAAAGGGATGCTTGATGCATTGAGTGATACAAAAGCCCTCGATGATTGTCATTTTCTTATTGCTTCGGATGTTAAAAATCCACTTTGTGGTCCAAATGGAGCTACATATGTTTTTGCTCGTCAGAAAGGAGCAACAGATGATATGCTTGAAGCACTCGAAAAACGCAATATGGAATATGGACGTTTTCTGGAGAAAAAGACAGGACGAACCATTGTCGATGTTCAAGGTGCTGGGGCGGCAGGAGGAGTAGGGGCTGCTTTTCTCTCAATGCGTAATGTGGAACTTTGTTCGGGCATTGATCTTATGTTGAAATGGCAACACTTTGACACATTACTTGATTCTGCAGATTTGGTTATTACAGGTGAAGGATGTCTTGATCGCCAGACACTTATGGGAAAAGCACCATATGGCATTGCATGCAGAGCAAAGGAAAAGCAAGTACCTTGTATTGCGATATGTGGAAGAAACGAGTTGACAGATAGTGAATTAACTCACTCGCCATTTGAAAAGGCAATACTGTTGTCAGATTTTTTGGAAAAAGGTATTGATATGAGATGATTTTATTAGTGATAATCAATAAATCATATATATCACAGTAATATAAAATATATTCTTGATTAGTTTTTTTAAAAGAAAACACATAATGCAATTTATGCGGGGCCTTTCGTCTCGGATGCCAAGCGGCATTTCTCTAAGAGCAATAGCGGGGCAGCCCGTTTAGGTAAAGACCTCGTTAATGGGACGCCTATCCGTCAGGACTTTCTAAAGGTGGCCTTAGAATGGATAGCCAACCACGAAACACGAAATGGCCATCGACAAACTGTAGTTGGTTATATGGCAGCCCATCAGCACGACCCCAATGCAAATAATTTGTGGTCTTACTTTCAAACGGTATTGAACTGGGCCATTACCAACTTTGACATGAAGAAGTTCAAGAAAATCATGAAGGGGCTGGATTGGGCACTGCTTTATGATAAATATGGTAGTGAGACTCTTAACACAGAGGATATGGGGAAAAAGATTTCTATTTTGATGCGCGACAGCGAAATACAGAAGCAGTCAGGCATCATTCCATATGTGTTGACAGGTGATGAACATTATCTGGATCTTCGTGCTTTCCCAGATGATATCAAATTGGCAGTGTGGGAGAAGCAGAACCATATTTGTCCTCATTGTGGTAAAGAGTATGACTTCGAGTTCATGGAAGGCGACCACATTACTCCGTGGCGTGAAGGTGGTCGTACAGTTGTTGATAATTGTCAGATGTTATGTAGGGAGTGTAATAGAAGGAAGGGAATAAAATAACGAATCAGTAGCGTTTTGTATTTGAATGACAAACAAAAATGAGGTCGTGATTAGATATAACGGCCTCATTTTTGATTATATGATAAAGTTTTTACTGAATATCTTAGAATGCAGCTTTTAGATCTTCGATTTTGATTAATGTTAAGTCTGTGGCTGTGGCATTCTTTATTTTAGCCACTCTGTTAGCTTGTTTTTGTATTGTTTTCTCGAATACGTTTCTTACAAATCGTGCATTACCGAAGTTCTTATCTTTGTGGGCAACAGCATAGTTGAGACGTTCACGTGCGTAGTCGGCTGCGTCTTTTGTCATTTTGTATTCGTTTTTATTTAAATACATGCACAAGATCTGGTATAATTCATCGGATGAATAATCAGGGAAAGAGATATATCTGTTGAATCGTGATTGGAGACCTGGGTTGGAGTCAATAAAACGTTTCATCTCGTTTTGATATCCAGCGATAATCACCACCAGACTGTCACGATCGTCCTCCATGCGTTTCAATAAAGTTGATATTGCTTCTTGTCCATAATCTTGTGAATCTTCCTCAGGGACTAAGGCGTATGCTTCGTCAATAAACAATACTCCACCGATAGCCTTATCAATGATTTTGTTTGTTTTGATGGCAGTTTGTCCTACATAGGCTGCAACAAGTCCGGAACGATCGGTTTCAACAGTTTGACCTTTTTTGAGGATTCCAAGATCTTTGTAGATGCGTGCAATGATACGTGCAACGGTTGTTTTACCAGTACCCGGACTTCCTGTAAATACAAGATGATAAGATAGTGAAGGAGTTTTAAGCCCTTGCTTTTTACGTTGTTGCTGTACTTTTACAAAGTTGGCAAGCGTCTTAACCTCTGATTTTACTGAATCAAGTCCGATCAGTTCATTCAGTTCCACGTATGGATCTTTGTCTGAAGGCATTGTGATATTATAGCCTTCATCGTCATCATCCTTATCCTTATCTTTGTCTTTCTCCTCAACATTTTCAGTGTCCTCGTTAGTGCTTGATTTGTCTTCTGGATCGATACAGACTGTTAAGATTCCTAAGGCTATAAAAATACCAATTATTATAGCTCCGATGATGATAGCGACTTTGTTTTTCATAATTATCTGTTTTTAAATTCTAAATGTATATAATAAATAATGAATGGGGCGCAATAACATATAAAATCCCAGATGTCAAAAGTGCCAGGAACGACATGAATGAGTTGTAGATATTCGGATACACATCCTAATACTGGAACAATTACAGCCCATCTGAGTTTTGTCGTATCTGATTTCTCTTTCCAAAGATAATCCATCAGAATAATATATGAAATGACCCATAATGCGTTTGGAAGACAATGTATGGCGAAATCAGGAAGATGTATCCCTGATGCCATCGCCCGCAACTTATTTATGATTCCCATAATACCCAATGCTCTGAATACATGAAAAATAAGTAGAGTGGTGGGGCGAAACAATACATATATAACAGCACCGATTAGAACGATAATAATTCCACAAATCAGTTGTATTTTTTTTCGTGTGGCATGCATATTTTCTATAATTGTCAGTGTCTGTTTTTTTGTTAGTGGTGCATGTTATAAAATTGCTGTAAGTGCAAAGTTACAAATTATTTTCAATAAACAGATTTTATTTCTTACTTTTCATGAATCGTAAATAAAAAAATGATAAAAACAATTATTTTTTTTCTGCAAAAGTTGTATCTCCGCTGATATACAGATATGTGCGTGTAATGATACTATTTGTATGTCGCAAAATTGGTCTAAAAAACCTGAAAAAATATTTGCATATAATTTTTGAGTTTACCAAAAATGTATTATCTTTGCCATCGTTATAGGTTTTCGATTAGCCTAAATGCCGAAAGGAATAAATTGGTGTCTGATGATAAATCCAATGCAGTACAAAAACTGTATATCCCTTACGCTATTGATTATAATCTATAAATCACAGCATTAAGACGTGAAGAGGGAAGAGAAAAGAATAGATAGACGTCAGAAAATAAACCGTAACGAGTGTAAATAGACATTGGAATTCTTATCATGTAGAAATATCTACGGAATAAATATGTTACTAAACATCTTTGATACCTTATTTCAAAGCAGTTTAAAATAGCAAAAGAGTGATATAATAAGTATATCAACCCTTGATTGTTGTAATAATATTTTGTAAATATTATAGCGCTTTCGGCGCTATCTTTACGGCTATAGATAAGAAAACGTGTAGTTGTAGTATATAATTTTAGAACTTATCAAGAAAGGAAGATTTTATGGAAAACAATTCATTCAGTATCCTAAAGAGGGATGGTTCGAGCGAAAATTTCTCACTCGATAAAATAATGAATGCAATTATCAAGGCATTCAAATCAGTTGGGGAAACAGCCGACTTATGTAGTATAAGTAAAGTTCTTAGTAATTTAGATATTCATAATGGTATAACAGTTGAAGATATCCAGAATCAGGTTGAGGTGTCGTTGATGCGTGAAGGCTACTATCATGTGGCAAAATCATTCATGTTATATCGTCAACAGCATACAGAAGACCGTGAAACTCTTGATAAAATTAAATTCCTTTCTGATTATTGTAATGCAGCAAATGCAGCAACTGGTTCGAAATATGATGCAAACGCAAATGTTGAGAACAAGAATATAGCTACACTTATAGGTGAATTACCTAAGTCAAACTTTATTCGTCTGAATCGCCGTATGTTGGTTGAGAGAATAAAGAAAATGTATGATAAGGAAACTGCCGATAAATATATTGACTTGCTCACTCATCACTTTATTTACAAGAACGATGAGACAAGTCTTGCAAACTATTGTGCATCTATAACTATGTATCCTTGGCTTATAGGTGGAACAACTGCAATTGGAGGAAACTCAACAGCTCCTACAAATCTGAAGTCATTCTGTGGTGGATTTGTTAACATGGTTTTCATGGTAAGTAGTATGTTGTCTGGTGCATGTGCAACTCCTGAGTTCCTCATGTATCTGAACTATTTCATTGGTCAAGAATATGGTTTGGATTATTACAAGAGAGCAGACGAGGTTGTAGATCTCTCTCTTAAGAAACGTACTATAGATAAAGTAATCACTGATTGTTTCGAACAAATAGTATATTCTATAAACCAACCAACTGGAGCAAGAAACTATCAAGCTGTATTCTGGAATGTTGCTTATTACGACAGATATTATTTCGATAGTCTCTTTGGTAACTTCTATTTCCCTGATGGCTCAAGTCCTGATTGGAACGGATTGGATTGGTTGCAACGCCGTTTCATGACATGGTTCAATGCAGAACGTACAAAGACAGTTCTAACCTTCCCTGTAGAGACAATGGCATTGCTTTCAGAAAATGGTGAACCAAAAGATAAGGAATATGGTGAATTTACAGCTGAAATGTATGCAGCAGGACACTCATTCTTCACATATCTCAGCGATAATGCCGATTCTCTTTCATCATGCTGCCGATTAAGAAACGAAATTCAAGATAACGGATTTAGCTACACTCTTGGTGCTGGTGGTGTATCTACAGGTTCAAAGAGCGTGCTTACAATCAACCTCAACAGAACAATCCAAAATGCAGTCAACAACAATAAGGACTACATGGAAGAATTGGGTAAGGTTGTAGATCTCTGTCACAAAGTTCAGTTGGCATACAACGAGAACCTTAAGGAACTTCAGAAGAACGGTATGCTTCCATTGTTTGATGCTGGTTACATCACAATGAACAGACAATATCTTACAATTGGTGTAAACGGTTTGGTTGAGGCTGCTGAATTCATGGGATTGGAAATCAATGACAATCCAAAATATAAAAAGTTCGTTCAAGACATACTTGGACTCATCGAGAAGTATAACAAAGCATATCGAACAAAAGATATTCTCTTCAACTGCGAAATGATTCCTGCAGAAAATGTAGGTGTTAAACATGCAAAATGGGATCGTGAAGATGGATATTTCGTTCCTCGTGACTGTTACAATAGTTACTTCTATATTGTAGAAGATGATTCATTGAATATTATTGATAAGTTCAAACTCCATGGTGCTCCATATATCGAACACCTTACAGGAGGTTCTGCACTTCATCTTAATCTCGAAGAACATCTCTCAAAGGAGCAATATTTGCAATTGATACGTGTAGCAGCAAAAGAAGGATGTAATTATTTCACATTCAATATTCCAAATACAATCTGTAATGATTGTGGCACAATAGATAAGAGATACCTCAAGGAATGTCCACATTGCCATTCAAAGAATGTCGATTACATGACTCGTATTATCGGATATCTGAAACGTGTAAGCAACTTCTCAGAGGCAAGACAGAAAGAAGCAGACAGAAGATACTATGCACATAAGGATGCTTTGAAAGCATAGTGTGTGTAGTGAATAACCCTCATGTAGCAATATAAATATTTTACAACGATAATGCTGAAATATGTTAATACAGGGGTGGTATTTCAGGAGATTCCAAATGAAGTAACACTATCTGTCAACATTTCAAATTGTCCATGTCATTGTCCGAATTGTCATAGTAAATATTTATGGGATGATATTGGAGAGATGTTGACTAATGAGGTTATTGATGATTTAATAGTCCAATATGGTGCAAATGTAACTTGTCTGTGCTTTATGGGTGGTGATGCTGATCCGCAAGCATTATGTGAACTCGCACAGCATATCCATACCAATCATCCAGAACTGAAGGTAGGGTGGTATAGTGGACGTCAACGAGTACCGAGATTTGTGGACAAGCAATTGTTCGATTATATCAAGGTGGGACCTTATATAGCACATCTTGGGGCTTTGAATTCTCCGACAACCAACCAACGTTTATATAAAAAAGAACAAGACGGTTTTATTGATATTACTTCTAAGTTATGGAAAACAACTGAAGTAGCATCTGCAATATAGAACTTAATGCTTGATTCCGGAATTAAATAAGCTATCTGTCTAAGATAGCTTATTCACTTAAATAACATACAGAATATGAATAAAATACTTAGCGAGATGTCTTCATTCATAGTAATGGACATTCTTGATAAAGCAAAAGAGATGGAACGGAAGGGCATTGACGTGATACATCTTGAGGTTGGAGAACCCGACTTTGATGTGTCAGAGAATGTCTCAAGAAGTGTTATTCAAGCATATGCAGAACATCGCACTCACTATACTTCTTCACTCGGAGATATCGAACTGAGAAAAGAAATAGCATTGTTATATAAACAAGAATATAACGTAGATATTAAGCCTGAACAGATACTGGTAACATGTGGCTCTTCTCCTGCTATATTGTTCTTAATGCTGATGTTGTGTGACAATGGCTCTGAAGTAATATTAAGCAATCCAGGTTATTCATGTTATAAAAACTTTGTTCTTGCAGCGCATGCAAAACCTGTGTATGTGCCATTGTATGCAGAACAAGGTTTTCAATATAATGTAGATGATATAAGACAAAAAATAAGCCCTAATACAGCGGCGATATTCATAAACTCTCCAATGAACCCAACGGGTGCAGTCCTTTCAGAAGAGTTTATGAAAGAAGTGTCAACCTTGGGTGTGCCTATAATTTCTGATGAGATATATCATGGATTGGTGTATGAAGGAAAGGCACATAGCATCCTTGAATATTCAGACAACGCATTTGTGTTGAATGGATTCAGTAAGCGATTTGCAATGACTGGATTGCGCTTAGGCTATCTTATTGCTCCAATGCAATATATTCCGTCATTGATAAAACTTCAACAGAATATAATGATTTGTGCCGGAAGTACAGCTCAAAGGGCTGGAATTGCAGCACTACGTGATAGAGAGGATTATACCGCAAGGACGAAAAAGATATATAATGAACGACGATTATATATGCTTGACCGTCTTCGTTCACTTGGCTTCGATATTCCTACAGCCCCTCATGGTGCGTTTTATATATTTGCTGATGCACATAAATTCACCAATGACTCGCTGCAGTTTGCTTTAGACATCCTCGAGAACGCACATGTGGGCGTTACTCCTGGAATTGATTTCGGTTCACGAGGAGAAGGATATATCAGATTCTCTTATGCCAATTCAATAGAAAGAATAAAGGAAGGACTTGATCGATTAGAGAACTATCTTAACAATATTAAGAAAAACTAATAAACGAATAACTCCCTTAATATTTTTGTTTTGTCCTTCTAATTTGTTTTTTTAGAAACGATAAGATTAACATAAATGATAATAAAAAAAGTGACCAAATTATGGTCACTTTTTTTATATATATACTCTCTGTTAAATTAGAGAATAGACTTAACTTGTTTGTAAACATTTTCAGCAGTGAATCCGAGTTTCTCGTCCAATACTTTGTATGGAGCAGAGAATCCGAATGAACTGAGTCCCCAAACTTTTCCGCTGCAAGCAGGAACAAGACCTTCGAGGTTTACAGGAAGACCTGCAGTAAGACCGAAACGTTTTACTCCGCATGGAAGTACTGACTTCTGGTATTCTGCTGATTGTGTGCGGAAGAGACCTTCTGATGGAACACTTACGATTGAGCATTTAACACCATCTTTGCGAAGAAGTTCAGCTCCAGCAACGAGAGTTGATACTTCAGAACCAGATGCAACGAGTACTACGTCTGGGTAAGCATCGCTACCAGCAACAATATAAGCACCTTTTGCAGCTTGGCTGTAGTCGTTTCCTTCAGGAAGATCGTTGATGTTTTGACGTGAAAGAATAAGAGCAGATGGAGTATCTGTGTTCTCCATTGCAAGTTTCCATGCAGCAGTTGTTTCTTTTGCGTCTGCTGGACGAAGAACGAGCATAGAGTTCTTTCCGCTGTGGTTCTGGAGTTTTTCCATAAGGCGGATCTGTGCTTCTTGTTCTACTGGTTCGTGAGTAGGACCGTCTTCACCTACACGGAATGCATCGTGAGTCCAGATGAACTTAACTGGAAGTTCCATGAGGGCAGCCATACGAACAGCTGGTTTCATGTAGTCAGAGAATACAAAGAATGTACCACATGCAGGGATGACACCACCATGAAGAGCCATACCGATACAGCAGCATGCCATTGAAAGTTCAGCAACACCAGCTTGGAAGAATGCACCGCTGAAGTCGTTCTGAGTGAATGAAGTTGTTTTCTTCAAGAAACCATCAGTCTTGTCAGAGTTAGAAAGGTCTGCAGAAGCACAAATCATGTTAGGAACTTGTTCTGCTAATACGCTCAATACGCTTGCACTTGCAGAACGAGTTGCGTCGTTAGCTTTCTGCTGAACTGCGCTCCAATCAACTTTTGGAGCCTTTCCGCTGAACCAGTCTGCTTGTTGAGCAGCCTTTTCAGGATTTTGTGCAGCCCATGCTTTTTCTTCCTCATAACGTGCAGCGCAGATAGATTTGAGTTCTTCAGCACGTTTTGCATATAGATCTTTTACGTCGTCGAAGATCTTGAATGGATCATCAGGATTTCCTCCGAGGTTTGTGATTGTGTTGCGATATGCGTCACCACCAAGAGGTGCACCGTGAGTCTTGCAGTTTGCTTCGTATGAAGAGTTGTCATCTTTACGAGCACCCTTACCCATGATACATTTACCGATGATAAGTGCAGGTTTACCTTTTATACCTTTTGCCCATTCGATTGCTTCGCGGCATTGTTGAGCATCGTTTCCGTTGATTTCTTTAACTTCCCAACCGAGAGCACGATATTTAGCAGCAGTATCTTCGTTCATAACGACTTTAGTTTCAGTAGAAAGCTGAATGTCGTTAGAGTCGTAGAACATTACGAGGTTGTCAAGTCCGAGAACACCTGCGATGCGTGCACCACCTTGTGAGATTTCTTCTTCTATACCACCATCAGAGATGTAAGCATATATTGTCTCTTTTGAGAATGTTGGGTTTCCTGTGTGTGCAGCAAGGAATTTAGCAGCGATTGCAGCACCTATAGCAAACACATGTCCCTGACCTAATGGACCAGATGTGTTTTCGATACCACGTGCAATCTCGAATTCTGGGTGACCTGTAGTTGGTGAACCCCATTGACGGAGTTGTGCGAGTTCTTCCAATGAGAATTTGCCGATCAATGCTAATTGAGCATAAAGCATTGGAGCCATGTGACCTGGGTCAAGGAAGAAACGGTCACGACCAACCCATGATGGGTTTGCTGGATCGAAGTTAAGATATTCTGAATAAAGAACATTGATGAAGTCTGCTCCACCCATAGCACCGCCTGGGTGTCCAGACTTTGCTTTCTCAACCATTGATGCAGCAAGAATACGAATGTTGTCAGCTGCGTGGTTTAATACCTGAATTGAATTTGCCATTTTTATTATTAGTATTTGTTATAGATTTTTCAAAATTTATTTTTTGAATTTAACTGCTGCTTGTTCAATACCCAAGCCTGTCTTGTAGTTCTCAATATATGCATTGAATCCTGCAACTTCTTCCTCTGTAGGAGCAATCTCAACACCAGTATTACCTGCAAAGATTACTTCCTCGAGATAATCAGCTAATGATAAATTTTTGTTATTGTTGCAAAGATATGATGCAAGAAGAGCTATACCCCATGCTCCACCTTCTCCTGCTGTTTCCATAACTGAGATAGGGGAGTTGAGAGCTGCAGCAAGAACACGCTGGCCTACACCTTTAGTCTTAAATAAACCACCATGTCCTGTTATTCTGTCAACCTTTACTTTTTCTTCCTTAAATAGGATGTCGTTTCCAATCTTTAATACTCCAACTGAAGCATAGAGATGTGTACGCATGAAGTTGGCAAGGTTGAATTTGTCGTTAGCTGAACGAACGAACATAGGACGACCTTCAGCTAAACCTGTTACAGGTTCACCAGAGATATAGTTATATGAAATCAAACCACCACAATCTTTATCTCCTGTAAGAGCATTATTATAGAGTTTGCCATATACTTCGTTCATGTCAACTGGGATACCAAGTAATTCTTGATACTCTTTGAATAGACCAACCCATGCATTAAGATCAGATGTACAGTTGTTACAGTGAACCATTGCAACCAAACTACCGTCAGGAGTTGTAACCATATCAATCATTTCATATGGTTTTGACAAGTCTTTCTCCAACACAATCATTGAGAAAGAAGAAGTTCCTGCAGATACATTACCTGTACGTTGTTTAACTGCATTTGTTGCAACCATACCAGTACCAGCATCGCCTTCAGGTGGGCATAAAGGTGCACCTGGCTGCAGATTTCCTGAAACGTCGAGTTTCTTTGCGCCTTCAGCAGTAAGGCAACCTGCATTCTCTCCAGCAACTAATACCTTAGGAAGAATGTCACGCAATTTCCAAGTGTAACCATTTGGAGCAACGAGTTTGTCGAACTTCTCAACCATTGTAGAGTCATAGTCTTTAGTCTTAGGATCTACAGGAATCATACCTGAAGCATCGCCAACACCAAGAACTTTCTCTCCTGTAAGTTGCCAATGGATATATCCTGCTAATGTAGTAAGGAATTCAATATCCTTAACATGGCTTTCTTTATCGAGGATACATTGATACAAATGAGAGATACTCCAACGAAGTGGAATGTTGTACACAAATAATTCAGACAATTCAGCAGCGGCCTTACCAGTGTTAGTATTACGCCATGTGCGGAAAGGAACAAGGATTTCTTGTTTGTCATTGAAAGCCATGTAACCATGCATCATTGCACTAATACCAATAGCAGCTAATGTCTTGATTTCAGTATTATACTGATTCTTAACATCTTTGCGGAGGTCTGTGTAGCAGTCTTGCAGCCCATTCCATATAGCGTCAATGCTATATGTCCAAAGTCCGTCAACTAATTGGTTTTCCCATGTATGACTACCTTGAGCGATAGGCTTGTTATCTTGGTCAATCAAAACAGCTTTGATACGAGTAGAACCGAATTCAATACCCAATATGGCTTTACCTGCTTCGATTGTTTGTTTTGCATCTAAACTCATGTTGAAAAATAATTATGTTATACAATATTACGACATAAACGAGAAGTCAAAAGTGCCGAACGGTTGTTTAGCACTTTTAACAAATCGATTATAATAAATATATTATTGTAATGCTTTATTTAACATGTAGTAAACTTCATTGTTACGAAGTTGCTGTTTGAACTTACTGATAGTAGTATCTTTGTCGATATTAACGAATTCAATACCTGTGATTTCAGCAAAGTCTTCCCAGTATTCAGCAGTGATATCGTATGAGAATGCACTGTGGTGAGTACCACCAGCAAGAATCCATGCTCCAGCACCGATTTCAAATGTTGGTTGTGGAACCCAGAGTGCAGATGCAACAGGAAGTTTTGGCATTGGTTTTGGTTCAATACATTCTACTTCGCTTGTAATGAGACGGAAACGATTTCCGAGGTCAACGATTGTAGCCTTAACACCAGCACCAGTCTTTGAAGTGAATACGAGACGTGCAGTTTGTTGTTTGCGGATACCGATACCAAGGAAGTGTACTTCAAGCTTTGGCTTGTCTGTTGCGATAAGTGGACAAACTTCCAACATGTGGCTCTGAAGACTTGATGTGCAATCAGCAGCAAAGTTGAGAGTGTAATCCTCAAGGAAAGAACATCCCTTAGCAAGACCTTGGTTCATAACCCAAAGTGTACGATAGAGACAAGCTGTCTTCCAGTCGCCTTCAGCACCGAAACCGATACCTTCAGCCATGAGACGTTGTGAAGCAAGACCTGGAATTTGATCGAAACCTACGAAGTTTGGATCGTCGATGTCTGCATCACCGAGGTCGTCGAAGTTAGTTGTGAATGCAGTAGCGTTCTCGTCCTTGAGTACACGACGGAGAGCGATTTCAGCCTTAGCTGCATTCTTTACCTTCTCCCAGTAAACAGCCTCACCAGACTCGTCAATCTTGATAGTGTAAAGCTTCTTGTATTCCTCAACGAGTGCGTCAGCCTCTGCGTCAGTTACCTTCTTGTAGTACTCCATGAGTGAAGATACTGGATAGTAGTCAACGTGGTAGCCGAGACGCTGCTCAAACTCTACGCGGTCACCGTCAGTAACGGCTACATTGTTCATGTTCATACCGAACATCAAGCAACGTACGTTGTGAGCATCAGCAACACCAGCAGCAACACGAGCCCATACAGCAATCTTCTCCTGAGCTTC
>JAIKZH010000045.1 GCA_024682395.1 Bacteroidaceae bacterium
AGGGTTATAATAAATACCATGATGCAACAGACTTCCTTCATTATAGATATGATAGTATTTATTCCCGTTTTCTGCTGTTTCCAATTCACTGTAATATCCTATAATATCTGGGCTATCACTATTATCTTCCATAACAGCCATGGTCCAAAACTGATAAGCAGTCTTCGCAGACAGTTCTAATGGAATAACTGATAGCAGAACCGCAATAACGATACTAATAGTAATTTTCTTTTTCATATTATATCTATTTTAGATTATAACAGCAAGTAGCATATACAATATTTATATGCTACTCACCGTATATATAATTAAGGGTTAATTGTTTTTAATTTAGTTCCAACTGAAATATAAGTACCACTATATGACCATCCTAAATACTGATCTTGGGACAACGCATAAAGGCCGCGTGAAGATCCGATAACAGCCGCCTCATAACCTGGCTTATCGCCTTTAACAGAAAAAGTGGATACAGGAGTTGTTGAACTTGAGGTAGCAATACCAACTTTACCATTTGAATAGACCGAGAGTTGAGCTTTTGCGCTGTGTGCTATGACAGCAAAAACCATAATAATAAAAAAATGTTTTTTCATTTGATTTATTTTAATGTTTGATTAGTTTATAAATAATTTGTTAGTATATCATCATTATAAATTTGATTTAACACATGATTATGACTTTATAGTCAGTGTTTATTTTTCATGGATTCATGTCATTATGAAAGACATGATAAAACTTTGGAAAGACTTATGGTTAAGAATGGTTATTCTGTGCCATAAAGACTTATATGATTATGCATAAAAAGCAAATCATTGGCAAAATTAGGAATAAAAGAAACAACCGCCAAATTTTATAACGAAAAATGAATAGAATCTAAAGAAATCTCTTTTTGTGTAGAATAAACTGATAATTGGTATATCATAATCAGAACACATGAACATACAGGTTCTCCAAAAACTGCCTTATTTATAGGCAAAAGCATTTGATTTATAAGGTTATGGTTAAATATGGAGGAAGTTGAAAAGAGGATAAAAAAACACAACAGCAAGAACAATATAATATTCCTGCTGTTGTGTTATAGAAATTCGTGTAGGCCGGTATTACTTGATATTCTGACGGATCTTTGTCAGGTAAGCCTGCATATGCTCTTCATCTTTCTTATCAATGATATCAATAAGTTCAGTCATCTCGTCACGAATCTGAGACACCTGATCTTTTGTATATGGATTGAAGAGGATTTCACGTAATAATGTGTCATCTTCACTTAGAACACCTTGTGCTATCAACATATGGCGCTTAAAGGTGGTACCTGGAGCATCTTGATGCTTCATTACCGCAGCAAAGGCAAATGTTGAGATAAACGGAATAGAAAGTGAATATGCAACTGTGCGGTCGTGTTGGTCAAATGTGTAATCACATATATGAAGTCCAAGACGTGAATAGAGTTCTTTAAAGAAGCAACGTCCCATAAAATCGCCTTCACTTATGATGATTGCATTTTCATTTGACAACTGTCCAAGATTTGCGAATGTTGGTCCGAACATAGGGTGTGTTGACACATAGTGGAATCCTGATTCTTCATAGAATTCCTTAAATCCAGTCTTTACAGAACTAATATCACTCAAGATACAGTGTCCTTTCTCCAAATGAGGAATCACTTGTTTGAAAACATCGAGTGTATATTTTAATGATACTGCATTGATTACCAAATCTGGGCAGAATTCATCTATGTCATCTAAAGATACAAATCGTTGACAGTTATATGTAAATCGCAAACGTTTAGGATCGATATCATAAACTGCCACTTCATGGTCGAAACTTAGCAGATCGATAAAAAACGATCCCATTTTACCTGCTCCTAAAATTAATATTTTCATAACCTAATATTTATATTTATTTCATTATTTCAAATTGTTGACGAACAGATTCTTGATGGATTTGTTCAAATATCTTCTGAACACACTCTGAGCTTACTTCCATCTGAGCCCCTTGTTCTCCACGTTTTTCAAGGATTTCGTTGTAGCGGCTTGTCTGTACGATTGCCATTGAGTGTTCTTTCTTATATTGTCCAATCTCGCGACATACTTCCATTCGTTTTGCAAGTAGTTCGAGAAGATGATTGTCTATCTTATCGATTTGTCCACGCAAAGCTATTATATTCTCTGTTGACACTACTTTATCGCGGATAATGATATTTGCAAGTATTTCTGCTAACACATCTGGTATTACTTGCTGTTTTGCATCACTCCAAGCTTCGTCTGGATTACAATGGCTTTCTATGATAAGACCATCCATTCCGAAGTCCATAGCCTGCTGACAGAGTGTTGCAATAAGATCACGACGTCCACCGATATGACTTGGGTCGCAACAAATAGGGAGGTCTGGAATAAGACGATGAAGTTCAATTGGTACATGCCACATTGGTTGGTTACGATATATAGTTTTTTCGTAGCATGAGAAACCTCGGTGAATAGCACCTAAACGTTTAATTCCTGCTTTGTTGATACATTCAAGAGCACTAATCCATAAATCTAAATCTGGTGTAACTGGGTTCTTAACCAACACTGGGATATCTACCCCTTTGAGTGATTGTGCAAGAGCCTCTACAGCAAATGAATTGGCTGTTGTACGGGCACCGACCCAAAGGATATCCATACCATATTTTAGTGCGAGGTCAACATGTTCTGGTGTGGCAACCTCGGTAGCAATGAGCATACCTGTTTCTTTCTTTACTTGTTTCATCCACACAAGAGCTTGTTCACCATGTCCTTCAAAACCACCTGGTTTTGTACGTGGTTTCCATACTCCACCACGGAAAATGCGGCATCCTTTCTCTGCCAGACTTCTGGCTGTTGTCATCACTTGTTCTTCTGTTTCTACAGAACATGGTCCGGCAAGTACAAACGGACGCTCTTTCTGACTTGGGAAATTTAGTGGTTTAAGTTCCATATTCTAATGGTATATTTAGTATTTATTTTATGATAGTTTCTTAATTCGGTTGAGTGCTTCAAGCATCTTTTCGTTCTTTGCACAGAGTGATATACGTATATAACGTTCACCATTAGAACCAAAGATGAAACCTGGAGCGATGAAAACACGAGCCTCATGGAGAACACGTTCTGTCAAGTCTTCTACATTCTGTATGCTTTCAGGAATACGTCCCCAAAGGAACATACCTTGCTGAGTTGGGTCGAACGTACATCCGAGTTGTGTCATTATATCTTCTGCAATCTTGCGACGTGAAGCATAAGTTGTCACATTTGCCTGGGTATGCCATTCCTCTGTATTCTCGTATGCCTGTGCTGCTGCCAACTGAAGTGGGCGGAATGTACCTGAATCTATATTAGATTTTATCTTCAGAATCCATTGTATGAATGTTGAGTTTGTTGCAACCATTCCCACACGCCATCCTGGCATATTATGACTCTTTGACATTGAGTTGAATTCGATACAGCAGTCTTTTGCACCTGGAATCTGTAGGATGCTAAGATGTTCGTCTTTATTCAAGATGAATGAATAAGGGTTGTCGTTGACGATGATTATATTATGACGCTTAGCAAAATCCACAAGTTGCTGATAGAGTTCACGAGTGGCACGTCCTCCTGTTGGCATATTTGGATAATTGGTCCACATCAACTTTACACCTTCGAGATCCATTTTCTCCAGTTGCTCAAAATCTGGATGCCAGCCGTTACTTTCTAATAAGTCATAATTAACGATTTGCTGTCCGAGAATCTTACTCAATGCTGTGTAAGTAGGATAACCTGGATTTGGCACCAACACTTTATCGCCTGGATTACAGAATGCCAACGTTACATGTAAGATTCCTTCCTTACTTCCAATCAATGGTTGTATTTCTTTAGCAGGATCAAGATCTACATTATACCAACGCTTGTAGAACTTAGCCATTGCATTTCTCAATTCTGGAATACCTACTGTTGGCTGATATCCATGGGCATCGGCTTTTTGAGCATTCTCGCATAATGTCTGTATTGTGGCTGGTGAAGGTGGCATGTCCGGACTTCCGATTGCCAGACTTATAATGTCTTTTCCTTCGGCATTCAGTTGTGCCACTTCTTTCAGTTTTCTACTGAAGTAATATTCACTGACTGCACTTATTCTGTCTGCTGGTTTGTATTGCATAGTATATCTGTATTTTATTTTTTCTAATTATTAAATTGTTGACTCACCTTCCTTATACTCTCCCAATATTGTCAGTTGATTAATGAGAGGACGAATTGCATCTATTGACTGACGATAACGTGTATAATCGTTAAATGTCAAGTCCACATAGAACAAGTATTCCCATTCTTTACCAATGATTGGCAGAGATTGAATTTTTGTCATGTTTATTCTATAAAAGGACAGGATTGACAACACCTGAGAAAGTTGTCCTTCGGTATGTGCAAGAGAGAAAACAATACTTGATTTGTTGGCTTGTTCCTTTACTGATAATTGAGGAGCCAATTCTGGATTACACATTACTAAGAATCGTGTAAAATTATGTTTGTTTGTCTCAATACCCTCTTCAAGCACTTTCATTCCATAAAGCGGAGCTGCAAATTTAGAACAGATAGCGGCATGACCTCTAAGGTTGTTTTCACTGATATTCTTTGCAGAACCGGCTGTGTCGGCAGTTTCCACAATCTTAAAATTAGGATGATTCTTAAGGAAATTACGGCATTGCATTAGCGCAACAGGATGGGAATTAACCTCTGTTATATCGTCCCAGTCTTCATCAGGCAAACAAAGCAAAGAATGGGATATTCTTAGTTTATGTTCACCAACTATAAACATACCACTATCACGAAGCAGTTCATAATTATGTAACAAACTACCTGCAATGGTGTTTTCTATAGCCATGACACCTATCACATCCTTATCTTTCTTCATATTTACGAATACATCTTCAAATGTATCGCAACAGATAAGTTCGAATTCTTCATTTTCGAAATATCTGTGACTCGCCACATCGTGGAACGAACCGATTTCTCCTTGTATTGCTATCTTTCTCATATAAAAAAATCCCGCTCACTTGAGCGGGACTGTATTATGTATTTCCTTGTTTTCTGTTTTGTTGTTATGCATACATACGTTTACCCGCTCTTACTTGTTCTTAAAGTAAAAGTAAAAATAAAAATATGTAGCAAAAAATGAGTTCATAAAACTATCGTTCTTTTATTTTGATGATGCAAAATTATAGTTAATTCTTGAAACGACCAAACATTTGTAAAAAAAAGATTATTTTTATTATAAAAAATACGATTTATAGGTACTAATTGCTATTATTATGCTTAAATAATGACATTTATCTGATAAACAGCAAGACTTTTACTTATTTTTGAGTATTGACTTAAATTCCTACTTGCCGTAACTTTGCACTCGAAAATATTAGATGTTTATGGGATATAATAAAATTTTACACACTGGAGCTTTAGTACTTGCAATAACTGGGATTAATATAAGTGCATCGGCTCAGGAAAACAACACAGACACAAAGATATCAAAACTTGAACAAAATCTCTCTCGCCTATCTCTTGGTGGTTATGGAGAGGCTGTTTTAACTCGCAATTTCTATAGTGATAATATATATAGGTACACACGCGCACAAGATCATAAAAACGATGACAGTCATGGCAGATTCGATTTGCCTCACGTAACAATTAATATCGGTTATGATTTCGGGCATGGTTGGACCATGGGAAGTGAAATTGAATTTGAACATGGTGGAACTGAATCTGCTATTGAATTAGATGCCGATGAAGCTGGTGAATATGAAGCTGAGACTGAAAAAGGTGGTGAAGTGGCTCTTGAACAGTTCTGGATTAATAAAGAATTCAGTAAGGCACTGAATATAAAAATGGGAGAAATTGTGGTTCCTGTAGGTGCTACAAACCAACATCATATGCCTACTGAGTTTTTCACTTGTTATCGTCCTGAAGGTGAGAATTCTATTTTTCCTTGTACATGGCATCAAGTAGGTATCTCTATATGGGGACGTTTGCCTAAATGGCGTTATGAGGTACAATTCTTGTCGGGATTAGACTCAGAACGTTTTGGTAGCTATAGTTTTGCTCATTATGGAGCTAATAGTCCATACGAATTTAAGATTGCTAACAATTATGCTGCATCACTTCGCATTGACAACTATTCTATCAAAGGCTTACGAATGAGTGTAAGCGGATATTACGGAAGTACTTTCAAAAACACATTACGTTCCACTGGTGGTGCAAGTTATAAAGACGTGAAAGGCAACTTAGTTATAGGTTCGTTTGATTTTATGCTCAACCGCTGGAATTGGATTGTTAGAGGAAATGCCGATTACGCATATCTGAGCGATCATGCTAAAATCACTGCATTCAACAAGAACTTCCCTACTCATTCTGGTCAAGACGGAAGTCCATCAAAACATCAACCTGTTGCAAAAAATGCATACGCTGTTGGCTTAGAAGCAGGATACGACATCTTCTCTCAGATAGATAATTTGAGAAACGAACAGAAATTATATTTATTCGGTCGCTACGAACAATACAATGCTTATGCTGCAGGAAATCAGAAATCAGCATACAGATGGTGCGAAAACAAAAGAATGGCTCTTGGTGTCAACTACTACCCTGTTAAACAAGTTGTGATTAAGGGTGAATGGAGCAAACGTTATCTTAAGAAGGAATTCAATAACGAGCCAAGCATATCTTTAGGTGTGGCATATTGCGGATGGTTCCTTTAATAATGGATAACATATGATTTCAGAGAATCAAATTCAAGATAATTAATGATATAAACAATAAATAAGACGTAAAATGAAAATAAAAACATTACTTAGCATCGCTGCCATGTTTGCAGCAACAATGATGTTCACATCATGTGATGACGACAACGATGATGTTGATTCATCAGCAGAAAAGGAAGAATTCTTTGCAAATATCAACAAAGATTTGGTTAACAAGACTATTATTCCGATATACACTAATCTAAAGGACTCAAATGCTGATCTTTTAGATGCAATCAATAAACTTCAGGAACCTGATGCACAACAAGATGATGTTGACGACGCATGCGAGGCTTGGAAAGCTGCTCGTAAATATTGGGAACAATCTGAATCGTTCCTTTATGGACCTGCAACTGATTTCGGAATCGACCCACACACTGACACATGGCCATTCGACCGCACTGCCTTCGACAACTATATCAGACGTTATCCTGATTTAGCTGAAGACGAAGATGCACAAGCTATCGTTGCTGAGGCAATCGCTACAGGTCAGAGTCTTACTGGTTTCCACGCTGTAGAATATCTTTTGTTCCGTAATGGTAGCCCACGTAATATTGAAGATATAACAAACAACGAATTATGGTTCTGTGCAAAAGCAGCTGAAGACCTCTATCTTGCATCTGTAAAACTTGTAAGCGCATGGGGAGGCGAAATCACAGAAGACGAGGAAGCGTTGTTGGAAGAAGCTGAATTTGAATCACGCAACTATGGCGAGAACATGATTAATGCTGGTAAGGCTGGTTCAACATACACTTCAATCACACTTGGAACAATTCAGATTCTTGAAGGTTGCCAAGACATCATCGACGAGGTGGCTCACTCTAAAATCGGACACCCTTACACAGGTGAGGATCAAAACTATATTGAATCGCCTCATGCATACAACTCAATACAAGACTTTTACGACAACGTTATTTCATGTGCATTTGCATTAAACGGCGGTGCCAACAAGATAAACAATTACACTGCTAATTCTGTGATGGCATATGCTTTTGCTCACTATCCAGAAGAGGCAAATAATGTAAAACAAGCATTAGAGGATGCTTTGAGCGCAATTAACAACATGAAACGTCCATTCGTTTTAAATTATCAAGATTCTTCTGCTGGAAATGCTATCGAAGCACTCGAAAATCTTGATGAAGCGATTGACGCACTTAAGGAAAAATTAGATAGATAAATAAGCCATATAAATATATCTAACTTTGTTTTGTTGAGCACCAAGTGGCGTGATGTCACTCGGTGCTTACACCAATTTTATAAAAAACTAACTTATTAAACAAATAATATATGAAAAGAGTTTTATTCTATGGTAGTTTATTGTCGGTTTGTATGATTGCCACATCATGTCATGACGACGATAACAACAGCGATGAAATCATTGATGACAAAAAGGAATTAAGTGAAGACTATTACACTGGAGGAAAGTTGGGAACCGTATTCAATGCGACATCTAATGCCTACGAGCAACCTTCTCCTGCTTGTGACAATGCCGATTTCTCTTATTTCTTCAAAAAAGGTGAAAGTCTCTTTGAACGTGACTTCAACGAGACTGAAGGTTCTGCCTTTTACGGCTTAGGTCCTGTATATGTTCGCAAAGGCTGTTTGTATTGTCACCCTTCTTATGGTCATGGTAAACGCCAAAACGAATACCGCGAATCAACAATGGGTAATGGTTACTTACTTGTGATTTATGACAAAACTACAAATGCCTATATACGTTCGGTTGCAGGAATGCCTCAAACTGGTGCTGTACAGCCATTTAAGGCTCCTATCGATGAGAAAAAGATTAATATCACATGGAATTACTATACAGATGAATGGGGCAATAAATTTCCTGATGGCGAAACATATGAACTCACCTACCCTGAAGTCACAATTCCAGAAGATGCGTTCTATTCTCCTGTCATAGCTTCACGTGGAGGTGTTGACGTGGAAATTCCTATTGATGAAGTTGGTGTACGCCTTGAAAGTACAATCGGTATATATGGTACAGGTATAACTGATGCCATACCTGACTCTGCAATTACAAACGAATGGGTGCGACAAAGCAAATATTTTAATTCGATTGGTAAGACTGACGCTCTCAACCCTGCTTATTGGAATCAAACAAAAAATGAATGGAGCAGTTTCTATAAAGGACTGACAGGAACACCTTATGTTCGTCGCTATACATATGCTATGACTCGTGGACCTATTCTTGATGCTGCTGGTGCTAATGCTATATGGAATATCACTAATGTAACGCGTTCAGATCGTCGTTACCATTATCTCGACTTAGCTGGAATATATTATGCTCAGACATCATCTAAAGACCCTGATGTCCAGGCGGGATTCACTGAGTATATCAACCGAATCGATCCTACAAAAAAGCATCCTGAATGGCACACTGGAGATCTTGAGAAGGACATTTATACTTATCTGACAAGTAAACAATTGGAACCTGAGATGTCTGACAAGGATTATCATGCCTTTATGGTATGGCACAGAGGATTAGCCGTACCTGCTGCACGTAACTTGGATGATGCTGACGTACAAAAAGGAAAGAAGTTGTTCACTGAAATCGGTTGCGATAAATGCCACCGTCCATCATGGACAACTGGCGATGATGAGATTCACGACCCTAATGGCATGTTTACCAACAAAGATATGCCACGTTATCCTCATCAGAAGATATGGCCATACACCGATTTCGTACAACATCGTCTGTATATGGTGAATGACATCCGTACTGGATGGTGTCGCACTACTCCATTATGGGGACGCGGATTAAGTAAGATGTGTACTGGTGCAGAGGAACGCTTGCACGACTGCCGCGCACGTAATGTGATAGAGGCAATTATGTGGCACGGAGACAAACAATCCGATGCACGCAGAACAGTTGAGAAATTCCGTGCACTCTCTAAAGATGAACGCAATGCAGTGGTTAAATTCATAAATGCGATTTAATAATTCTCTTATGAAATATACATTAAACAAATATATTTCATACACTCTTTTAGTAGCAGTTATCTTGGTTTTGATAACTGCTACCATTCTTGAAAAAATGTATGGCACCACATTTGTCATAAACAATATTTATGGCACATGGTGGTTTATCTGTTTATGGACTATTCTGTGTGTTTTCTCTGTGGTATTTATCATCCAGAGAAAGGTGTATCGTCGTCCTGCAACATTATTACTGCATACTTCGTTCATCTTCATACTTGTTGGAGCCTTAGTAACGCATTTGTATGGGCTACAAGCATCTATACATCTTAGGAAAGGCGAACCTACAAATGTAATAGTAAATAAAGAAACAGAAAAAAACGACCATCTACCTTTCATGGTCGAAATGGTTCAATTCCATCTGAAAACTTATCCGGGCACACAATCACCGATGGATTATATGTCTGAAATCTTGGTTACTGACAAAGGAGAACAGACCAACACCTCTCTCGAAATTTCCATGAATAATATTGGTGATTACAAATCATATCGTTTCTATCAATCTGGATACGATGCCGATATGCAAGGAACATATCTCTCAATCAGTTACGACCCATATGGAATTGGAATTACATACACAGGATATGCTTTATTGTTAATCAGCACCTTTCTATTTATGGTGTTGCCCAACGAAGGGTTTCGGCGTTTATTACGTCACAGAAAAGCAAAAACTGCCTTATTAGTGATGTGCCTCGGTTGTTCTTCTTTATCATCATACGCTTCCTCACCTACCGTTTTACCTAAAGAAACAGCAGCCGAATTCGGTAATTTATATACTTATTACAACGGTAGAGTGTGTCCGTTCCAGACTGTGGCTGTGGATTTCACAACCAAGATATATGGAAAGCCTACTTATAAAGGCTATAGCGCAGAACAAGTAATTACGGGGTGGATGTTATTTCCTACAACATGGATCGACGAGCCATTCATCAAAATAAAGAAAGGAATCGTAAAAAAACTGCTTAACACACCGAATGATTATGTAAGTTATAATGATTTCTTCTCAAACGAAGGATATCGACTCGACACAATGTTGTCAAAGATTCATTCTGGCAATGTTGTTCCTAACGCAAGAGAAATAAACGAGGCTGATGAGAAAATGAATCTCATTCTCATGCTCTTTAACGGAGAACTCATTAAAATATATCCTGACTGTAGAAAAGAAAAAACTGCGTTAAACAATAATAACATTATATGGTACTCACAGGCTGATAACCTTCCTGAAGATATGCCACATGATCAATGGTTCTTCATTAAACATTCCATGGATTATATTGGCGAATTGGCTAATCAGAAGGATTACAAAGAACTGTCTGCCACAGTTAAAAAAATCCGTAAATATCAGGAAAAAACTGTGCCAAACGAGCTGTTACCATCCGATATAGTCTTTAAATCGGAAAAACTATACAACAGCATCAATTTTATCAAGCCATTATCAATGATATTGCTTACTGTGGGCATTATTGCGTACATACTGGGACTTATCACAATGGTGAAACATAAAAAAATGCCACGTTGGTTTAACATCGTGCTAATAACAACAGTTGGCACCAGTCTGTTATATCTGTTCGTGTTTATAAGTCTGCGTTCAATAATCTCACATCACATACCATTGGCTAATGGGTTTGAAGTGATGCTATTTATGTCGTTATGCAGTCTTATATTAACGCTCTGTCTGTGGAAGAACAACGCATCGTTTCGTTCTTTCGGATTAATTATGGCTGGATTGACCATGCTGGTTGCTATGATGGGACAGTCTAATCCACAGATTACCCCATTAATGCCTGTATTGGCATCACCACTTTTGAGTATACATGTATGTGTGATTATGATGTCGTACACACTTTTTGCTTTTATAGCACTAAATAGTATTGCAACACTTCTCACACATAAATTCGGTTCTGACAACCATACAGACTCATCATTCATGGAAGATAAAAGCGAGATTGCACTAATCATGCTCTATCCTGCTATCTTTCTGCTCACAATCGGAATATTCATCGGGGCGATTTGGGCAAATGTAAGTTGGGGACGATATTGGGGATGGGATCCAAAAGAAGTATGGGCTTTGATTACCATGCTTGTCTATTCTTTTCCACTACATCGTAAGTCAATATCTTGGTTTAAGAAACCGACTCATCTTCATTGGTACTTATTACTCGCATTCATTACTGTGATAATAACCTACTTTGGAGTCAATTTCTTCCTTGGAGGCGTACATAGTTATGCTAATTCATGATAAAGGACTTTTTAAACTCTTATATTATTAACTCATCTCTGAATATACGATTATCAAACATCATATATTCAAGCCTAAATCAGATGCCTTTTTCAAAGCATCTGATTTTTTTATATCTCCTTTATCCTTTACTCCACGCACCAACACTTGACCCACATCTTCAACATTGAAGAAATTCAAGCAAAGGCGGTATTGTACAAGGATACTGTCAAATAATTCAGGTAATGTAGCTGCACCAACCAACATTATTCCCATCTTACTTATATGAAATGTATCTCTTAATGGATTATGACATCGATCAATAACAGCCTTGAGTTGAGCACTTAACCCATAAAAATATACAGGTGAAGCAATCAACAGCATGTCGGCTTTACTCATCTTGTCATAAACAAGAGACATATCATCTTTCTGACAACAAGAATGGTCACTGTGTTGGAAACAAGCATTACAACCAATACATGGATTAATCTTGTAATCACGAACAGAGACAACCTCTACATTATGCTTCTGTGATGCACTTTCAACAAAAGCATCTACAAGCATTTCTGTATTTCCACCTTTTCGTGGACTTCCTGACAAAACTAAGATATTCATACAAGAGTTCTATGTAGAGGGTTGTTATTTTGCTTGAAGGATATAATCTCTGCTACGAATTACTCAGATTTTATTACTCATCACGTACTAAAATCTTTTCAATCTTACCGATATACATGGTATGAAAATCATGTTGTGGATAATTATCGGTTACAATATCCTGATAAATGAATCCATCTTCTTGTAGCTCAGACTGATATAGTTTCTTACATATCAAAACCATCTTAGCCTCAGCGAAATAAGTTGTATCATCCTCATATACTGGTGTAAGTCCGGCATTAGCGATTTTGTCTTCATCTCTACCCGACACACTACCAAGATATGCCATCTGTTTTTTAAACGATTCGTCCATTATACACAAAGTGAAATAACATTCTCTGTCAACAAATTCCTTTGTATAACGAGACGGACGAAGATAGATTATTGCTGTAGGATCATTGTGTCCCCACAAACATCCAAGATGTCCCCATGAAGCTGTCATTGTATTACATCCTGATTCTTCATTACCTGCTGTTACCAGCATCCATTCCTTACCTATAAGATCAAATGGATTTATCACCAAATCCTTGTAGCTAATTTCTTTCATATGTAAATTCTTTTTATTTATCGGCATTGGGCATAGCTGTCCAAAATGCACGTAATTCATTCAAAATATCGTCATAGTCTTTCGTAGTAAATGTACCCTCTCCACAAATCATAATCGTATATTCCACACCTTTGAACGAGCGCATGACTCCAGTTTCACGAAAACCATTTCGTAAATAGAAATCACGACGACGTTTGCGTTGAGCGGAATTATCACAGACTTGCTCTGGTGATTCCATATCCAAGATCATTGTGCTCTTTTCATATTTCTCCTTCAACTGCGACAAGATTTGCTGTCCATAGCCTTTTCCGCGATATTCCTCACAAACGGCGAAATACCAAAACCATACCGGTTTTCCTTGCTGGCGAGGATATACTATAGTAAGTCCTATGAACTGCTCATCGTTATAATATGCTGTAAAGTCAAGAGACAAAGTCGCAGTCAACCGCATAAGACTGTTCCATGGAATCTGTTCTTCTTTAGGGAAAGCACTTTCATAAAGCTGACGAATCTCCACATCATCGATATCAGCACGAGTTATAATTCTTGTTCTCATTAAATTCTAAACAATTATGTCGGTTTTTCTGTAAAATACTCTCCTAAGAATCTACAAATCACTTAGGTTTCATTTATACATTTTCAACTTGCTATACTCAATTTCACAAGCGTTCATTAAACAAAGATACACATTTTTTATAACATATGCAAATTAAAACATAAAAATCGTCCAAAGCATGAAATACGATTGTAGCCAGTGATGGTATAAAAGAAACTATTAACAACGTTTGTTTACTTTACAATAAAAATCTATCAGTGATCATTTTTCAAACAATCGCTGGTAGATTTTAAGAAACGGTCTGTTTGAATTATGTAAGATTTATTGCCGCATATTCTTAAAACGTTTTGACATGACCTTATAATAAATCCGATTAATGTCAATATTAGTATTATTGTCTTTAGCATCAAGATAATTGCTCACTATCAATGACGAATCAAGCATACAATAAGTTACAAACAAATCATCTTTATTTGCTTTATCAAAAAAATTTTTATCTAAAACATAATATGTTTTTAAATGTGATGTTTGTTCAATAACTTTCTGTTCTTTCATATTTTTAAAGTTTCCCAACAATATGATAATCTTGCTTTTATCCAATTCTGAAAAATACTCATCAAACAACATAAATTCTTTAACCGCACATGCTGCACAATCAATTCTCGACCAATAAATCACAAATTTTTCATGATCTAATAATGATGATAAAGTAATTGTGTCACCTTTAGTATTCATAACATGAAAATCAGCAATCTTTGTATTTTGCATATCCATCATACGCAACAATTTTAATGCTGTCGCATTTTCTTTTTCAACAAAATTCTCCGCTTTATATATGTTAATACTCTTTTGAACAAAGAATCCCATGAAAAAGACCATTGTCAAAAGGATAAGATACAGAAATATATTCAAATTTTTCATTTCTTTCGATTTATATGCAACAAACAGATTGTCGGATTATCCGAATCATTGTTTAATACCTTATCAATATCAATCCCTTTTCTCTTCACTATTCGTTTCTTAAATTCAGAAAGAGCCTCATCTGACAATAGGGACACTACAAATTTATCAACTATTGATATAAGACTATTCTTATAGGTTCCATATGGGAAGAATGCGTAACTATTACCATCTCTTTTATCATAATTTGCTCCTTTATATGTGTAATGAGTATTGTTTTCTTTAGATACTACAGAAAAATACCCTTCATGCCCCAATCTATAAGACACAAACAGATAAGAATCAAGATCAAATATAGTAAAACCTTTTACAAGATCCTTCTTGTCACTATTAACATCTTTAAGATAATCCTTATGTTGCAAGTTTGATGTCTTTTTAAGATACTCAAGAACCTCACCTTTTTTATAAAAAGAAAGATGATATTTAGGCACTATCAAACTATCTGACATAGAATAAATTGTATCATTGAAGTCAAAATAGCAGTTATATCCCGAAGTTGAATTACCCCAAAAACTGCCTACCGGCATATCACGTGTGTGTTCAAAAGGAAGCGCTGTTTGCTCAATATTAAATAATGAATCTGTGTAAACAAGTCTATAAGGATGTTCTTTTGAATATTGCTGATATACGAATATGTATTTATTCTTTTCATATTCAATAAAACGACTACACCCCATAAACGATGACAAATCAATTGTTTTGATATAATGACCATCTAAATCATATCTAACAACTTTCCACAGAGTACAATCCAAGAAATCAACATATTGATCATGAAACCAATAACTCATTATCTGAAGGTACTCTTGTTTTCCATGGCCTGGTTGACCTATTTTATGTAAATAATGGCCATTTATATCAAAGACAAAGATTGTTTGTGATTGCATTTTATCACAAACATATATTCTATCATCTATTATTCTTATTTCATTTACTTTTCCTATCAAACTCTTGTCTGTTGTTTCCAAAGGTATAAAAGTAATTCTATCAAAATTATCATAGATTGACCCCTTAGAAACATCCAATATTTTATATTCTTTAGGTTTCTTATCAGCGACACTCAATGTAGGTTTTGCCGGGGTTATGAATTGTATAGAACTTTCGGGGGCATTATTACAACTTATAATAACTATTAACAATAACAAAAACAACCAATTTCTTTTCATATTCGTATTTATTATATCTATTCAAAACACTGTTTAATTATATTGAATGTGTCTGACATTCTAAGAAAAAATGTCAGACACAAGATTATTTTAATATGGACCGCCTATTAGTACAGGCGGGCAAGTTGTACACTTCCACCAATGTGCTTCTGAACCTTGTCCGTTACCTACCCATTTAGGTGCTTGCAGTGTATATTCCCCTGGATAACATGTAACATCAACACAATTCCAATCTTTACTATTCCAAAATTCAGTGAAATCGTCAATTATACCTGCTTGCGCATCAAGATTATTTGCTAATAGTGTTTGTTTATTACCTTCACTATAGTCATATGCTTTCCAGGTACCGAGACCTGCGAGAGCTACAGCCGCAACTAACATTGTTACTTTAATTTTTTTATTCATTTTTATTTTATTGATTTTTTGCCAAAGGCACCTTTGATTTTGTTTCTTCCTACTCATAAGCTTTTCGGATTTCGCTCCTTTACACTGTGAGGTCAGCAATCGTCTTATCCATGGTTGGCGACTGATATAAATGATATTACATCTATATTCGTGTTGATTAATTGAGAATTGAATTTGATTGGCATTTTTCATATAGAAGTTTGCCGTGAGTTTGACTTTATAGTCGGTGTTTAACTTTTCTCATGGTTCACGCTATAACGCAGGGACATGATTAAGCTTTTGGGTAATACTTATGGTAAAGAAAACAATGATTCAAAACCATAAAGACTTGTTTGATTGTGTCAAAACACAAATCCAGTGCAAAACAAAAAAAAAAAAAAAAACTTCCAAATATTTTTGCAAAAAAATGCAAAAAAGCGAACTTTTTCATTAAAAAACTTTGATTTTGACTTCATATAAGTTGAAAAGTGGAGCGCGTGAGCGCAATTGAGAATTAATAATTGACAATTGATAATTATTGTGCTGGTGCTATGATTTTGACATATCAAGATATGTTTGGGTTATAACTTCGTTAGAAATCTTGACGAACCGAATACAGAGATGTAAGTTTACTTACAATATATGTTGAGGTGAGGATTAGATTATGTAAATCTTAGGCTCTTCGAGCCAGAAATAGGCAAGTTGTTTACAACTTGTAATAATATATGATTATATGAGATTGGTCTATTAATCGTTATGCATGTAACCACAAAAGCATCCCTGATGCTTTCATTTCTAGTTCAAAGAACTCAAGATTTCCTCCATAAAGATTTCTGACTCGAAGAGTCCAAGATTTCTGGCTTTAGCCATAAAAAAAGAATCAATATTGCGCAGCAATATCCTCAGGGGCTACGCAATAATTATCAATTATGAATTATCAATTGTCTTGTGGCTCTGCCACGCATCACCTAGGATCATTCCTCCGCCAAAACCCATTTTCAAGACTTTGTCAATATTGTCGAAGGTGACGCCACCTAATGCCATTACACGTTCATTTATGATTCCTTCATGGTGTGCTTTGCGTAATTCTTCTTCAGTAAAGGCTGATTTATACCCCACTTTGGAAATGCTATCGAATATTGGGCTCAGACTCATATAATTGAAACTCGCTTTCTGACATTGTTTCAATTCGTCCAATGTGTGGCATGAAATGCTTATAGAGCCAGTCCAACCACTTAATGGTTGTGGATTTCTGCTGTTCAGATGAATCCCATAGAGATTATATTTAGGTGCAAGTGCATGAAAATCGTGTAGCACCAGTTTGTCATATAACGTAGATGGAATTTGTTTTATCAATGCCTCAACAGCCTCTATTGTGGCATTGGGTTTACGAATATGTATAAGATCCACATCTCCACGATGAAGAAGCTGAACAATCTGTTCGGCTTCGCCATCGAAGAAATCTGGTTGTGTTATTACAATTGTCATACAGTCTTACTGAAAAGGTCAAACGATGCGTCCCAATCTTTCCATACAGGTTCACGTCCAAGTTCTTTAAGACGTAAGTTAATGACTTTGGCTGTACGTTCGTCGCTGACCGTAAATTGCTCCAATGCTTGTGGATAGGTGTAATATCCTCCTGGATTGACTTTACTTTCAGCCGACATTGTAGTAACTCCTAACGTACACATATTATCACGGATATATGCAGGCTCACGTGTTGAATATGAGATATCTACATCGTGATCGAATATACGCATTGCAAAAGTTGCTTGTGCCAACTGTTTGTCGGTCATCAAACAATTTGGATGAAAGCCTTCATTCTGTGCAGGACGCATACGAGGGAAGTTTACAGAATACTTTGTACGCCAATAATGTTTCTGCAGATAACGCAAATGGTATGCCATCATTGTTATATCTGTACGCCATTCCTTTTCCAAACCGATTAGCACGCCCATTCCTATTGAATGAACTCCAGCCTGTCCCATTCGGTCAAAACCATCACAACGCCATTCAAAACGACTTTTCATACCTCTTGGATGATAATCCATGTAATGTTCCTTATTATATGTTTCTTGGAAGCAGATCACTCCGTTTAATCCGTGATGGGTCAGTTCTCGATAATCTTCAGCCGAAAGTGGCATCACTTCGATTTTTATGTTTGAGAAATACTTCTTTGCAATTTCTATTGCTTTTGCAAGATATGGAACTCCTGCCTTGGCAGGGTTTTCACCTGTCACCAACAAGATATTCTCAAATGGAGCTAGTTTTTTTATGGCTTTATACTCGTCCTCAATCTGTTCAGGTGTTAAAATTGTGCGTGCCATAGGATTTTCTCTGTGGAAACCGCAATAAACACATGAGTTAGAACATGAATTGGTGATATAAAGCGGAATAAACATTGACATTGTCTTGCCAAATCGTTCTTCTGTATATTTGCGAGAAAGTCGAGCCATTGTCTCTAAATATGGTTCTGCTGCTGGCGACAACAACGCCATAAAATCATTCACATCACAATGTGATTTGGCTAAAGCTCTTCGCACATCATTATCAGTCATTGAGGCTATTTTCTCTGTTGTCTCTTGCCAACTGATATTTTTTAATTCGTCTGAGAACATATTTCTATTTATTTTTTATGATTGCATATAGCACAATTTTCGTTTCGTATAATTCTGACACGTTGCCAATCCATGGTCAAAGCATCAAAAGTAAGCATTTGGTCGGTCAGCAGTTCACCTGCGCCAACTAAATACTTTATACATTCAGTGGCTTGAACAGTTCCTAACATTCCTGCAATACTGCCAAGCACACCTATCGTTTCGCATGTTTCTACCTTTGCTGGTGGTTCTGGAAAAAGACAACGATAACAGGCCGAACCTGGTACATGTGTCATAAGTTGTCCATTATATCGCTGAATGCCTCCTGCACAGAATGGTTTTCCTTCACGCACACAGGCATCATTTACGATATACTTTGTTTTGAAATTATCTGAACAATCGATAATAAAGTCGTATTGACTCACCAATTCCGAGGCATTCTCTTCTGTAAAGAAATAATCATACTTGATGACTTTCACATCTGGGTTAAGTCTGTTGATTTTTTCTTCGGCTGAATCCACTTTATTTCTGTCCAAATCCAAAGTGGAATGGAGAACCTGACGCTGTAGATTGGAAAGACTCACTTTATCTGCATCGATGAATCCAAGTGTGCCCACACCTGCTCCAGCGAGATATAGTGCCACAGGCGAACCTAATCCTCCAAGTCCTACGATTAATACCTTTGACTGTAACAAACGTATCTGACCATCTGGTCCTATTCCGTCGAGGACAAGATGACGACGATAACGTTCTTTTTGTATGGCTGTCAGTTCCATCTCACTCTTATTTTTTCAATTTTCTTAAATCATGTGTCAACTTTGCAGCACAGAAGTTTGGACCACACATAGTGCAATACTCGCCATCGGTATGACCTGCTTCTTCAAAATACTGCAACGCACGTTCTGGGTCTAAAGACAAATGGAACTGGTCGCGCCAACGGAATTCGAAACGTGCTTTAGACAAAGCATTATCACGAATTGTTGCACCTGGATGTCCTTTTGCCAAATCGGCTGCGTGTGCTGCTATCTTATATGTTACAACTCCCTCACGCACATCTTCTTTATTAGGCAAAGCAAGATGTTCTTTTGGGGTTACATAACATAACATCGCTGTACCCATCCATGCAATCTGTGCACCTCCAATAGCACTGGTAATATGGTCATAACCAGGAGCTATATCGGTTACTATCGGACCTAATGTATAGAATGGAGCTTCGTGACATGATGTCAACTGGCGATCCATATTTTCTTTAATCTTCTGCATTGGAACATGACCTGGACCTTCAATAAAGGCTTGTACATTCTTATCCCATGCTCTGAGAACAAGTTCGCCTAATGTGTCGAGTTCGGCAAACTGAGCTGCATCATTGGCATCGGCAGTACATCCTGGACGTAATCCGTCACCTAACGACAAGGCTACATCATACTGAGCAACTATATCGCAGATTTCATCAAAATGTTCATAAAGGAAACTTTCCTTATCGTGTAAAAGACACCATTTACTCATTATACTTCCGCCACGACTTACGATACCACACAAACGGCTATCAGCCAAATGTACATTCTTATGACGGATTCCGGCATGAATAGTGAAATAGTCAACACCCTGTTCACACTGTTCTATCAATGTGTCTTTATATACTTCCCATGTAAGGTCTTCAACCTTACCATCCACTTTCTCCAATGCTTGATAAATTGGCACTGTTCCTACTGGTACAGGGCAATTTCGGATAATCCATTCACGTGTTTCATGGATATTCGCACCTGTAGAAAGATCCATCAAGGTGTCACCACCCCATTTACATGACCACACTGCTTTATCTACTTCTTCATCGATTGATGAGGTTGTCGCAGAATTACCGATATTAGTGTTGATTTTAACTGCAAAATTGCGTCCAATAATCATCGGTTCACTTTCTGGGTGGTTTATATTTGCAGGAAGTACCGCACGTCCTCGTGCTATTTCATCACGAACAAATTCTGGTGTGATATGGGTCTTTATTCCGAGTTCCTCGCAATTCATATTTTCACGAATTGCAACATATTCCATCTCTGGAGTGATAATACCTGCTCGTGCATAAGCCAACTGTGTGATTGACTTGCCTGACTTGGCACGACGAGGCAACTGAATATGTTCAAAACGCAGATGATCCAAAGAATGATCATTCATTCTCTGCTTTCCATATTCTGAAGTGATTTCTGATAATTGTTCAGTATCTCCGCGTTCTTCTATCCAAGACTGACGCATGCGTGGCAGACCTTTTTTCAAGTCTATCTCGATTGAAGGGTCTGAAAAAGGACCACTTGTGTCGTATATATAAATAGGAGCATTTTTTTCAATATGTCCCTTACCTGAATCATCTTTTGTTACAGTTGGAGTCAGATTAACTTTTATCATTCCTACACGTATATTCGGGAACATCTTACCCTGCATGTAGGCTTTTTCTCTTTGAGCATATGCTTTATGATCTTGTGGCATATTTATTCTATTTTTTAAGAGGGCTTCAAATTGTATTTATGAAGATTCTTCGTTTTGTTAATATTATATTAAATTTTTATAAAACTGGTCACTCTACGATAACTCTTTAATTAATTGAGGAACGCAGTTAGTGGACTTGATGCTTCGGCACTCTCACTGATTGCTCCAAGACCTGCTTCATAGGCTTGACGACCTGCAATAACGGCTTGTCTGAATGCGTCTGCCATAGCTACTGGATCACCTGCTACAGATATAGCAGTATTCACCAAACAACAATCGGCTCCCATCTCCATTGCTTCGGCAGCATGGCTTGGTGCTCCGATTCCTGCATCTACCACAACTGGCACTGTAGCTTGTTCAATAATAATCTGAAGGAAATCTTTCATGCGCAATCCCTTATTTGTACCGATAGGTGCTGCCAAAGGCATTACTGTTGCAGCTCCAGCCTCTTCAAGATGCTTACACAATGTTGGGTCGGCCTGACAATATGGAAGTACCACAAAACCCATCTTCACTAATTGTTCTGTTGCTTTAAGTGTTTCAACTGAATCTGGCAAGAGATAACGTGGATCTGGGTGTATCTCAAGTTTTAACCAATTTGTTCCGAATGCTTCACGAGCCATCTGAGCAGCAAAAACTGCTTCTTCGGCATTACGCACTCCTGATGTGTTTGGCAGTAACTGAATATTACTGAATTGTGTGATATGTGTTAATAAATCATCTTGTTTGTCTTCTAATTCAACACGTTTCATGGCTACTGTAACCATCTCTGTTTGAGACGCTTCTATTGCTTTTGCCATGAGTGTATTATTACTAAATTTTCCTGTTCCAAGGAAAAGACGTGAATTAAACTCACGTCCTGCAATTACTAATTTACCCATTGTTTATTATACTTAATAGTTTTTTCATTTTTTCAATTGGTTTCTCGGCATTCAACACCTCACCACTCAAAGCAATGCCTGTAACTCCTGTCTGCATAATCGAAGGAATATCTTCTTCTGTTATTCCACCGATAGCCACAACCGGTATGATTATATTGTGGTCTTTCATCTTTGTTATAATTTCTCTGTATCCTTCCAGTCCGAGCACTGGAGAGAGATTTTCCTTCGTTGTGGTAAACCTAAACGGTCCACAACCTATATAATTGGCTGATGCCTCATAATGTGCCTTTACATCGTCGAAAGTGTTGGCTGTACCTCCAATTATATAATCATCGCCTAAAATCTTTCGTGCTTCAGCAATTGGCATGTCGTTTTTTCCTAAGTGCACACCATCTGCATGTAATTCTGATACCAGACTCACACGATCGTCGATTATAAATGTTGCACCTGCATCACGACACATCTGCAATGCTTGTAAGGCTAACGGACGCACTTCGTCGTCTGAGGCATGTTTTACACGCAACTGCACCCATCGGCATCCGCCTTGTAAAGCCAAGCGAATGGAATCCAGATAGTTATATTGTGTATTATAGTGAGATATAAACTGTAACATCCGTATCTATCCTCCACATGCAGCCTTGATTATTACTATATTCTCACCTTCGTGCAATGATTGTTCTGACCACTCTGCACGAGGAATCATTTTGTTGTCGATGGCAATTGCCACACCTTGTTCGGGCAGATTCATTTCCTCTGCCAATGCTTGTAAATTCTGTACAGATGTTTCAACATCTTTGTTATTAATCTTTATATTCATATATCTATCAGGTTATTAAAACAAAAAAACGAGTAACTGTACATTACAATCACTCGAAGCATATATGATTTAAACTAGATAAATCTGATTCAATATCTACTTCCTACGGCGGCATTATCCGCTTCAGGTAATATGGGTATAATCTCAGCATCTGCCCAGTTGGCATCAGCACCCCGAGTATATTAGAATGTCGGTGCAAATTTAATCATTTATTTTCATTATAACAACTTATTACTGCTAAAAACTTTGAAAATGAGTTTTGTAACTGATTTAGCCCACATAAAAAATCCATTTTACAAAGAAAGTGAGGTTTATATCAAAGATTTATCGTAACTTTGCAGCCGACTTTGATGTTTGTCTTATCGTTGGTTCCTAAAAAACACATGAAAGATAAAACGTTGAAGTTTTTTATTAATGTTTTATTTTAAATAATGCAAGTGATAAGTCACTTGCGCATTTTTTTATTTATGAAAAAAAAATTATTTAGAATGAAGCCTGCAACTATTGTGTGGCATCAGTTCACACGACATGGCGATGCTATCTTCCTCAGTTTAAAGAGGGAAATAAGTATTGGTATGTTGAGTGTTGCCACATTAGCCGTAGCTTGTCCTGATTCAGCCATTGCTCATATGGCAACGAATCAACACCCTACCCTTGACGGTGTTACCGACGAGTCGGCTGCTTTCTCCTACAACGGAGACATTCCAATAGATCTGACAGAGCTTCAAAACGGCGACTTGCTGTTCAAAGTTGCCAGTTCAAACCTTGATGGTGTCACTCAAGCCATCGTTAGTTCAGTTGAAGGCATTAACCTCCAACAAGTATCTCATGTTGCCATCGTGCACAAGCACCCCGACGGACAAATCTACGCTCTCGAAGCGTCTGGTCAACACGGAGTATGGCTAAACCCTATCGATTCTTTCTTGATCCATTGTGATCATAACGACCAAGGACAGCCTTTAGTCTTAATAGGAAGACTTAAAGACAAATCTATTATCGACTCCTCTGTCAAGAAAGCATTGACCTACATTGGCAGACCATATGACTACCAGTATCTGCCTGGCGACTCTGCAATATATTGCAGCGAACTCGTACATCTTGCTTTTGAAGATGCTAAAGGAGAAAAGGTCTTTCCTCAAAATCCGATGTCATTTCATAATAGCGACGGAACTATTATCCCTTTCTGGATTGATTATTACAAAAAATGGGACATGGATGTTCCTGAAGGTATGCAAGGAACACATCCCGGAGGTATTAGCCGTAGTAATAAAATCAAAATCATCGGTCAACTATTCAACAAAACAAAAAAACGCGACACACCCCAAGAAATAACTCTGAAAGAAACAGAGATCGTTGGTACGCGTGCCCCATTACCTGCCGACAAAGCCATAAGATTAGTGCAGGTGATTAACAGGAAAGAGATTGAGGCATCAAGTGTCAACTCTGTAAACGACTTGCTAAAACTCGCCGCTGGAGTTGATGTAAGACAGCGTGGAGGATTCGGAATACAAACCGATATCGGTATTAATGGGGGCAACGAAGATCAACTCACACTACTGATTAATGGTATAAATATCAGTAACCCTCACACTGGGCATTTAACTGCCGACCTACCTGTAAGCGTTGACGATATTGAACGTATTGAAGTCATCGAAGGTGGAGCAAGTCGTGTGTTTGGCAGTCAGGCATTCGCTGGTGCCATCAATATTGTTACTCGAACAGAACAACACAATAATATAGGTGGGCATGTTGAAGGCGGCTCATACGGCACATTTGGTGCGAATGCTCATCTGACAACTAATAGCAAGTCATTCTTCAATCGTGTAAGTGGCGGATATATTCGAAGTGATGGTGCAAGTCAAAACGATGATTTCAACAAAGCCAATGCTTTCTGGAATAGTAAATACGAAAACCACAGAATCAAAATCAACACACAAGTAGGCGCTAGTTCAATGAATTATGGTGCCAACACATTCTATGGAACTGGTTCTGATTCACAATACGAAGAAGACAGAAGATATCTTGTGGCACTTCAAGGAGAACTAAAAGGGAAAATACGCATACCTGTACATGTATATTGGAACCGTTCACTCGACCATTATGTGTGGTGGCGAAACAACCCTGAAGCCTACCAGAACTTCCATCAAACCAATGTGTATGGTGCCAATGCTAATGCTTATACAAGTTGGGCTTTAGGAAAAACGGCCATTGGTATTGAGTTCCGAAGAGAAAACATCCTTTCCACCCGCTTAGGAAAGGAAATAAACGAAAAAGACCAATATCGCTATAAAGTTCCCGGACATTCGGCATACTATAAATACAAAGACGGACGAAGCAATCTCGGTCTTTATTTAGAACATAATATCCTGTGGAATAAAACAAACATCTCTTTCGGATTGCTTGCCAACCACAACACTTCAGTGGAAGGCGGCATGAAACTCTATCCGGGAGTTGACATGTCATGGAGGCCTACAGAAAGAATCAAGGTTTTCGCCTCATTCAATCAAAGTCTTCGCACACCTACATTTACCGACCTCTACTACAATGGTCCAGGACTTGAAGGTAATAGCCAACTCAAATCTGAAAAAAGTACCGACTGGCATATCGGAATGACTTATAACGATGGATATTTCCTCAACGCACAAATAAAAGGATTCTATCGTCAAGGTACAGACATTATTGACTGGATAAAATACGAAGATGCCACCGTATATACATCTGCCAATAGCGATGTGGACAATATCGGAGCAGAAGCGCTTATGGATTTCAACCTCAGTCGTTTATGGGGCAACAAATCGTTTCTGAAAAGACTGACACTCAGTTATTGTTATAACTATAAACACAGAACCCATCAGAAACAATCGGTCAACTACGTATCTAATCTGACATTTCTACGTCATAAGTTCGTTGCTTCACTCAATCATCGCATATTCCGTCACCTAAATGCGAAATGGGATTTCACTCTAAAAAATCGTGAAGGTGCATTCGACAATGCCATCACAGGAGAACGACAAGCCTATGGAACATTCGGGACGCTGGATTTGAAGTTGCAATGGACTAAAGACTCATATAATCTGTATGTTCAGGCAAACAATCTCACAAATCATAAATATTATGATTTTGCCAATATCCAACAACCTGGAATCTGGATTATGAGTGGCATAAAACTGAATATAAATCTATAATTTGGTTTATATACATCATATGATTAACAAGAAACTCACAGTTCGCACAATACGGGCTGTGAGTTTTTATGATGAGAGCGTCTATGTCTCTCTGCGTTTCAAATGTACAAGAATTAGAAATGTACCTTTATTCTATTTTTATGTTATCTAAAACAATAAAGTCCCGACTTTCTCAAGCCAGGAACTTATTGTGTACAAATTATCATTATGCTTGTACATGTTTAATTAACTTAATCTAAACTTAAAAAATAATTTAACAAGAATCTTATAATGCAACCATCAGACACCATAATAATGACATTGATACTGTACAAAGTTTTTTACACGTAAACTTTACAAGTTGTTTTTGGGGGTGAATGATTGGTATTGAAGCCTGAGAAGTTTATTCACACGAGCACGAATCGTGTGAATAAACTTGCAAGCATGTAGCGAACATCACTGTTGGCATTTTCTATAGAATTGGCATTAGTAAATAATTCTGTAGATTTGATAACAAAATAAATGTTATAAATTACAAAGACCGAAACGGTTCATTTGAACCTAATCTGCTTGATTATTAAATTCATCCATTTTTAATAGCATAGCTAATCTGTGTTTATTATTTTAGAAGTATTTTTTTACCGTTTTTAATATATATGCCAGGAGATAATGTATTGTTGCCATTGTAGCGTCGACCATGTAAGTCATAAATTGTATCAGACATAGAGCCGTCCTCACTGACAACACGGATACTTGTCTGTCGTTCCACTGATGCTACAACACAATCAAGGAGCAGGAACTCATGATAGCCATTGAATGTACTGACATCCTCAAAACGGATGATGTAATTACCTGCTTTAGTCACAGTAAAGTTTAGTTCTCCATTCTGTGCCGATGTCACATTTGACGACTTGTCACCATTGGCGTTTGGAGTGGCTGTATATGTTGATGATTCTGCCACAACGGCATCGTTAGCATCTAATATCTTCACTTTATATTGTGGTGATTCTTTCCATGCAGCTGTTGCAAACGAAAGTTTATAATCGCCAGCAGACAAGGTCAATGGGTAGGCACTCTGACGACCATACTCGGCACAGTTGTCACGCCAGTAGAGAGCCTTTCCCTGATAACCTGTAAATCCAGAGAATATACGCGCTCCCAAACTATAATTTGCCGGATACTCATGTACTTCTCCATTCTCTTGGACACAACGCCAACCTGGAGGCAACGTACCTTCTGAAGTACTTGTAAGATCGAGTTTGTATATATCTGTTGTATTAGTTGCGATGCCGAATACTGGTTTAAGTACAACCTGATCATCAGGCATTGTAAAAGTAATTGTTGAGTTTTGGGAATTGAGACCTGAGAACTTAATGGTCTTACCCAAGGTGTAATAAACTCCGTTTGTTACACGCAGTTCTTTCAGTTGATATCCATTAGCTGCATTAACATTCAATGAGACAATATCGCCTTCGGCTGCTTCTGTCACGTTAGGAGTAACTGTGCCATTGGCTACATCACGTACTGCAATCAGATAACGCTCTGCCCCCATATCAGCAGGGGTGTATATAATCTGATCAATGTACATAGGCAGTGCACCTGTGTTAGTCAACAAGAGATTGTTCGAGCCAGCCTTCAGAGTCGCATTGAATGTAACCTTATGCCAATCGTTCATGTCGGTCTTTTCGATGTTAAGCTGGGTTGAGACACCATTAACTGTAGCTCGCATCACTCCAGACTTTGTGGTGCTGGTGTAGCGCACACTAATACGATATTCACCTTGTTCTCCGTCATTAAGTGTGAGTTGATGACGTAAGGTTCCACCAGTGTTAGTACCCATATCGACAAAGCCGTTACCAGCAAACTCCACGATGTCTGGGAAATAATCCCAGTAAGGATTCACAAGTTTGATGTCCTTCACATTCTTATAGTCCATGTTTTCTGCCTCGATGATGATTGGACCATGGTAGCCTGTAGGTTGTTTAGGAGTTGGAAGTGCTGTTGCAATGGGAACGTTGTTGATCACGTTACTTGTGGCGTTGCCTGCACAATTGATGGTAATATCTACCCCACCCTTATGTACTACGTTTAGTGTATAGGTGCCAGTACCTGCATTCCATTGTGCATTGGCACTTGCCGAAGCCAGCAATCCTTTCTTCATGGTGTATGACGGTTCACTGGTAGCCCCTTTGACCATGATAGTCTCTGTCACCGTAGTAGTCGTGTCAGTGCGGAAGTTATTCAGATAGATGTCTATATGATCTCTATATTCACGTACGATACCGCTACCAAGCATTCCCAAAGTCAGTGTCAGCGACTCACAAGTGTTATATAAAAGAGGAACACGACCTGTTGCAGTTCTTTTACTGTTCAGATATGTGTAAGGCATATAGGTGACGAGTTGGTTCTGCACACGACTTACAAAGAGGTCACCTTCTGACAATTTCGGATACTGTTCATTGAAAACATTCTGTTTCTTTGCAACAGTATTCCAGTTCGACTTAGCTGTGGTTCTATTCAACTTCACGGGAATTGTATTGGCTAAATCATCGTAAAGTTCTACACAAAGCGGAATAGTACGATAACGTCCTGTGCCCTTGAAATAACAGTGATTGTCCATCAACTGTCCATTGCCCACATTCGCAGGGTCGTCCTGCTTGTAAAGTCCGTCGTATAGCGTACCCCATGTAGCATACTTATCTTCGTCATTGCCCGAAGTAGAATTGGCTATAAGAGCTATTCGTGTACTGTCCACCACTTCCTTGCGCGAAGGAATATAGAATGTACCGTCAATAACCTTGCGCCACATGTCAATCCATGCACCACGGAATCCCTCATATGTTGTCCAGTTACGGCGTGTATATCCATCCACCGTACTCTTATTGGTTTCCTTGAAGCACTCATCTGGAATGGTTTCTGGTCCATCCCATACAGCACCTCCGTTTACACCGCACTGCTCCATCACCGTACCGATTCCTGCGGCTATAGGATACTTTGCTTTGTTCTGTCCCAAAATGGCATCCATGGCACCGCACCATCCGCAACGGTCATAGCGCACACCATAGTTCTTTGCCAATCCGCTGATGAAAGGCGACAGAGTGACACTCTCGTTGTTATACCAACAACCAGATGTTGTGTACTTGTAAAGCCACAGGATTGCTTCCGAATAATCGCGACATGCTTGCAACAGATTCCTGTTGCGCTTCATCATGCCCACTGGACTCAAACCATAGCTCCATATGTTACCACAGAACGAGATGGTTAGAAAACCTCCGTACTGATGAGACATCTTCACGAGATTCGCAAACAAGGCAATCTGATCAACCTGTTTTACAGAACCCTTATCACTTTCATCAAAGCCCCAGAACTGCTCAGCGAAGTTCCAGCCAAGAAAATTGGGATAGCGTTTGAAAAAGTACTCAAACGTTTCCAAGTCGTCTGCCTGAAGATGTGTGCGTCCGCCAGAAGCAGGTTGGCAGGTAAACCAAAGTCCGTTCTGCTGACATACTGTTGCCCATGACTTATATGTCCTCACAGCCGAGCGCGGCATCTTATAAACATTCTTCTCTTTGTCATACTGGCATGAAACACTTAGGTTCATACATACCCAAGGTTTTATATCATCTGGCACCAAGTCAATGATTTTTTGCGGATCGGCAGCGTTCCACACATCAATGTGTATCATCCACAACGGATGTTCATTGTCAATAGGACGACGTTGCTGAGCTATCGCACTACAAGTTAAAATAAATAGTCCGGTCAATAGTAATAATATTCGTTTCATAGAACAATTTTTTTTAAAATATTTAAATATTAATGGTATTATGATATTATTATGATTTCGTATGTAAGTAATTTAAATCAACTATGATGTATGCAACTTGATTATCAATTCGTAACATATCAGAAACAAGATACTCTGTTCTTTATTCGTTATTATCTGAACCTGTTTCCGAAATAACTATAATGATTGTTGTCGGGATTCACTACAATCTGTTCAAGTATGATTTCAGGGTCTATCATGATGATTTTCAGAACATGTTTACCTGGACTGACTTCTGAAAATGTTGTATCAAGCCAACGGATGTTATCGAATACCTCATCACGGCGCGGCAACTGACGTCCATGCCAGTAACCGCTCAATGCTAAGCGACTGCGCTGTGGAAGTGGTTTAAGTACTTTGGAACGGGCGAGATTCTGAGGATTGTACTCAGAGAAAGTATCCACGATACCACGACGGGCATCAATGGTCTGCATAGGCTGATCATCAATTTGAATGCCAATACGAAGACCGCGTGAAGGATAAATGTCTTGAGTTGGCAAAATACCGATAGCAACTTTGGCGTCTGATGTCAGGTCAATGTCATATTCCAAAACGGCTCCGCTATTCTGGGCGAGAACGTTGCTACTACCCATACATCCCTTACCACGTCCGAGATCTGGCAAAAACATCCATGCTGCATTCTTTTTGTCGGTCTTACGAGAATATTGGTAGGCTGGAATGGAATATTCTTTTGTTGCTGGTTGGTCTTCGAGAGCATAACCAACGTTGAAATCCAATGAGCCACGATTCGGTTTTTCAATAGGAGCTTTTTCCTTAAAGCCTTCTCGAATGGCATTACGGGAAAGCAACATTGGATTGATATTCTCATTAGGCATATACCACTGCGTGTAACCGATATGCTTGTCCTGCATCATCTTGTTCCATTTGCCACCCGAAATCTTATGATAATAATCACTGAGTTGCTGATCGCGAACCATCAGTTGCTCAATGAAGTTGGAGTTTCCACGTGTTGCAGCATTATATATCATGTGAACTCCCGCACTTGCCACTACAGGATAATAAACCAACTGATAATAGGCATCCTGGGCCTCAGCAGGAATATTGGTTTGCAATGCCTCTGCACGAGCTGAAAGTGAAAGCCATAGACTATCAATATATGCCATTTCATCCTTATTAAAGATGCCCGGCACCTGTGATTCAGCCTTGCGCCACAGATTATATTTAGAATATTTTGCAATAAGGTCAGCTGTTTCTTTAGCATATTCTGTTCCAAAAGCATTAGCTGTAAAGTTTTCAAGCCATGTCTGTTCGTCACCGGCTTTTACCGACTCTGGATTCCAAGCATAATGCATAATGAAGTCAATGGGAACCTCCTTTGGTTTTAAGTCGCCCACATTGATAATCCAGATACGGTCGATACCTGTCTGATATGCCAAGTTCAATTGTTCACGCAACTTAGGAATGGTTGTAGTATTCATCCAACGATCGTTCCATGGTCCACCATTCATGTCAATATGGTAATAGAGCCCTAACCCACCCTTGCGCTTGCGTTCAAAATCTCGTCCGATTCGACGGATGTAACCCCAGTTGTTGTCACAGAACAACAATGTCACATCATCAGGCACAGTAAGACCAGCATCGTAATAACGCTGAACCTCAGTAAAAATAGCCCAAAGCTGAGGCACGGCATCTTCGCGTCCATACACCTTCTTTATAATAGAACGCTGGCCTTTGATTACCTCACGCAGTGTCTTGATATTGTCCTCATCGTCACCTTTACCCATCGCAACATCACCGTCTCCACGCATACCAATGGTAACAAGGTTTTCATACGCCTTATTGCGTTGCATACCTTCCATAAAGAACTGATCAACACGCTCTTTGTTGACACTATAGTCCCAAGGACCTACAGTTTCCTTTCGGTGTAAATATTCCTGATGTGCACGCATCATCGGCTCATGATGACTGGTTCCCATAACGATGCCGTATTCATCAGCCAAACGCGGACACTCAGGATCGTCCTCATTAAAGGCTGTTGCCCACATGGCTGGCCACAGATAATTGGCTTTCAGACGTAATAAAAGTTCAAACATATGAGCATACATTTTGGAATTCACGCCACCGAAATGTTCTGTAGCCCATTCACCAAAAGAAGGCCATTCATCGTTGATAAATATACCGCGATACTTTACTTTGGGTGAAGGTTGCACAAATCTGCCATCCGACCAGTAAACCTCGTCACTATGTTTTACAGGAACATCTGCCCACCAGTACCATGGTGACACACCTATACGTTGACTTATTTCATAAATGCCATAAATGGTACCACGCTTGTCGCTGCCGACAATGACGAGGTTTCCGTCCACCATATCAATTACGAACGACTCCCACTGGCCTTTCACCCTATTCACATCAAGTTTATTCTGCTTCACGAGTTTGTTAATAAAAGAACTCTTTCCTAAAGTACCGACAACGATAGAGCCCTTCGGGATATTTTTATCCTTTACCACCTCTGACGCCACACCTGTAACTTTTCTTATATCGTCAGCCAAATCATTTGCCGCACGAATCACACCTTTCCAATCCTGTCCATCTACAACAATTGCCGCTGTTTTTCCGTCTTTGGCAATGCAAAAGGATTCATTCGCCATTGAATTCAATGTCAGGGCAAAGAACAGCAATGTTACAGTCAATAGTCTTTTCATATTATTTACATTAATTGTTATCTTTGTCGCAAAATTACAATGAAAAACGTGCAACATCCAAAGAAAAATGTTGCACGACTAATGAAAAATGTTTCATACAGAAACTATCTGTTTATTTTTGAATCCATATACTCTGAAGGAGACATTCCGAAATGAGTCTTGAAAGCTGTATAGAAGTGAGTTTGGTCAATATAGCCGACTTTATCGGCAATCTGCGAGACATTTACCTTGCCCTCGCGCAGAAGACGCGCTGCCTGCTCCATACGAAGGTTACGAAGGAAACGGCCCGTGGCAATTCCTGTCATTTCTTTCATCTTACGATGCAACTGGGCGCGACTGAGACCTACATCTGAAGCCAGTATGTCAACATTGTATTCTGGGTCTGATATATGTGCATTAATAGAACGCATAATGCGATCCATAAGTGCATCGTCATTGCCTTTCACTTTTATATTTTCCATACGCTCTTCCTGTTGGACTGCACCACTGAACTTTCCTCGCAAACGAAGTCGGTTATCTATAAGACTGTCAATCCTTATCTGCAATTCATTCCAATCAACAGGTTTTGCAATATAGGCATCTGCACCAGCCTTAAATCCCAATAATTTTTGTTCAACTTCCTCTTTAGACGAAAGTATAATGACTGGGATATCGCTGATTGTTGTATTGCTTTTGATACGTTTAAGCATCGTTATACCATCCATAACAGGCATCATCACATCGCTTACAACCAGATTATAAGTATTGGTTAGCATCATCTTCAAAGCCTCCTTTCCATTAAGAGCATAGTCAAACTTATATTGTGTGTTAAGTTCGCTGATGATACTATTAGCCATATCTACATCATTTCCTACAATCAAAATATGATGTCTGCCAGATGTTCGTAAGTTATGGTTGGACTGATGCATGAAACTCAACTTCTCCATAGCCAATCGCATACGCACTCTATTACGCCATTTCATGCCGATTAGCGCTATTACACCTAAGATTCCTAAAACATACAAAATATATGCAAATGTGGTGCGGTACCACGGAGCATCAATTATAATGGTATATGTATGTGACGCCGAAACCACTCCGCCAACAATGGCACGTACTTCCAACTGATAGGAGCCAATGGGAAGATGAGCAAACGTAATGGTATTTTGTCCCTCACTATTGCGTGTCCATTTCGAATTATGGCTTAATCTGTATTCAAAAACTGTATTGGCGGCATCTATGAAATTCATCAATGAGAACTCCATTGAGATTACATTATCACCATAAGGAAACGAAAATTTAGTGGATTCCTGATGGTTCTCACCTGATATCTGAGTTACACGCTTACCACCGAAAAACATATTGGTAAGTCGTATTTCACCAAAGTTGGCAGACGTTTCCTGTACCTGCTTAGGCGTAAAGGTTGTGAGGCCGTCACTGGTGGCGAAAAAGATACGGTCGGACTGTGGAATATACAAACCTGCATTAGGAATAAATTCCTTGTCTGTCAATCCAAAACCGCTTATGTGGCTGACCCACTGGGAATCTGACATGCGATAATGCCAAATGCCCATCGTGGTGGAACACCAAATATCGCCCAATCGGTCTTGCACTATATAACTAATAGTGAAACCACGAAGTCGCCCTGCATTGGGGAACTCTTCCACCTTATTTGTTTTGCGACGCCACACATAAAGTCCCTCCATAGTACCTATCAGCATATCGCCTTGTATGGTCTCACAAAGGCTTTCGCATCGTTTGCCTTCTAAAATGGCATTCATAAAGTTCTCTCCATCATAGCAGCAGACACCATTTGTAGTAGCCAACCAGATATTTCCTTTACTATCTGTGGCCATTGACATAATCCAGTCATTGCAGAGCCTACCTCCATGTTTGTCATGATAGGAGTTCTGACTGAAGTGTCTGATGGAACCATTTGCTGTATCGTAACTCAACATTCCTCGGCCAAAAACTGAGAAATAAATATGTCCCCGTCCATCGTCTGCCATATTGTTTACCACGTTGCATGGAAAACTTATCAGTTGCCTGACTTGTCCGTTTTGAGGATTGTAGGCATAGACCTCTGTTCCTGCACCCACATAGAAATTACCTTGTGAGTCACGATTAATGAACTCAACCCAAGCTGGAGATGCAGGATGGGCAATGAGTTGACCGTCGTGATCAAAGCCAAAGATACCTTCACCACGAACAGAGCACCATATGATGCCGTTATCACCTTGACACAGAGAAGACACAAAATTGCCTATGTCATGTTTCTGACCAGAGAAGCTCCATGACGTGAATTGAGGCTTGTGACCAGGAATAACCAGCAGTCCTTTGTGCCAACAACCTATCCATATATTACCCTGCCGATCTTCAAACAGAGTCTGCACAGTACTTGTGTTCATATTAATGCCATGAACATTAAACTTGTAGTGCTGCACTTTCCTTGAGCCTTTAGGTATCCACAACAGGCCATTACCACGTGTTCCTATATATATATTACCCACATGGTCACGCATAACCGTCCAATAATGGGGATTCAAAGATGCCATTTCAGTCACATCAAAATAATCATCATGAAACGTTCCATTATCAAACAGAGACAGAAGGTGACTATTCATCACCAGGACTTTGCCATCTGCATCGGCAAACGCCATAGGCGGTGCATGACGTTCATTAAATAATTGCGGACGTTTACCTTTTTGAATAAATCCGAAATATTTATTTCCATCCTTCCATAGATTACCATTAGCATCCACCAACATATGACTAAAGAATTTATCGTCGGAATCGGCCTCATAATTCTTCATCGGAATTAATGTGCAATTATCCACATCAATCCGAAACAGTCCAAAACCAGCTGTTCCAACCACAATTTTTCCATCAGGCAATTGACAAATATCGGTAATACGAGAACGATCATAAAGTGGACTATTGTATCTGACAAAACTATCTGTTGCATCATCATAACGCTGAACACCAATATTTGTACCCACCCATAAGTTGCCGTCCGTATCACAAAAGACCTTGTTGACAATGTTGAACATAAGCGATGTTGAGTCCTGCGGAAGATTCTTATAAACAGTAAACTTATAACCATCGAAACGGTTCAATCCATTTTCTGTTCCAATCCATATATATCCTGATTTGTCCTGACAAATACTTGTTATGTTCGTATTCGATATTTTATCGCTGGTAAAAAACACACCATTCTGAGACCACACAGATATGATGCAGTTCCATAAAAATATAAAAAAAACAAATACTCTTTTCATAAAAACTCAACATTGCATTAGTCAGATTGTGTGACAAAGATACAAATAATAATCACTTTTCCATAAAAATATTCCAAAAAACATTCAATTAGCAATTTAAGACAGCCCATATTCATAAAGACGAATGCATATGGTTACAAATTATATAATTAATAAAAAATTTTGTACATTCACAGAATATGGTTAACTTTGAAAAAGAATTGTTAATCATATATATACACATCATCATGAATACTACAATTAAGGATATTATAACCCGAAGAAGTATAAAAAAATATCAAGACAAACCTGTCCCAATGGAATTGGTTGAGGAAATCGTGAAGGCTGGCACATATGCTCCAACTGGAATGAATCGTCAGTCCCCTATCATCCTCGCCATAACAAACAAAGAGATGCGTGACCGAATAAGCCGCATAAACCTTGATATAGTAATAAACAATAATCTGAAAACAAGTTCTGGACATGCTGACCCTTTCTACGGAGCTCCTGTGGTATTAGTGGTACTTGCAAAAAAAGATGTCGGCACACGAATTTATGATGGTTCATTAGTTATGGAAAATATGATGATTGCAGCAAATAGTTTAGGACTTGGCTCATGCTGGATACATCGCGCAAAAGAAACATTCGAAACTGAAGAAGGTAAAAAGATTCTTCAAGACTTAGGTATCAATGACGAATATGAAGGTATCGGCAATTGTATTGTGGGATATGCTGCTGAGGATGCCATAAAACCACAATCACCAAGAAAAGAGAACTATATCTATTGGATAAAATAACAATTAAGTAAAATCGCTTTTTAACGTAAGTGAGGGTGTGACATTCTTAAAATGACACACCCTCAACCTTTTATCATGTATAAACTATTTTTATATAGTATCTTTTAGAATCGCAATTGGAGTTGAGTTACCCATCGACGTGTGATTTCTCCGTATTTAGGATCCTTAAATTGGAATAAAGAAGAAATACGACATTTCTTGTGGAACCACCATTGAACACCTGCCATATAATTATTAGCATCGTCATTCAAGTGGATATTTTTATCGAAGTACTCATAATCGAGAATCAAATCAATATTCTGCTTCTTAAACACGTGGAACCAAGCCTCAGCATATGCACATTGTGATGGTGTGCCAGCATTCCATCCACGGAGGTATTCACTACGAAGATAAAGTGGAGCTAATTTTGCTTCAAAACCCACTGAGAAGCGATTACGACTGAAATTGCTGCCTGCTGAGAATTTTCCATATGGATCGTCCACAAGAGCATGACCTGTTCCCAAATATGCTGATGTAGAAATCATGAGGTTCTTTATAGGATAATAATTCAAACGGAGAACATAGTCTTTCTGAGTGTTGTTCTCTGTTTTATTCATACCTGAACCATTGAATACACTTACAGAATAACCAAGTTGCTTATGTCCGTCCTTTGCAGGGAAAGCACTACCACCAATTGTAACACCTAAATCACGTCCAGCAAGATTTCCATATGTAGGATCGCCAAAAATACCAGCCATATATCCAACACCATCGTGGAAATAGATATTACCCATATCTGTTGGTGATTTCTCGTTTTCAATTGAGAATGGAGTCTTATACTGACCCACCTTTACATATAAATATGGATTAAAATTATAAATTCCCCAATATTCATGAAGGAATTTCTCTGATGTCTTTGATGCAAGGTCTGGCATCACAAAGAGCATGAGTTCTGGAGTAACCTGAGCTCTTAACATCAACATGAAACGTGATAACTCTAATTTATTAGTTTCTTCACCTCCTGTGTTTGTTACATTGTAGTTTGCCTGTCCATATCCTTCAACTGTCAAACGCATGTCTTTTACATCAACATGTATTAACTCATCCTGAGCTGACTGAGCCTGAACAAATAATGGTGTCAATACCAACAAAAATGTTACTAATAACTTCTTCATTTTCTTTTATTTTCTTCTATTAAAATTAATACCAAATGCAAAGTTAGGAAAAAGATATTGCATACATGGCGTTTTTCTCATTTTTTTATCTTTTTTTCTGTTTATGTTCTGTTTTTTCATTTAAATACTGACTTTCAGCAAGTTTTCATTTTACTGGTTGATTATAACTTTCAACACATAATTCTTCGGTTCTTCTGCCAATATCTTCCGCATTACAGAACTTGTCTTTTTTAATTCAGAAGAAATGTCATCATTACCTAATAGCATTTGATCCTCTTTTACATCGTATTCTGTTAATAACAAATACATTATATTATCATTAATCGTATAATGAGCCATTGGCATTAAACCGTCAAAAGGTGTTGAAGTGAAATGGTATTGTTTACCTGTTTCCTTATCTATTATACATCCGATTACTAAGTTTCTTTTTGAATAAGAAAACGATATATATTTATCCGTCTCATAATAATCGGAAAGTACTGTTACACCATCAAAATTCTGATATTCATATAAATCCCCGTTTTTGGCATCGTCTATCACATCTGAATTAATAAAAGGAGATTTAAACTTCAGTTTTATTACTTCTGAGATTGTATCTCCACTGATTACTATTATAGAATCGGAGAAATTTGGAATAATCTAATCTTTCATAATTATAACTATAAAAAAATCCAGAGGGCACTTTCGCAACCTCTGGATTTTCTTAATATATAATAAATCAGTTTTTTACTTGAATAACTTTTGTGCCATCACATAAAGGCTACGACGCCATGTAAGGAATTCGTGAGCTGTTCCTTCTGATACGTATGATTCTGCGTTGAATCCTGCAGCACGAAGGTCTTCTGCTGCCTTTTTCACTCCATCAGGATTCTCCTTGCTTCCACAACTCATAAATATATACTTTGGAGAATGTGCTCGAGTTATATCGGTTGGAGCATAAGTTCCTCCACTAAGAAGTCCGTATGAACCAAACACTTCAGGGCGTGCCAATGTGATATTACGTGTTTCCATTCCACCCATTGAAAGACCTGCCATAGCACGATTTGCCTTGTTTGCCTTTGTCATAAAGTGTGAATCGATATATGGAACCAATTCGTCAACAAGAACTTTCTCGAAATCCTTATAATTGAATGAATTGATTGAACCAAATCGAGCTGTATTTGTCATACCATATGTCATAACGATGATAAATGGCTCAACTTTACCTGCTGCAATAAGGTTATCCATAATCAAGTTGGCATGTCCCTGATTTGACCATGCTGTTTCATCTTCTCCCCATCCATGTTGTAGATAAAGAACTGGGAATCTCTTCTTTCCATCATATGTTGGTGGAGTATAAACGAATGCACGACGTTCTGAGTTAGTACTTGGAGAATGGAAAAGAATTTGTTGTACATTTCCATGTGGCACATTCTTCTCAGCATAGAAATCTTGATCGTGTGCTGGGATTTCAATACCACTCTCCCATCTTACTGAACCATAATAGTTCAACGCTCCAGGATCGTTCACTGTTGCACCATCAATTGTCAGATGATAATAATGGAATCCTTCGTCCATAGGACCTCCTGTTGTTCCTTCCCATACACCATCTTTATTCTTGCGAAGAACTGTACCACCAGTACCGCCTAAACCAAGACTTACAATGACTGATTTAGCTTGAGGTGCATTGATACGGAAACGTGCATATCCTTGAGAGTTAACCATTGGATATTGCTGTCCTGGCTGATTCTTTGAATTTGGAACAAAGTCTTCTTTAATTACTACATTATCAAGGGCTGGATCAAAGTTCTTGATAAGGCTATACACACGCTTTGGCTTATAGTTTTCATCGAAAGGAAGTGGATAATTGCTTACACCAAGCCAAGAATCACGGTCACTTAAGTTCCAGAACGTTACATTGTCAATCACATCTTTATGCTTGCGGAACACACGGAAAAGACGTGAATATTGATCTTCTTGAAGTGTCTTGACAAAATCCTGAATTTGTCCTTGTCCCTGACTGAACTGAAGTTGGCCACCCATTTCTTCGTTAGCACGTACATCCAATTCTGTGAAATGTATATGTTTTACGATTGTAGAATATTTAGTGATTGCAGCATCTACATCTTCCTCACTTGGACCATACACATTATAATGTCCTTGCATACCGATACCGTCTATAGGAACACCAGCATCCTTCATCTTCTTAACCATATTGAAGATTCGGTCACGCTTTGCAGGTTCTGCTGCATTATAATCATTATAGAAAAGAAGTGCATTTGGATCTGCTTCACGTGCAAATTGGAATGCTTTAGCGATAAACTCATCTCCACAGAGTTTATAGAGGCGTGATTCACGATAGTCGCTTTGACGACGTCCCCAACGTCCACCGCCATTACCATCTGCCATTGCTTCATTAACCACATCCCATGCATACACTACATCTTTATATCTGTTTACTACAGTATGTATGTGTTCGCGAAGACGTTTATAGAATACTTCTTTTGAAACTTCCTTTCCTTTTTTATCTGTAAACATCCAATCACAGAACTGAGCATGCCATACAAGACAGTGACCACGGAGTTTTATACCGTTATTACGACAGAAATTAGCCACACTGTCGGCTCTTCCCCATCTAAATTGATCTTCTTTTGGATGCAATTCTCCAGATTTCATATCGTTCTCAGCAGTGATGCTGTTATAGTTTTTCTTGATTAACTCGATATGTTCTGGATTTGATATATTTCTGCGGTTGACTGCAACACCGATAGTAAAGTAGTCTTTATAAGTATCTTTCAATCCTACAGATGGATTTGGATCAATTGGTCGCCCCCACTGTGCCGACACAGGTACAGAAAAAAAAGCGAAAGCTGACATACAGACAGCAGCGAACAGTAATTTTCTCATTGTGATTTGATAATTTAAGTTATTAATTATGTAATAAAATTCGTTATAATAAAATACTGAAAAATACAGCACATTTTTTATATGACAAATAATAAAGAAAATGGTTTAATACTGATTCCAAAATTTACTGAATTATGTTTTCCGTGGCAATTACATCCATCGAATTTGTAGTTATGGTTAATCTTGCCCTTAAGTTGATGGCGAATTTGAAAGACCTTTTAATTTAGAAAAAACAGGGCATCTACTCATCAAAATCCATATCATCATCCTCGTCATCAAACTCAAAGTCTCCGAAGAATGCAGGCATGGTAAATTCGTCTAAATCACGACGGTCTTTCTTTGTTGGTCGTCCTGTACCACGAGCACGATTCACAAATCCGCTGATCTTATTCATTTCAAGCAATTCATACTGGTCTGGAGTTGTTACATTCTCCAACACTTCAGGAACGAGTTTTGCACCCACCCTATTCTGAATAGCTTTCAAAACACGAAAAGAATAAGTTATAGGAGGCTTGCGCACTTGAATTATTTCCCCTTCTTTAATCATCTTTGATGGTTTGAGTTTTACTCCATCTATCATGACACGCCCATTTTTACACGCATCAATTGCCATCGAACGTGTTTTGTAAATACGCGCTGCCCAAAGCCATTTGTCAATCCTTGCCTCCATTATCACTTATTCATTTGATTATGATACAAGTATCATATATTTATTTATTGTTATAATTATTCATAGCAAATGAGATGCCTGAAAGACAGAATGCCTTGATTGCATCACATGCCAACGCTACTCGTTCATCAAGTAAGGCGGCATCGGCTGGATCAAACTGACCTAAAACGAAATCACATTGTCCGCCACGAGGAAAATTATTTCCTACACCAAAACGAAGACGAGCAAATTGTTGTGAACACAACACTGAAGATATGTGTTTCAGTCCGTTGTGTCCCCCATCACTACCACTTGCCTTTAATCTGATTTTACCTACTGGCAATGCTATGTCGTCACAAATAATAAGGAGATTCTCTGGAAGAATCTTCTCTTCATTCATCCAATAACGCACTGCATTACCACTTAAATTCATATAGGTGGATGGTTTGAGAAGCACCACTTCTGCATTTTTCACACGCCCACGACCGACAAAGCCGTATCGCTTGTCTTCAAACGAAATGTTGGATGCTTCAGCAAAAGCATCCAACACTCTGAATCCTATATTGTGGCGGGTTCCATCGTATTCTGAGCCGATATTACCCAAACCTACAAGTAGATATTTCATGTTTCCTTATTTTTATTGAGCTGCTGCTTCTGCTGCAGAACGTGCTGCACGAGTCATACGAACGCTACATACAACAACTTCCTTAGGAGTTACGATGTCAAGGTTTTCAAATGAAAGTTCAGAAACTTTGATTGACTTACCAAGTCCAAGTTCTGTAACATCAACATCAAGAGTATCTGGGAAATTCTTATAAAGTGACTTAACCTTCAATTTACGTACGCTTGAAGCAAGTTTACCACCGGCTTTAACACCTGCAGCCAAACCATTGAGTTTTACTGGGATTTCCATTACGATTGGCTTTTCTTCAGTAATCTGATAGAAGTCAACGTGTACTGGACGGTCTGTAACGAAGTCAGTTTGAAGATCCTTAAGGATTGCTTTAACTTCTTTTCCGTCGAGGTTAAGATTTACAATATATACGTTTGGTGTATAAAGAAGTTTTGCAAGTTCTTTCTGAGATACGATGAATGATTGAGCCTTTGGTGCTCCGTTTTCATTCTTTTCTACTCCATAAATTACACATGGAACCATGCCTTCACGACGAAGTTCACGACTTGCCTTTTTACCTAAGTCAGTACGTGCCTGACCATTCAATGAGATTTCTTTCATTTTTTAATGTTTTTTGTGTTACTATAAATTAAGTATTATTTATGCTTAATTCGCCATCACACGTAGTTGTCTATACCCACAACTGTTGGATGCGCCTAAAAAAAGCGATGCAAAGGTACAACATTATTTTCATTCTACAAAATTTTATTGTAACTTTGCACTTTAAACTGGAAGAACTATGCTACAAACACAAGAAATACAAGAGGCATTATCACTTATAAAGTCATTAACTACTGATTTTATAAGTAATGAAGATATGCTCAAAATCCAAGAAATCGTTGAGCAACATTTAGATAACAACGATGAGAATGACAAAAACGACACGTTAGAGGCTTCATTTGGACTTGACCCTATTTTGTTCAATCTGCAGACTGCAATCATTGCTGTCAACGAAATCGGACAATCACGTCCTATCATCATAAGTATATTAATGCACGAATATGTAAACCGTGGCATGGTGACGTTAGACGAAATAAAACAATATTTCGGCGAGGACATCATGCGCATAATAAATGGTTTGCAACGAGTAAAAGCATTGTATGCTCGAAACACATCAATCGAAACTGAAAACTTCCGAGATTTATTACTTTCATTCGCTGAAGACATGAGAGTAATATTCATAATTATTGCCGACAGAGTTAATCTGATGCGACAAATCAAAGATCGCGGAACTGAAGAAGATCGTATTAAGGTTGCAAGAGAAGCTTCGTTCTTATATGCTCCATTAGCACATAAACTGGGTCTATACCTATTAAAATCTGAATTAGAGGACTTGTCGCTAAAATATACAGATAAGGAAACATTCTATATGATAAAGGACAAACTGAGTGCTACAAAAGTTGCCCGCGATCTGTATATCAAACAGTTTATCTCCCCTATTCAGGAAAAACTTCAAGCTGCAGGTCTTAAATTCCATATGAAAGGACGCACAAAAAGTATCCATTCTATATGGCAGAAAATGCAAAAACAAAAATGCGCATTCGAAAACATTTACGACCTTTTTGCTATCAGAATAATCCTCGATTCTGTCCCTGAACGAGAAAAACAGGACTGCTGGCAAGCGTATTCTATCGTGACCGACATGTATATGCCAAACCCTAAACGTCTGCGCGACTGGCTGAGCGTTCCAAAAAGTAATGGATACGAAAGCTTACACACAACCGTTATGGGTCCTGAAGGAAAATGGGTGGAAATCCAAATTAGAACAGAAAGAATGGACGATATCGCAGAGCACGGTCTTGCTGCACACTGGAGATACAAAGGTGTGAAAGATAGTGGAGCAAAACTTGAGGACTGGCTCAAAGACATACGTTCTGCACTGGAGACCAACCAATCTTCCGACGAACAAATTGTCAATCAATTCAAGGTTGACTTATATTCTGACGAGGTATTTGTGTTCACACCTAAGGGAGATCTGTTTAAACTTCCTAAGGGGGCAACTATCCTCGATTTCGCTTTCACGATACACACAAACGTAGGCGCACACTGCGTTGGCGGAAAAATCAACGGAAAAAATGTGCCAATGCGCACAAAAATACAAACTGGAGATCAGGTTGAAATCCTTACAAGTCAGAACCAACTACCTAAGAGAGATTGGCTTAGTTATGCTATCACCTCAAAAGCAAGAACTAAAATCCGCCAATCCATCCACGAGCAAGAACTGCGTACTGTAAGTTATGCTAAAGAAACCATTGAACGTAAATTCCACAACAAAAAGATTGAATATAACGAACCTGTCATGATGAAAACCATCAAACGATTAGGTTTTAAATACGTCAATGATTTTTACAAGGCTATCTCCGAAGAAAGAATTGATGTCAACCAAGTTATCGACCTCTATCAAGAAGAACAAAAACGTGATAACAACGAACTTCCTGTATCAGAGGCTCAAAGTGCATCTACATACCGATTCGAACAGATAAACGAAGCTAAACAATCAGACAGTAAGGATGTTCTGCTCATTGGAAATAACGTAAAAGGTGTTGAATACAACCTTGCACGATGCTGTAACCCTATATATGGAGACGACATCGTGGGTTTTGTGACTATCAGCCGAGGAATCACCATACACAGAAAAGATTGTCCTAACTGCAAACACATGATGAACCTCGACACTTACAACAACAGACAAATTGCTGTAAACTGGGCTGAACAAGCAAATGGTATGTTCACCACCACCCTACATATTATCGGTAACGATGATGTGGGAATCGTCAACAATATCACAAGTATAATCATTAAAGAAAAAAACATAACACTGCGTGGCATCGACATTCGTTCCAGCGAAGACAAGCTATTCATCGGAACACTTACTGTAATGATCGATAGCAATAACAGCCTTAATCAACTGATTAAGAAAATCAAGATGATAAAGGGTGTGAAAAGTGTCAGCAGATAATCTGGTAAAAAATTAAGAATGAAAACTACATTAATCCAAGTTGGAAAAACGACAAGTAAAGACTTTCAGAAAATAATCGATGAATATACTGACCGACTGAAACATTACACTCAGTTTTCGGTCACTACGATTCCCGAACTTAAAAATACAAAAGCTTTGTCGGCCGAACAACAGAAACAACTCGAAGCCGAACAAATTCTGCGTCAGATATCCGACTCGGATTATGTTGTCTTACTCGACGAACATGGTAAGGAATTCAGAAGTATCGAACTGGCTGGATGGATCGAGAAGAAACAGATTTCTGGACTCAAACACCTTATATATATAATTGGTGGTCCATACGGATTCGCTCAATCTATATACAAAAGGGCAAACGAGCAATTATCTTTGTCTAAACTCACTTTCTCACATCAAATGATAAGAATATTGTTTACCGAACAACTCTACAGAGCATACACTATCATAAATGGAGAAAAATATCACCATGAATAAGTGTTCATAGGGTATAAAAACGGCTAACGAAAAACAAAAACGATTCACCTTGACTACAAAGTGAATCGTTTTTTTATTATATTTCTCAGTGCTAACTGCAATTATTTCTTTGCACTATCTGAGTCGCTTGTTTTCTTCTTTTCTTGAGCATAACGCTTGTTCAATGCAGCAACCACTTCATTTGTTACATCATATTGTGGAGCACCATAAAGAACATTGTCAATTCCTGATGACTTGCAGAGAATAAAGTCATATCCCTTTTCTTCTGCATATTTCTTTGTGAAATTCTGAATTGTGTCTGTCAAAGCCTGAAGTTCTTTCTGATATTCTTCCTGCAATGAATTTGAGAGACGACTCTGAAGACCTTCTATATCTTGTTGAAGCTTCTGAAGACGAGCCTGCTCTGTTTCATATTGTTGCTGAGTTATTGAATTAGCTTGAACCTTACGTTGGAATTCTTGTACCTGACTAGCAAAATTCTTTCCTTTTTCTGCAATTGTTGCTTCTGCATTGGCCTGCTTCTTTTGGAAATTATCTGATACTACTTTATAATATTCATATTGACTTGTAAGTGTATCAATAAGTACATAAGCAATTTTTAAGTCGTTTGCTTTTGCTGATGATGAAGATGATTGTACTGCTGGTGTTTCTTTTGTTGCTTGTTTCTGTTCACATGATGCTAACGCAGCTACAGCCATCATAACGAATAGGCCATTGCGGACAAAATTTGTTTTTCTCATTTGTTCGTTTATTGTTTAGTTATTGGTTATTTCCTCAATTAGTCTTTATTTCTTTTATCGCATGTGGATTTTCGGTTCTCGCCATTCGATCCTGACTTTGAACACAAGTAATTCCACGCTCTCTCATTGCCTTACTGCTTGACACGTGGGTCTTTGGAAAACGACCATGTTTCTTTAATATAATCTGCACGGCCATAAAAATCACGCTAAAAGCAACAATTATTAGACTAAATAGAACTACTTTCCACATTTTTTTCTTAATTTTGCTTGCAAATATAGGAATTAATTCACAATTCACCACGACTAATCGTTTTTTTTATACATATTTAATGAATAACTACATAAGATTTAGTTAAAAACAATAGTATAATTAATAAAAACGCATCAATTCATAAAATTAATATAATAGAATTATGGAACTCAAACCACAAATCGTGTTTGACTACTTTGCACAAATCAATAAAGTGCCACGACCTTCAAAACACGAAGAAAAAATAATGGAATTTCTTCATCAATTTGCTATAAATGAAGGGTTAGAATATAAAACAGACAAAACTGGAAACATACTGATATCTAAAAAGGCATCACTGGGCATGGAAAACGTTCCAACTGTTATCCTGCAATGCCACATGGATATGGTTTGCGAAAAAAACTCCGACAAAATAATTAATTTTGAAACCGACCCAATTGAAAGTTATGTTGACGGAGAATGGATGCGTGCACAAGGTACCACCTTAGGGGCCGACGATGGCATTGGTATGGCTATGGCTATGGCTATTCTTACCGACAAGAACATCAAACACGGTCCTATCGAGTGTTTGTTCACACGTGATGAAGAAACAGGACTAACTGGAGCCGAAGCTTTGGAAAGTGGATTCATGACTGGAAAATACTTGATTAATCTGGATAGCGAAGATGAAGGCGAAATCTTTATAGGATGTGCTGGCGGTGTTAACACCGAAATTGAGTTTCACTACACAGAACAAGCCGTTCCGCAAAATTACTTCCCTATGCGAATAATCGTTGATAAACTCATTGGAGGACATAGCGGAGACGATATTAATAAAAACAGAGCTAACGCCAATAAATTACTGGCACGTATCCTATATAAGGTTATCGATAAATACGACCTAAAACTAATCAGTATCAACGGAGGAAACCTTCACAATGCCATCCCACGACATGCTGAAGCCATTATTGCCGTTCCCGACAATAAAAAACATGAACTTCGAATTGATTTCAACATCATGGCTTCTGAAATACAGAACGAATATCACACAACAGAACCTAATGCTGAATTCATAATGGAAAGTACCGACAAGCACTCCACATGTATTGACGACACTACCGCCCATAACTTGATAGCATCATTAATGGCTGTACACCACGGTGTTTATGAATGGAGCCAAGACATTCCTCACTTCGTAGAAACATCATCAAACCTCGCAAGTATTAAAATCATAGAATCTGGAACTATAAAAATAGTAACAAGTCAACGTAGTTCCACTGAAAGCCAACTCGAACATATGTCGAACGTTGTTGCTGCCACATTCCGACTTGCTGGAGCTGATGTAACAATACACGACGGATATCCAGGATGGAAGCCTAACCCTAATTCCAAGATATTAAAAGTCGCAACAGACAAATACAAAGAATTATTTCACAAAGAACCAAAAGTCCGCGCCATACACGCAGGACTTGAATGTGGATTATTCTCAAAGAAATATCCTGAGTTAGATATGATCAGCATTGGTCCTACCCTCAAAGGTGTCCACTCTCCTGATGAATGCCTTAACATCCCATCGGTTAACTTAGTTTGGCAACACTTAGTTGCAATTATTGAAAACATACCAAATATCTAAAACATTTTTATACCTATAAACAACATGAAGAAAATTATCACATCTCTCGCTGCTATCACACTGTTCAGCAGTGCAATAACAGCACAAACAACATTAAAGAATACAGGCAATCCTTTATTTACAGACAACTACACAGCCGACCCAGCCCCTATGGTTGCTTCCGACGGCAAATTATATCTCTATTGCGGACATGACGAATGTTTCGAGGATAGTGTCGGATTCGAAGGACAATATGGTTTTAATATAACAGAATGGTTATGCTACTCCACTGAAGATATGCAAACATGGACTTCACACGGAAGCATCATGAAACCTACCGATTTCAAATGGGCGAAAGGTGAAGCATGGGCAGCACAAGCAATTGAAAAAGACGGAAAATTCTATTTCTACACAACCGTACAAGCTGCCGACCCTCTTAATTGCAAATGTGTTGCTGTAGCTGTGGCCGACTCACCTACCGGACCATTCAAGGACGCAATAGGAAAACCTCTAGTTGAAGACAAAATGACTCCAAACGGAGAAAGAGGATGGTGGAACGATATTGACCCAACAATCCTTATCGACGACGATGGCACACCATGGCTCTGCTGGGGTAACGGGACATGCTTTCTTGCACGCCTAAAGAAAAACATGGTTGAAATTGACGGAGAAATAATCACACTTCCTATGCAAAACTACGTAGAAGGCCCATGGTTGAGCAAAAGAAACGGATTATACTACCTCACTTATGCCTCTATGGGAAAAGGAAGCGAAACAATCTCATACGCCACTGCTAAAAACATTACAGGGCCATGGACTTTCCAAGGAGAACTAACTGGAAGCGGAAAAGATAGCTTCACAATACATCCAGGACTTATTAATTTCAAAGGAAAAGACTATCTCTTCTACCACAACTCTACCCTCTCACTTAACGGATACGGACCTGCAACTGGACGCCGTAGTGTTTGCGTTGACAAACTGAAATACAATGCCGACGGAACCATGCAGAAAGTCATCCAAACCGAAAAAGGAGTAAGCAAATAAAAAAACAACAATTATATAACCTGCTTTGAACTACAATAATAAAATAGTTAAACATTCTAAAATAAATATATACATACAATTGATTGTAATAAATATTTTATTATCTTTGCAGACAAAATTCAATTAATAGAAATATGAAAAGATTATTTATTTCATTAATGCTCATCATTGCTGTAGTATCACAAATGAGCGCACAAAGTCTATTCAAAAGAGTACACGACAACGCAACTGCTGTTGTCAATAACACTTCATCAAGCGAACAACAAATTCAGATCAATCAATTCAAAGTGACTGCCCTCAACTATATAATGTCACAAGTTAAAAAGAACAAAGAAGAAAGAGATAGTTATTTCTATGATTCACAAGCCGTTAACCTATCATCTTTCATCACTGATTTTGAAACAAACATCATTAAGGCAAGACAAATCTCAACTGAAAAAAGACTTGCCGTAATTAAATGTTACAGAGAGGCTTCGTTGCAAAACCCATTGTTCCATGACACCAATAAAGAAAGAACATATTGCTATGTGAACGACACTAAGACATATACTCCTTTCTCTATTGACACAGATTGGGAAAAAGCATACGATCAAGCAACTGAAAAAATCAAAGAAATTCTAAAATAGAATCACACTCTAAACAAGTAATAATCAGCGTTCATACACCAATATGAATGCTGATTTTTCATTATCTCAACAAGACTAAAAAAACGACAACTCAACTAATATAGCTAGTAGCTTGTAAATAGAAAGTATCCACACGAAGTACCGATATCTACAAACGAAAAATTATTTAGATATGAAGCACTACAGAATTCATTACAATAAATCCTATTCATTCCGAATAATTGGTCTATTTATAGCATTATCGTTTTCATCATGTTGTAGAGACATAGACAAAAAAATCGAAGATTGTTATAATGCGAACGATACTGTGATATCGTTATCAGATCTATATCCTGAAGAATGGGATACGCTTTATTATTTCAGTAATGCTTACAATCTTGAAATGATGGAGAAACGTGTCGAACCAATTATAGGAAAACTATACGAAGATGTTGGTGATAGAATACTAATCCTTAATAAAGAAAATGAAGTGGTCTATTATAAAGAATATTTTCCTAATTACGGACAAAAGAGAAAAGGAGCAGTTTTTTTATTTAAGGATGACCCTGATATGATTGCCATTCCACGAGAAAAGACAAAATTCCTTATAAGGAAAAGGGATGAAGATTCATTCTGGATATTTTATATAGGTGAAAATTAAATGAGTCAGGGTTTGGAGTGGAATTCCTTTAACAAACAAAAACGGGAAATGAATATTTACGCAAAGAAACTTCCTCGTACTGTTTCTAATTGAAAATAACATAAACTCTATATAATCCCCCCCACAAACTTGTGCAACCAATATAAAAGTTGTACCTTTGTGGGGGAAAATAAAAAGTGCTCTTTGAAACATAGGCTACGATGCCAATGGTAATCCCGCCCTTGTAGAGAACGACTCCACAAGTGAGACACGAGAACTCTATTGGGATGAAGACAACCGCCTGATGGTACTGTCCGATAACGGCAAGACAAGTCGCTATACATACAATCACTCAGGTGAACGTATAGTAAAGAGTCATGGCACGATGGAAGGCGTGTATATCAACGGAGCCCCACAAGGCATCACGTTCCACGAGACCGATGACTTCACGCTATATCCGGCAAGTATCATCAGTGTAAGCAAGAACCGCTACACCAAGCATTATTTCATTGGAAGTAAACGTATTGTTGAAATTACTTATGTCTGATAAATCAGATAGTCAAAAAATCCAACAAATTGACAAATATTGGAACGAATATAATAAAGTAGAAAATAGATGAAAAAATATATAGTCATATTTATATGTATCCTTCTTATAGGGATGTTTCTCCTTATTCTTCCTTTGATTGTGTTTGTGTTTATGAATTCTCACAACAATCAAATTAATTTTGATATCAATTCTGCAACTGTTACTCACAAAGAAGACAGAGAACTATACCGTCTATGTCTTTATAGCGACAGTTTGGAAGAATATTATTATATTAAGTTAAAAGAAGGACACGAAGCCGTACGAGAAATATCATTAATAGATGTTGATACTAATTATCTCATTACAGATTGGCATGAAAATCAATTAACAAAAATTCCATTATGTCCTAACAGAATCTATAAATTAGAAAACTCTTCAAATGGTGATTGCGGTCCCGGAATTGTTACGTTTATGACAGATTCACTTGGAAAACCAAGTTATGAAATTGATTATGAATAAGTATTGATTTGGGCATTCCCCAGTTCAAAGCAACCTATTAATAAGCAACATTTAATACAAACTTTAAATAATTCATTACAAATAAATAGAAACAGACATGGTGATGTTCAAGAACTTATTTTATCTATTACATATATATGTCAATATAATAATCTAAGTATCTTATACCCATATGGTGGAACAGATTTTGGTAGTTTTATGTTTTTCTGTTTACCCTAATACAAAAGGACATTATGTTTTTTCAAAAAAAAATAAATAATATGGATTACTCTCTATTTGATGATGCAAAGTGCATTTCTATGATATACAATGATAAGATGCCGGATTTGCAAGATGTAGAAATTGTGAAAATGGAAATAGAACCAGGTGAAGATGCGGTAATTTACATGAGTGTAGATACAAGGGAATTGCCACAGAATATACCATCTAAATGGTTGATACGAAAGGTTAATACAGTTCAATTTCTAATTATTTTTATTAGTATTGAATTTGTTGAATTTAATATAACAAATGGCATGAATTGCAGTATAGCCATTTCAAATAATAATGGTAAAAAACGTGTTTGCATTACAAACAATACAGATAGAAATAAGATATGCTTTGACACAGAATCGATATCCGTAAAAAAAATCTCTGCATATGTTAAAAATACTTCAGCCCCTGCTGAATAGCATTAGAACCAGTCCAAAGGATATGTGACGAATATGTTTGTTAAAGTTGGCAGTGCAAGATTATGTGTGTCAAGTTATTTCCTTTAGAGGAGTCTCCTGAGTAGGAACATACCCTAATACAAAACGTTATTATGTTTTTTCAAAAAAATAAATAATATGGATTACTCTTTATTTGATGATGTAAAGTGCATCTCTACGATATACAAAGATAAGATGCCAGATTTACAAGATATAGAAATCTTAAAAATGGTAATAATTCCAGGAAAAGATGCAGAAATTCGTATATGCGTAGATACTACGGAATTGCCACAGGAAATGCCATCTGAATGGTTAGAACAAAAGGCTACTAACGTTCAAATATGGATTGCTTTTATGGGTATTGAATTTATTGAATTCAATATAACAAATGGTATGAATTGCAGTATGGCTCTTTCAAATAATAATGGTAAAAAACGTGTTTGCATTACAAACAATACAGATAAAAAAAGAATCTGCATTGATGCAAAATGGATATTTGCAAAAAAAATATCTGCATGCGCTGTATGGCTATAAAACTATCCATTGGGAATTTGTTGCATTATAGGTGTACTGATTAAACCATCTTATGACTCAGGCTGAAAATTATTAAAACAAATATTGAATGGTTAAACATATCTATTCCAATCTTACAAAAAAAGAAAATCTTAGCAAGATAACTGTATTAGTTTGTTTTCTTTTATGCTTGACATCTTGTAAAAGATATAAAGATTTTAGAGATGTGGGAGTGTGGAAACATTTATCTGATTATGAGTGTGTTGACGGATACACAAGAGTCGGAGATAAAATATATGGAGGCAACTATTATGGAATACAAATATGGGATATCACCAAGCCTATGAAGGGGGGGTGACGTCGAGACATTTTGTGTTTGCGAGGGAAGCCAATATGCAAAAGACAAGAATCACGTTTATTATCCAATAAGAATAATTTGTGAAGATGCTGACGAGTTTGGAGGATGTTATTTCTTGGAATACGTCATATCTGGAATAAAACCTTCTGATTTTAGATATATAGGAAATGGCTACGGAACAGATGGGTATGACTTGGTTTATGAAGGGAAAATAGTTCCATGGAGTAAAAAGCAATAAGTACAGATTTGGCATGTCCCAGTTCTTTAAATGACAATATAAAACGATGAAAAATATAATATTAATATTGATTATATTATTAGGGATAACAGGATGTTCGCAATTAAGAATTGTTGAAATAATTACTGTAGTGGACGATGATATTGATGTAGATTATCCTAAGAAATTGTGTCTGGAGAAATATGATGAGACTGCATATTCTACATTATCTTGGGCTATGCCTACATATGAACAGTTTGTTTATCATCTCTATTATGCTAACAGATATCATTATGATCAAGCTGCATATTTTTTATATGTTACAGTGAACGGTCATTTTTCAACTTTAAATAGAATAGCAGATAACGCAGACACCCTTTATTATCAGCCCATAAGAATGAGTAAGGAATGCTTTAATTTTATTTACTCATATTTGGACTGTACAAAAGATAGTAATGATTATGTATATGATTGGGAAATGACAAAGTTGTATAGAGATGGTATTTATTTGCCAAAAGATTCAATTATGAGTCATTATTATTACTTTCGTTCCAAGCCATCTAAAATACATGATAAATTGGCTCTTAAAACATGGGATAAGATTTGGAAATATGGTAATGGGTATAACCCAAAAGCAAATGAAGAACTTCACGAAAAATATGATAATAATGGAATTCAAGCATTGGAGGATATAATTAATAATGGTTCCGACGAAGAAATATTAATTAAAAGACTTATTGCATATGGAGAAACCGCTTTATATGACAGTTGTAAAACGAAGTTAGGATGTGAGGGTTATATATATGCATCATTTCTAATGGCATATAATTATCATTACAAGCCCGCATACAAGAATTTTGCAGAGTCGTTATTGAGTTTCTATAATGAAAACCATTTGTATGTAGATGAAAAAACATCACAGATAATAGAGTATTGCATGGAAAAAGGAAAATAAAAAGGGAAATATGTCGCAGAATCTAAAAAAATACAAACCATTTATTTATGAATAAAAAAGTAAAAAACATATTAATCATCATTGGTATAGCTATATTATGTGTTTGTGGATATTTTATATTTCACAAACCACTTTTGTATAAAAAACTCCAAGGAAGTTATAATCCTGTTCCAGAATATATGTATATTGTTAGAAATGTTGATTTCAAGCCTTTGAGTTTGAATATCACATTTAATAAATCAAAAGTGGAATTACCAGTTATACAACTTGGTCAAGAAGGATTAACATATACGGAACTTAAGCAGTTAGAGGATGATTCAAAAGGGACATGGAAAATTATTAGTGAAAATCCTGATTCAATTTTGATAGAAACACCTAAGAGTTTATTAAACGGTAAATATGCAGTTTTCTTTAAAAAGGAACATCCCTTTGGAGAACCAGTTAGTTATCTCTTGATATTACAGAATGACTCAACTCGTTTTGGTTTCTCAAAGATTGTATTACCATATCCCAACATGGAATGGGAATAACACATGCGTGAATTGAAATCTTATGCGATTGTGGTATAATTATCTTTTTTTTAATAATGTTATTATCAACTTTACGAAAATAATCATCCCCACAAACTTGTACAACAAACGTAAAAGTTGTACCTTTGTGGGAAAATAAAAAGAGCTCTTTGAATTAAGGATGAAGAAACAGGGCTGTATTACTATGGTGCACGTTATATGCAACCAATCACAAGTATCTGGTATGGAATTGACCCATTGACAGAGAAATATACAATAGAGGGAAATATTATTCAAATTAAAAATTCTAGTGGATATGATTCTATCATAGTTAATCTTTCTGACGCAGCATTAAAAATGGATCTATCATTTTATAATAAGTTAAAATCATTGTTTTACAAAAAACTTAATAAATAGAAACGAATATGAAGAAAATAATGTATTTAGCAATTCTCTCTATGATAATAACTTCTTGTCATCCTGTAAGAGTCTTAGATACAAGTGATTTAGATTTTATATTTGATAAAAAATATTTTACAGATTTGATGAATGAATTTTATTACAATCATTTAAGGTATCCCGAAAGTTCAAGTGATTATTGTTATAGTATATATAAACAGGATTGTCTGAATGATTTTAAGTTTGCACGTATAAGGTCTGGCTGTTCAACTGTTACTTTTAAATCATATGACGACTATAACTATTTCGTCGATTCTGTATATTCTTATTATAAAAGAACTTGTAAGTGTGTCCACTATATGGATTGGCCTTTATTCTATAGGAATATGTCTGAAAATGATATGGAATATAAAGACGGAATGTTGATTTTTCACAATTCAGATAAAGGAAATACATATTACACACCAAATATTGAGTCCCAAATACATTCCTGGCTCGACGAAGGAACTTATATGAAAGATTCTTCAATATGGAGAAGACAACAAGTCTCACAATACATATGTGCGAAGTTGTGTAGCAAAGATTCTATTGTTATAAATTTTCCTGATTCTGTATTTAATAAGATCGCTGCACATAAAAAAATATTTAAAATGGTGGACTCTGCTATAGTTAATATATATAAAATGAATCCTTCTCAGAAACTGTTTTATTACGGTATAAGATATTATCGTAATGGTAAAATTAAATCAACAAGACAAGGATATGAATTACCTGATGAAATAGTAAAGAACCCCCAACTGATACAATATATAGATTCATGTGTACATATCGATAAAAGGGTTGATTTTCTACAGTTTGTATTTGCTGCCTATCGGAATGGATAACATTGTTCATTATAAATAATACATAGTTCCGATGCGCACCTCGAGGTGCAGAAATAAAATATAATTCAAAAAAGGAAACAACAATTGGAAAAAGCGATGAAAGCGATGCTAAGGTTAAGAAAGAATAAGTATATACAACTAATATGCTGTGTGATTTTTTTTTGTGTTTCATGTCAACAAAAGACTGTAACTCCTGCAAAGATGATGAATATAAAAGCACATTGGGCAGGTGGAATTGATGGCGGACATTGGTTTGAACTTGTGAAAATAAAAGGTGATACTATACGATTTAGAATATACAATGATTATACTCTTGAAAAAATAGTAGATGCAGATTTTGTCGGAGACGGTTGCTTAGACTATTTAAAGAAAGAGAATTGGTCTGATTATATTAGTGGTTATGACGGAATAAACATACATCTTATAGTAGTAAAAAATTATAAGAATTTGAAGCTGTACAAGTTAAAGACTTACTATGAAGATTGTTATGAGTAATTGCCCCTGCTCTCGGGGATATGTAGCAAATATGCTTGTGGAGACTTACAATCCCCACACATTCATGCAATTAAAAACAGATCTGGGGCTTGTAACCCCAGTTCTTTAAATACAAGAACGTTCATTGACATCGTTGCACAGACAGTCAAGGCTCGACAGGAAGAGCGACTATAAAACGTATGATGAAACGATACATTACGCAACTAAGCGTACAAACATAACCGCCACACATTTTCAACATAAAATCGTGTAGCGATAACAAACATATTCCTCAGGCGCACAACCGCGCAGTAAGGCAAGCATCGGAACTCCCTGAGGAACAAAATCCCGAACGCATCCCGAAGGAATCCCGAACAACCGACAGGGACGGCAACATCACCCAATATGATGCCTACCTGCCTTATGGCGAATTGCTTGTTGACGAGCATTCTTCAAGCGAGGAAATGCCGTACAAGTTCAACGGCAAGGAGTTCGACGAGGAGACTGGCTTGTACTACTATGGTGCAAGATATATGAATCCGGTGGCTTCTGTTTGGTATGGGGTTGATCAGTTGACATAGAAATTCCCGGAAATTTCAGGATACGTTTATTGTCATGGAAATCCGATAATCAGAATAGATACAGATGGCAAAGCAGATAAAGATAATAAATGGAAAACTATTTCTTCGGTAATTCCAAAAGATAAATTTGTTGGATGGGAAGTTGGTGGTAATTGCTTTAAACTCTCCAAAAAGCAAATTGAAGTTATGGGGTATACTATAGGCGGAGCAAACGAACCTACAAATATATATCCATATAATGAAAACACTGGAGTTAATGTAACAGAAACTCAACAAGCAATTAAATATATAAGTGATGCTCTTGAAAATAAAACACCTGTCGTTATTGGGGTTGATGATGCAAAAGGATCTCCAAATATGGATAAAACAACAGATCATTTTCTTGTGGTTGTGGGCATGGGCAATGATAAGCGAGGTAACTTTTTTGTTGTATATGATAATGCCACATCTGATAGAGAAGAAGGAACAAATTCCGCCAATAAATTATATTATGATTCTAAATCAAAAAAATTACAGGTCGTATTCCCAACAGTTATTCTCAAGACTCACCACGTCCATATGTAGTAAGTCAAGTTCGAGTTTCTAAAAAAAGAAAAATAGAAGATAAATTATGAAAAGATTATTAATGTACATTATGACCTATTTTTGCATCACAAGCCTATATGCGCAATGTGAGAAAAAATGTCTTTATGATAGTTTAATTTTTATCAATGGAAGATGTGAAAAGGAACTCATTGTTAGTTTTTTATCATATGGAAAGAACCCTTTAATTGACACTCAATCCAACGATAAGAAAAAAATTAAAAGAAAGATAAAGAGAATTCCGAATAGTTCTGTATCCTTTATTTACAAAGGAGATAGATATTATATCAGTGTAGATAATAAATGTGATTTATCAAGATTTTCTAAAGGTGATACCATAATGGTCAAAATAGTTTTTTTCAAGGATATAAAACAGCCTCACAAATATGAAAACTACTTTTCTCTGATAAAAAAAATAAAATTATATTCACCTATTTCTAAGAAACCGATATGAAACAACCATATGTGCATGTCACTCAACACACAGCCAACCTCCCATATGGAGAACTTTTAGTTGATGAACATTCATCTTCAGAGCAAAGGATCTCAGAGATAAAGGTGATTATGTATCATATGATGTGCACACACATAGAGGCAAAATTTGATAGATCTATTCGTTTTTTCAATAATGAAGGTGTAATTAATTCTATTGATTATAAATTTTCCGAATTTAAGAGAGCAGTTATAAAAATAAATAAAAATGAGAATTAGAGTGTTTATATATATTGTTTTCTCTTTATTTGTGTATAATTGCAAAGCACAAAAAACAGATACATATGAAAAATGGATTGATTGTGATTCATCTTGGATTTTTAATATGTATAGTAGTGTTGGAATTGCTGATGGAGATACAATAATTAGTAACAAAAGCATACAATTGTTTTTACCTAAAACAATTAAACGATGTAAAGAAACAGCCGGAAAGGTTGTTTTCTTACTGAACGGTAATCAGTGGATTTTTGTTATAAATAGTCATGAATTCAATGTCTGTTATGATAAT
>JAIKZH010000063.1 GCA_024682395.1 Bacteroidaceae bacterium
TATAATTATCTCAAACAACAATCATATTGTTATTTACCGATAATTATCGGATAGCAACAGAGTTTTATTAAATTTTATATTTTTTATGTTGAATTTTAACAATATAACATTTGGTTATACAAAAGGACGTTATGTACTTGAGAATTTCTCTTTAGAACTATCTGAGGGAGGCGTATATGGTCTTTTGGGTAAAAACGGAACAGGAAAAAGTACTCTTCTTTATTTAGCAATGGGACTTTTAAGAGCTGAAACTGGTAGCATCACATATAATGGGATTGAAACATCGCTACGCAAGCCCGAAGTTTTAGAAAACATGTTTATCGTTCCTGAAGAATATAATCTGCCATCAATCAAACTGAAAGATTATATAAATACTATCAAACGGTTTTATCCTCGTTTTGATAACGAGCTTCTAAATAATTACCTTGATATCTTTGAGATGAGCAACGACATCAATCTGGGTAGATTAAGCATGGGACAGAAGAAAAAAGTGTATATGTGCATAGCATTAGCAGCCAGAACGTCTATTTTATTAATGGACGAGCCTACAAACGGACTGGACATCCCATCAAAGAACCAATTCAGACAAATCATCAACCAGCATAAAGATCCAAATCAGATTATCGTAATATCCACCCATCAAGTACGCGATGTGGAGATGCTACTTGACAATGTTATTATGATTGAAAAAAACAAAGTTTTACTAAACTCAAGAATGAGTGATATATATAAGAACAGCGACGATATCATTAATCTTGAGGAATTATTCACTGATTTGTTAGCAAAAAATAAAGGAGGGATAAGCGATGAAGAACTTCAATAAAGAACGTTTCAAGAACTACGCATACTGGGATTTAACCATTAATAAATCTTTTTATAGAAACATCTTTATATTATTGGCTTTGTCAATAATTGTTTTAGCTGTATTAGCAAGTTTATGGTCTTATTTGGTTAGTGGGATAACAGAGATGAATACCAATTTATTTTGGATCATTTCGGTTGAATCTCCCTTAATCTCATTGTTTTATCTCTTCTTGGGAGGTTGTGTATTTCATCCTTTGCGCAACAAACAAGGAAGAATTACGAATCTCACATTACCAGCGACTAACTTAGAAAAATATCTATGGCATTTGTTAATCTGCATAGGTGGATGTTTTGTTGTTTCCTCAATTGGAATTATAATAAGCGACGCTATAAACGCATGTATTGTAGGGACATTGTTGGGATGGGATCATATAGAGAGCCTTACTAAATTCTTTTTTATTTTTAACTCAGAAGATGACATCTACAGAATGTTCTCAGTAGATGATTCATATCATACATTTATAACAGATAATATTGAAGCCCTCTTATGGTATGACAAAATTATTAGGTGTTTAAATGTTTGTCATGTAATAATAATAACATCTGTATTTGCATTTATAAATTCTATCAAATATAAATTCAACATACCAATAACACTAATATTATTGTATGTAATTTCGATGTTATGCGTAAGTATATTTATCATAATTTGTATTGTTTCTGAAAATTTAGACATGCTATTTATTCCTGAAATGATCCAATCTACCTTCGATTTCATTCCAGAAGAATATTTGTATATTATTGGTATATGTTTAACCTGCGGAATAGAATTGCTAATCAGCGGATTACTATTCACAAAGGCATACCACAATTATTGTAAAGCACAATTAGTAAATGGTTTCAATAAATAGATCCATTCTAAAAAATTGATACGCTTGCAAAAGACAGCGGTGTATCGCAAAGAATAGAGGACACATATAATTAATCTAAAAATATTATAGTTATGAAAACTATCACCACTTTTCTTTCAGTATTGACTGCAACCATTCTTGTATCATGCAATCCTACAGTTAGGGATCAAACTGAATATCGCGACTCCGAAAAATGGGGCAAGGTTGTGATTGAAGACCTTGATTTAAAGGATTTTAATGCCATTGAAGACAATTCATGCATTGACATTATTGTTAATCAAGGAGATGAATATAAGGTTCAAGTTGAGGGCAACGAAAAAGCCCTCAGTCAATATGAATTTTATATAGAGGAGAACGAGGGAGATGACATACACAAACTTGTGTGCGACAATGCCAAGAGTTTTAATTTCAAAACACCATCAGTCCGCCTCCATGTAACAGTTCCCAACATCAGTCATTTCTACATGAACGGTACTGGTGATTTAGACATCAAAGACTCTGTAAACTTCATTGCAGATTCCACAACCAGCATCATTCTAAATGGTAGCGGCGACATTGACATACGCAATCTTGTATGCAATAGCATTGACATACAGATTTTTGGCACTGGAGATCTCAGTATGAAAAGACTTGATTGCAAATCAATAAAAGCGCAAGTTGAAGGAAGTGGAGACATAAACATACGAAATGCGAAATGTGACAATGCCAATTTCAAGGTTTTAGGTTCAGGAAATATCGAAGGTACTATTTTCGCAAAGAACAACATTATCACAGAAGCCAAAGGAAGTGGAGACATAGAACTTGATGTTGAATGCAAATATATCAGCATCAACTCACAAGGAAGTGGCGACATTGAAATTGAAGGCGAAACAGAGACACTAAAAAGTTACAAGAAAGCATTAGGAAGCACAACCACAAAGAAGCTTCGAGCTAAAAAAATGATTTGGGGAGATTAACACTTATAAAGATTAATCTTTAACAATTATGAATAAAGTGTGATACAATTCGCAGTAAGTATCACGATTCACATAAGGGGATGATAATCAGAGAAATCTGGTTATCATCCCCTTATTTTATCTTATTCATTAACACATCCAACATCCATTATAAAGAATAGCGCACAAGATGATATATAACATCTTTTTATGTTAAAAAATGAAATTTTATTAGAAAAAATGTTGCATAAATAAAAAAAATACTATATTTGCAAATAATTAATGCCAACTAATATTATATCTTACTTAAAAATATCTATTAATGCACTATGAGACACCTTAAATTTAAATGGATTCTTTATACAATGACATTGATGATATCAAGTTCATGTATAAACAGCGACTATGACTTATCAAACATCGACACGATGTCTGAATTCAAAGTTAATGACTTTATCATTCCTATGAAAATGGACAAAATCACATTAGATTGCGTTTTGGACATACCAGAGGACAGTAAGCTACAGAAGGTCACATTTGAACGTGATGGGCAACAAGTGACGGAATATGCAGTCATCGAAGAAGGGACTTTCAATTCACAAACAATTGATATTCCAAGTTTCATTTCTGAAAAGCCAGAAATCACCCCTACTCGCGAAACTCTAACATTGATCAAGAGTGATTTATTAAATAATCTGCAACAAATTAAAAAACGCACACCAGGAGGGCAATTACTTGCATATTGCAACATTCCATCAGACGTAAAACCGGAATTTAGTGTAAAAGCTACATCTATCAGCAAATACATTAAAGATATTGATAATATTGGAGTTACAGCGCATATTAACGTATCTTTTTCTCTATTAGACATTGACAGATTTGTTAATCAGTTCCATATCGAGAATTTAACATTACAATTCCCAGAAGGATTGGAAATGACGCCATCACAAGGCACATATGATTCAAGTACAGGTGTGCTCACATTAGGCAATATAACAAGTCAATCGCCAAGTACACTTAGTGTAGAAGCCGACATAACAAGAATATATGACAAAGCCTTCGAATACACAGAAAACAATGATAAAACACATACCCTCATATTTGAAGACAACGTATATGTAAAAACTGGAGCAATTAGAATCTACACTTCTGATATTAAGGAAAATCTAAGTATTTACGAAATATTGCAGACAATACCAGATGAAATAGTCTATGAATGTAGAAGTGACATCAGTAAGGTTACAGGCAACGACCTAACCGGTAAGGTGGAATATGACTTTGAAGGTATTGATATTAATCCTATTGAAATAACAGGATTACCAGAGGTTTTACAACAAAGTGGAACAAAAATAAACTTAACAAATCCACAAATTTATTTAGAGATTAACAACGTATTAAGTGACTATAATGTTTACGCACAAGCAGGTTTAGATTTAACATCTACAAAAAACGGTAAACAAAACACGTATTCACTTGACAACCAATCATTTAAGATTTCAGATAAAAATAACATACTTGTGATGTCGCCAAAAGTTCCTGAATACTACTACCCAGGTTACGAAAACGCAGAACACATTGGATTTGCATCATTAAGTCGTGTTTTAGATTCAGGAGAAGGCATCCCTGATGCAATAGATGTAACCATTACCAATCCAGGAATACCAGAGCAACAGATAAACAAATTTGAGTTAGGCAAGGAACTTGGAAGTGTAAATGGTAAGTATCTGTTATATGCACCACTAAATCTGACAGACGAAAGTCTTATAGTATATACCGACACTATCAAAGGATGGAACGATGAAGATGTTGATGGAATAATTATCAACAAACTGTCATCTATGTTTAATATCACAACAGACGTTCCATGTGATATTGAGCTACAAATACATCCTATGGTGATAAATGAAGGTGATGACGAGTCTAAAATCGATGAAAACATCTACGGAGTCACCACTATCGAAGCGAATAGCAAAGGAGTATATAAAGAAATAGACATCGAGGGTAAAATAGAGCACCTTGACGGAATATTTTTCAAAGCCATTATCAAAGGTAAGAACAATGAATGTCTCTCACCCGACATGAACATCATCTTAGAGAACTTAAAGGCTAAAGTTACAGGCAGATTCATTAAAGAACTTTAAAACCGATCTATATTATGAAAAAATATATTATTACTATCATTGTATTAGTTATGTGCATTCCAATAAATGCACAAAATACTAATTCCGGATATTTTGCAGATGGATATTTGTATCGTCACGAACTTAATCCAGCTTTTGACAATAGACAAGGATATGTTTCAATGGCAGGATTAGGAAACGTAAATATTAAGATGAACAGTAACCTACGCACAGACAATATCCTATACAACATAAATGGAAAGACAACAACATTTTTGAATCCCGAAGTGAGCACTTCTGAATTCCTGAATGATATTAAAGACGTCAGCAAAATCAACGCTAACGTAAGACTCGATGTTCTCTCAGTAGGATTCAAAGGAATGGGAGGTTATAATAACATCGGAATCAACTTAAGGTCAGACATAAATGCAAGAATACCAAAAAGTATCTTCAGTCTGGCAAAAGAAGGGCCACAGAATAAAGAATACGACATAAGTGATTTTGGTGTAGACGCAGCTGTGTATTCAGAAATTGCGCTCGGTCATTCACATAAGATTAACGACAAGTTGAGAATTGGAGCCAACATGAAATTTCTCATTGGAGGAGCCAATGTTACAGCCCAATTCAACAAAGCAAAAATCATCTTAGACCAAGAAGCATTTCAGGCTGTTACAAATGCGAAGATACATTCAAGCATAAAAGGTCTGCAATATAAAACCGAGATTAAAGAACGCGGTCCTGAAGGTCAAAAAACCGAACATGAATATGTTACAGAAGCCGATATCGACAACTTTAAACCAAACGGATTCGGTATGGCATTTGATTTAGGCGTCGAGTATAAGATAAGCGAATATTGGAGCGTAAGTGCAGCACTTCTCGATTTGGGTTACATACGTTGGAGTACAGATATGGTAGCCTCAACAAATGGGGACAGATATTTCACTACCGACAAGTACATCTTCAATACCGACGAAGATGCCGACAATAGTTTTGAGAATGAATCCGACAGATTAACTGAAGGTCTGGCTACATTATACGAGCTACAAGACAACGGCGACATGGGAGCACGCACAACAGGAATTGGTGCAACCATGAACCTTGGTGTTGAATACACCCTACCTTCATACACAAAACTTAAATTCGGTCTGTTGAACACATCCCACTTCAAGAAGAACTATTCATGGACAGAATTCCGTTTGTCAGCCAACTGCGCACCTACAAAAATATTCTCAGCCACAGCCAATGTTGCAATGGGCACATTCGGCACATCCTTCGGATGGCTTCTCAACTTCCACCCTAACGGATTCAACATTTATGCAGGTATGGACCACACATTAGGTTCATTAGCAAAGCAAGGTCTTCCACTAAGTGGTAGAGCACATGTAAACGTCGGATTAAACTTCCCTTTTTAAAGCGCTTTTTTAAATAAAATTTAAATAAGAAATAAGGTAAGACATCCACTGATTTATGAGTTGACAGTGCGATGTCTTATCTCGTTTTTTATATCTAAACAACGATATTTTTGCCCGAAATTATAATTGTCAAAATGATCGAATTCTTTCTTATAAATTATTTATAAGAAAAGATTTACAGAAAGAATTATAACAACTCACATTTAGCAAAGAGATTGAAAAAAGTCATATCTTCATACTTTTTTAAACATTTCAAGCAAACTTTTCGATTGTTTCATGGAAAAATTGTAACTTTGAATGCCCAATTATAGGCTTGACAATAAGAAGATATAAAAAATGACAATATATAATGGATTACAAATGGAACTACAAAGCTCCGACTCAAGACGAACAAACAGAAGCACAGAATCTGGCTAAGCAAACAAATATCAGTCCGATTCTTGCACATATGCTGATATCTCGCGGCATCAAAACTCCCGAAGATGTGCATCGCTTTTTTCGTCCCCAATTACACGACTTGCACGATCCATTTCTAATGACAGATATGGATATTGCTGTAGAACGCTTAAACGAAGCAATGGGGAAAAAAGAGCGCATACTTATATATGGGGATTATGATGTTGACGGCTGTACAGCTGTGGCTCTTGTGTATAGGTTCCTGCAACAGTATTATTCCAACATTGACTACTACATACCCGACAGAAACGACGAAGGATATGGGGTATCAAAAAAAGGCATTGACTATGCAGCAGAATCCGGAGTAAAACTCATAATCATTCTTGATTGTGGAATAAAAGCCATTGAAGAGATTTCATATGCCAAAACACTCGGAATAGACTTCATCATTTGCGACCATCATGTTCCCGACGAGCAACTACCACCGGCTGTGGCAATATTAAATGCGAAACGCCATAATGCCACATACCCATATAAAGACTTGTCAGGATGTGGAGTTGGTTTCAAATTCATGCAAGCTTTCGCACTCAGTAATGGTATTGCATTCAGTAAACTGATTCCGTTACTTGATTTGGTTGTTGTAAGTATTGCAAGCGACATTGTTCCTGTAGTTGGCGAGAATCGAATTCTGGCACACCACGGCATGAAACAGCTAAACAACAGTCCTTCGGTTGGATTAAAAGCGATAATAGATGTATGCGGACTTACCGGCAAAGAGATATTCATGAGTGATATCATCTTTAAGATTGGTCCACGCATCAATGCTTCAGGAAGAATCCAGAACGGAAAGGAATCTGTGACACTGCTCATTGAACATGAATACGAGTCGGCATATAAACTGGCTAAGCAGATTGACCAATACAACGAGGAGCGCAAGGAATTAGACAAGAAAATGACTGAGGAAGCAAGTCAGTTAGTCGAAAATTCCTCTGCTTTCGAAGGTAACAATGCTATTGTCATATACAATGAATCATGGCATAAAGGAGTTATTGGTATAGTGGCATCGCGCTTAACCGAGTTATATTATCGTCCAGCCGTAGTACTTACAAAAACAAGCGACGGGGTTATTGGTTCTGCACGTAGTGTAAATGGGTTCGATGTATATAAAGCGATAGAACACTGCCGAGATTTATTGGATAATTTCGGTGGACACACATATGCAGCAGGGTTATCAATGAAAGAAGAGAATGTTGAACTTTTTCGTGAGAAATTCATCGAATATGTGTCAGCAAACATTAATTCTGTAACAACTCAGCCAACGATAGATATCGACGCTATAATTAACTTCAAAGACATAACAAACAAATTTCATAACGACTTAAAACGAATGCGTCCATTTGGACCAGAGAACCCCAAACCAGTATTCTGCACATATCAGGTGTATGATTATGGGACAAGTAAGGTAGTTGGTCGCGATCAGAAGCATATCAAACTAGAATTGGTTGACTCGCATTCAAGCAATGTAATGAACGGAATTGCATTCGGACAGAGTTCACAAGCACGATACATAAAGACAAAACAGTCCTTCAATATAGTGTACACAATCGAAGAAAACACGCACAAAAGAGGTGAAATTCAATTACTTATTGAGGACATAAAGCAGTCACTTGACGACAAGGCTAACAAGGTGAATAAACCTGAAGCAACAGAATAGGATACGAAATACGATAATTAATGACAAGCCATAAGATATTAAAACAATACTGGGGATATGATGAATTCCGAGGCATTCAGAATGACATCATCAACAGCATACTCCAAGGCAAGGACACCTTGGGGCTTATGCCAACTGGTGGCGGCAAGTCATTATGCTTTCAAGTGCCAACCATGATGATGGACGGCATAAACATTGTCATTACCCCACTCATTGCGCTGATGAAAGATCAGGTGAGCAAGCTGAAACTGTTGGGGATAAAAGCCGAAGCAATTTATTCTGGAATGATGTCGATGGATATAGAAAAGGCATATGACAATTGTATTTATGGCAATTACAAGTTTTTATATATCTCACCAGAACGATTAGCCAGTGAACAGTTCCGTCAGAAATTGGCATTGATCAAACGCATCTGCATGATTACAGTAGATGAAGCACACTGCGTTTCTCAATGGGGATATGATTTCAGACCACCATTCCTGAAAATTGCAGAGATACGACAAATCATACCCTACGATGTACCGATTCTCGCACTAACAGCAACTGCAACACCTCAAATCGTTGACGACATACAAGATAAGCTTCAATTTAAGGAACGTAATGTATTCTCAATGAGTTTTGAGCGCAAAAACCTTGTCTATGTGGTTCGTGAGACAGAGAATAAAGACGATGAAATGCTTAATATACTAAAGAGCATACCCGACGGAGGAGCCATTGTATATACCAGAAGTAGAAAATTGACAAGTGAGATTGCACGTTTTCTTATAAGTGAGGGAATTACTGCTGATAACTATCATGCAGGACTTACAGATGCAGAAAAAGACATAAGACAAATTAACTGGACTAAAGGCAGAAATCGCGTAATGGTTGCAACCAATGCATTCGGAATGGGTATAGACAAACCCGATGTAAGAGTTGTTATCCATTACAACATACCCGACTCTATCGAAGCATATTTCCAAGAAGCAGGCCGCGCCGGAAGAGACGGGCAAACAGCATATGCGGTGTTGCTTTATAATCGTAAAGACAATACCACACTACATAAACGCATTCAGGAAACATACCCAGAGCCGGTATATATCAAACAAGTTTATGAAGATGTTTGTTGCTATCTTCAAGTAGGTATGGGAGAAGCACTTGGACGCACGTTTGATTTCTCTTTAGATAAATTCTGTATATATTTCAAGCATTTTCCGTTACTTGCCCATAGTGCACTTTGCATACTCAGCAATGCCGGATATATTGATTATCAATCTGACAACGATTTCAAGTCACGCGTACACATAATCATCAACAAAGATGAATTATACCTCCTCGACAACAACTATCCCGCAATGGACAAGTTAGTCAATTGTCTTTTAAGGACATACACAGGATTGTTTGCGGATTACACTTACATAGACGAGATGCTCTTAGCCCACAAAACAGGATTGAATGCCAATGCCATATATGAAATGATGAAGGAACTAAACAACCGACGCATCATTGACTATATACCTAAAAGGAACACTCCTACTATCTGTTTCACCACCAGAAGAATAGAGGCTGCTGATATAGTATTGTCTCCGATGGTATATGAAACACGCAAACAAGAATACGCACGGCGAATAGACGAGATGCTGAAATATGCCACAGACAAACAAACATGTAGAAGTAAACTGCTGTTGCATTATTTCGGAGACGATAAGAGTCACGACTGCGGACGATGTGATGTTTGCATCAGTGTAAGGAGGAAAAGAAAAGATAAAGAATTAATAAAAAAAGAAGAAGAACAAATAAAAGACATCAGACGTGCCATCATTGAACATTTAAGCGATGGAGAAGCACATCGTGTGACAGACTTAAACAAACTCGTTGTTCCACGTAAACAATTGAGTGAGACCATTCATCAAATGGTTGATGAGGAAGAAATAATATCACAAGGCGAATATATACGTCTGACAAAATTTTCAAGTAAACTAAAATAAAAAACAAATATATGGGATTTTTCAAAACTCTCTTTACTGGACATGAAGAGACAGAAGAAGAGAAATTACAACAAAAAAAACAGAATCAGTTCGATGTATTTAAGTATGATGGAATACAAGCACTTAACATACATCAGACAGATTATGCAATAGCTTGTTTTGAACATGCCCTTGAAATACAGGAAGACAACGAAACACGTCAGTATTATGTAAAAGCCCTATTGTCAAACGACAATACAGACGAAGCAATAGCCCAACTGGAGATTCTTGCAAAGAATCAACCTGAGGAGCCGCTTAATCTGTTAACATTGGCTGAATTATACTTACAACAAGAGAAATACGATAAAGTTGACGAGGCATGTGATAAGTGTATTCAAATAGACGACACACTTGCCATGCCACATTATATAAAGGCTAAAAAATATAATATCACAAAGGGCTTGATTAATGCTGTGGCACAATCAACTATCGCTATAACTAAAAAGCCAGACATGCTTGAAGCATATAAACTTAGAGCTGAAATACTCGTCGCTATGCAACAATATGCCGAAGCCGAAGCTGACATTGATCATATTCTTACATCAATGCAAACCGACAATATTGAAGATATCGACTATGAGATATTGTTATTAAAAGCAGATATTTGTCATGCTTTGACAAAAGATGAAGAAGCAAAGACATATTACAACAAAGTAATATCATTCAATCCATATGCCACAAAAGCATATCTTAAGTTAGGTGAAATCCTCATGAAAGAAGGCAAAAACAAAGAAGCCGCAAGTATTGTTGAGGAAGGACTTAAATATGCACCAGAGGAAGTTCAAGGTATTACCGGCAACTTCACAAATTTCGAGGATAAGATGCGTGAGGCATATAACGCAATCAATCCATATCAATTAGGTATAAATTTATAAAATAAAACACGTATAAAATGGAATTAGAATTAAAAAAATTAAATCTTCTGGCAGACGAAAAAAGACCGATTGTATTAGCCGGACCTTGTAGTGCAGAGAGTCAAGAACAAGTTCTTACAACTGCACACAAATTAAAAGATTCTGGAATCAAAATTTTCAGAGCAGGTGTTTGGAAGCCAAGAACCAAACCAGGAAGTTTCGAAGGCCACGGAGACAAAGCCCTTCCTTGGCTTAAACAAGTGAAGGAAGAAACAGGAATGCTTATTGCAACTGAAGTAGCTACTCCTGAGCATGTTGACGCTGCCTTAAAGGCTGGAGTTGACATTTTCTGGATTGGAGCAAGAACTACAGCCAACCCATTTGCAGTACAAGCAATAGCCAACTCACTTAGAGGAGTGGACATTCCTGTATTAGTGAAGAACCCTATCAACCCAGACCTTGAACTTTGGATTGGTGCACTTGAACGTTTAAATGGTGAAGGAGTTAAACGTCTTGGAGTTATACATCGCGGTTTTTCAAGCTATGACCATAAAATATACAGATATGAACCAATGTGGCAAATTCCAATCGAGTTGAAGAGAAGAATCAAGGATCTGCCAATCATCTGCGATCCAAGTCACATGGGAGGAAAGCGAGAACTGATTGCTCCGATATCACAACAAGCAATGGATTTGGGTATGGACGGATTAATCATCGAAAGCCACTGCAACCCAGATAATGCATGGAGTGATTCAAGTCAACAAATTACACCAGAAACTCTCGATTATATCCTTAGTACATTAGTAGTAAGAAATGAGCCTCAGTCAACAGAGAACATTGCTATGTTACGTCATCAGATTGACGACATTGACAATCAAATCATTGAGGAACTTGCAAAACGAATGAGAATCTGCCGCGAAATCGGTGTTTACAAGAAAGAACACGACATGACAATTGTTCACAACGACAGATACAGCGAAATCATTGATAAGAGAGGTGAGCAAGGTAGCAAACTTGGTGTAGATCAAGATTGTATTAAAAACATCTTCGGACTTATCCACCAAGAATCAGTAAGACAACAATACGAAATTATCAACAAAAACGCTAAAGATAACAAAGAGAATAAAGATAAACAAGAATAAATCTTTGATTATCAGCAAGGACATGTTATGTCCAACACATTCAAATAGAATAAAAGAAAAATAAATGGAAATAGTATTAAGCGGCATACGCCCAACAGGAAATCTACACTTAGGAAACTATTACGGAGCTGTACAGAGTTTTGTGAAGATGCAAAATGAATACAACTGCTATTTCTTCATAGCAGACTGGCACTCATTAACAACACATCCAAAACCTGAGGACATCCAAAAAAGTGCTCGTACTATCTTAGCTGAATATATTGCTTGCGGTATCGACCCAGAGAAAGCAACAATATATGTACAAAGTGATGTACACGAGACTCTTGAACTCTATCTGTATCTTAACATGAACTGTTATCTGGGAGAATTGGAGAGAGTAACCACATTTAAGGAAAAGGCACGTAAACAACCTGAAAACGTAAATGCAGGACTGCTCACTTACCCTACTCTCATGGCAGCAGACATTCTTCAGCACAGAGCAGCAAAGGTGCCTGTTGGTAAGGACCAGGAACAGAATATGGAGATGGCACGTAAATGTGCGCGCAGATTCAACCACATCTATGGAGTTGATTTCTTCCCAGAACCACAGAACTTCTATTTTAACGATCACGCCATAAAAGTTCCAGGACTTGACGGCTCAGGAAAGATGGGTAAAAGCGAAGGTAACTGTATCTACCTATACGAAGATGAGAAGAGTATTCGTAAGAAGGTAATGAGAGCTGTTACAGACAATGGTCCTACAGAGCCAAACAGCGAAAAGCCTGAGGTTATACAAAACCTATTCACATTAATGGAAATAGCATCAACTAAAGATACATACGACTATTTCAACGATAAATGGAACGACTGCTCTATCCGCTATGGGGATATGAAGAAACAACTTGCAGAAGACATCATTAAGACAATTGCACCAATACGTGAAAGAATCTTGGAAATTTCTTCAGACGAAGTACGTCTTAACAAGATAGCACAATTAGGAGCAGAGAAAGCTCGTGAGAGTGCAGCAAAGACACTTAATGAAGTTCGTAAGATAATCGGATTCAAACCATATTAATATGACAAAAACCGAAACTGCACATCTGGTTGCAGATGTATTCAATACAGATTTCAATCATAATCTGAATTATTCGACATTAGGACGGGAAATACTCAACACAGCTGAACAACATGCTGAAAAACGCGACTTCGGATTGACTCAAATCAGGAAATCCAATCAGTCATGGGTACTCTCTCGTCTTACAATCGAGATGAACAGAATGCCACATGTGTTTGAGACATATTCAATCGACACATGGATTGAGAACATCTACAGAATGTTCACAAACAGAAATTTCTGTATAAAAGTCTCAAATTCTACAGATGACAGCGACCCTGAGGTTGTCGGTTATGCGCGTTCTGTATGGGCACTGATCGATAATGACTCCCGTCAACCACTTGATCTGACAAGTCTCTATGGTGAAACGTTTGAGAAATGGCTCTATCCAGAGAACCCATGTCCTATAGATGGTCATAGTCGCATTCGCCCTCTGTCAAGTTTTTCATCCGAGGTGAAATATACAATACGATATAATGATATCGATTGCAACGGTCATGTCAACAGTGTGAAGTATCTGGAACACATATGTAATCTGTTTAATCTGGAATTCTACAAGAAACACCGATTGAAAAGAATAGAATTGGCATATGTGGCTGAATCATATTTCGGCGACACACTACATTTCTTTATGACCGAAATCGAGCCACTACGTTATCAGATTGAGATAGCGAAGAGTTCAACTGCAGATGAAACACCGACAACTGTGGTACGCTCATTTGTCACATTTGCCTAACCCTTAGATAAAAGAACGGTATAATAAGAATCGCATGACAAAAGTATTATTCATCTGCCATGGCAATATATGCAGAAGTCCTATGGCAGAGATGATAATGAAGAATATAATAAAAGAAAAAGGGTTAACCAACCAGTTTGAAATTTCCTCTGCTGCTGTGTCAACAGAGGAAATTGGCAATGGTATCTATCCTCCAGCAAAACAAGTACTTACTAAGCATCATATTCCATTCACTAATCATATATCACGCCAAGTAACCCAATACGACTATGATTATTATGATTATCTGATTTGCATGGATACATCTAATCTGCGTTTGCTTAAACGTTTCATTCCAGAGAACGACCCAGCAAGCAAAGTAAGTCTGTTAATGGAATATACCGGACAATATCGTGATGTAGCAGATCCATGGTATACAAATGATTTTGAGACCACATATAACGACATCATAAAAGGATGCAATGTTCTGATCAATCATATAGTAAACCATTGATATAAAAGAAACATTTTGCACTTATTTAAAAAGTTTTGCAAGGAGGTCCGCCAATGGATTTCCTCTCAAATCTTTTGCTACAATTTTTCCTTCGCTATCAATCAAATATATTGTCGGATAATATTCAACTTTATATAATTTGCATATACTTCCGTCTCTATCCAAATCATTTAACCAACGTTTGTTATTACCAGTTAAGGCTTTTAACCAATCGTTTTCATTGGCATCAGCACTTATACTTATTATCTGTAATCCTTTGCCAGAATACAAGTCGTGTATTCTCTTAAAGTTTGGAATCTCCTTCATGCAAGGTCCACACCACGATGCCCAGAAATCAAGTATGACATATTTGTTTGAAGCTAATTGTTCCTTCAAACTTGTCTTTTTCTTGGTTGTATAATCTGTAAACACAAAATCAGGCACAGTCGCCCCTATTATTGTTTTCGGGAAAATCAAGTCGTGAGCCACCTTGCCATAGAAACTCTCTTGAGCCTCTTTAGAGAACTGATTGAATATCGGAGCTTGTTCACTACCGATATAAGGCATATTGTCGAGCAGGAGTAAAGGTCCCCACCATGAATCCTTCTCTTTCAATACTTTTTCAGTAATAGTACTGTCGAGAAAACTTATAAAATTGCGTTCGGCTTTTGCGAATGCACGTCCTTCAGGGGTTTTCATTAACGAGTCCTGTTCAAGCGATCCACGTTTAGTCATATGCAATTTACGAAGGAAAGTACCAAACTGTCTGCGAGAATCCTTGTATATTGCGTCAACAGCCTCCTTATCAACGTTACGTGTGATATATTCCTTGTTCAAAGAGGTTCCAAGTATATTTACATCACTGAAACGATAAAGCGGTTTATCACGTGAATCATCTACAGATACATTAGCTGAAATCTTAACATCATTACCCTTATCACAGACAAAAGCTATCAGCCCATATGCATTATCCGCATTTATATAATATAAACGAGGACCATCGGAATTGAATTTCAGTAAAGCCTTGCCATTTTTAACAAAAGCTTCAGCTAAAGGATTCTGGACTTTGTGCATAGCACCGACACGTATCAAAATCTTAGTACTATCACGCACTCCATCAAGATTAAGTTCCACACGGGTATTTTGTGCATTTGTCACCATACAACAAATGCATGTAATAATAGTAAGTATTATCCTTTTCATAGTCGTAAGGTATTTAAGATTTATGCTGCTAAGATAATACAAACTTTTAATAATACCAAATTATTTGTAAAAAAATCAATTTAACTGATTCTGAGTTGTTTTATCCAAATAAAATTTTCTGTCCACAAAACTATATTGCGGACAGAAAATAAAATA
>JAIKZH010000009.1 GCA_024682395.1 Bacteroidaceae bacterium
GTAAATTTGCCATATAACAGATATTGATTATATTTGCAACGTAAACTACTTATAATAACATCCTAATTAAATCCTGATTATGAAAACAATAATAGCAATATTATTAGCATTATTCAGCACATGTGCTGTTAATGCTCAAACTTATACATTGAATCAGTTAGTAGGAACTAAATGGAAAGAATCGATGCTACCAGAACGGATTATATCTACAATGGAATTCGCTTCTAATGAAATAAAATTTAATGCGAAGTTATATTCTGCTACAACTGGTGAATTAAATTATAATTTAAATTCTTCACAGAAATATTATTTATCCAATTCAATTCCAGTGTCATTTGATAAAACAAAAGTAGGAAAGGTTCAAAAAGGCTCGTATATAATCAAGTATAATAATAAAATGAATTGCATGGAGTATTTTTATATAAAATCTCTTACTAAGGATAAATTAGTTCTTTATCACAAGAGAGATCCTAAAGATATAGACGATTCAAATTATACATTATATTATGAACGAGTAAAATAACCAAAACAGGTTGAATGTATTTAATCAAGCCTCAATTCCATAGAGTTGTGATAATCATTGTATTCTGAATGATAAAATGAAAGTTTTTTGATGAAAATTTGTTTACTTCGATTGTTTTGCTTACATTTGCTTATTGATACATAATAAAGTAAATGATTGTAAATAAGATAGTGTGTAACTTTTAATTGAAATGCTTTATGAAAACAATACAAGATAAATGGTTAAAGACCATCACACGATTGATGGCAGCCTGTGTGTCTGTATTAGGATTTGCATCATGTATTTCATGTGGCCGTCGTCCTTTTTCTGGTCCCGAGTGTATGTATGGAGGCCCAGAAATGATGGATAAACGATATAAGAATCAGGCCGACACTGTTGCTGATTCCTTATTGATAAATGATTCTATCAATAATGAGTTGCAAAAGCAGCGCAATAAAAAACCTGTAGAGCCAGAAATTAGGGTTATGTATGGTGCACCATCTAATTTTTAAGATAGTCTAAGATGCAGTTAAAACAGAAACTTGCACTTGAATTTGATCGCGTGATTCGTGGGAATGAAAAGAAGATGCATGTACTCAAACAATTGTTTTGGGAATGTACATTGCGCTGTAATCTTCGTTGCTTGCATTGTGGCAGTGATTGTAAGGGAAGTTCCATTGTCCCCGATATGCCTAAAGATGTGTTTCTACGCGTGATAGACGAACAGATAACTCCTCATGTAAATCCGATTGATGTACTGATAATTATATCTGGTGGCGAACCACTTATGCGTGATGATTTAGAGGAGATAGGAGGCGAACTTAAAAAAAGAGGATACCGTTGGGGAATGGTTACTAATGGTATGCTGATGACTCAAGAACGATTTGATGCTCTTAAAAATGCAGGATTGAAAAGTGTGGCGGTAAGTCTTGACGGCTTGGAGGGTGAACACAACTGGATGAGAGGTAATGCAAATAGTTTTAAGAATGCTATGCGCACAATCAATATCTTGAGCTCACAAGATGATGTTATATGGGATGTAGTTACTTGTGTTAACAAACGAAATATTGATTATCTTCCTCAACTCAAAGACTTGCTATATAACTCTGGAGCAAGGAAATGGCGAATATTTACTATTTTCCCTGCTGGAAGAGCTAAGGATACTCCCGAACTTATGATTTCAGATGAACAGTTGCGTTATGTGCTCGACTTTATTGTTGATTGTAAGAAGGAAGGAAAAATCCAAACTGATTATGCGTGTGAGGGTTTCCTCGGGGATTATGAAGGAAAGGTGCGAGATCATCTGTATCGCTGCTTTGCAGGTATAAATGTAGCTTCGATTCTCATTGACGGCAGTATCTCTGCATGTACAAGCATTCGTGGTAAATACTACCAAGGAAATATTTATAAAGATGACTTTTGGGAGGTTTGGAACAACGGATTTAAGAACTATCGTGACCGTGGGTGGATGAAAAAAGGTAAATGCGGAGATTGCAAGATGTTCCGTTATTGTGAAGGTGGGGGAATGCATTTGAGGGATGAACAAGGAAATCTCTTAATGTGCCATTATGAAAGAATAAAAGAATGACTTTCTAATTATGAAGAAAATATTCATTATTACATTTTTGTGTATGTTGACTTCCCTGTTGGTTAACGCACAAAATAAAACGACAAAATCAAAGAATAAACGTCTTAAAGTAGGTTTGGTTCTTGGCGGTGGCGGGGCTAAAGGTGCTGCTGAGGTCGGTGTACTTAAGTATATAGAGAAATCGGGAATCCCAATTGATTATATAGCAGGTACAAGCATCGGTTCTATTGTGGGGGCTTTGTATAGTGTGGGCTATAGGGCAGATGAATTGGATTCGATGTTTCACTCTCAAGAATGGCTTTCGTTGTTATCTGATCGTGATCCGTCGTTGCGTGGACAGGTTCTGACAACTCGTGATAGTGTTACTTATCTGTTTGGATTTCCAGTAAAACGCCCAAAAAGCAAGAGCCCAAATCACACAAGAACAATTGGACTGAGTCGCGGTGATAAACTCGTATCTTTGTTTGATAATATGCTTAATTTACCCGACTCAATAAATTTCGATAAACTGCCAATCCCTTTCAGATGTGTTGCTGTGGATATACGTTCTTTCCAGGAAATCATATTGTCCTCAGGAAATCTTCCTAAAGCAATGCGTGCCAGTATGGCAATCCCTGGGGTCTTTAAACCAGTAGAGTCTGATAATATGCTTTTGGTGGATGGAGGATTACTTAATAATCTTCCTGTAGATGTGGTTCGCGCCATGGGAGCAGATGTGGTTATCGCAATTGACCTAACCCAAAACAAGCATGAAGATAAGAAAGTGATGAAAACTGCCGAAGATTTGGCTGACGATAAAGGATTAATGAAGGTTCTTGGATGGCTGGTAGGTCGTCCCGACCTTAATAAATATCAGAATAACAACACAAACGTGGATGTGTATATAAATCCAGATCTTAAAGGTTTTGGAGCTGCTGATTTCAAAGCAAATAAGATTAATAAGATGATAGAGCAGGGTGAGAAGGCTGGAAAAGACTCTTATAAACAACTTAGAAATTTGAAAAAGAAAATATATAAATAACATTTTCATTCTTTGGATAATAATCCGGAGAGTGGATTTGTTTGAGTGGATTTTTATCCGAGTGAATCAATAATCAATGCCCTCCCATTGCCTTTCTAATGAAAGGCGGTGGGAGATTTTTTGTTGATGTGTGTTTTTTATATTTCGTGGATTATCAATGAGTTATGTCGTGAAAAAGAAAAACGACAAATGAGAAATCTCATTCGTCGCTTTTGGTTGGGATATCGGGACTCGAACCCAAAATAACAGGACCAGAATCTGTTGTGTTGCCAATTACACCATATCCCAATAAATAAGATTAAATCATATTAAGCGATATACGCTTTAGATTTGCGGATGCAAATGTAGTTGTTTTTCTTGAACTGACAAAACATTATTCGAAAAAAATGTAATTATGTGGTGGTTTTTTCTTAATTTTGCACAAAATATAAGGTTTAGATAAAACCCAATATAAAATATTTGATAACGGAACTGTAAAATTATGAAAAGACCGCTGATATTAATCTCTAATGATGATGGATATAGTGTAAAAGGAATACATTTCCTTGTAGATATTGCTCGCCGTTATGGCGATGTGGTTGTGGTCGCTCCTGATGGCGCTCGTTCGGGTTCTTCCTTGTCTGTTACTTTCAGTAGTGTTGTGAAAGCCAATTTAATAAAGGAGGAAGAAGGATTAAAGGTCTATTCATGTACTGGAACTCCCGGCGATTGTGTGAAGTTGGGTATCGCAAAATTCTGTGATCGTACCCCTGATTTGGTGTTGGCTGGTATAAATCATGGTGATAATTCTGCAGTAAATGTGCATTACTCTGGTACAATGGGTGTTGTGAAAGAGGGATGTCTAAAGGGTATTTCATCAATCGGATTTTCACATTTCTCTCATTCAATGGAGACTGACTTCAATCCAATGAAACCATACATCGAGAAAATTATATCACATGTGTTGGAGAATAAATTGCCTATTGGTGTATGCCTTAATGTCAATGCTCCTGATATCCCAAAGTATGCAGGACTGAAAGTGTGTACAATGGGCGAAGGGGTATGGCAAAATGAATGGGAGGAAAGAATTAGTCCTCGTGGCTTTACATATTATTGGCTTGTCGGTGATTTTAAAAGTGTTGACAAACAAGACGATAATACCGATAGAAATGCAATGAAGAGGGGATATATAGCTGTGACTCCAGTGAAAATCAATGTCACTGCTTTTGAAGCAATTAACAACCTAAGTAGTTTGGAACAATGAAATATTATCTCATAGTGGGCGAGGCTTCCGGCGACCTTCATGCTTCGAATTTGATACATGCAATCAAACAAGAGGATCATGAAGCTGATTTCCGTTTTTATGGCGGTGAGAAAATGCAAGCCGAAGGTGGAACTCTTGTGCGCCATTACCGTGAGGTGGCATATATGGGCTTTATTCCAGTACTTATGCATCTTAAAACCATCCTTAATATAATGAAGGAGTGTAAACAAGATATAGTGGCATGGAACCCAGATGTGCTGATTCTTGTTGATTATCCAGGCTTTAATCTCGATATCGCTAAATATATACACAGTCATACAGATATTCCTATATATTATTATATCTCACCCAAAATCTGGGCATGGAAAGAATATAGGATAAAGGCAATAAAAAGAGATATCGATGAGATGTTCTCTATCTTGCCTTTTGAAGTCGATTTCTATAAATCACACAATTATCGTATTAATTATGTGGGAAATCCATGTGTTGACGCAATAAAAAAATATGAGGACCAGTCTTGTCTTGAAAAGGAATGTAATAATTATGGTCGTATTGCTATTTTGGCTGGTAGTCGTAAACAAGAAATTAAGGACAACTTAAAAAAGATGCTTGTTGCTGCATCGTCATTCGATAAATATAAACTTGTAATTGCAGGGGCTCCAAATATAGAAGAGAACTACTATCGTAAATTTATCCCAGATAACATAAATGTAGAATTGTGTTACGGAAAGACTTATGATATCCTTAAACACTCTGATGCCGCCTTGGTCACATCTGGAACTGCAACTCTTGAAACGGCTCTCTTACGCATTCCGCAAGTAGTATGTTATTATATACCTTGTGGTTGGCTCATAAGACAATTAAGACGATTAGTGTTGAAGGTGAAATATATATCATTGGTAAATCTGACAATAAATAAGAATATAGTAACAGAACTTGTTGCCGATGATATGAATGTGAATCGTATAAAACAAGAATTGTCAGATATCTTGCCAGGTGGCTCGCGACGTAAACAGATGCTTGCTGATTATGAAGAAATGGTACATATTCTTGGTCCGGCAGGGGCTTCAGAACGTACAGCTCACCTTATTGTGAAATATCTTAAAGAAAGGAAATCTAATGGAATACAAAACTGACTATACTGAGGAAGAATTGAACGAGTTGTTTGATTGGTTTGAGACTCACAAATTTGAAAACCAGATTAATCTTGGAAAAGGTATAAATGTGGTTGATGTTAAACTTTATGTGCAATCAAGTATAAACCAAATCAAGTCACATCCGAATAATGTCACCTTTTCGGGATTGATATATAAATTGTTTATTATGAAAGATGAGTTAATTAAACAAGGTAAGGTCTTAGACTAATTATACCGATAATAAACCTTAGTCTAATAAGCCACGTTTTTTTAACGCAAAATCATCTCACAGATATATAAGGAGGGCGTTATTTGTTAATGACTCCTTCCACTTTATTGGTAAGATCTATAAATTCCTCAATAGATAATTGTTCGGGACGAAGATTGAAGATTTGTTCATTTAATAAAGGACAATCTTTACCAACAATTTGTTTCATTCCGTTACGAATCATCTTTCTACGCATGGTAAATACAGTTTTTACGATCTTACGGAATAAAGCCTCATTACATCCTAACTCTTTCTTGTTGTTTCTGCGCATGCAGATTACTGCACTTTTTACCTTTGGAGGTGGATTGAATACGTTCTCATTTACTGTGAAAAGATATTCAACATCATACCATGCTTGAATAAGAATACTTAAAACTCCATACGATTTATTCCCCGAAGAGGCTGCAAGACGTTCTGCTACTTCTTTTTGTATCATACCTGTACAACAAGGTATAAGATCCTTGTTTTCAAGCATTTTGAAGAAAATCTGACTTGAGATGTTATAAGGGTAATTACCTGTCAAGACGAACTGCTGCCCATTGAATACTTCATGAAGATCCATCTTGAGAAAGTCTGCCTCAATAATATTATTGCTAAGGTCAGGAAAATGCTCCTTAAGATATGGTACTGATTCGCGGTCTATCTCTACAACTTTTAACTCACGATCTTTCTTAAGTAAGAACTGGGTGAGAACTCCCATTCCTGGTCCAACTTCAAGTACAGGGATATCAGGACATGCATCTGTTGTGTCTGCAATTCTACTGGCGATATTTAAATCTGTAAGAAAATGTTGACCAAGAAACTTCTTTGGACGTACTTTTGAAAAATCTTCGTTAATCATTTCGTTTTATTCGTAATTATTTTATACATTTGCATTTGCAAAGGTAAGGATAATTAATGAAAGCCGAAACTAAAATAATAAAATATTATTCGGTTTGCTGAGTCATAACATAATTAAAGAATAGAATAGATGATAATTATGACTCGAAGCAACAATTAGCCTATATGTCTCATTTTACAAAAAGGATAAAGTGTTAAAGAAAATACTTAATATCGTATTGCCAATAATACTTGGTGTCGGTATTTTATATTGGATGTATAGAGGTTTTGATTTCTCTAAACTGTTTAAAGCCAATGAGGTGATTAATTGGTGGTGGATTGTCTTTTCATTGGTTTTCGGTATAACTGCTCAGGTTTTTCGTGGATTGAGATGGAAACAGAGTTTGGAACCGCTTGGCGAGAATCCTAAAACAATGAATTGCATTCATGCTGTGTTCATTTCATATATGACCAGCCTTCTTATTCCTCGTTCTGGCGAGGTTACTCGTTGTGGAATATTATTGAAATATGATAAGACTTCATTCTCCAAATCTTTAGGAACGGTAGTCACTGAGCGTATAATCGATTCGATTATTATATTGCTTTTTACATTTATCGTATTTATACTTCAAATCAATACATTCAAGAATTTCTTTGACGAAACTGGAATCTCTTTGGTTTCGTGGTTGGAAACTTTTACTACTACTGGATATATCGTTACGGCTATATGTTTGGTCGTTACTGCAATCTTCCTGTTTTTTCTGTTGAGACATCTTACTATTTTTACACGTATAAAGAAAATAACAAACGAGATTAAAGAAGGTGTCTTTTCTCTGAAGGATGTTAAGAATAAACCTCTATTTGCTTTTTATTCTCTTGCAATATGGGCAAGTTATTTCCTTCATTTCTACATCACCTTTTTTGCGTTCCCTTTTACAGCCGATTTGGGCATAATGATTGCCTTGATAGCATTTGCGGTCGGTTCTATAGCGGTTATTGTCCCAACCCCAAATGGTATGGGGTCATGGCATTTCGCAGTAAAAACTATACTAATCCTCTCAGGAGGAGTTGTCGCATATGATGCCGAATTATATGTGTTGATAGTTCATTTCGTGCAAACAGCACTAATCCCTTTGTTGGGAATATATTCGTTGGTGGCTTTGCAATACAAAAAAGTTAATGATAGTGTGCACAGTTGAGAATAAGGCAATCATAAAAGTGGCTCATTGAGTTCCCTTAACCTAATGTACAACAGAATATGCTGAATACAAATAAGAATCTGAAATTATATTATTCAATAAAAGAGGTTGCACAAATGTTTGATGTAACCGAGACCTTACTTAGATATTGGGAAACTGAATTTCCGTCCTTACATCCTCAAAAAGTAGGAAGGGGTATTCGTCAGTATTCAGAACAAGATATAGAAAGTGTACGACTGATATATCATCTTGTGAAAGAACAAGGAATGACTATCAGTGGCGCACGTGAAACAATCAAGCATTCTAAGGATGCTGTTGCATCAAGAATGGAGGTTATTCATCGTTTGGAGACTGTACGTGACAGACTTCAAGAATTGAATAAAGAATTAAACTCGTTAGTATAGTTTATCAAGTAAATCAGTTGATATTACATTCTCGCAACTTCTTTTACGTCTGGAATCTTTTTGAGATTTGAGATGATATTATTCACTTCATCCAAATCATGCACGTAGAATGTAACTTTGCCCTCGAATATACCATCGATGGTTTCTATCTCGAGTTTTCGGATGTTGGTATTAAACAAATGGGATATAACTTGTGTTATTCTACTAAGAAGTCCTAACTGATCCAAACCGCTTATGCGAATTGTGACAAGGAAATGTTGTAAATGATTCATTTGCCATTTGGCTGAATATATACGATTCCCGTAGTTCGCTTTCAGTCGTAATGCTAACGGACATTGTAGCTTGTGGATGTGCATCACATTGTCATCGTCAAGATATCCCATTACTGAGTCACCTGGAATAGGTTGACAGCAATCTGCTAAATGAAATTCATGTGCAAGACTGTCTTCTGTTAACAATAATGGAACTTTCTTATCGTATTTGTGTGGAGTTTGCTCATTTGTGATGTTTGTTTTATCTTCCTCACTCTTTTTAGTGCGTCCAAATGAAAGAATTCGTCTCCAACCAGCATTATTCTTGTGCTTGAGGAAGGCTTCATCCTCGTCTCCTAATACTATTTGTTCTTGACCTATAGCTAAATATAAATCGTCTGGCTTTCTGCAACCATGATGCTTGCATAATTTGTCAATTGAAGCTGTATCGCGCTGTAACTCAATGCGCTTGAAGAAATCGTTGAGCATATTGTCGCCAATAATTCTCTGTTCTCTTTCTTCTTTATGTATGGCAGATAGAATCTTTGTTTTGGCTTTGGCTGTACTAACCATGTCAAGCCACTCTTTTTGTACTTTCTGTGATTTTTGAGTCAGTATCTCTACTTGGTCACCACTTTGAAGTACATAACTCATCGGAACAAGTTTGTGGTTTACTTTTGCACCAATACAATGATTACCCACAACTGTGTGTATTGTATAGGCAAAATCCAAAGCAGTTGCTCCCGCTGGTAGTGTTCTTAATTCACCTTTAGGTGTAAACACAAGAATCTCAGATGCATATAGGTTTAGTTTTATCGTATCCAGAAAATCCATAGCATCAGGCTGTGGATCATCAAGAATTTCTTTGATAGTAACTAACCACTTGTCTAATTCTTTTGCTGCATCACTCTCTTTGTCCTCTTCTTCACTTTGTACGTTTATAACCGGTGCTTGTGAGCTTCCATCAGAACTACGCTGCTCATCTTTGTATTTCCAATGAGCCGCAAATCCTTTTTCCGCAATCTCGTCCATCCTGTTACTACGTATCTGCACTTCAATCCATTCTCCTTTATTACTCATTAATGTTATGTGAAGTGCTTGATAACCATTTGCTTTAGGATGGTTCACCCAATCGCGTAAACGCTCTGGATGTGATGGATATAACTGAGTTATAGCAACATATACATTGAAGCATTCATTCTTTTCATTCCAACCCTCGCGAGGCTCAAATATAATTCTTACGGCAAGAATATCGTAGATTTCTTCAAATGGAATATGCTTATTCTGCATCTTATTCCAGATGGAGTATGGTGTTTTCACACGAGCTTTGATCTCGTATTTAATACCCATCTGATCCAATTGCTTGCGAATTGGAGCTGTGAACTCGTCAAATACATTGGAACGCTCACTTTCTGTCGCTTCCAATTTCTTGATTATGTTTGAATACTCTGTTGGATGTTCATATTTGAAAGCAAGATTCTCTAATTCAGATTTTATTGCATTCAAACCAAGTCGGTTGGCTAATGGCGCATAGATATAGAGAGTCTCACCTGATATCTTATATCGTTTGTTCTCTGGCTGACTTCCAAGTGTACGCATATTATGAAGACGGTCTGCCATCTTTATAAGTACCACTCGTATGTCATCGTTCATAGTTAACAGTAACTTCTTGAAGTTCTCTGCTTGGGCTGATGCACGTTCTCCAAAGATTCCACCAGAGATCTTTGTCAATCCGTCGACTATTTGAGCAATCTTCGGACCGAACATGTTTTCAATATCTTCAGTTGTGTAATCAGTATCTTCTACTACATCATGTAATAGGGCAGAACATATGGAAGTTGAACCTAAACCAATTTCAGAGCATACAATTTGTGCAACAGCAATCGGATGCATAATATAGGGCTCGCCTGATAATCTGCGTGCTCCTTTATGCGCATGTTTTGCAAAATTGAACGCTTTTGTTATTATTTCAACCTTTTTTCTATGTTTTGTTGAAAGATATGACTCAATAAGGTGGTTAAACGCATCTTCTACCATCTTATTCTCCATAATATCTTTACTGAGTTCTTCTTCCATATCAAATTATTGAAATTTTAATATATTTTATTTAAGTATTAACTTCTTTTATTCTTATCTACAGGTTATTATGGCTATTTTTGTAATCATCTAACAGCTAAAAATGTAAACTGCATTGGATGCCATATGATTGTGTAGGATAAGGGTTCTGTATAGCAAGTGATTTGTTGTTGATTACAGAAGGACGTACTTTCATACTTAAGTCTTTGTTGATGTCAAAAGTCGATAATTCTGCATCTACATAAGCATCTATAATTGATAGTGCATATACTCCAATCATACAGAATACACTTAAATCGCGGTATCTGCGGTAATAGTTCTTCTTGCGTTTAAACAAATCTTGTATGCGTTGCATGTTAGAGTTTACATCGAAATTTTTAGGTATGAAGTCTTCGTAACTCTTTGTGTTAGGATCATCGTCCATTATGTCGATATATGCCTGAGAGTAGTCCTGATACATTGTGTTGTTCCAGTTTATAGCATATGCGCAACCTACGAATCCTCCATATATAAGCGGCAATTTCCAATATTTTCGGTTGTATATCTGACCTCCTCCAGGAAAAACAATTGCTAACCATAATGCTTTTTGAGGATCTGGAACGAAGATCTTAGATGACGATGGAATAGTGGAAGGTGTACTCTCAATAACACTATTTGTTAATTGATTTACAACCTTAAGTGTGTCTATTAATGGAACGCCCTGAACCGAATCGTTTTTTATAATTGATATTACAGAATCAGCCTCACTCTTAATAGTGTGTGTCTGTTGTGAGTTGCTTTTTTGTGAGATAGTGTCCAAAAGGGTAGTATGAGCCTGATTTCTGTGTAATTGAGCTTTTGGAATGCGTACCTCTGTTTTGCTTTTCTGTGCATTTGCAGTCAAGCATGATAACATGAGCATCGCTATTAGCACTATCTGTATATATATATATTTATATATCGTCATTCTTCTTGTTTTCTTGCCTTAATTATCTTCTCTTCAACTTATCCCATTTTGAGAAATCCATATATAATGCAAAATTAACCAAAAAAAATGAAATATGTATGTTTAGTTTTTATTTTTTATATGATTTAATAAATTTTATCCTATATAGTGTACCGTAAATATATACTTAACATGTTAAATCTTAATAGATAGAAGTGTTGCCACGTAGTATTCTGAAAGTAATAAATCCTTATAAGAGATTAGCTAATCCCTCATAATATCTTTTACTAACAGGAATCAGTTTCGTGTCTGGCGATTCAAGTTCTACAAGGATAATTCCGTCTTTGTCCTTTCTTAACATCTTTACGAGGTTTTTGTTTATGTAGTATGAACGATGACAACGAATCAAACCATTAGCCTGACATAAATCTTCTATACTTTTCATCGTACTTCTTAATTGAAAGTTCTTTTGCCTGTTATTTTCAATATAAAAGATACGTACATAATTCTCCTCAGCTTCAATGTACAACACATTATTTGCATGAACCATTAACTTTAGGTTATGACGATCATCGTAGAACCTTATCCTTTGATTCTCAGCTGGTTCGTTTGCGTGATTTTTTGCATGGTTTAGGCGTAGTGCTACTCCGATGATGATATATGGATAAAACATGACTGATGCAAGATATCCGCAAGCATGACCTAATACCGAGAGATATGACATGTCGCTCATTAACCACATATATAAGGTGACAAAATGGGCGCAGATTAAAACCTCACATCCACACCAGAATAAATACCATCCGCTCGATAATTCAAGTTTGCATAAATAAAATATTATACGTGTAATTACCAAAGTCACTAATAGTATGCACGACATCATTGTGATATTGAATGCAAATAAGCCACGTTCCATATCTAAATAATCATCGATGTCGAACGGACGATAAATCAGTACGAACGATACGAAGAATATAGGCACAAGTAGAAAATATAATAATTGTGTCTTAAATTGGTAAAAAATAGGGGGCATTTTGTTCATATTTTTATCACTTTTTATATGTGACGAAATCTGGGATAATATATTTTCGTCACAAATATAGCGATTTTATCATAAAAACACGAATTTTATCCCCAATTTTAATAGTAATATCACATTCTTTTGTGTTTAAGGAGTGCTGTTAGTAATTTTGCAATGTCAAAAGCGAAATTTAACTAACAAATTAACAAGAAAATAAAACAATAGTATATATGACAAATTTAGTTCAATTATTTAAAAATATACTGAGCGATTCTTCGGAACGTGTTGCATTGATTGATTCTTCTACTGATAGAGAAGTTTCATATGCGGAACTTACAACACGCGTGAATGAGATACATCAGTTGTTGTTATTACAGAAAGTAGGAGTGGGTGAGGATGTCTCAATCGTATCAAATAATCATATTGATCAGGTTGCATCTATAGTAGCAGTATTGCAGTATGGTGCAAAGATTAATGGGATAGATTTGTCGTTAGAGCGAATCCAATCGGAAATTCAACGTATTGAAAGTGTACAAGGTAATTTAAGCCGACAAGTGATAGTAATGCTCTCTGCATCTTCTTCAAAGACTGAAATTCTTATTGCAGCATTACTTTGCGGTGCTCAAATCGTTATGATGCCTGAAGATATATCAGATGATGTGTTTTTCCAAAAAGTTAAGAAAATACGCCCTCATATCATAAGTATGAATTGTACTTTTGCTGAAGAAATCATCCGTAATAGTATATATCCAAGTATTAACAATGCGAAGATGTCTCACGTTATGTCATTATCGCATACACGCAGAATGGTGTATAAACAAGTACGTAAGCATTTGATGTCTTGTTTAGGCGGATGTGTTCAGAATGTAACTGTTTATGGAACTTCACCTTTAAGTACAGATGTTGAACGTTTTCTTCATAGGATAGATTTCCCTTATCGTTTTATTTCTTCATACAAACCTCTTGCAGCTTCAGTGTAAGATTAATTATAACTGTTGTTAAGCAGATAGAAGTGCCCAACTTTATGAGACTCATAAGTTGGGCTTTTTTTATTTTCGTGCTTGCCAATGGCAAGCATAAATATAAAAAAGAAGAGAACACTTTTCTGTGCTCTCTTCTGAGTATAGTTCAAAGGTCTCTAAAAAGACCAAATGATTGTACGTTGAGATATTAAGCTTCAGCTGGTGCTTCAGTTTCTTCTTCAGCAGCTTCAGCTTTCTCTTCTTCAACCTTAGCGTTTGCCTTTTCCTTGTCAGCCTTCTTTTGTGCTGCATATTCTTCAGCAGCTTTCTTAGAGTCAGCATCAGGAATTACTTCGAATGGAAGTTCGATGATAACTTCCTTGTGAAGTTCAATGTTAGCAATGTGTTGACCGAGAACTTTTACGCTCTTGCTTGTTACTTGCTTAGGATCGATAGTGATTCCCTTTTCAGCAAGTGCAGCTGTGATTTGTGCAGCACCAACACTTCCGTAGATGTTCATTCCGTCAGAAACCTTAGCTTCGATAACGAGTGAAACACCTTCGAATTGCTTAGCTTTTGCTTCTGCGTCAGCCTTAATCTTAGCAAGTTTGTGAGCACGTTGTTTAAGTTCTTCTTGTACAGCTTTGATTGCTTTGTCTGTTGCAAGAACAGCTAAGCGCTGTGGAAGGAGATAATTGCGTCCGTATCCGTCTTTTACAACGAGGATATCGTCTTTGTAGCCTAAGCCTTGTACGTCTTTCTTCAATATGATTTTCATAACTTTTCCTTTCTTGAGTTTTAATTGTTACTGAATAGTGTTAATTACTTAAGCAGGTCTGTTACGAATGGAAGAAGAGCGAGGTGGCGTGCACGCTTAACAGCTTGTGCTACACGACGCTGATACTTAAGTGAATTGCCTGTAATACGGCGTGGAAGTATCTTACCTTGTTCGTTAAGGAACTTCTTCAAGAATTCAGAATCCTTATAGTCGATATATTTGATTCCGCTCTTCTTGAAACGGCAATACTTTTTCTTCTTTACGTCTACTGCTTGTGGAGTAAGGAAACGTACTTCTGATGATGTCTGTGTTGCCATGTTTTAAGCCTCCTTTTTTAGGTTACGACGCTTCTCTGCGTATTGAGCAGCGTACTTTTCGTTCTTAACTGTGAGATAACGGATTACGCGCTCGTCACGACGCATCTGTAACTCAAAATTCTCAATCACTGTTGGTTCTGCTTTGAATTCAATCATAGCATAAAAACCAGTTGACTTCTTCTCGATGTTGTAAGCAAGTTTCTTGAGACCCCAATTTTCAACATTGATAATCTCAGCACCTTTTCCCTCGAGATAAGTTTGATACTTTTCTACCGCTTCCTTCATCTGTTGGTCAGATAAAACGGGAGTTAAAATGAAAACGGTTTCGTACTGATTCATACGTTTTTTTGTTATTAAATTAGTTATTTCGCAAAATGCGAGTGCAAAGGTACGAAAAAAATAGCAAAAAACAATTATATAGTGTCGGTAAATTTAAAAATAGTGTTGAAAAATAATGATTTTTACTTTTATATTGATTTTTTTTCGTGATTTGTTTCGCTATATGAGATGTTTTTATTTAATTTGTAACTTGAAATTTAGGTAATGGAATAATAAAATAACAAAAAGATATGGGAAATAAATTTTTAAGTTATGTAGGAGTACTTATGGTATTGGTTGGTGCAATACTGATGATACTTGCTATGTTTGCAGCTCCAATGTATGACTGCTGTGATAACAATTTGTATACTTGCGGTAGTTTAGTGTTAATTTTACTTGGTGTTGTAGCTCATGTAGTTATTAATAAGTATATAACTAAAGAATAAGTATTTTTACATTAGCACAGAAAAAACAATGCGTATCGGGATTCCTGATACGCATTGTTCTTTTTATTGATTATTTATCTGTTATTCTGTTATAACTAGTTTATAACCTTTACCATGTACGTTTAATATCTCAACGTTTGGATCATCTTTAAGATGTTTGCGTAGTTTTGTGATATAAACATCCATTGATCTGGCATTGAAATAATTGTCGTCAATCCAAATTGTGCGTAATGCATAGTCTCTTGGAAGCAGTTCGTTCAACTTATTGCATAGTAACTTAAGAAGTTCTGCCTCTTTTGTTGTGAGTTTCTCTTGTTTGTTACCAATTGTAAGTAATTGCTTTTGTGAGTCGAAGGTGTATTTTCCGATTGGGAATGATGACACATCACGGTTCTTCTTTCCTCTTGCTCTTCTTAAAATAGCTTCGATACGGAATACCACTTCTTCCATTGAGAATGGTTTTGTGATATAGTCATCGGCACCAAGTTCGAATCCAGCCTTAACGTCGTCGCGCATTGTTTTGGCTGTTAAAAACATGAATGGAATATCTGGGTTGATGTCTCTGATTTTGCTGGCTAAGGTGAAACCATCCATCTTTGGCATCATTACGTCTAATATACATAAGTCGTATGTGCCCTCTTGGAATGCGTTGTAACCTTCTTCTCCGTCGATGCATAGTTCTGCATCGTAGCCTTTAGCCTCAAGATATTCACGAAGGAGCATACCTAAGTTTTCGTCGTCTTCACATAGAAGGATACGTACGTCTTCAAATCTTTCTTCCATAATTTATTCTTTTAAATGGTTTATAATATTTTCAAGTTATGATATTTGACTGCATGATGGCAATCGTATTATGAATTTTGTTCCTATTCCAAACTCACTTTCCACACTAACGTGTCCTTTGTGGTCCTGGATTATTTTCTTAACATATGCCAATCCAAGTCCGAACCCTTTGACGTCGTGGAGGTTTCCGGTATGTACGCGATAGAATTTTTCGAAAATCCTTTTTAAGTCATCTCGTCTTATTCCGATACCATTATCTTGTATGCTTATACATATTCGTTTGTTTTCATTCCATGTGGATACTTTAAGCTCAAGTTGTGCGTCTTGACGCTTGTATTTCACCGCATTGTCCATTAGGTTGAATATCACATTTGTGATATGCATCTCATCTACATATGCAATAGGGTTGCTTGCTCGTAGGTCTGAGATTATTTTTCCTCCATTTTTTTCAACCTTTAATGTGAATGTATGTATAACGCTGGCTATCAGTTCGTTCATGTCTATCTCCTTTTGATTAAGGTTGGTACGTTGATTCTCGTACATTGATAGTTGGAGAACTTTCTCTACTTGGAATCGTAACCTTTTGGTTTCGTCGTTTATTGTTGTTGTTAAACGATTCATCATTTTAGGAGTTTTAGGTACTGATGCGTCGCTCAACATTTGTGCAGCGAGTGATATGCTGGATATCGGAGTCTTGAATTCGTGAGTCATGTTGTTTATGAAGTCGTTTTTGACTTCTGCAAGTTTCTTCTGACGGAATACAAGAATCAGTGTCACAATGAATGTTACCAATAATATTGTGGTGAATATTAATGAAGGCATTATGAACAAGATTGAACGGCGTGAATATGATTCTAAATCAGGGAAATGTACCTTGAGTACTGCCATCTTCTCTATTGGGTCATTATTGAAGATTGTGTGGGTAAATTCTGTTTCGTTGCCTCTTTCTTCATAGTCTGGACATTGATAAACAAAGTTGCCACTTGTTGTATAAACGCTGAAATGATATGTGAGGTCTATACCTACGGAACTGAATTCGCTTTTCAAGATCTGATCCAATCGTTTGAAGTCTATTCTTTCTTCTAATGGAAGGTCGTTGGAGGTGAACAATGTGCTGTATATCACTTCTTCCACTAATTCACGCTTGTATGCAAGACGTTTGTTCATTTTTTCTTGTAATGAACGAATTGTCCCTTTTATTGGTTGTGAATTTCTGCGTGTATATAGTTTACCTGTGTTGACAGATATACTTGGCTCTTGGATGGTTATATTTACACCTTCCTCGGGTACGGATTGGTGAAGTTTGAAGTTGTTATTTGTATTATAGTCTTTTGACAACTCTTGTGTTGTCAATGTGTCTTGTTGCGATTGCTTTCCTTTTGTGTTTACTTCGTTCTCATTATATATATATCGTGTAACTTCATCTAATTCTATTTGATGTGCAGTTTCTATTAAACATTTTTCCACTGATTCATCAAAATGTTGTTTGCGTAAATCAAGTACTTTTTGAATGTAATGTACTTGTAGAAGTAGTAGGCATATAAATGAGATGCCCATTAGAAACGCAAGTATTGTTATGGTTGATTTCTTCATCTATACTTATTCCTTTGATTTGAGTCAAAGTTATATTATTATATCTTAGAAAAAGAATGTACACGATACTTTTTGTGAAAATAAGGTAAAAAAGGCTGGTAATTAACATTTACCAGCCTCTATAATTGTCATTTTATTAATTATACTATTCTTCGTCTTTGTTTTGTGCCTCAAATTCCTTCATGAGTTGTTGCTGTATGTCTGTTGGAACTAACTCATAGTTTGAGAACTTCATTGAGAATGATGCACGTCCTCCAGTGATTGAACTTAGTGAAGTTGAATATGTAGAGAGTTCTTTCAATGGAATCTTAGCGCTAAGTTTGTCGTATCCGTTTGCACTTTCACTACCCATGATTATGCCACGTCTGCCTTGTAAGTCGCTCATGACGTCACCCATCTTGTCGCTTGGTGTGAGTACTTCCACGTCGTAGATTGGTTCAAGCAATTTTGGACCTGCATTTTTAAATGCTTCACTGAATGCGTTACGTCCTGCAAGCATGAATGATAATTCATTTGAATCTACAGGGTGCATCTTTCCATCATATACGATAACACGTACATCTCTCGCATAGCTTCCAGTCAACGGACCTTGTTCCATACGTCCCATTATACCTTTAAGGATTGCAGGCATGAAACGTGTGTCGATTGCACCTCCAACAACAGAGTTGATGAATACAAGTTTTCCTCCCCATTCAAGATCAATTTCTTCTTTTCCTTTTAATGATATCTTGTATTCTTGTCCTCCAAACTTATAAACTGTTGGATCAGGCATTCCTTCTGTATATGGTTCTACAATAAGATGTACTTCTCCGAATTGTCCGGCTCCACCAGATTGCTTTTTATGGCGATAATCTGCTCTTGCAGCTTTTGTAATGGTCTCTCTGTATGGAATCTTCTGTTCTTCGAATTTAATCTTGATATTCTCGTTGTTTTCCATACGCCATTTAAGTGTGCGTAAATGGAATTCTCCTTGTCCTTTGATCAATGTCTGTCTAAGTTCCTTGCTTTGTTCAAGTATCCATGTTGGATCTTCTTGTGACATTTTCTGAACAGCGGCAATCATTTTCTCAGTGTCGGCTTCATTTTCGGCTTTGAGAGAACGTATGAATTTTGGTTCTGGGAAATGTACAATATTGAATTTCCAGTCACAGTCTTTTCCTACGAGAGTATTTCCAGTACGTACATCTTTTAGTTTTGTAGTACAACCTATGTCGCCGGCATTAAGTTCTTCTACTTTTATTCTGTTAGCACCTGCGCATGCAAACAACTGTGCAAGTCTTTCTTTACTTCCTCTGTCTGAATTGGTTAAATCATCACCTTCACGTACTTTTCCACTGATAACCTTGAAATATTGTACACCACCGATATGTGGTTCATTGGCTGTCTTAAAGAAATAAAGTGCTGTTGGTCCGTTGGTGTCGGGTTTGATAGCTTCTCCTTTTGTGTTCTTTACAGCTTCCATCTCATCAACAAATGGTACGACATTTCCGAGGAATTCCATTAGTCGTCGTACTCCCATATCTTTTACTGCACATACACAGAAAACAGGGTACATTCCTCGTGAGATAAGTCCTTTTCTGATTCCTTCACGACATTCGTCTTCGCTGAGATTTTCATCCTCGAAGAATTTTTCCATTAATCCTTCATCGTTTTCAGCAGCAGCTTCTATAAGTGCTTTATGTAGTTCTTTGGCTTTATCAAGTTCTTCTGCAGGTATATCTTCAATGATTGGTGCACCACCTTCTGGCTTCCATGAATATTTCTTCATGAGAAGTACGTCAATAAGTGAGTTGAAGTTAGGACCTTCGTTTAAAGGGTATTGAACTTGTACGATTTTGTTTCCGTAAAGTTCTCGTAACTGTTCAACACAATTGTTATAATCGCATTTTTCGTGGTCAAGTTGATTTATTAGGAAAATAACTGGTTTATTAAATTGTTCTGTATATCTAAAATGGTTTTGTGTTCCGACCTCTGGACCAGCTGAACCATTGATAAGCAGTACTGCAGTGTCTGTTACAGTGAGTGCAGTCATAGCGGCTCCAATAAAATCATCAGATCCAGGACAGTCAATAAAATTTAATTTCTTATTGTTCCATTCTGTATGGAAAACTGTTGAGAATACGCTGTAACCATATTCTTGTTCTACTGGGAAATAGTCGCTCACGGTGTTTTTCTGTGTTATTCTACCGCGGCGACTAATGACGCCTGCCTCGAACAAAAGGGACTCGGTCAGTGTGGTTTTTCCTGAACCGTCATTACCAAGAATGGCAATGTTTTTAATTTGGTTTGATTGATAGACTTTCATATTGTTTTGATTTTAAGGATTAATAAGTATTAAAACTATCGCATAGAAGGTGTAAGGTCGTGCCTTCTTTTGCGTTTCGTCCGCAAATTACGCAAAAAACATGAAACGACAAACTATTTTCATGATAAACTTAAAGTTTTTTTATATTTTATAGTTTTTTGCTTATTTTTTAGCGGAAAATAGGACTGATGTAGTTATTCTGGATGTTTTTTGGTGTTAGACGTACATTAAATCCGACATGATTTGATTTGAAATGAATAGTCCTTGGCGTGTTAATGCCATATTGTTGTTATCTTTATTAATATATAGTTTTTTGTCGTCTATATACTTTGTTGCTGCTTTTATGCAATAGTCGTATTTGTCTTTACCAAATTCTTTTATTAGAGAATTAAGATTCAGCCCTTCCATTGTTCGTAGTCGGGTCATGATTCTTTCGTTGTATTTTTGATTTGTTGTCAGTTCTTCGATTTCGTAGATTCTTTTGTTGTTATTGATGCCGTCTATATACTCTGTGAGATTGTCGATATTCCATTGTCTTGTTGTCCCATCGAATGAATGAGCTGCAGCACCAATGCCAATATATGGTGTGCCGTTCCAATAGTTGGAGTTGTGTTTTGAGTGGTATCTTGGTTTGCAAAAATTAGATATCTCGTATTGAGTGTATCCTGCTGTAGTGAGTCGGTCTATTAGGGTTTGATACATCTGCAACGATTTTTCTTCTTCTATTTCCTTGACTTTACCATTTGTGAGCATGGCATAGAGTGGGGTACCTTCCTCAAACATTAGTGAGTATGCTGATATATGTTGTACATCAAGTTCTATAGCTTGTTGTATGTCGTTTTCCCATTCTTGTATTGTTTCGTTTGGAAAACCGAACATAAGGTCAATGCTTATGTTGTTGAATCCGTTATCTTTTAGACTTTTAATAGCATCTTTTGCTTGTGATGCAGTGTGTCTTCTTCTTATAAGTTTAAGCAGTTTGTCGTTGAATGTCTGAAGTCCAATACTGATTCGGTTTATAGGTAGTTGTTTGAGATTATGTATGAATTCGTTGTTGACATCATCGGGGTTGACTTCTATAGTGAATTCTGCTTCCTGTTTTACATTGTATGTATTATATATATAATGTGTTATGCGTTGGAGATTGTCGAATGATAATTGCGAAGGTGTTCCTCCTCCTAAGTAGATAGTGTTTATGGCATGGTTGGTAATATAGTCCTTGCGTTGTGCCATTTCTTTACAAATGGCTTCTGTGTATTGTGATTGCAACGACAAAGATGTGGTTGAGTAGAAACCACAATAAATACATCTGCTTTTACAAAAGGGTATATGTAGGTATAATCCAGCCATATTGTTAAATATATTAATAGTAAAAAACCTGTTGACTGTTAAGTCGACAGGTTAAAATTTCTATTAGGTCTATGACCTAATGTTGACTTCGTGTAGAAGTAGTTAAAATTATTCAGCGATTGAATCTGCTGCTACTGAGTCAGCTGCAACTGAATCTACTGTTTCTTCAACATTAACTGTATCTTCAAGAACAGAATCATTTAATGTAGAATCGATGTCTGTTGTACTTGTTGTGTTACCACAAGATGCGAAAGAAACAGCAACTACTGCTACTACTGCAACTAATAACTTCTTCATTTTCTTTTTTCTTTTAAATTGTTAAACAATCATTTGCTTTTTAAAACCGATGCAAAGGTATAACTTTTTTCAATACGTTGTTCTCATAAATGCCTTTTTTTTATAAAAAGACCTTATTTTTTTCTTTTTTTGCCCTTTTTCACCCTTTTTATGTAAGAAAAACGTTGTTTATTGATTCTTTTAAGGTGTAATGAAAAAACTGATTTTTTATTTGTGTTTTGATGGGTTTTATCATGAAAAACATGTATTTTCCAGAAATTAGCAAATAAAATTCGGATTAATACATAAACAGGTTGTGTATTAATCCGAATCTATGGTATCAATATTATCTTATTTAATAAGAGTATTATTAATATAATAAGGTGTGAGCTTCTTATTTTGCACGTATTTTGGCATGTTGTATCTTACCACTTAGTGTTTTTGGTAATGTGTCAACAAATTCAATGATTCTTGGAACCTTGTATTCTGCTGTCATTTTCTTTACATGGTCTTTCAGCTCCTTAACGAATTTGTTTGAAACTCGATCTTTCCAAGCGCTTGCAAGTACTACAGTTGCTTTGACGATTTGACCACGTTGTTCGTCTTCGATTCCTGTTACTGCGCATTCAACTACAGCTGGGTGGCTCATAAGTGCATTTTCAACCTCGAATGGACCGATGCGGTAACCACATGATTTGATGATGTCGTCTTTTCTTCCGATATACCAGAAATATCCGTCTTCGTCAACATTTGCCATGTCTCCTGTATGGTAATATCCGTCGTGCCATACCTGATTGGTGAGTTCCTCATTATTATAATAACCAAGGAACAGACCGATTGGACGATGTTTCTCTGTGTTTATACAGATCTCTCCGTCAATAAGTTTTATGTCATATACCGGATTAGCTTTTCCCATTGAACCTGGTTTTACGTCCATCCATTTGTATGTACCAATGATACATGTGGTTTCAGTTTGTCCAAATCCTTCTCTGATGCGAAGTCCTGTCTGTGTGTAGAACTTATTGCTTATTGTCGGATTGAGTGCTTCGCCGGCTGTTGTTACGTATTTGAGTTTACTTAAATCGAATTTCTGCAGATTCTCTCTTACAAGATAACGATATACAGTTGGAGGTGCACAGAACGATGTGATATTGTAATGCTCCATCTTGTGAAGCATGTCAGATGGCAGGAATCTGTTGTAATCATATACAAAGACAGCTGCACCTACAATCCATTGTCCGTAGAGTTTTCCCCATACAGCTTTTCCCCAGCCTGTATCTGCGATTGTCAGGTGTATGCTTTCAGGAGACAGATTGTGCCAATATGCTGCAGTAACCAGATGGGCGAGTGCATAATTGTAGTCGTGAAGTACCATCTTAGGTTCTCCACTTGTTCCACTTGTGAAATACATGATCATTGGGTCTTTTCCTCCGAAATGTTCTGTTGAAGATAATGTAGCATCTTCCTCAGAAGGTGGATTGTTCTCAAATGAGTCAAGTGTGTCTGTGGTTATTGTCTGTTTAAGTGTTGGACATGAAGGTGCTGCTTTTGCAATGTTGTTCATGATTTTATCGTCTTTACAACATATGATTGCCTTGATGCTGGCGCACTGGCAGCGATAAATAATGTCTCCGCTTGTTAACAGGAATGAGGCAGGTATAGCAACTGCTCCTATCTTATGCAATGCTAATATGGCTGGCCAGAACTGGTATCTGCGCTTCATGATTAGCATTACTTTATCTCCATGCTTAATGCCAGATTTTTTGAGGTGATATGCATAATTATCACTAATGGTCTTTAAGTCAGAGAATGTGAATACACGTTCTGTTCCCTTTTCATTAGTCCAGATTAATGCAATTTTTTCAGGTGCTTCTTTTGCCCATTGGTCAACAATATCGTAAGCAAAATTAAAATTATCAGGTACATTAATTTTAAAATTCTGCTCAAAATCGCTCATGGATTCAAAATCCAATCTGTTTACGTATCTTTCTAACATATTATATTTCTGCCTAATTATTACATTTGTGATGGCAAAATTAGGAATTGTGTTTGGTTTTACGAAATGTCTTTGTCGAAAAAAATGTTATCTTACACACCTGTTTCGCTCTTTGCGCACAAAAATGAACATACAGGTGCACACTTTTTGTGTTTGTTGTGAATATACTTATTTTTAAGTATATAAATTAAATGCTGATCTGCAGGATATAAAATGTCAATTCAATGATTCATCGGTTCTTATACATCTCATCATAATACTTTGCGTAATCTCCTGATGTGACTCTGTCCATCCATTCTTGATGGTCTAAATACCATTGAACGGTTTTCTCTATTCCTTCTTCAAATTGTAATGAAGGTTCCCAGCCCAATTCGCGTTGTAGTTTTGTTGAGTCTATGGCATATCGCAAATCGTGACCGGCACGGTCTGTTACGTATGTTATCAGATCCATGTCTTCGCCTTCCTTACGTCCTAAAAGTCGATCTACAGTATTGATTACAACTTTTATTATGTCGATGTTTTTCCACTCGTTAAATCCTCCGATGTTGTATGTGTCTGCAACTGTTCCTTTGTGGAAGATTGTATCTATGGCACGTGCGTGGTCTTCAACATACAACCAGTCTCTTACGTTTTCTCCCTTACCATATACAGGAAGAGGCTTGCGGTTACGTATGTTGTTGATAAACAGTGGAATCAGTTTTTCTGGGAATTGATAAGGACCATAATTATTTGAACAGTTTGTAACAATTGTTGGCATTCCATATGTATCGTGGAACGCTCTCACAAAATGGTCTGATGAGGCTTTACTTGCAGAATATGGTGAGTGTGGCTGGTATTTTAAGTCTTCTGTGAAGAACTTCTCACCATAAGCAAGATGGTGTGTTTGTGATGACGCAGTTGTTGTGAAAGGAGGTTTTATACCTTCTGGATGAGTCATATTAAGTGCACCATATACCTCGTCGGTACTGATATGGTAGAAAAGTTTTCCGTCGTATTTTTCAGGCAAACTTTCCCAATATATTTTTGCGGCTTGCAGTAATGATAATGTTCCCATCACGTTTGTTTGTGCAAAAGTAAATGGGTCTTTAATACTTCTGTCTACATGACTTTCTGCTGCAAGATGTATTATTCCGTCAACATTCTTTTCTTTCATTAGTTCGAATATTGACTGAAAGTCACATATATCCATTCGAACAAACGAATAATTTGGTTTATCTTCAATATCTTTGAGATTCTCCAGATTACCAGCATATGTAAGTTTGTCTAAGTTGATTATGTTGTATTCAGGATATTTATTGACAAATAATCTTACTACATGGCTGCCTATAAATCCAGCTCCTCCTGTGATTATAATTGTTCGTTTCATTTTATATATGTTCTTTGTTTTTTATGCTTTTCACTTATTTACCGATACAATAGTATATGAATCCATTTTCTTGCATTTCTTTAGAATCATATATGTTTCTTCCATCGATAACAAGTGGGGTTTTCATTGCTTTGTGGATGATTGTCCATGATGGCATACGGAATTGTTTCCATTCTGTAAGTAATAACAATGCATCTGCATCAACCACAGCCTCGTATTTCTCTTTGCAGTAATGTACAGCGTCTCCGATGCGACGTTTACACTCATTCATTGCAATTGGATCGTAAACATTGACTTTACATCCAGCATCTAATAAATGTTTTATTGTTGTTAGAGATGTAGATTCGCGCATGTCGTCGGTTTCTGGCTTAAATGCAAGTCCCCATACGGCGATGACTTTGTCTTTTAAATCACCTTTATAGTAATTATTAAGTTTTTTAAAGACAATGCTTTTTTGTTTCTCGTTTACAGCTTCTACAGCTTTGAGCACTTTCATCTCATAGCCGTTTTCTTCGGCAGTTTTAATAAGTGCTTTTACGTCTTTAGGGAAACAACTGCCTCCATATCCGCATCCAGGATAAAGGAATTTGTTGCCAATACGTGTGTCGCTACCTATTCCTTTTCTGACCATGTTTACATCTGCTCCAACAATCTCACATAAATTGGCAATATCATTCATGAATGATATTCTGGTGGCAAGCATTGAATTTGCCGCATATTTAATCATCTCTGCAGATGGTATGTCGGTAAATAATACTCGGAAATTATTGAGAAGTAATGGACGATATAGCTTAGTCATTAATTCCTTGGCTTTTTCGCTTTCAACTCCAACTACGACTCTGTCGGGAGACATGAAGTCTTTTATTGCAGCTCCTTCCTTGAGGAATTCTGGGTTAGACGCTACATCGAATGGTATATTCTCGTTTCGTTTATCCAACTCTTCTTGTATTACAGCCTTGATTTTTTGTGCTGTTCCTACAGGTACAGTACTTTTTGTAACTAATACTGTGTGTTTTTTTATGGTTCTACCAAATTCACGTGCTACAGCAAGTACGTATTGCAAATCTGCACTTCCGTCTTCGTCGGGAGGGGTACCTACGGCTGAAAAAACGAGGGAAACTTGGTCTATGCAGTCGGTTAACGACATTGTGAAATGGAGTCTTCCTTCTTTCACGTTTCTGGAGACTAATTCATCTAATCCTGGCTCGTATATTGGTAATATTCCTTCTTTGAGAGCTTGTATTTTTTCTTGATTGACATCAATACATGTTACGTCGATTCCCATCTCAGCGAAACAAGTTCCGCTTACAAGACCAACATATCCAGTGCCAACTATAGCGATTTTCATTAAAAACTATTTTTGATAAATAAATTATTTGTTGTTTTTACACTACAAAATTAATTATAATTATTGATTAGACAAAATAATAAGATATAAATGTGTGTTTGTTCTTAATTTTAATTTAATACATGTTTTTCTTTAAAC
>JAIKZH010000017.1 GCA_024682395.1 Bacteroidaceae bacterium
CCTTCTATTATCCGATAACTGATTCCAAGCAGTCACCTCATCATTCAGCAGGTCACGAGCCTTCATCGAGTCATTTACGGGATTGTTCAGTTCGTCCACTTGCAATTTATCATCCTTTACCAGATGATGATAGGGGCGTTTTGGGAAAAGCAAAGGAGATAGAAACAGTGTATCAACAATCGTAGAATTACCCCTCAAAGAAGTATACTTCAGGTCGAAATTGATGATATTGTGTCCACACACCGTATCGCATTTTGACACAAAGGTATCGAAGTCAGCCTTGGAACTAGAGTGCAACACTGCACCATCCTCCCTGACAGCTCCGTAATCCGCCACCTTCTTCGTCTGCGGATTCACCTCAGTATCAATAAATGCAATCATATCTTCATTTTTGTTTTTATTTTTTTGTTTACTTCTTACAATCTTGACCTTCGATCGAACCTGCTCTCGTTCGGTATAGTTCAAACTCGTTTGTCTCTGCCCTCGCTTACTTGCAGCCTTCTATTCCTCTTCTATCTTCGAACCGACTACGAACCAACTACGAACCATCTTCGAAGGCATAAGCCTACTTTTGGTTCAGGATTCAGGGGGCATGTTGAACTTTAAGACGTTCTCCTTCCAACTTGTGACAGAATTGTGACAACTTGTGACAGAACTTGTGACAAACTGGGGACATTATCACCGCCATTTTTACCGCCAACTTTACCGCCAGTTTTACAGCCATTCTCTTTGGTATAGCTCTGTGAGACTTTCACTTCGTTTATCTCCATGAAAACGAGAGGGGGCGGAGCCATTCCAACAAAAGCATCGCCTTTCTTGAAACGTGGAGTTCCTTCCTTTTTTTCGTTGTCAATCTTACTCATATTGCATTAATCAATATTATTCAACTTCCATACCTTAGCCTGTTCCGTAAGACGGTACATCTGTTTGGGGTGATTAGGCTGGTCAGTATATTTTCTTTCTATAGACCCATCACTAAGTGCTGGATTTATATAATTATCACGGAAAGTCATTCTATGTTTAATACCACATAGCTCCATCATTTTGCTGACATTTAAATACTCGTCATGCATTAATTGAACCAACTTTTCTACTTGAACGGAACTTGGACGATAGTTAGACGGTACTTGGACGGTACTTGAACGGTCAAACTCATTTTCGGATGTCCACTAAGTGCCAAAATCAATTCCTCTCGTGTCCAAAGTCTTCTCTCGGGCATAGTTAGCATAGAAATAAATATCCTGAAGATCTATTATTCAGCTTAATCAAGGATGTTCAAGACTCTTTATTTCTTAGTAATTATTTGTAGTTGTTAATGATTAAATATTTGTTTATGTGTACAAATATATTAATTATTCTGAAAAGAAACAAGAAATGAGGGGAAAAGAGGATATTTTTGCTATTATTTTATTCTGATGGATTTAAGTAAACTGCTGAAAATTCTTTATTTTAGATTATTATCTTTATATTTGCAACACTCTTTACAATTTATTTAAGAGAACACCAGAATAATTATAAAAAAACCTATTATTATGATTAAAAAAGTCCTAACAATCCTCATGTTATCGCTTATCTGCATGAGCGTTGATGCACAAACAGTTACAACAAAAGATCTTACTGGCTGTTGGAAACTAATTGTTGAAAAAGGTTTAAAAATGGCAGGTGAGATAGAAATGTATATCACACCTACACATGCTGCCCAAGTAATGTATTATGGTAATGGAACGACGATAAGAGTATTCAACGGAGAATATTATCTCACAGATAAGCTCGAAGTCTCTTGGAGCGACGAAAAGGTTGGGAAATCTGAATCTGGCACATATCTTGTGAGATGTCACAAAGATAATTTAGTGCAAAGCAAACTCTCGTTAGACAAAGATGGCTACTTGGTGGTTTCACCAGTTAATAATAAAAATGGGATGGTGGAAAGGTTTCAGAAAATACAATCGTCAAGGGATATAAAATCCATTCTCAGTCAATGCGAGAGCGAAACAGAACTTATGATGGACGTTACGTCAGCATTGGAACGAGAAAGGTTAGTTGCCGGTTTCATAAATTACAAACCTGGGGCATTATCCAGCCAGTTTGCTTCTCTTAAGGACAAGAAGCAGGCAACTGTCTTAAAGGTTGCAGGGCCGTTAAACAGTTACGATATACGTTATATAAAATATCTTGATTCCAACGATGATGTTCTTCCAAATTTAAAGACAATTGACCTTTCAAGAGCATGGTTTGTCACTGACTCTATAATGCACTATAGCTTTGCAATGCCTGAAGATTTTAATCATGAACGATTCCTACAGGCACAAGGATACCACATGACAAAAAATTGTAAAACTGACTCCATAGGAGATGCTATCTGTTTGAATCGTGAAGGATATATTAATACTTGCTATAGCGAAGAAGGATGGATATTAGAGATAGAGAAAGACAAGGTGTATGCGGGAGGTAGTACAACCACTGATGACTTTATTAGGGAGCATACGTTTTCAGGACTCAAGAAAATTGAGAATATCATCTTACCTATGACCACAACTCACATCTGTAGTTCGGCATTCTATGATTGTCCAAACCTGAAAGAGGTGACGATTCCTGCAAGTGTCAAGAGGATTTATGATTATGCTTTTACAAATAACAAGTCGTTATCATTAATAAAAATAGCAAAAGGGGCTTCTATTTATAAGTTGTCTGATTCGCAACAACCCATTTTAAAAAACAAGAATGCTATATTTCCTGAGAATACTAAACTGAAAACCGAGATTTATAGTTACGACGTTCCTGATGTAACATTCACAATCAGAGGAAAAACATTCCCAAATATACAAGAGATTGACATCTCGGATTACACCAATCACAAAGGTATAAAAAAGGTTACTGCAAAAGATAAGTTGTTTTCTGCAGAAATTACTGTTCCTAAATACTCAATTATCTGTTTTAATAATCAGATGCAACATGCTATTATAGCTGAGGGAGGTGATGTGTATATAGATCTTACGAACGATTCCATTTCAGGAACTCCGCTGAACGACAAATTAAACAATTACCAGAAGATTCTCAATAAAGATTATTCTCAATTATTAAAGGATATTCGTCTATTAGAAAATGAAACCGAAGAGCAAGCCGTAATTGATCTGAAAAAGGAAAAAGACTTATTGTATATGAATTTTATTCAAAAAATACATAAGTTTGTTGTGTCCAACAGATACAATGTAATCTCAACATATATCATCACAAGATTTTATAATGAGATACCTGAAAGAATAATTCTATCATTATTGAATGTGCCAAGCGATAGAATAATCTGTAGTCCACTATTAAGAAATCAATGGGAATGGATAATAGAATCACTTAGAGAACATTACTTTGATTTCGAAATGCTCCACGACACATCACTTATGACAAAAATAGATGACGTAAAACCTGGAGAGCTGAAAATGAAATTCAACGAGGATGAATGGTGTAAAATAAGAAGGCTGAAAATCAGCGGTAAACTAAACGGCAACGACATCAATTGGCTAAGAGAACTAAGCAAAGGGAACAGAGGAGAGATAAAAAAACTCCCTGGACTTATAGCATTGGATTTAAGTGATGTCACATTAGTTGACGACAAAGGCAATAATTCCACCTACCTTCCTGAATCGGCGTTTTATGGCTACTTATATTTAAAATATATTGTATTGCCAAAGAGCATTGAAACAATCGGAGAGAGAAGTCTCTCTAACACCACTTTCCAAAAAATAGTAATGTATGACAATGTCAAGGTTATCGAAGAAAATGCCTTCATGAATTCCAGCAATCTAAGAGAAATGCAACTATCTAAAAATTTAGAAAAGATTGGAAGATTTGCTTTTTGGGGATGCAATGGATTACGCAATATTGTTCTACCAGACAAGGTTAAGGAAATCGGTTTTAGGGCATTTAACTATTGCATAAACTTAGAACATCTTCACATTCCGGCAGCCACAGAGAATATTGACAAATACATATGCAATGGATTAAGTAATACAGAAATAAGCATCGATGATGACAACAAATTCTATAAAGTGGTTTCCAATGTCATTTTTAAACGTAATAGCCAGATGAAGTAATGGCGTAAGCTAAAAAACCACAATTGTCATATATGATTCGGGAAAATAAACAGGTTTTTCCGAATCATATTCTTTTTTTGGTATTTTTTACTTACTTTTGTGGTATAAATATCAAAATTGACACGACAAAAAAGGATCCCGATGAAGAGAACTTCATGTATATCATAAATGATTATGGTTTTGGGATGATTTTGATATGATTCAACTATGGATTATTAAAATGTTACAATTATAAACAAACTGATATGTTAGAAATAGGATTAAAGCATACAAGCGAATTGACTGTAAACGAAGAACTGACTGCCATACATTTAGGTTCGGGTGATATGCCTGTGCTTGCCACTCCTGCCATGATGGCTCTGATGGAAAATGCAGCTATGCTTGCTGTGGCAAATGAATTACCTGAAGGATGTACTACTGTGGGGGGATATATTGAATCATCGCACTTGAAACCTTCAAAACTTGGGGACAAAATACATGCTGTGGCTGAAGTCACCAATATTAAGGGACGGAAGATTGAATTTAAGGTAAAAGCCTTTTCTGGTGAAGACCTTATTGGTGAGGGAACTCACATCAGATTTATTGTTGATAGGGAAAAGTTTTGCGCTTCATGCAATTGAAAATTGACAATTGACAATTGAAAGTTAGCGTTTCCCCTGAGGATATTGCTGCGCAATATTTGTTTTTTATAACTTCGTTAGAAATCTTAAGCTCTAAAGAGCTAGAAATCTTAATTGAGGAAATATTGAGTTCTTCGAACTAGAAATGTTGCGACTTTGTCGCAGTTGAAAGTTGAAAGTTGATAATTGATAATTATTTATAAATCACTGAGAATCAATATCCTTAAGAAAAACGCTAATTATTAATTAAGCCAAAGTGAGATTGTGACTTTGTCACAATCTCACTTTGGCTTTCTCTGTCAGTTTCTGAAGATTATTAGCTTCAGTAACTGGTATGATTAGGAAGCGGAAATCGGTATTTTCTGTTTTTAGTTCATACTGTTCAAGTACATCTGGACCACAGCTGGCATTACCCAATCCACGGGTTTTGGCATCGAGAGAGACTACTGTGTTTGGTGTTGTCTTGAACTCATGAGGATGCTTTGCCCTGTGATGGTTATTCTCATAATTGTCTTGTATTCTCCAATGCAAAGCAGAGAATGCCATAGGGTCAGACGGAACGAACAAAACACCTACACCATTGGAATCAGACAAAGACATCCAACGTACATCTTGTTTGGTTCCATGTTCTTGTGGTTTCACATAGTCATGTCGTTGTTTTGTCACAGTGCTTTCATACACCGCTGGGAAACAAGCCTCTTTACGATCTACATAACTATCCCATGGGCCACGTCCGAACCATCGCAGTTGTTCCATCTGTTCTGGCATCTCAAATTGGAATCCGATTTTTGGAACTACTACCCCAGTTTTTTCTGGTTTTATCTCTGAACTGACGGCTATAACTCCGTCGGCACTGATATTGAAAGTGATTTTGACATCAAACATCTTGGCATTTGCTGTTTTATATTCGCTGTTCATGTTAATGGTAACCGACTTATCTTTCTTATTCTTTGTGTAGTCGGCATTGACACCTTCGGCTGAGAGTTTACTGAGTCCCATAGCATCCCATCTGCCAACCTGACGAACATCATTATCGGTTGGGAGTCGAAATACATTCAGCAGGATTGGAGTTGAGATAATCTCTTTTCCTTTGTATGTGTAAGAACTGAGAGTTCCTTGTTGTATGTCGAAACATGCCTTAAAATCGTTGTTTTGAACAATAATCGTTCTATCATCTGCGATGACATTAGGAGTCTTGCCTTTTACTGCCACATATTGTGGTTTTATGGCTTGTGTCAATTGTATCTGTTCACTTGCTACTTCATAGCCTGCATCAGCCCAATCGGTTTTGTTCTTTTGTTTTGCAGTGAATCGTATGGCATACTCAGCATCCTCGCGTGCGTTTTCAGGAAGCGCATTGATTGATAGAAGTACACTATCGCCTGCGTTGACCACCTTATCGACTTTGCCATTACTGATAACCAATCCGTTTTCGAGGACTGAATAGGTTATATCGAGGAAATCGCTTGAGACAAACGCCAACTTACTCTTCATATAGAATTTATTTGGTTCGTCGGAAGCACTGAAGTCGAGCGGTTGATATATTTTCTTAGTATTGTATGTTTTATCACTGATGCTCCAATCGGCTTTAACCAATCCGTTTATACAGAAATTGCCATCATTAGGATTATCACCAAAATCGCCTCCATAAGCGAAATATCTCACTCCATCGGCAGTTGTGGTGTATAAACCCTGATCTTTGAAATCCCAGATAAACTCGCCAGTAAGTGCCGGATATTTCTCATAGAGATTGAAGAACTCACGCACATTACCCATGGCATTTCCCATAGAATGGCTGTTTTCACACACTATATGCGGACGAGGATTCTTCTCTGAGCTGCGGCTCTTTCCAATCCATTCGATAGTACCTAAACCGGCATACATTGTACTTGACACATCGGCATAATCGCTGTTTCCTTCGTAATGAACCAGACGAGTGGTATCGAGTTGCTTAATAGCCTCTGCCACACTCTTGAAATTAGCTCCATTTCCTGATTCGTTACCCATTGACCACATAAAGATACATGGGTGATTACGCATCCAACGGACATGATTCTGCGAACGTTCAACCATGGCATTGCGGAAAAGTTCAACTGATGAGAGTTTGGTATTGGCATGACATTCCACATTAGCCTCGGCAAGCACATACAAGCCGTATTTGTCGCACATATCGTAGAAATAAGGGTCATTTGGATAATGAGAAGTACGTACAGCATTTATATTAAGCGATTTCATCAACAAGATATCTTTCAGTATCTCTTCATGAGTGATTGCACGTCCGTTTTCACAACTGAAGTCATGACGATTAACACCATGGAACACCATACGTTTTCCGTTGATCAGCAAAGCTCCGTCGTCTCGGATGCCCACTTCCTTAAATCCTACTTTTCCCCCACGAACATCAACGATATTTCCTTTTGAATCCTTTAGACTGATAATCAGATCGTAGAGATTTGGGGTCTCAGCACTCCATTTCAGAGGAGAAGCAACTGGGATTGAAAGAGTTTGGCTACCAATCTTACTTGCAACTTGCTTAGAAGCAATAATCGTTCCGTTACGCTCTATCTTGACATCCACTACCCCTTGAGGGATATTTTTTCCTTCAAGAGTGATATTAAGAGATGCTGTTGCATTATTAAAATCCTCGTCGAAATCGGTTGAGAAGAAATAATCGCGAATTTGAGTCTTAGGGGCAGACCACAAGAACACATCGCGATGGATTCCGGTCAATCTCCAATAGTCCTGACATTCGAGGAACGAGCCGCTTGTGAATCTATACACCTGCAATGCCACGGTATTCACACCAGGATTTACATAATCAGTGATCTTAAATTCGGATGGCAGATAAGAGTCCTCGCTATATCCCACACGTTTTCCGTTAACCCAGAGATAATAGCCATGACCAACACTATTGAAACGGATATATACATCGCGTCCTTTCCAATCAGAAGGCACAACAAACTGACGTCGGTATGTTCCTACAGGATTAGGCATGTTCTTATTGTATTCGAACCACTCAGGACGTTCAGCCATCACACTATAAGTTGATTTATCATATGCGAAAGGATAAGCCACATTACAATAAAGAGGTTTATCCCATTGTTTGTTATGACGTATTCCATATACTTGCCAACTTGCAGGCACATCAATATCGTCCCATGCGCTGTCGTCATACGATTTAGCACATTCAGAAGCAGAGACGAGGTCGGGAGAATTCACCCATTTGAATTTCCATACTCCGTTCAAAGACTGATAGAACGGTGAACCGCACATATCATTCTCATGCACTGCCGATTCGTTTGCGAATGGGATGGATAACGTATGTGCCACCTCACGGTTTACACTTGTCACAGAGACATCGTCCCATTCTTTTCCGTTCTGTGAATAAACAAGTTGAGTAATAGCAAAAGCTACAAAACAAGTAAAAGATAAACGTTTTGAAAATAACATATTTCTTTAGGATTTAGTAATACAGATTGTATATTGAATATGGATTAGGTATCACTACAACCTGCTTTGAATTAATTATTTAGTAAATCTATGCAAAGATAGTAAATATAATTGACAATTAATAATTGCTAATTGATAATTATTTCTAAACTCCTGAGAATCGGGCAACGAAGTTGCAATTGATAATTTATAATTGATAATTATAGCGCAGAGAGAAGTTAAAAAAAGTGCCATGACATTCAACATGCCACGGCACTCAAAATGCATGATATGTAAAAATGTATTACTTAACTACGAAATCGAGTGATTTGAGGTCCTTATCAAGTGAAGATGAACCATAAAGGATCTTATAGCGTCCTGAGAACACAGATAGTTCATCGATGGTTTCATCGTAATACTGAAATGACTCGCCATCGAGAGTTACAGATACTTTATCGGTCTGACCTGGAGCAAGCTTCACCCTTGCAAATCCTTTAAGCGACTTGATTGGTGCATCGGCATAATCAAGAGCTTTTACATATACCTGAACTATCTCCTCACCTTCGCGTGAACCTGTGTTGGTTACAGGAATAGTAAGAGTTACCTTGCCGTTTTTCTTCATTGACGACTTTGACAACTTACCGTCGCCATAAGCAAAGGTTGTGTATGACAAACCATATCCGAATGGGAACTCTGGTGTGCCACGGAAATAACGATATGTGCGGTTTTCCATGCTGTAATCGAGGAAGTCAGGAAGATCCTTTGTTGAAGCATAGAATGTTATAGGTAGTTTGGCTGATGGATTATAGTCGCCGAAGATAATCTCAGGAAGAGCCTGTGGACCACCTTCACCTGTGTACCATGCTTGAACTAATGCATCGAGGTTGTCTTCTACTGGAGTGAAGGCAATGGCAGAACCAGAGCAGTTCACAAAGATTACAGGTTTACCAGTTGCGTGCATTGCCTTAACAAGGCGTTGTTGAACATTAGGCAATTCGATATCAGCCTTATCGCCGCCTTCGCCTTCCATACGTGGAGAAATACCACCGATGATGATGATTGCTTCGGCATCCTTCACAGCCTCTACGACATCAACGAAATCGACAATCTTATTCTGACAGATTTCAGCGTTGAGTGATGCGAAATTACCGAATCCACGTTTATATTCGATTACCACATCATATGTCTTTCCGTCCTCAACCTTGAAAGTCTTGTAGTTAACACTTCCACGTCTTCCAAAGCCTCCAGATCTTCTTTGAGCACCTCTTTCGTCTGCGATAACTGTTCCATTGACAGTCATCACATAACCATTATCTGAAGAGATGGCATAACTCATATCACCAGTGAAATCGGCAACAAGTTTACCTGAGAGACGAACTGAGATTGAATCGGAAGAAACACCTTCGGCAAAGCCCCAAGCACCGAATGTACTGAAGCGAATATTGTCGTAGTATGCAGTCTTTGCAGGTTTTCCTTCAAGATTGTTATTATTGAAGAATTCCACAAAAATACCTTTGCCGTCATTGAACTTATCGAGATAGTTAAATGATTTATGTTCCTGAGCCAATTCGCAAGCCTTATGATAGATGATATTTGTTCCTGGGAGGGCAGCCTTGAATCCGTCGAGAAGAGAACGAGTGTGTTCTTGTGTAGGATTACCTCCATATTCACCATTTAGCAATCCAGAGTCGTCGGCATTTGGACCCACCACAGCAAGAGTCTTTATACCCTTTGAAAGCGGTAAAACACCATTATTCTTAAGAAGTACCATTGACTCACGCGCAGCCTGAATGGCAAGTTGGTGGTTTGACTCACTACTTATCACATCTTCGTTAAGATTTGACCAAGGAATCATTTCAGCAGGGTCGAACATACCCAACTCGAAACGTCCGAGCAGAGTTCTACGAAGATGCACATCAAGGTCTTTCTCAGTAACAGAACCATTTTTCAGTCCTTCAGTCAAAGCCATGAAAGCCTTTCCACATTCAAGGTCGGTTCCATTAGAAATTGCATCGATAGATGCGCTGAGAGCATCCTTATGAGTTCCGTGTTGATTAGGATTATAGAAGTTGTTTATAGCATCGCAATCGGTAAGGATGATTGCGTCAGACTTCCATTTGTAGCGGAGTATTCCGTTTAGCAGACGGTCGCTTGTACAACAAGGGCGTCCTTCGTAGCGGTTGTATGCACACATCACCTCGCGCACATTACCGTCGATTACTAATTTCTTGAATGCAGGAAGATATGTTTCCCATAAGTCGCGCATTGACACACGTGCGTCATAAGAATGGCGTAATGGTTCTGGTCCGCTATGTACAGCATAATGTTTTGCACAAGCATGAGTTTTATAATATTTCTTGTCATTACCCTGCATACCCAATACAGTCTGTAATCCGAGCACAGCATTCATGTAAGGGTCTTCGCCACAGGTTTCCTGTCCACGTCCCCAACGTGGGTCACGGAAGATATTCACGTTAGGGCACCAGAATGTAAGTTCAGGATTTCCTGGATAGTAAGTAGCGCCCATCTTCACATTAAACACGTTATGGTCTGAACGGTTCCAGTTGGCACGAGCCTCGTCCGACACTGTTGAGAACACATCGTACATAAGTTTGGAGTTGAAGGCAGCAGCCATTCCAATTGGTTGAGGATATACAGTGTATCCACCTTGGCGCACACCATGACAAGCCTCGCTCCACCAGTTATAAGATGGGATTCCAAGTCGGTCAACAGATATTGATTTATTCATCATCAGTCCCACTTTCTCTTCAGGAGTAAGTAATGAGATGAGGTTGTCAACTCGTTCAGAGAAAGATAATTTAGGATTCTGAAAAGGATATTTATATGTCTGTTGTGCAGAACAGACAGTAGAGGCCGACAAACACATTGCCAGCAATAGATGTTTTGAAATTGATTTAAAATTCATTGGTTTAATTAATTGATTGTATTAGTTTTTATTTCTCTTTATTCGTTTTATTTGGTTTGTCTTTGTTTTTATCTTTTATAGGCATCCCCATAGCAGAACTATCTTCATTCTTATCATTAAGTTTGAAGATCATAAACTTAGGATTATCCTTTGTACATGGAGTCCATTGAGGATTTTCTGCTTCACCATTAGGGTCGCCATATTTTGCAAAGTTAGTCCATGCAGTAAGCATTCTCTCAGACAATTGCCAGTCGCCGTCGGTCCATGGTCGCCAACAATGTTTCAACGACTTAAACACATACCATAGGTCGGAAGAATGGAAAGCCCCTTTCAAGACATCCTGTTTGCTTCCGTCATCGGGCAGCGGACGTGCAAATTCGTAAGCCCATGCCTTGTTGTTATGGTTTTCGCGTTCCTGACAGAATGCAGCGATGCCCGGAGCCATATCCCCCATATCGTTTAGGGTGAAACCAATCATATATGGGATATCAGCAATGTTTCCGCCTTTTACTGCATCGTCGAAACTCTCAGAACTAACGTATCCTTCGATTATAGGCATTTGAGTCATCCATACATGATTGCCTGTAGATGAAGTATAGAGGTTAGGAATTGAATAAATCATCTCGGTAGATGCAGCGCGCATCTGTTCCAGATTCTTCAATCCTGCCCAATCCATGATGGTCTTTGTCAGATCCTCGGATTCGTCTAAAGTTGGCATCTTAAACATGCCACGCATTGAAGTTGCCACATATTCCTTTGCAGGTTGTTTTTCCTCGGGTTCTGGTACAGTGATACCTCCGCCACTCATGATTACAGCCTTATCGAAAAGTCCTCGTGCAAGAGGTGATTCGCAAAGCACTTTAACGCTTCCTGCACCTGCGCTCTGACCGAATATGGTCACGTTGTCGGGGTCACCGCCAAACTGAGATATATTATTCTTTATCCACTTGAGAGCAGCAATTTGGTCGAGTATTCCGTAGTTTCCAGACACTCCGTTTGCACTTTCTTCAGAGAGTTCGGGATATGTCAAAAATCCGAACACACCAAGACGGTAATTGATTGAAACCAGTATCACATCTTTGTTAGCCCATTCCTGACCATCAAATTCAGGTTCTGAGCCCCATCCTTCACGATATCCGCCGCCATGAATCCACAATGCTACAGGGAGTTTTTTTGTTGTCTCACCAGGAGCATTTGTCCATACGTTCAGATAAAGACAATCCTCACTATATGGCGCCTCATCACCATATCCCCATTCTGTGGTATATCCACCAGGATAATGCACAGACTGATAACCTGGATGTCCAAACTTATCTGCTATCATAACTCCGTCCCATGGAATAACTGGTTGTGGTTCTTTCCATCGCAACTCTTTTATTGGTGGTGCTGCATATGGTATTCCACGAAATACGTACACACCAGAGATATCTGTTGTCACACCTTGAACTTGTCCGCCCTCAATTGAAAGAACTGGACTTAACTTATTCGAACTACAAGCCATCATGGCTACAACTGATAATAATAGCAATAGTTTTTTCATACAGTATCTTTTATTTACGGTTAATAAGACATGATTAAGTTCTATTTGTGCAAAGATATAATAAAAAAATATAAATCAATGAAAAAACGGAACAAATTTGTTATAACCATGATATACATAAACATGGACCAGACAAATAGTCAAGTCCATGTTGTATTATTCTAACTATAATCATATTAGCTAAATCAATGCATAGCGCCTAAGACGACATATAAGAATGGCACCAAAGCGACTATAGAAAAAACAATAGAAGCAATTATATACGCAATTATACCTATACCAATATATTTTATACATTTACAATAGCAGTCGTTAGCCACTTCTAATAACATCTGAGAACCATCAGAAAATGCCGAACGAAGATTGCTCACAAACTTAAATGATTGGGATAGAGGGATGATATAAAAACCTGCCATCGCAAGATAAAAAATTCCAAAAATGACAATAAAACTTCCCATTGCAACCATTATATTCATTGTATTTGCGTCCACCATCCCATCATTATGCGTAAATACATTTGGAAAAACCAGTAATATGATACCATAACCTATATAAAAGATAGCAACGAATATTATAAACACAAGTGAAACGACATTCATTATATTTATAAATGTAAGCCACTTCATTGTTGACAATAATTTTGTCTTCATTGATTATGTTATAAGAAGATTTTCCATAATATTTTTATAATTTAAAAAGTGAATAAATATTTCATTAAAAAAATCACAATATCATTAAATGTTGATACTTTTATTATTTCTTTTTCAGTTCCCAATCGCCTAAACGTTCCACAGCATAACGCAACATTGTACGAGGCATATAATCCTGACGCAGAAGCAACCATTTACGCAGTCTTGCCTCATCGCGTTTTCCAGCCTCACGCAAAAGCCAACCTACTGCCTTCTGTAGTAAGTCGTGCAATACTATTTTCTTTTCGCCTCTGCATTCTTCAAGGAATATATCAGCGATCTTATATGTGTCGTCGAGTTGTCCGTAGCGGAGAAACTGCATTGTGGAAACTATTCCTATTCTACGTTCCCATATTGTCTTTCCGTTTCTTGCCAAATCATACAAAACAGAACGATCCTTGTCGAGAAGCCACACACCAAGAATTTCGTAGCATGACAGATCCACAAGATCCCAGTTGTTTACATACTGAGTATGTGTCAGATAGAAATCAACACATCTCTGGGCAAGAGCTGCATCTTTGTTTTTCTGTGCCTGTCTCAGTATCAGTACTAATGTGAGCAATGCAGCAAGTCGCACTTCATGGAAACAAGAAGATATACATTCTTCCAAGTCGTCGAAAGTAGTCTCTTTCCAGCATTGTTTCACAACCCCACGAGTCACAGGAACCTTTATACCTAAGAACTTATCGCCTTCACCATATTGTCCCGGACCAGTCTTAAAGAATCGTGCGAGGTTGGCGACCTGCGAAGGGTCTTGTTTGTTCATCATCTCATTCAGCAATCTGTTCATACGCTTATTTTCTACGGAATAAATTATTATCGGGTTATCGGTTCCATAAATATTTTGACAGAGAATCGGTCATATATTGCTGATTCTCTGTCAATCTTAAATCTTTATTTTGATTATTTGAATATCAACTGTGCATAGTTATATAATCCATATTTCCACACCACGAAATCGTGGTTTCCTTCAGGATATTGGATCAAAGTACATGGCACACCATTCTTATCGCAGAAATCTTTAAGGCGAGAACTGTTAAACATCAATCCGTCTTTACTTCCGCAAACCATCCACAAGAGTTTGTTTTCAGCCTTTGTCTTTTCCACATCAGGGATAAGTTGTTCAGGTTGTTTTGTGTTTGGAGCAGAAGAGAAGCCGCCCACATAAGCAAACTTATCAAGGTTGCCAAGACCGAAATTCAATGATTGTCCGCCACCCATTGATAAACCAGCTATAGCGCGATGAGATTTATCGGTGTATGTCTTATATTTCTTCTGTATAAACGGAATTAGGTCGTTTAGGAGATCTTGTTCGAATATCTCAAATCCCTTAACCATTTCTGGTCCATAGATATTACCTTCAGGTTTATCATTAGGAAGAGCACGTCCGTTAGGCATAACTATAATCATAGGTTCAGCCATTTTCTGTGCATAGAGATTATCCATTATGATATTTGGAACGCCCAACATCCATTCTTTGTGGTCGCCACCAATTCCGTGGAGCAGATATAAAACCGGATATTTTTTCTTCTTATCGAATTTTGGAGGCAGATAAACTGTAGCCTTACGTGTTGTTCCAACAGTTTTTGATTTATATTCCACCTCTTCAATAGTTCCTTTGTCGATACCAGCAGTTTCTTGATCAAACGAAGCAGGTGCAGGAACATATTCATTAAAAGTAACGTTTATCTGCGGACGTGGTCCGAATCCTCTATTACCAGGCTGAGCATTCATGCCAGTCGATACGGCAAAAGCCAAAATGGCAGCAAAATATAATTTATTCATAGTTTAGTTTGATTGATTTTGATTTATCTATTTGACTAATGAAAATACAAAAGGTTTGTTCTGATTTTATTCATTTACCAAGAATTTTCCGTCGCTGTTTACACCTTCAGCCGAAACAAAGATATTCTTTGCTGTGTAATTATTATAGAATTCCACAGTGGCTTTTCCATTAGCATCGGTCTTGACATTAGCATCCCAATAGATTGTACGTCTAAAATCCTCCATTGGTGGAAGTATGCTATAATCGTCCATCTCGAATTCTGTAGGTTTGTTGTATCCGTCGAAATGAGTGCGTCGCAAACCCTTTACCTTGATATCATATTTTGGATGTGTGTAAACATACGCTATTACAGGTTTCATTGAATACAAATCAGATGAGACAATATAATTCTGCAACGCAGTTATATCATCTGAGATATAAACGCTCTTTACTTCATCCAGTGTCAGTGGCATAGTTATTGCAGCAGCTTTCTGATTAACACCATAATAAGTAAAACGAGGAGAAGTCATATTCGTGATTGTACAGAACGAATTATCCACAATCCACACAATTGGTCGTCTGTCGTATGAAAGTCCGTTTCGTTGCAATTGGATAGGTCTATCACTTGAAGAATACATAACTTCATCTATTACCTCCTGAGTACTCATATTTTTTTCTGCCGCCAGCGCTGCAATATCATAAACTTTATCCGAATTTCCATAAACAAGGATTTGATCTGGTATTTCTCCTGGCACGCCCATGATTAACGGATTCTTTTCCATAAGCCAATCATCAAAATTAGGCACCACCTCACCCAAGTCGTTCATCTTGTCGGTATCATAATCACAATCATAGTATATTTCGGATTTCTTTCTGGCAAATTTTTCATCAAACCAAGTAACACGCAAATCGCCTAAGATTCTTCTTGCTTTCACTTTAACAGTTGGCAAGACGAAGTTTCGGTCAGACAGTTTTAAGCGAGTTGACGGATCTACCGTTTTTCCGTTTTTATCAACAGATTTCATTTGTTCAGGTTTCTCAACAGGGAGTTGCACCATTTCATAAGGCGATAATAATCGTTTGTCAGGAGAGAAATGGCGGTCTATTCCGATAATATAATTCTCTGGTTTATCGTCTTTTGTTGATTTTATCATGAGATCCCAGTTGTCATAGATTGCAGGCAATTTGAAAGAATATCGTCCCAGACTATCTGTAACAGCAGAACCTTTCATATGTTCACCTTTTGCATTATACAGATATGCATCTAACTCAACATTCTCCACACCTTTTCTTTTTTTTCGGTGAGATAAACGTCCATAGATATACAATCCATCTTCGTATGGCTGAGCCTTATCAATTTTCTTTTGTCCTGTCATCATCATCCAGTCGTAGCGGCGCCATCCCTGTACCATCATAAGCAGGTCGGCATTATATCTGTGTTCGTTGTCATCAGCCTCGAAATAATAATCAGGATTTTCGATATATCCCTTCACTTCGCTTGCCAGCAACATCCATGTCAACGCATTACCCACCTTTCCGTTTGTCATTGTAGCCGCATCGGTTGCAGAGAAAGAAATAGATGAGTTTGGTTGTGACTTGATTTCTACCCTTACCTTTCCACATGGAGTCAGATCTGGAGTTTTTGTGGTCACATAAATACTATCATTCGATGTTATTTCTGGATAGATAAAGAACATGCGTTCTGACAATATACGTCCTTCAGAATTGAATATAGTCAATTGATTCACACCACCAGGCATTGAAGGTCGATCAAACTGTAATGTCATTTTAGGATTAGCAGTCATTGTGTCACATAAAACTACATTACCATTATGCATCACTGTGTATCCAATTAATCTGCCAACAACCTCATTGCTACATTTGATTCTTGCGTAGATATCATCACCTTTAAGCATATCGAGGTTCAGTGTAATACCTTCGAGTCGGGCTTCAGGCATATCCACAGTTCTTGTCTTGCCTTTCTTATCGGTCAACTGCAGAGTGTATTTCATTCCATTTGGAATAAATTCGAACACACCACGTCCTGATTCATCAGTCTGCACATCAACGACTTTTGTTTTATTTGCGTCATACAAGGCACCAGTTGTTTGCATGTGATAACCTTCTTCGTCAGTCACATCGATAGCAACTCTGCCTTGGAGTCCTACAATCAAATCACCTCCTTCAGGATATATTCCGATTCTCAGACTCTTTGCAGCAGTCTCAAGAGCTTTCTTAGAAGAATTCGATGATGATTCCACACGAACGTTAGGCAATCGGTGGTGTATATTTTCAGGAGCGATAGACGGATTTGCGTAATCGCCATAAACCTCAGGTTTTTCGAATACAGGGAAAGTTCTGGAGAACAAAGCAGGTGTACCCCAGTTGGTCATGTAACGTGTGAAAGCTCTAACCTCATAGAACCCAGAAGGTCCCACAATACTGTCAAGAGCGATATCTCCTTCAGCTTCACCATTCTCCAACAAGAGTGTGCGACGTTCAATCACATCGCCTATAGGATTAACCAATTCCACATATAGGTTTTTGCTGATATTAGATTTCTTCTCGTTATCCATACGAGTGACATAAGCCTTGAATCTGATAATTTCTCCTTTAAAATAGCCAGTATTGTCAAAATGGAGATAAACCTTTTCTTGTGGAGCTAATTTATTGAAATTCATTGCCTTGTTCATATACCCCAACAGATTTCTCACCTGTTCATTCTTGTCTGTTTCTTGAGCAAACACACCTATGGCATTCAACAAGAGCAATAATACTAATATGTAATGTTTCATATTTTTTGTTTGTATTAAGTATAAGATCTATTATCTATAGATAAGACTTCGGTTGATTCTTTATTTACAACATTCGATAAAGTAATATCATAAATTATTATAAAGATTTCTTCAACAAATCTATCATCTCTGTGTATTCAGAATCAGAAAGATACACATTTCCTGGATTCATTTGAAACACACCGCCATAATCAGGACCATCAACATATTTAGGTACTAAATGGAAATGTAGATGACACAACTTATCGCTGTAAGCACCATAATTGATTTTCTCTGGATTAAAAACTTTCTGCATGGCAGCAGTTACCTTACAGACATCAGCCATAAACGCATTACGGTCATTTTCCGACAACTCATTCAAATCATTGATATGGTCCTTGTAAGCAACAAGACAACGACCTTTGTAAGTTTGTTCTTTGAATAAAAATACACGTGACACACTAAGGTCGGCTATTTTTATCATCAACTTATCATAATTGTCTGTACAATATAAACAATCGGCTGGATTACTATACATGTTTTTATTTTGTATTAAGTTAATTATATTCTTGTTAATTGATATACAGAAAAAAACTTCTTCTGATAGTGTATATATTATGCAAATATAAGACAAAAAATGATAACCGCCAAATTAAAAAGAATAAATCGGACTAAAATCCAAGGCGGGAGATAATTTAAGACAAAGAACTCATTATCCTTATAAAGATTAAGATATGGAAAAGAAGAAAAATTGTAATCCTACTTTATCAACTTAACTTTATATATTAGTTGCATTACACAAATAAAAGACATGTAGTTTACGTATAATACATTTTTATGAACTGATAATCTTTAATAAAATATTCTTAATTTTCTCATTATATAAAGGATTGCCCACAAGTATAATATTATTATTTTCATCCAAAAGAAAGGTGTGGAATTTAT
>JAIKZH010000027.1 GCA_024682395.1 Bacteroidaceae bacterium
GTAAATTAAATATTATTTTTATCTTTGTAACAATATTTCAATTACCAAAAAGGAAATTTAATGTATTTATTTTATTCAAACAATTATATGCTGAAGCAACTTTCTGTTACAGTTGGCTTTACGGCTTTGTCATTAATGATGCAAGCCCAACCAGGCGACTATTGGAATGACCCTCGCATTAACAATGAAAATCGAGAAGAATGCCATTCAAATTTTTTTGCCTACGAAAACCAATATTTAGCAGAACAGTTTAATAAATATGCTTCCACACGATTTTTATCTATAGAAGGAAACTGGAAATTTAAATGGGTTAAAAATGCAAACCAACGCCCAAAAGATTTCTATAAGGAGGACTACGACGATAAGAATTGGGATATCATGCCTGTTCCTGGAATTTGGGAACTTAATAAGTTTGGATATCCGATCTATGTGAATACACAATATGCTTGGAGAAACGACTGGAAATCAAATCCACCATACATACAGTCATTAAACAATAATGTGGGCTCATATCGTAGATGGTTTGAAATTCCTGCCACATGGGATGGAGAAGATGTGTATATTCATATCGGTTCCGCAACAAGTAATATTGCTATATATGTAAACGGACAATATGTAGGATATTCTGAGGACTCAAAGACTGCTACAGAATTCAATATCACAAAATATCTTCGTCCTGGAGAGAAAAACCTGATTGCAATGCAGATAATGCGTTGGTGCGATGGTTCATATCTTGAGGATCAAGACTTCTGGCGTCTCTCTGGTATAGCACGTGAATGTTATTTGTATTCACGTCCTGTAAGTCATATTCAAGATGTATTTGTAAAACCAGACTTAACACCCGACTATAAGGATGGTATGTTGGTGGTAAAAACATCTTTGAACAACAACAACAAAATCAACAAACTAAAAATACAGTTGAAAGACATGAATGGCGTTGTTGTTAGAGACATGACTTCTGAAGTATATGGCACAAACTCAGAAATAACCATAACTGTTCCTGACTGCAACAAATGGTCTGCCGAAACACCTTATTTATATAATCTGATTATTACTGCATGTATCAACGATGAGGTGGTTGAGGTTATACCACAAAAAGTAGGATTCCGTAAGATTGAAATCAAAAACAAGCAGTTGTTAGTCAACGGACGTCCTGTACTTATCAAAGGTGTTGACCGTCACGAACTCGATCCTGATGGTGGATATGTTGTCAGCTATGAACGTATGCTTCAAGATATTAAAATGATGAAGCAACTTAATATCAATGCTGTACGCACAAGCCACTATCCTAATGATCCTCGATGGTATGATTTATGTGATCAATATGGCATTTACATCACAAGTGAATCAAACCTTGAATCTCATGGTATGGGATATGGCGAGAAGACTTTAGCCAGAAGAGAAGATTATCATGACGCACACATGGAACGTCAGTATAATCACATGAAAACTTATAAAAACCATCCGTCTATTATTGTGTGGTCTTTGGGTAATGAGGCAGGTTATGGTAAAAACTTTGAAGATGCATATGATTGGGTAAAACTCTACGACCCATCACGTCCATGTCAGTATGAACAAGCCGGACAAAATGGTAAGACTGATATTTTCTGTCCAATGTACTTCGACTATAGTGGATGTGAGATTTATGCAACAAACAACAATGTTCGTCCTCTTATTCAATGTGAGTATGCACATGCGATGGGTAACTCAATTGGAGGATTTAAAGAATACTGGGATATAATCAGAAAATATCCTTCATATCAAGGTGGATATATCTGGGACTTCATTGATCAGGGATTACATAGTGTCAGCAAAATCACAGGAAAACCAATTTATGCATATGGTGGTGATTTCGGACGTTTCCCTGCAAGTGATAACAACTTCAACTGTAATGGAGTGATAAGTCCAGACAGAAATCCAAACCCACACGCTTACGAGGTTCAATATTACTATCAGAATATCTGGACTAAGTTGATAGACAAGAAATCAGGTAAGATTGATATATATAATGAAAACTTCTTTGTTCCAATTCAAGGTGTTACATTATATTACACAATACAGGCTGATGGGCAAACAATAGATGCTGGCGCGTTTGATGTTTCAAAACTTAATATTAAACCACAAGAACATAAAACTGTAAATATTCCTGCTATCGCTAAGGCTGTTTCAAACAAGTCGTATGCAGGAAAAGAAATCGTATGTAATATTAGTTATAAACTAAATATGGGACATAACAACCAAATCAATGAGTATATGTTGCTAAACGATGGCGATGAGATTGCTCATGAACAATTTGTACTTGTTCCATATAGATTTGTAAATATTACAGATATTGCCAACCAACAAGCTGACAATAAGGTTGAACTCGAAGAGCACGAAGCATTCATGTTGTTTACTGCTGGAAACACACAAATCACTTTCGCAAAAAACAACGGAAGACTTGTACACTATGATGTAAACAACCAACCAATGATGCAAGAAGGTTTTGAACTCCGACCTGATTTCTGGAGAGCTCCAACCGATAACGACTTCGGAGCACGACTCCAAAGAATCTTACGTGAATGGAAGAATCCACAAATGCGTTTGGTGTCAATGGAGAAGAAACAAGAAGGTGCTAATTACATTGTTACATCAAAATATGAGTTTAATGTAAACCCAATGAGACTTAACATGAGAAGAGGAAATGCACAACAAGAATCCTCAACTGCTCCTGTTAAATTATCATTGTGCATGTCTTACACAATAACTCCAACTGGCAAGGTTATTGTAAAAGAAGATCTGCAAGTTCCTGATAATGTTCAGAATTTACCACAATTATTCCGATTCGGAATGGAGTTACAAATGCCTGAACAATACGATCAGATAGAATATTATGGTAAAGGACCACATGAAAATTATATAGACCGAAATAATTCTGCAATGATTGGTTTGTATAATCAAAGTGTATCAGAACAATATTATCCATATATTCGTCCGCAGGAATCTGGTAACAAGACCCAAGTTCGCTACTGGAAAGTTGTGAACCAGATGGGGCAAGGACTTATGTTTGAATCAAACGAACCAATGGAATGTCAGACTCTGAAATATCTGACTGACGATTTAGACCCTGCAATAGAAAAAGGACAATGGCATTCTGGCGACCTAAAAGAACGCCCATTCAGTAGTGTACATATCGCACAGCGTCAGATGGGAGTCGGATGTGTCAACTCGTGGGGAGCATGGCCAAGACAAGAATATCAGATGCCATGCCAAAACAGAACATTTACATTTGTAATATCACCACTGATGTAATACGAAAGTTCTGTAATTCTCTTAATTAACGGATTAAATAGATTATCAAAACGCAATCAAAATCTTAAATATCGATAATCAGTTTAATCCGTTAATTGTTTATATATTAACAGGTTTGGTGAGAAAGTAATATTTGCTCTGTTTATGCTGAATAAACATAAACGATAAAGTTAACAATACATATACATAAAATTATGGAACATAAAAAAAGTTTCATAAATGCTCCCATTACAATCGACATGAATGTATATGTAGAAACTTTTAGTGATAATGCCAAATTACGTTTTGAATTAATCATTTCACCAACAAACGCACCCATAAATGGTCCCACGATAAGTCCCCATGGTGAGAAAAACAAACCAATTAGAAGCCCAATGTTGGCTCCCCATATCGCTTTCTTACATCCACCAGCGTGATTCGTAAGAATTCCCGGTGCTACATAATCGATAATCGAAATCAATAGAGTATCAATACCCATAATGACTGTTATTACAATCATTAATGGACTTGGAAAAGCAATGCAACAAAGTAATAACCCAATATAACTGATAGGTGGTCCAGGTATTCCCGGAAGGACTGCCCCTATAAAGCCAATCATATTAAGAAATGCTGCTATACAATATAGTATTTCAGAATAATTCATGCTGGAATAAACTTATAAATTATTGATTATTACTTACTTTTTTCCATTTTTAGGATTGTTCGCAGAGTCCAAAAGATATATTGTTCGATATAAAATAATGTATAGTTATTAAATGGAATATACCCAAATTTGTTTGTGCCTTTTCTGGATATCTTAGACTTGTCAAGACTGTTATACACGTCTTTCATGAGATTCTTAATCGTTTTTGTCTCTTGAGAGTCAAAACATGATTTGTTCAACCACCATGTACGAAATGAACTTAATAACAAGCGAAAACGATGGGTTTCCAGAATGGACATAATCTTGTTATCAACACCTTCGTTTATCAACTGCTTTCTTAAACTCAAATTCGCAAGCATATGATCAAAACTATGGATTGAGATGGCAGTTGTGCCTGATTGTTTAAATCGTCTATAATTGTATATACCATTACCGAAGGCAACTTTTTTAGAATGCAGGTACTGAATACGTGTGGTGTTATCGTCGCTATAAAATCTACATGTTGTATCGTATGGATACTTTACAAATAATTCTGTTTTCGCAGCATAAACACCATGAATGCGCCAATCGATGCTGTATTCAAGTGCTTCCAAACCAGTTATGGTCTTAGCTAAAGGTGTTGAGAATGGGGTAGAGGGCTGAAACTTTTCAGCTACCATATCGCCAGAATCAGACACATGTTGCAAGATTAAATCAAAAAGGACACAATCTATCTGCTTGTCAGAAAGAAAGATATCATATGTTTTTTGCAAGGAGTCACAATTAAACCAATCATCACTATCTAAAAAACATATGTATTCACCTGTAGCAACATCTATACCTTTGTTGCGAGATTTAGAAGGTCCGAGATTTTCAGAGTTCCTAATTAATAAAAACCTGTTGTCATTCGCTGCATATTCTTGCATTATATCCCATGTAGAATCTTCACTGCAATCATCAATACATATTATCTGTATGTTTGACAGTGATTGATTCTTTAATGAATCCAAACAGTCGCGTATATACTTTTCTGAATTATATGCAGCAACTAATATGGTAAAAGTAGGACGTTCTGCGAATGACATGGTTTCATATTAGTATTGTTCGTTCTCGTTAGGAAAATCGCTTGATTTTACATCTGTAATATAATTACCGATAGCTTCTGTCATAATTGAATGTAGGTCGGCATATCTGCGTAAGAACTTAGGAGAAAAACCTTGTGACATACCCAACATGTCTGTTACAACAAGTACTTGACCATCGCAAGCACCACCTGCACCGATACCAATAACAGGAATCTTTAACTCTGCAGTAACACGTGCAGCGAGAGCAGCAGGGATTTTTTCTAATACAATAGCAAAACAACCAGCATCTTCTAATGCATGCGCATCGCTTATTAATTTGTTTGCTTCAGCTTCTTCTTTTGCTCTTACGGTATAGGTGCCAAACTTATTAATACTTTGAGGAGTGAGTCCTAAATGTCCCATAACAGGAATACCTGCATCGAGAATTTTTCTTACAGTATCTATTATTTCAACACCACCTTCCAGTTTTAAGGCATCACAACTACTTGACTGCATGATTTTAATTGCATTTGTTACACCTTCGGTTGGGTTGACCTGATATGTACCGAAAGGCATATCGCATACAACCAATGCACGTTTAGTTGCACGAACGACTGCTGTAGCATGATATATCATCTGATCCAAAGTCATAGGCAATGTTGTAACGTTTCCAGCCATAACATTAGACGCAGAGTCACCTACAAGAATTACATCCATTCCTGCATTATCTACAATTTGAGCAGTAGTATAGTCGTATGATGTAAGCATGGCAATTTTCTTGCCTTCTTGTTTCATCTGAATCAAACGGTGAGTTGTTACTTTTCTTTGATCTTCTACTAAATATCCCATAATGAATGATTATATCTTTTTATTTTTTGTTTTTATTAATGTAAAATAAACGGACCAGTTGGAATCAGGCGTCTTAACACTTCCAATTGGAAATCTTTACCTGCTATAATTCCAAAAGAACGTAAATGGTATTCTATTGTTTTCCTTGCTAATTCAGGATGATTATTTTCTTCACTTAAATGGCATAACCATACATTCTTCAGACACTCATGGAAATTAGCCGCTAATGTTTCAGCAGCTTGTCTGTTGCTCAAATGTCCGGTACCACTGGCAATACGTTGTTTTAATGTAATAGGATACTTTCCATTTTTAAGCATTTCTTCGTCATAATTCGATTCAATAACCAGATAATCTGATATTTGAATATATTTATGCACTGTTTCTGTTGGAAAACCGACATCGGTCATGATAGTAAACTTCTTATCGCCCAATTCTATGCAATAGCCCATATTTTCAGTTGAATCATGAGGGATAGGAAATGCAGTAATCTTAAAATCCCCGACCTCAAATGGTTCTTCAGGATTTATTAGTTTACAATTGCATGCTTCGATTTTTTTACCTGAATGAAACGTATGTTTGATACCTTCGTGTATGAGTTGAGTGGTATATACTGGTAGGTTCATTTCTTGACTCAAATACCCAGAGGCTTTAACATGATCAGCATGGTCATGAGTAATAATCAACCCTTTTATATTGTTATATTTGATGCCATATTCTTTCATGTATCGTTTTATGCGACGGATACCGATACCTGCATCAATAAATAGTCCTTGTTCTTCATTGCCAAGGTAATAGCAATTTCCGCTACTACCACTACCAAAAGAAACAAATTTATATTCTCCCATTTTTATCATCAATTTACTCTTCAAACGACAAAGTTATGAAATAATTATGAATTATTAATTGTGATTCATGATTTATTTATTATCTTTGCCATAATTTATTTTAATTACCTAATTAAAAATATGAAGCAATGAAGAAAATTAATTTATTTGCAATAAGCGCATTATCATGCGGATTAGCGCTCGTTAGCTGCGGTGCTCCAACTGGCGATCAAATATTATCAAACCTTGCCGCATCGGCTTTAACTGGCAACACAAATACTGCATCTCCTCAAACAGCAACTACTAACTCAAATGGTACAAGTATTTTGGGGGCAATACTCTCTGGTGCCACAGGTAATGATACAGGTAGTTTGTTGACTGGCGTAATCGGTGCTTTAATTGGTAACAACGTGCAATCATCTATTGTTGGAACATGGGTATATTCTGGTCCTTCTGTAGAATTTGAAAGTTCTAACCTTCTTGCTCAAGCAGGTGGATTAGTCGCAAGTAATCAACTGAAAACCAAGATTAGTCCTTATTATGAGAAATTAGGTATTAAGCCTGGCGCTGTTGTAATGCAGTTTAATGCAGACAACACATGCGTAATACAAGTTAGTGGAAAAACTCAAACAGCAAACTATGTATATGACTCTGCTGCACACACATTAAAAATCACTGGACAGAATTTAGGACTTTCTTTTGGTACTGCATATGCAACAGTTTCACCAACTCAATTGTCATTAACATTTGATTCATCAAAATTGTTGTCAACAGCTCAGACTATTGCAACAGCCTCTAAGAACAGCACTCTCACATCAATTTCTGATTTATCAAAGTCATTTAATGGAATGAAAACTGGATTCTTATTTGTTAAGCAATAATAAATAAGGTCATACAAAAATAAAATCACTGGATTAGAACTCTTTTATTAAACTAATCCAGTGATTTTCATTATTATTTGTAGATATTATCAGTTTACCATATTTATTGGTTTTCCTTTTATAAAAGCTCGGACATTATCACAGCAGATATCTATTAATCTGGAACGTGCTTGTTGAGTTGCCCAAGCGATATGTGGAGTAATATACGCATTTCGTGCTGTTAATAGTGGGTTGTCAGGCGTTGGAGGTTCAACAGACAACACATCGCATCCAAAAGCAGCTATTTTACCCGAATTAAGAGCATCAGCCACATCTTGTTCATTTACAACTGGTCCTCGACTTGTGTTGATAATGATTGCCGATGGTTTCATCAACTGAATTTTAGAACGGCTCACAAGATGATATGTGTCCTTGTTTAACGGACAATTCAAAGATATCACATCGCTTTCGCTGAACAAGCGTTCCATAGACACTTTTTTTATGCCGTCTAAATCGGATTTCTTTGAGGTATAAGCAATTACCTTCATTCCAAAGGCCTTAGCTATTCTAGCGATATTACTACCGATATTACCCAAACCAACAATTCCTATGGTCTTTCCGCTTAATTCATAATGAATATCATCATAATAACAGAAATCTGGAGAGTTTGACCATTTGCCATCCTTATTTTGTTGTGTGTAGTATGCAACCTGATTAGTTATATTAAGAAGGTGAGCCCATACCATCTGAGCCACACTTTGTGTGCTGTATGAAGGAATGTTTGTAACAACTATATTCTGACGAGTTGCCACATCTAAATCAACCACATTATATCCAGTGGCCAATACACCGATATATTTCAATCTTGGAAGTTGATTTAATATATCAGCATCTAAAACCACTTTATTTGTTAACACAATATCTGCATCAGCACATCGCTCAAGAATTTGCTCAGATTGAGTTCTGGGATAAACTTCTACATTGGTAAGATCTTTTAATCGGTCCCATGACAAATCTCCCGGATTTACTGTATGAGCATCAAGAATCACTGTTTTCATCATTGTAACTTGTTCTAATTCGACTTAATGTTTCTGGTGCCATACGCAAATATGAGGCAACACTCTTAGATGGAGAACGCCAGATTATATCCGAATGGTATTTACTCATCAATTTAAATCGCTGAAGAGTAGGTAATATCAACATATTAATATATGCTTGCTGGCTGATTATTCGTTCTTCCATTATGGCACATAACAAATGACAGAACACCTCATCCATCGCAGCATATCTTTGGATTGAAGTATATGAGAAAGTGAAGACAATAGTTGGTTCGATGGTGATAATGTTCTGAGTACTCAAATTACCAGAATACAAGCAATCAGGACTGAGAACCATGTCGCCTTCCTTGTAAAAACCGTCTGTATATTCAGTGTTATCGTATAAATGATAAGTTCGTACAAGACCTGCCTCAATATAATATAGATTGTCGACTGTTTTACCAGAGGTCTGAAGAAACTCCCTATAATGAAGTTTTAAGGGCACGAGTAACTCTGCCAACTGATTTATGGAGTCGGCATTATGTCTTATATTATATTTTGAGAATATAGCTTTCGCTATATCTTTTGTAGAACTAGGTTTCATAATTTCTTGCACCGAATATTTTACTACCAACTCGTATCATAGTGCTACCTTCCTGAATGGCAATATGATAATCGTGACTCATTCCCATAGATAACTCAGAGAAACAATCACAATTGTTAAAATATTGAGTTTTAACCTGGTCGTATAATTGTTTAACTATTTTAAATTCTGTTCTTATCTGTTGTTCGTCATCTGTATTTGTTGCCATGCACATAATACCTGAGATTTTCACATTGTTCAGATGACGCCATTCACCTTCTTCAAGGAAAGACAATAGTTCCTGTGGAGTAAAACCGAATTTTGTTTCTTCTTTTGCAATATGTACTTGTAGGAGGCAAGGAATCACTCTGTTGTGTTTCATTGCTTGTTTGTTTATCTCGCAAAGAAGTTTCATTGTGTCAACCGCATGGATTAAAGACACAAAAGGAGCTATGTATTTTACTTTATTAGTTTGCAGATGACCGATAAAATGCCATTGTATATCCTTTGGAAGTACATCATATTTCATACATAGTTCCTGAACATGGCTTTCTCCAAACACACGCTGACCGCAATCGTATGCTTCGCGCAACGATTCAACCGGATGATATTTGCTGACAGCAACTAATTTTGCTGTAGTGCCCTTAGTTTCATCCAGAACTTGCTTAAGAGAGGTCTGAATTTCTGTCATTTTCTTGATTATCGTTTGTTTGAACTCCATCAGCATTGAATGGGAAGACATCCATTAATGTAGTTTCCTGTAAAACGGCAATCTGATAATCCATCATTGTGCCTTTCATGCCTTCCTTCAAGCGCTTGAATGCATCTTCAAAGTCAAAAGCCTGAATTATCATATCAGCACTTGTTTTCTTTTCTTTCTGAGTCTTTTCGTCCAATGTGATAAAATTTATCTTTGCCTTATACCATTTATCAGCATTTTCGTTGTCACTGAGAAAAAGTTCGCTTATCTTGACATGCTTGATTCCTGTAATTATTAAGGAACCACTACAGAATGGACCTACTTCTTCCAAAATACGTGCTTCAGCAGACGTACAATTGAGAGCGTCCACTAAATAAGTTTCTTTAAAAGGTTTGTTTAATCCACCTTCGATTGTCTTTTCGGCAACCACCTTACATTCAAACCAATTGTTTCCTAACATTTTATCTGTTATTTAATTTAAATTATACTTATACTTATTTATTATATTAAAAAATGTGAATGATTGGAACGTTTATAAAAGTACATACAAACAATCGACATCCACTTATTTCCTTTCATTGTGCAAAGGTAATAAATATCCGCCAAAATATACGATTTTAGTATAATTAAAATCATAATAAATCTTAATCTGTTTGTATATATAAGTTATTTTTACTAATTTTGTGCATCGAAAATTAAATATCAAAGACATGGTAATAATGAAGAAAATCTTATTGATGGGATTAATGACCGTTATTCCAGTTTCAGCTTTTTGTCAGAAAGAAGGAGTTGGACGATACGTATTTCCCAAAGATGGAGCTATATATAATGGTGAGTTAATTAGCGGAAAACCAAACGGAAAAGGAAAAACTACGTTTAAAACTGGAGATGTTTACGAAGGCGAATATGTCAAGGGTAAACGTCAAGGTCATGGCGTATATACTTTCACTGATGGCGAATCATATGAAGGTGATTGGTATGACGATCATCAACATGGTAGAGGCGTTTATTGCTTTGCCAATGGTAACAAATATGACGGGCTCTGGTTTAAGGATTTCCAAGAGGGTAGTGGTATAATGTATTACCACAATGGTGATGTATATGACGGAGAGTGGAAACAAGACATGAGAGAGGGAAAAGGTACATATACATGGAAGAATGGAGCATTCTATCAAGGTGACTGGGTTGCTGATAAAAAACAAGGTAAGGGCTTGTTTGACTGGGGCGATGGAAGTACCTATTATGGTGATATGCAAAATGATATGCGCAACGGATATGGCACATATAATTATTCTAATGGCGATAAATTCGCAGGTACTTGGAAAAACGACTTGATGGATGGTAAGGGTATATATACTTTTGCCAATGGTGACAAATATGAAGGTGATTACGTGTTAGGAAAACGTCAAGGACAAGGAATCTTCACATATGCTGAAAAAGGAAAATATGTGGGAACATTCAAAAACGGAATGATGGACGGTTTCGGCACATACACATGGAACGATGGCTCCTGCTATGAGGGGTATTGGATTGATGACCGCCAAAACGGACGAGGAAAATACACATCTCACGACGGTGATGTATATGATGGAGAATGGGCCAACGGTGAAATGAATGGTGACGGAGTACTAAGAATGAAAAATGGATCTAAATTCAAAGGACATTTTACAAACGGAAAGAAAAACGGAAAATGTATTGAAGAAGATTCAAATGGCACAAGATTCGAAGGCTCATACGTTGACGATATACGCGATGGCGCATTTGTGGAGAAGGACCGAAACGGAAAAACACTTCGAAAGGGCTTTTATAAACGAGGAGTTATTGAAACACTGCAATAAAATATATTAAAATACAGGTAATTCAAAAGATTTATGTATTTCACTCATGTCAACAAATAATAGTTTAAAAATCATATAAAAACAGATACAAAAATTATGATAATCGACACAATTGAAAACTTAAATAAATATGCTTCTGTAAATCCATTATTTAATAAAGTAGTAGATTTCATTAAAGACACAGATCTTTCAAAGCATCCACAAGGTAAAGTAGAACTCTCAGGAAAAGACTTGATAGCTAATTTCACAATAGCAAAAGGTAAGACTCCAACCGAGGCAAAGATTGAAACTCACAATAAGATGATTGACATTCAAATACCTTTGTCATGTCCTGAGACTATGGGATATACTCCAAGAAAAGATCTTGAACCTCAAACATATAACGAGGAAAAAGATATCATGTTCTATGAAGGACTTGCGCAACAATATATAACAATCACACCAGGTATGTTTGTTATCTTCTTCCCTGAAGACGGACATGCGCCATGTGTCTCTTCAGAAGAATCTATACAAAAAGTGATATTTAAGATTAAAGCATAATTATCCTGCATCTATTTCTATTATTTACCTGATAATTCCCCTTAAATTAAATAATAACCTATCTTAATTTATGAAACACATAGGATTAGTCAAAAACGACCCATGGTTAGAACCTTTTGAAGACGCAATAAAAGGAAGGCATGAACATGCTCTGTATAAATTAAATGAGCTTACTGATAATGGGAAACAAACAATCAGCGATTTTGCTGAAGGGTATCACTATTTTGGCTTACATAAAATCAAAAATGGTTGGGTGTTTCGTGAATGGGCTCCAAACGCCACTCAGATTTATTTAATTGGGGATTTCAACAACTGGGAAGAGAATTCAGCATATAGATTAACATCATTAGACAATGGTGTTTGGGAGATATATCTTGAATCTGATGCTATTCACCATGAGGATCATTATAAATTAATGATCTATTGGAATGGTGGTAAGGCTGAAAGAATACCTGCATGGGCAACACGAGTTGTACAGGATGAGAAAACAAAGATTTTCTCAGCACAAGTATGGGCTCCAGCCAAACAATACAAATGGAAATGCAAAGAATTCGCCCCTAAGACCAATCCTTTATTGATATATGAATGTCATATTGGAATGGCGCAAGATGCTGAAAAGGTAGGAACATACACCGAATTTAAAGAAAATATCTTACCACGCATCATTGAGGACGGGTATAATTGCATACAGATAATGGCAATTGCCGAACATCCATATTATGGTAGTTTTGGTTATCATGTGTCAAATTTCTTTGCTCCTTCAAGTCGATTCGGTACGCCAGAGGAACTTAAAGCACTTATTGACGAGGCTCACAAAAATGGGATCTCTGTCATAATGGATATAGTCCATTCACATGCCGTTAAGAACGAATATGAAGGTCTGGGATTATTTGCCGGTGACCCTTATCAATATTTCATGCATGGTGACAGACGTGAACATCCTGCATGGGATAGTCTGTGCTTTGATTATGGCAAAAATGAAGTTCTTCACTATTTGTTATCAAATTGTAAATATTGGCTCGAAGAATTCCATTTCGACGGATATAGATTTGATGGTGTAACAAGCATGTTGTATTACAGTCATGGTCTTGGAGAACAATTCAACGGATATGGCGATTATTATAACGGACATGAAGATGACGAAGCAATTGCATATCTTACACTTGCCAACATATTAATACATGAGGTAAATCCAAAAGCTATAACAATCGCTGAAGAAGTAAGCGGAATGCCAGGTTTGGCTGCTCCATTTAAAAAGGGTGGATATGGCTTCGACTACCGAATGGCTATGAACATTCCCGATTATTGGATAAAGACAATAAAAGAATTAAAAGACGAAGACTGGAAACCATCGTCTATGTTCTGGGAGACTACCAACAGACGTGCTGACGAGAAAACTATATCATACGCGGAAAGTCACGATCAAGCTTTAGTTGGCGATAAAACCATCATATTCAGACTTATTGATGCTGACATGTATTGGCATTTCAAGAAAGGTGATGAAAACTTCATGGCAAACCGAGGTATCGCTCTACATAAAATGATACGCCTTCTAACCGCTTCGACCATAAATGGCGGTTACTTAAATTTCATGGGAAATGAATTCGGACATCCTGAATGGATTGATTTTCCACGTGAAGGTAATGGATGGAGTCATAAATATGCACGACGCCAATGGAACTTAGTTGACAATAAAGAACTATGTTATCATTATCTGGGAGATTTCGACAAGTGTATGATCAAACTGATTGGTAAAACAAGAAACTTCCAGAAAAGCAAGATCCAGGAGATATGGCACAATGATGGCGATCAAATTCTTGCTTACATGCGTAACGACTTATTGTTCGTGTTCAATTTCAGTCCTTATCAATCATTTGAAGGATATGGATTCCTTGTGCCCGAAGGCGAATATCATGTCAAACTGAATACAGACAACTCCGATTTCGGCGGTTTTAATTTAACTGACGACACAATAGCGCATTTGACTAATCCTGATCCGTTATATTCAAAAGACGGCAAAGGATGGCTTAAATTGTATGTTCCAGCAAGAACCGCTATGGTTTTAAAGAAATCAAAATAATTTATCAGAAATGAATTACAACAATCCGATTCCCAAGAATATTGCGTCAATAATACAAATCTCATGCATTTCTTTATTTGCAATATTTTGTTTTGTGTATATATTCTGCATGGAAGGCGATTTACTTGCTCATGCTCAATATGTATTTGCTCATGGCGTAACAACTTATTATCGTGGGGTGGGGGCTGTTGTTATTACATTGGCATTAATCGCCATTATACACATCACATATAAACTAACCCATTTGGAAGGAAGATTATATGCAATAAATTTTTTCCCTTCCTTTCTGGTACTTGCAATGCTGACAAGTCTTACAAACACTACAATCAACAAGTTTACTTTTGATGGCTGGTATTGGGCTGCTCCTTTATTAATCATTCTATACATCTCTATCGTATGGTTTATCAAAAGACATTTCGATGCTCAGATAGTTGAAGGTGATTATAAAATCGGACGTTATTTATGGCCTAACTTCTTGACACTCTTCATCATGATGGTTCTATGTGGCAATTGTCATAAAGCACCGGATGTCTTTATGTATGAATTAAAGGTGGAGAGACTGATATTAAATGGTGATTATGAGAAAGCACGAAAAGTGGGAGAAGAATCGCTTGTCACAAGCAAAAGACTTAATAATCTGCGAGCATTTGCTTTAGTGCAAGAAGGTACATTGGCAGAACATCTTTTCGATTATCCACAAAATTATGGTTCTGAAGGATTGTTAAATGTTCTCGACACATGTTCTGCCGAGCATAGAGTCACCTCTAAGGATGTTTTTGCTTTACTTGGGGCATTACCAAATAGTAAAATCAAAACAGCACGTCAATATTTTGATATTATGATAAAACAAGACTCTGTTGCTAATCGTCAGGCTATTATTGATTACTATTTATGTTCGATGCTCCTTGATCAAGACATAAGTGGTTTCAAAAAGAACATATTTAAATATTATAAATGTTCAAGAAATTCTGATATTGTCTCTTTGCCTAAAACATACAAAGAGGTATTGGTGATGGATAATAAATATACTAATGTGGCATTTCCAGACACATTGATTGGGACTGATTATAAAGAATACAAAAGAATGTGTAGTGAAATAAATGATTCGACAGAACGCAGCAATCAAACACATCGCACTTTTGGAAAGACAATCTGGTGGTATCTTGATAATGTAAAGATTGAATAAAAGAAATTGAATTATATTTCTGTAAAAATCTAATTATCTTAGAAAAACATTATCTATATCTTTCAGGTATGTAATCAGAACTATAATTCTCATCAACCCAAGATAAGAATTTCTTAAATTCACCTTCTGTCTCAACATCGTTTACATCTGGACCAAGAATCATCATATCACACCAAAGGGAGTTGGAAACCTCATCATAATTTATCAAACCTATTCCGGTGCAAACCTCACCATGACTCCATTCATTATATGTTTTCAACTCTTTTTCAGCAATTTCTCCAAGTACTTTTCCATCGTCACGGATGACAATCATTGATTCTTTTGCAAATTCTTCATCGTCATGCGGTTTTACGGCAAACACCACGACACCTACATCATCTCGTGTACATTTATAAGTAATACCTGATAATTTAGTTTCCCATACATTGACCGAACTATTTGGACGATATATAGGATATCGAGATGATACATCGTTTTTGCGATGTAACATATTCTTTTTAGATAGAATAAGTATGATAATTATTGTTATAATTGCTGGTATGATTAAATGCATATATGTATAAATTGTTATAGCTTTTTGCAAAAGTAGTAATAATTGTTGAGATTATCGTAATATTTCTTAAAATTTACACACTTTTATCCATAAGATTTTTTTGTGTCTTATTTTTTGATTAATTTAGCATTCACAAAAGTGATTTGATATCACAATCTTACAATCTAAATATAATACTTAAATATTTAAATACTTTGTTGTTTTAACAAGAACACAGATTATACACAACCTTTTGAACGATTTTTCATAAACATAAAGACATGAATAAGAATTATTATTGTGTAATATTGGCGGGAGGAATAGGTTCTCGTTTATGGCCAAGCAGTAGTTTTAAACATCCAAAGCAGTTTTTGGACATAATGGGTACTGGAGAAAGTTTGTTACAGATGACCTACAAACGATATAGAAAATTCATTGAACCATCAAATATTATTGTTGTGTCTAATGAAATTTACAAAGATATTACACAAAAACAATTACCTGAACTTCCATCTGAGAATCTTCTATTGGAACCAATGCGCAGAAATACAGTTCCAAGTGTAACATGGGCTGCTGTATATCTTTTAAATAAAAACAAAAACGCATGTATGTTGATCACACCAGCTGATCAAATGATAAACCATGAGGATGAATTACAAAAAGACATACTTTCAGGATTTGAATATATAAGTAAAAACAACCGATTACTTACAATGGGTATCGCCCCAACACGTCCAGAGACAACATATGGATATATACAAATATCTGACGAAATGGACAAAAACATATTCAAAGCACAGAGTTTCACTGAAAAACCAAATATAGAATTTGCTAAGCTGTTTTTCGAAAGTAAGGAATTCTTATGGAATACCGGACTTTACATGTGGACAGCCAAGACCTTCATTGAATCAGTGGAGAATTCGTCTTCAGAATTTGGTACACTAATGCAAACATTACGCAAAAACATGAAGTCGGGCAAACAAGTTATGGAGATCATAAACGATGCGTTCTCTATTTGTCCTAATATTCCTCTTGAAACAGGAATACTTGAAAAAGTTGATAATGTAGATGTTATGCAGTGTCATTTCGAGTGGAACGACATCGGAACATGGAACCAATTGTACGATATATTACCTAAAGTCAAAGAAGGTAATGTGTCAATCCAGTCAAATGCCATGTTTTACAATTGTGAAGATTGTGTAGTGAAACTACCTGAAGGAAAAATTGCGATTCTACAAGATTTGAAAAACTATGTTGTTGTTGAAGAAGGCAACATATTAATGATATGCAAAAAAGACGACCAACAATCAATTCGTAAGTTTGTAAACGACGTACAAATGAATGTCGGAGACGACTTTGTCTGATAAGTGTTTAGATACATCTATACTACACTACAACAATGGATGAAACAAATTATTATGCGTAAAAACTGAGATTTCCTACCCATAAAAGAGGTAAACATTTAAAATGTCTTAAAATATGGTGTTACAAGGATAATTTTATTAAAAGACATGCTCAATAATCAGTTTAAAATGTTATTTTTGCATCATAATAATACAACACAAAGAACTTACAAAAACTTGTGTACAAGCAATAGGGAAAATAAGAATAATAAAGTAAGAATAAAACAAAAATATGGAAACAATTGACATACGTGAACTAAATGAACGTATTGAACGTCAAAGTGTGTTTGTGACAAACTTAGTAACTGGTATCGAACAGGTTATTATTGGTCAAAAACACTTAGTTGAATCACTCTTAATCGGATTGTTAAGTAATGGACACGTTCTTCTGGAAGGTGTTCCTGGTTTGGCAAAAACTAAGGCTATAAAGACATTGGCATCACTTATCGATGCACAATTCTCCAGAATTCAATTCACACCAGACCTACTTCCGGCCGATGTAATCGGTACAATGATTTATAGTCAGAAAGATGGTTCTTTCCAGGTAAAGAAAGGTCCTGTCTTTGCAAATTTTGTTCTTGCTGATGAAATTAACCGTGCTCCAGCAAAAGTACAAAGTGCGTTACTTGAAGCAATGCAAGAACGTCAGGTTACTATAAGCACAAATACTTACGAACTACCTAAACCATTCTTGGTTCTCGCAACTCAAAACCCTATCGAACAAGAGGGTACATATCCACTGCCTGAGGCACAGGTTGACCGTTTCATGCTTAAAGTGGTTATTGATTACCCAAAAATCGAAGAAGAAAAGAAGATTATTCGTCAGAATATCGATAATGATAACATCAATATCCGACCTATAATGAGCCTCGAAGAAATCGAAGCAGCAAGAAAAGTGGTTAAGGATGTTTATATTGATGAAAAGATTGAACAATATATCGCTGATATTGTTTTTGCTACTCGTTATCCAGAGAAATATAATCTAAAGGATTTGAAAGGCCTAATATCGTTTGGCGGTTCACCACGTGCAAGTATTAATTTGGCATTGACAAGCCGTGCATACGCATTTATCAAACATCGTGGTTATGTCATTCCAGAAGATGTACGAACTGTTGCCTACGATGTTTTACGTCACAGAATCGGACTGACATACGAAGCAGAGGCAAGTAATGTTACAAGCGAGGAAATAATCAGCAAAATACTTAACAAAGTAGAAGTGCCTTAATCAATAATTATAAAACGGACTCAATTTGAAGCATTCTTATACTTATTAATATTATTTGATTAATGGAAACGGCGGAATTACTTAGTCAAGTACGCAAGATAGAAATTAAGACAAAAGGGCTGTCTAACAATATATTTGCAGGTGAATATCATTCTGCATTTAAAGGACGCGGTATGGCATTTAGCGAAGTACGCGAATATCAATATGGTGACGATGTACGCGATATTGATTGGAATGTTACAGCTCGATTTGGGCACCCTTATATAAAGGTCTTTGAGGAAGAACGTGAACTGACGGTCATTCTATTGGTTGATGTTTCTGGAAGTCTTGACTTCGGAACAATCAATCAAACCAAACGTCAAATGATAACAGAAATTGCAGCAACCTTGGCTTTCTCGGCAATACAGAATAACGACAAGATTGGAGTTATATTCTTTTCTGATAAAATAGAGAAATTCATACCTCCTAAAAAGGGTAGGAAACATATTCTGTTGATAATAAGAGAATTATTGAATTTCCAACCAACAAGTAGGCAAACAGACATTGGCGGTGCTGTAGAATTCATGACAAATGCTATCAAAAAACGTTGTACAGTATTTTTGCTTAGTGACTTTTATAATCAAAAGGATTTACAACAAGAACTCACAATAGCAAACCGACGACATGACATGGTGGCATTACAAGTGTATGACCAACGAATGACCGAATTACCAAATGTTGGCATTATACGTCTTCGTGATGCGGAATCTAATGAAGAGATATTTGTTGATACATCCTCGTCGGCTGTTCGCAGAGCACATCATGAATGGTGGATTAATCATCAAAACAAAGTGCGCGATATGTTATCACATGCAAATATTGATAGCATATCAGTGCGTACAGATGAAGATTATGTGAAGACCTTGATTAATTTGTTCAGACGCAGGAGTTAAAAAGCAATAAGGTAATGAGAAAGATTATAGTATTCTTATTAGTTCAATTTTATATACTGGCAATAAACGCACAAGTCACTGTTGATGCCACAATTGACTCTACAGCAATCTTTATTGGGCAACAAACTGGAATAACACTACAGGTAAGTACAGACAGTAAGGCTTCTGTAAAGTTTCCTCATTATGATTCATTACAACAGATTATTCCAGGCATAGAGGTTTTAAGCTCATCACCAATTGACACAAGTAAGGTTAATGATGGCAAACGACAAGTGTTAACCCAAAAATACATTATCACATCTTTTGATTCATCATTATATTATATACCCCCAATGGAAGTGAAGGTGAATGGTAAGGTATATAAGTCAAATAATCTTGCATTGAAAGTATATACGCTTGATGTTGACACCGCACATGTGGATAGCGTATATGGATTAAAACCGATAATAGACATTAATATTTCCAAATCGGATATAAAATCAAGAGTACCTGCAATGATATTGTTCGTCGTATTCTTGTTGGTGTTGATTCTCATGATTATACGATTGTTGAGAAATAAATCAATCTTCCATAGAATACGTAATCGTCATCGCATCTCTCCACATAAATCGGCTCTACAGAAAATCGAAAAGATAAAGGATGAAAATCTTGTTTATAGCGAGAACTCTAAAGAGTATTACACTCAGTTGACTGATGTTTTGCGCCAATACATGAGCGATCGTTTCGGTGTGAATGCTATGGAAATGACTTCTTCCGAGATTATCAGTCATCTAAAAGAACAAGGTGACGAAGAATCATTGGCTGAGTTACGTCAATTATTAGAAACTGCCGATTTAGTGAAATTCGCTAAATATACAACATTGAATAACGAAAACGACAGAAATCTTGCTGCTGTTATCGAGTATATCAATAAAACAAAAATAGAAGAAACTATCAACAATCAACCAGAATTTGTCTATGTTGAGGATAAGAACACTAAAATCAGTAAGATAATTACGATCGTATTGATTGGGGTATTTTCAATATTGACAATTGGAAGCTTAATCTATTTGATTTATATATTGTATTATCTATTTATTTAAAGATATGACGTTTAAAAATCCATATTTCTTTCTTTTATTGTTAGCACTTATACCATATATAGTGTGGTACATTCTTCGATATAAGAAGAGTTTGCCAACAATAAAGATGCCAGAAATTATCAAATATCAACAACAACCTAAATCATTCAGGTTATACCTTATTCATACTCCATTTATTTTAAGATGTCTTTTATACATAGTTGTAGTATGTATTCTTGCACGTCCACAAAGTAAACACTCATGGAGTAATACCGACGTTGAAGGTATTGATATTATGATGGCGGTAGATGTGTCAACAAGTATGTTGACACAGGATTTTCACCCTAACAGATTAGAGGCATTACGCGATATTGCTCAAAATTTCATTGAGAAAAGAACTAACGACAACATTGGTTTAACATTCTTTGCAGGAGAAGCATACACTCAATGCCCGCTGACTACCGACCATGCCACACTGATGAACTTATACCGACAAGCCGACACACGTATGGCTTTAACTGGAAAAATTGATGACGGTACAGCTATTGGAGATGGTATTATGAATGCTATACTGCGACTTCGTGAAAGTAAGGCTAAATCAAAGGTAATCATCCTGCTGACAGATGGTGTGAATAACAGTGGAGAAATATCACCTATAACAGCTTCAGACATCGCAAAAAAACTTGGAATAAGGATTTATGTCATAGGTATCGGTACAACAGGATTAGCACCATTCCCAACACCAACTGGGGGTACAATACAACTACCTGTTGAGATTGACGAACCAACTATGACCAAAATATCAAAAAATACGGGTGGTTTATATTTTAGGGCAAAAAAGAATTCTGAATTAGATGCAATATATAATGATATTGATCAACTTGAGCGTACAAAGTTCAATGTAAAGCAATTCAATAAAAGAAACGAACTGTATGAACCATTCGCAATTGCTGCACTCATAATTTTCATATTAGAACTTGTTATGCGCATCTTCGTATTACGCAGACTTCCATAATATCATAACAAAATGATTTATAGTGCAGACTAAGACAAGATATTTGTAAAATAATATATAATAAAAAACATAAAAGTAAAAACAGATGCTATTCAGATTTGGACATCCATTATATTTATATCTTTTGCTATTGATTCCAATATTTATAGCAGCATTCATATTCATCAGATATAAACGCCGACAAAATATAAAAAAGTTTGGTGATATCCGACTTATCAATCAGTTAATGCCAGACGTCTCATCTATACGCCCAATTATCAAATTCACATTAATGATGATAATGCTGGCTTTAATCATTTTCATATTGGCTCGTCCACAATATGGAATGAGAAACGAAGAATATAAGCGACAAGGAATTGAAACGGTTATTGCTGTGGATGTGTCAAATTCCATGTTGTGTGAAGATATATCACCAAGCCGATTAATAAAATCGCAGATGATTGTCAGTAAGTTAATTGATCAGTTCGATGAAGATAAAGTGGGGCTGGTGGCATTTGCAGGAACATCAATAACACTTCTGCCAATGACATCAGACTATATATCAGCTAAAATGTTCCTTGAACAATTATCACCTAAAACAATTACAATGCAAGGAACAGATATTGGTGATGCCATAAAGAAATCTATTGCAAATTTCTCGAACAACAAGAATATCGGTCGTGCTCTTATTTTGATTACTGATGCAGAAGACAACGAAGAAGGAGCATTACAAGCCGCACGCGAAGCTAAAGAAATGGGTATAAAAATCTTTGTTCTCTCAGTGGGAACAACCGAAGGCGGTTTGATACCAATTGGCAATAATGAATACAAAAAAGACGAACAAGGTAACGTTGTTACAACAAAACTAAACGAATCTGTAGGGAAAGAAATTGCTCAAGCCAGCGGTGGTGTATATATCCACGTGGACAGAACAGATGAAGCACAAGCAATGTTGGAAAACGAGATCTCCAAGATGCAAAAGGATGACATCACAACAACAATGTATTCTGAATACGACGAACAATTTATTGCTGTTGCTATCTTACTAATATTAGTAATGATTGTTGAGGTTTGCATAATGGATAAAAAGAACAATTTTATAAACCGATTCTTTAAGTCACTGAAAATATGAACATTAAAGTTATGACACCATATATAAACAATAGAATGATACGCATTGTGAGTCTGATGATTCTATCTCTTGTTTGTATCGTTGCGCATATGTCGGCACAAACAAGTTATAGAGACTATATTCGTTTGGGAAATCAAGCATTTCGAAATAAAAATTACTCAAAAGCCGAAACTTATTATAGAAAATCATTAGAAAAAGCACCTTCTCTGGAGGCATTCTATAATATGGCTAATTCCATTGTGTATCAAGGACAAGATTCCATCGCGGTAGAATATTATAAAAAGGCATTACAACAAGAAGCCAGCAAAATCGAGCACAAAGCATATATCTATCATAACATGGGAAATATATTTTATGCTCAAGGTATGATGTGTATGAAATCGAAGAATCCTAATAGTCAAGAATTTTTTGTAAAAGCAGCGGAATTATACAAGAGCGCATTGCGCCATAATCCTAACGACAATGAAACAAGGTATAACTTGGCTATGGCTCAATATCTAATTAAGAAAAATCAAAACAATAACAAAGACAATAAGGAAAATAAAGATAATAAGGACAAAAACAAAGACAATAAAGATAAGGATAAGAACAAAGATAAAGACAAGGACAACAAAGACAAAAATAAAGACAATAATAAAGATAAAGAAAACAAGCAAGATCAAGACAAGAATAAGGATAAAGATCAAGACAAAAAAGATAAAAATAAAAACGACGAAAAAAAGGAGTCAGACGACTCTAAAAACAAAAAGAAGCAAAATCAGAATCAAGACAAACAAGACCAGTCTATAGACGATAAAACGATGATACAACTTCTTAATTCTGCACAACAATCAGAAAAAAATGTGCAAATGAAAATTAAGAAAACCGAAAATGGACATCGTAGAGGATTAAACAAAGATTGGTAAATTTAGTCTATTACATAAACAGAATAATATCAATACAAAGATAAAACGACATGAAAAAATTGCTTATATCATTTACATTAATAATATTCGCAGTTACACACATGATGGCTGATAATTTAGCATTACGTGTGGAGGCGCCATCAATGGTTGAAGTAGGGGAGCAATTCAGAATACAATATAGTATAAACTCTACAGATGTATCAAGAGTTTCATATCCCGACTTTTCAGGACTACAGGTATTATATGGACCTGTGGTTTTGTCATCCAGTGGTAGTAATGTTGTTATCACAAATGGAAAATATACCAGTAAAACCACAAGTACACAAACCTTCACTTTCACCCTAATGGCTGAAAGGGCAGGTACAATTGTTGTGAAACCTGCATCGGTTGTGGTCAATGGCAAGACAATAAAATCTCAAAGTATAAAGATTCAAGTAGTTAATAATGGTAACTACCATGGTTATTCAAACTACTCACAGCCATCAAAGAAGAATCAATCAGAACGACCTCAACAAGCTCCATCGGGCAAAGATGTATATATAACATCCACAGCCTCAAGCACAAACGTATATGAACAGGAAGCAATCCTCGTTACATACAAATTATATGTAAATAGTTCTACTCAACTAACAAGTCTTGACAATAAAACACCTGCTCTTGATGGTTTCCAAATACAAGAAATACCACAATCAAACAACAAAACACCAAATAGAGAGGTTATAAACGGAAAGTATTATAGTACTTTGGTATGGAAACAATATCTTGTCTTCCCTCAAAAAACAGGTAAACTTACAATTCCTCCAACGACTTTTGAAGGAACCATTGCACATCAAAATAACAATATGGACATCATTGATGCCATGTTAAATGGTTTAGATGCATATACCGAAGTTAGAAAGAAAATAGTTGCACCTGCAATAAATATAAATGTTTTACCTCTACCCAACAAACCTAAGAACTTTTCGGGTGCTGTTGGTTCATTTAACATATCTTCTACGATAAGCAGCAAGGAGGTTTACTCTAACGATGCCATTACATTAAAAGTAAGGCTCAACGGAACTGGTAATCTCAAGTTGATTGATGCACCAAAAATTGATTTCCCTAAGGACTTTGAAACATATGATTCGAAAGTAAATAACAAATTTGAATTAACTAACAAGGGGTTAACTGGTGTAAAAGAGTTTGAATATATTGCTGTGCCTCGCCATGCAGGAACATATACAATACCTGCATTGGATTTTGTATATTTTGATACTTCATCACGCACATATAAGACTATTACAACTGAGCCATACACAATTAATGTCAAAAAAGGTGGTAAATCAAACAACAGCATGTCTGATTATACAAATAACCAACAAAATGTAAAAGAATTAGCCCAAGATATCAGATATATAAAGAAAGATGGTTTATCTTTCCATAATTCTAATTTTGCACGTTCTACATTCTGGACATATATGATTGCATATATTGTTGCTTTATTAATATTTGCAATTGTTGTAATCTTGTGGAGAAAACGCCGAGAAGAACATTCTAATTTGGCATTTGTAAGAGGACATCAGGCTAATAAGGTGGCACTCAAACGCATGAAGATTGCGTCTAAGTTATTAACACAAGCCGACAAAAACAACTTCTATGATGAAGTCATGCGTGCATTATACGGATATATTGCAGATAAACTCAATATTCCACAAGCTACTCTAAATAAAGATAATATAAACGCTAAATTAGCTAGCAATAACGTTCCTCAGGAGCTTACAGACCAATTTATTAAGACATTAAATGATTGTGAATTCGCAAGATATGCTCCAGGAGATGAAAGTCAGAATATGGAGAATGTATATAATATGGCAATAAATACTATAACACAGATTGAAAATAGATTACGCATTAATAAAAAATCTATCTTCAAGAAAAACAAGATGGCAGTTTTAGTTCTTGCCGTTCTCTTTAGTTGTGCAAATTGTGTATATGCAGCTAATCAAGGTGGAACATCAAATGTTGACAGTCCTGAGAAACTATGGGAAAATGCAAATAACTTATATGCTAAAGGTGATTATGACCAAGCCTCTGAGATATATGAAACAATCACAAAACAATTCGGAGCATCACCTGAAGTCTATTATAATCTTGGAAACTGCTATTATAAGCAAGGAAAAATTGCGTTGTGCATCTTAAACTATGAACGTGCACTGCGTTTAGATCCAAGCGATGACGACATCAAGGCCAATCTTGCTTTTGCCAGAGGAAAAACTGCAGACAAAGTGGTTCCTGCAAGCGAAATGTTCTTCATAACATGGTGGAAACAGTTATCTAATATTACAACCATATCAACGTGGATGCTTATCGCATTATTGACATTTATCATAATGTTAACATGTATCACTTTCTATATATATAGTTCAAAAACATTGTATAGAAAAATCTCGCTTTACGCTGGTTTATTCTGTTTAATAATAACATTCTTGGCAAATTTATGTGCATTATCTCAATATTTAGTTAACAAGAATCATCAGTATGCAATAATCACAGACTCTGCAGTGACAGTAAAAAGTTCTCCGTCAGAAACATCTACTGATTTGTTTGTCATACATGAAGGAGCTAAAGTTGAAATAATAGACAGAATGTCGAAATGGTACGAGGTATTATTAGAGGAAGGCAAACAAGGTTGGATTGCAAAATCTGCTTTTGAAGAGATATAAATCAATAAACAACCATCATCTTAATTACTTAATTAACACACTATATATGAACCCGATATTACAATTTGATCAACAAGCAACACTTGCTTTAAACGGAAGTGAATCTTTATTTTGGGACAATCTCATGATAACAGTAACCAATACTTGGTCATGGAGTTTGGTAATCCTTGCAATAATATATATTATCTTCCATAATAAAAATGTAAAAGAAGGGTTTATTATATTATTAACTATCGGATTGATGATATTCGTAGCCGACAGAATCTGCTCTGGATTAGTAAAACCAACTGTTGCAAGATGGCGTCCTACTCAAGATCCACAAATTATGTATCTAATCGATGTTGTAGAAGGCTATAGGGGAGGGCGTTTCGGTTTCTTCTCAGGACATGCATGCAATACTTTCTGTATGGCAACGTTTCTGGCCCTTCTATTTAGAAATAAAGTACTAACTTTTACTCTATATTTCTGGTCGATAACAACAACCTTTACTAGACTTTACTTGGGTGTACATTATCTCGGGGATGTTACAGTAGGGTTAATCCTTGGAATTGGTATCGGATATCTGTTTCACTATATTTTGAAACAAGTACAAAAAAGGATGAATTTACGACAAAGACTTTCGGCTGACGGATTAACATCCAGTGGTTTCAAAAAATCAGATATTCATATATTAGTTTCGATTATATTCTTCAATTATAATATTGTGCTCATTGCAGCCATGATGCGAAGTTTCTGAAAAAAATTCTACAAGTAATCAGCAGTTTATCTAAATACTATATCTGTAATCACTTGAGCTTTTACAGCCTCATTTAATCGTTTTACAATACTTTGACGTTGCATCATAAGTTCTTGACGCAAAATAGGGGAAGAAAGTTTAACGTAGAGTGTTTGATTGGATATATATATTTCTTTTGTATATTTATTTATGGCTTGTCCCATTACATCAGACCATGAATTTATTAATTTTCGCTGATTTAAGGGAGTTTCAAGTCCTTCGCTACGAAGATAGCGTTTGATGATATCTCCTATACTTTCAGATTTGCTACGTCTCATAGATTATTTATTTCACCTTTACAAACGTTAAACAACTTATAATTATCATGCTTGTTGGCTAATATTCTGTCTAAATTCTCATTGTTTGTATCTGTAATAAAAACCTGTCCGAAATCCTCTTCACTTGTTAATGCGATAATTTGTTCAACTCGCTGAGAATCAAGCTTATCAAAGATATCATCTAACAATAATATTGGTGTCGTGTGCGAACCTGTTTGTTTTAGAAAATGGAATTGTGCCAACTTAAGACTAATCAAGAAAGTCTTACTTTGTCCCTGCGAACCTTCACGTTTCAATGAATAGTCATTTATTGTCATATCAAGATCGTCACGATGAATACCATGAAGTGAATATCCCATAATAAAATCGCGAGCTCTGTCGCGTTGTATTATTTCGAGCAAAGGTCCACGTTGACAATGACTTATATAGGTTAATCCAATTCGTTCATGATTTCCAGAAATACGTGAATAATATTTCTGAAACACAGGAATCATCTCTTCAACGAAGGATTTGCGTTGCTGATAAATATATTCTCCAGTTTCAGCCATCATCTCCTCATATGCACATAATATTTCCTCATCAACATCAACACTCTCGTTCTTCAGTAGCATATTTCGTTGTTGAAGGGCTTTATTATATTTCAATAAAGAGTACATGTATTCTTTATTATATTGAGAGATACACATATCCATAAATTTGCGACGTTCATCGCTACCTCCAATAATTAATATCTGATCATTTGGTGAAACAAGGATAATTGGTAAAAGGCCGATATGATCTGCAATACGCTTATAGGCCTTACCTCCACGCTTGAATATTTTTTTCTGTCCGCGTTTCATTCCGCAATAAATCTGCTCATCAACATCGTCCAGATTATATTCACCTTGTAACATAAAAAAATCCTGATCATGACGGATATTCATTGAATCGATGCTATTTGTAGCACTCTTTGTAAAGGATAAAAAATATATTGAATCTAATATATTAGTTTTTCCTTCACCGTTCATGCCTATAAAGCAATTAATACCGGGTGAGAATTCAAGATTGGCTTCTTGAATATTCTTATAATTCAGTATGGATATCTGTTTGAGAATCATATGGCAAAGTTAGTGATTATTTATAATTCTACAATGTATGTATATATAATTATTTTCAAAATCTTTTTCATTTCACATTTATTGCTTATATTTGCATCATATAATTATGTTTCTGAAGTTGCTACACAACAAGTAGTGGGTTGTGAACTTTATGACAATGGTCAGACATTTATCAATATCGACTATTTGATGTTTACAATCATAAATTTTAGGTTATCTGCAGCAAGAACATTTTTATTGATAATAGATTCGTGGTTTTAGTACCTTTAATGCAAATATTTTTGCTTTTTAATATATGAAATATCAAGATTTAAAGCGTGTAAATGATTCGTTCGGAGAGGAACTCTTCAATACTGTTCGTGATGTGATAAAAGGCGGTTGGTACGTCCAAGGACGTGAGGTAGAGTTGTTTGAACATGAATTTGCTGAATATGTAGGTACTAAATACTGTGTTGGTGTTGGTAATGGACTCGATGCATTGACTTTGGTATTGATGAGTTGGAAAGAATTGTTGGGTTGGAATGATGGTGATGAAGTAATTCTTCCTGCTAACACATTTATAGCCACTGCAATAGCTGTATTTAGAGCTGGTTTGGTGCCTGTATTAACCGAGCCTCACACACAAAATGCCACAATCGACGAATCACTAATACCATCTTTAATAACAGAAAAAACACGCGCTATCATTCCTGTTCACATGTATGGAAAAATGTGTGAAATGGATGTAATCAATAAAATAGCCAAAAAACATAATCTAAAAGTACTGGAAGATGCTTGTCAAGCTCATGGCGCAATATATAATTCTTATAACGGATTAGAATTGTCATCTTTATTCGGCAAACGTGCTGGAAACAATGCCGACGCCGGTTCTTTTAGTTTCTATCCAGGTAAGAACCTCGGAGGAATAGGGGATGGGGGGGCTATCACCACCAATGATGCCAACTTAGCAGAAATGGTCAGAATGAAGGCAAATTATGGTTCAAAGGAAAAATACGTACATTCTGTAATGGGAGTCAACAGTCGTCTTGATGAAATCCAAGCCGCTGTTTTACGTGTTAAGCTACGCAGACTCGACTCGGATAATATCCGCAGACGCGAGATTGCAAAATACTACACAGAACATATATGTCATCCTGCAATAGAATTACTTCCTTTTACTAATGATGGAAGTCACGTGTATCATGTTTATGCTGTAAAATGTAAAAACAGAGAATATCTACGTGAAATATTAAAAAAGAACAATATTGATACAATCATACATTATCCTACACCTATTCATAAACAGGATGCATTCAAAAATGAATTGAAACGCCTTAATATAGACACAACGTATGTGTTACCTATTGCTGAAACATGGGGTAATGATGAATTAAGTATCCCAATCAGTCAATCTATGGCAGATTCTGATGTTATGAAAGTAGTTGACTGTATAAATCAGAATATCTTTTAGCCACTTTTATATAATCATGGTGACGCTTGATATATTCAATGGATTCACTTTTTAATTGAGGCAACTGAGACTTATTCAGTACAAGCCATTCCATTTTATTAAAACAATCGTCTTCATTAGGTAATACATTGATAATCGGACGTAATTCTGTTTCATTAAGAATGGCGTAATTCTCAGGTTCTCCACCACTTACAGCGACCAATCCCTTACTCATAGCCAATAATGCATTCATTGCAGGTGTATAGCTGTATAATTGGTCAAGTAACACATCGGAAGAAAGAATCATTTTTGAATATTCGTCAAAAGGTACATTCTCGGCTTTGATGATTTCGCATTGATCAGGGTATTTTTTATGAACTCGCTCTAATGCTCTGAGCATTATGTCTGTACCTTTATATTCATTTCTGCTTTTCTGAATACCCACAAAAAAACGAACTTTATTTATTGATTCCAAAGACATTCGTGATGACTTCTCTTCTGATTGTTTTATAGGAAATGGTATATATGTTGTTTTATTAGGGTAGTGAGGACGATAACAACAATCATATTCATACAAACCAGACACAATAGCATCGCAGTCGTTAGCAATATACTTATTTAAATCGGCCTTTTCGTTAGCAAGCCATTCATCTACAAATGGTTTATTACATGGTTCGTCAATACGCAAACGATTTCCAATATTAAAATCACTATATCTAAATGTTTTACAATCAATACAAGTGCTTACCCAATAATAATCCATACCAAATGCACCTAAAACGATTTTCTTATTGTTTTTTCTAAGAAAATCATAAAACGATCTCATTCGGCATGCACGTAGATCAAAGAAAATCGGATTGATGATTTGAACAATATCATATCCTTTCATTTTATGTTTGGTCCTTAGAATATCAATGTAGTACTTTATGGAATCAAACTTACCTAAGGATTTGCGTTTCAGGTTGATATCACGTTTATAGTTTTTCCAACCATCACCGTTGCTGATTACTGTAACATCGTGTCCAAGTGCTCTCAGTCCTTCGGCAAGTGTCCAATGAACATTACTATATTCTCCTAACAATAAAATTTTCATAATCGTTATTTTCTTCAAAAATCGGGATTAACTTCAAGAAGTATGCGTTTATTTAAAATAGGGTGGGTGAATTCTATTGATTGTGAATGCAGATACATTCTATGATCGTACTCGTCTAATTTTGTTGACATAGATTGACGCGGATGACTTTCTGTATATGTTCTGGAATATAGTCTGTCACCTAAAATTGGCGCATTCAATCCATTTTGATGAGCTGCATGTACTCGCAGTTGATGGGTTCTGCCTGTATGAGGATAAAAATGAATGCGAGTTAAACCATCCTTCACTTCAACGACTTCATATTCGGTAATAGCATTCTTTCCATGCTCATAATTCACCATTTGACGCGGTCTGTCCATAATATTAGGACTTAACGGAAGTTCTATTATCCCTTTCTTACTGGTTATTTCACGTTCAAGCAAGGCTACATATTTTTTAGTTATTTCTCGTTTAAAGAATTGAGTTTGAAGAGCCTTGTGTATTTCTTTGTTCTTTGCTATGATCATTATGCCCGACGTATCCATATCAAGTCTGTGTACAATTAATGGACCTGTTATGTCGGGATACATCGTTTGGATACGTTCTTCAACACTTGGTGCATCAACGTTACCTTTTACTGATAACATTCCCTCTGGTTTATTTACAGCTATCAAGTAATCATCCTCGTATATGATTTTCATCTTTTCTGCCTTCATGCGCATCCGCGGAATAAGTGGATTTTCTTCTACATCTAATCCTTGCAACATATGACGCAAAATAGGCTTACATTTAGCATGACAAGCGGGATAATATTCGCCATCATATCGCACTTCTCCTTGAGGTGAATCTCCAAGCCAAAATTCTGCCATACATAATGGCTGCATGTGATTGAGATATGCATATTGTAAGAGTTTAGGCGCACAACATTCTCCTGCTCCAGAAGGGGGGATTCTACATGTTTCTTGTTCAAAGATGTCTATCAAATTCTGAATCTCTCCTCTTGCGTTAAGGAATTTATACTGTTTGAAAAGCCATTGTTGTAATTCACGTGATTGATTGTGTTTCTCTTCACATTCAGGCATTTCACAAATGGCATTATTTTTAGTTATGTAATAACCATCTTCACGAAAGGAGTCGTACACAGGGGGTACAAAGCCCTGTTGATTATTACTTTTGTTGAGTAGTCCGGAAAATGCTGCTAAATAATAAATATTCTCATCAGTATTATTCTTAACAACTAAAACACCAAACATTTTTCCTCTTTGAATCTCTTCGGACCATTGATCTTGTGTGCGAAGGTATTCTTTCAACTCATCACAAGCAACTATTGATAAGGGATGAGGAGTGTACTGAAATGGATAAGTGAAAAGGGTAGGGAGAGGGGTATTCCCTCTCTCTAACTTATGAAATATTTCACTTATATTGAACATGTTTATTATTTGTTCTTTTTAATTCTTATTACGCTTAACGAGTATTTTGGCAAAGAATAAGTCATGTTATTCTTAACCTCGATTGAACTATAAACTGGTTGTACTTCTTTATCGTATGGTTCACCTGAGAGAACCGACAATTTAGCTGTTTTGCTAAATGCAGATAAATCACCCAAATCAATTGACATGTCAACACTTGCAGGTAATAGATTTACCAATTTGATTATTAGGTCACCATTTTCTGCTTCAACTACAGAAGAATTTACACGAAGATTTACATCCTCATTGCCTTGTATTTTCAAGTTTCCAGGAATATATTTCTTTCCGTTGTTTTGTCCATACAACATCTGAACATAATAACTTGGAGTTAAAGTATATCCGTCGTTATCAAAATATATCATATCAGGATTCCATTTTGCATGCTTTTCATGACAAAACAGCGGTGCATAACTTGACATGACTACAACATCGGCATTACGTTCAAGGTTTATCAGATGCAACGCTTCAGCTAAAGCATTCTCCATATAGCGATTTTGACTTGCCCATTCGCCAAGATAAACTTTTGTGCCTTTACGGTCATACTTATCGTAGAAATCTTGATTATGGATATACCATCCTGGACTTACGTAATAGTGTTCATCTACGATATCAACATTTTCCTTACGAGCAAGTTCCCAACCATATTCATAATCACTTCCATCGAAAAATGGTCCTACTGTTCCGACTACTTGAATCTCAGGATATTTCGCTTTTATAGCTCTATTAAGGTAGTTGAATCGTTTTACGAAAACCTCACTTATCAGATCCTCATTACCAATACCAAGATATTTTAAATTAAATGGTTTTGGGTGACCTGCGTCGGCACGCATCTTTGCCCATTTTGACTTTTTAGGATCTCCGTTTGCCCATTCTATGAGATTTAATAGTTCTTGTAAATATTCTTCCATAGTTGGGAGATCGTTGAATCCAAGAGCTTGTTTTTCTCCTTCAAAAGCAAGACCTCCTTGTTGACCATGACCATCACGCCATGAATTCTGGCAACTAACCCCTGCAGGCAAAACAGGAAGTGGTTCGGCTCCTATATCTTCGCAAAATTGGAAATATTCATAAAAGCCTAATCCGGCTGTTTGATGATAGCTCCAGATATTTGATAAGGGCTTTCTTTCCCATAATGGCCCAACAGTGTTTACCCATCTGTACATATTGTGTAAACCTTGTCCATGCGAAACACATCCACCAGGGAATCTCACAAAACGAGGATGCATGTCGTTTAATAATTGCGCAAGGTCTTTACGCAAGCCATTTGTTCTGTTTTTAAATGTGTTTTGAGGGAACAAACTTACAAAGTCGATAGCTATCTTGCCTTCATCTAAAGGTTTTATAGCTAATTTACCATTTTTTGTATCTGACTTTGCAATCAATGTCTTCTTCAGATTCTTCCAATCTGATGCAGTTGACAAGATGGTTTCGGCGACAACATTTGTACTATCAAGCAATTGTACACAGACTTTATGACTTTTTCCGTCTAATGTTTTTAGAAATAATGAGAGATTATATTTTTCGCCCTTTTTTAAAGATATACCATCAAATCCGACATTAACCAAGGATGCTCCTTGTGACTTAGTTGTTAAGACCGAATAATGTGAGTTGTTGGCATGAATAGGGGAGGCAGTACTTATTTCCCAGTTTGACCCTTCGCCTTCTAATCTCCAGAAAGACTGTGAGTTCCATACATTATTATCAAGTGGTGTATATTCAAAGTCTCTGTTTTGAATTAGTTCTGCATAAAGACCACCATCGGCAGCATAACTAATATCCTCGAAGAAAATTCCAATAAGGTCGGGACTTATAGATTTTGACTTGTCATAATTCAATGATAATGAAGCCGAAACATTATTCAAATTAGCAAAACGTTTAGAGTCATCACGCATGCTTTCACGATACTTAGCGTTATTCTGTTCAGTTACAGCAACTTGATTGAGTATGTTGTTTAACATATCCCAAGTAATGCGTGAAACGTCACCAATGCGCTCAATATTTCTTATTGTAATGGACTTTCTTGCAGCGTTATGTTTATTTGATTCAATTTCAACGGCTTCAGACCAATTAATAAAGTCATTGCTTGATACTTGGTAAAATTTATTATCCGTAGATTTAAATGAAACAACAAAACTATCGTTTTTCTTTGATAAAACTGGATATAAAACCGACAATCCCTTTTTTACAAACGGATAATCTTGTGGTTTCCATAATGTAAGAGTTTTTGAACATGTTGTGGCAAATTGATTTATGTCTTTTCCCAAAGACCAAACCGCATACCATTTATCACCATCTTTCAATACGGAAGGAGTGAACATGTTTTTTTGACTTCCCCATGAACCAAAATCAGACTTTACTACTGAGTAGTTATGACCTATTTCATTCCATTTATCGTTATCGATACTCCACGATAGATGTAGACCATCTTTCGGGTTCTGTGGGTTTCCGTATGTGAAGATATACACAGAATCAGGATGTGCAGCTCGAACAGTTTCTAATCCAAGAATTGAAAAGGTAATTAATATTAAAAGTTTTTTCATTGGGAATATGGTTATAATGTTTAATGATTAATAAAAAAATATTATTCTTCATCATCAAGCACAACCAATTTAGCTTTCTGTTCACTTGGTTGATTAGTTGGATAAATAACGTTTCCAGCTGTAAATGAGATTCTTGGAAGTATCGAAATTGTGTATGTACCAGGAGTTTTTGGGGCTTTAATTTTATAAGTATTGTAATTAAGATTAAATTCATTTTTTGATAGAGTGGTTCTTGAAACCTCCTTAGAACCATTATAGATAACGAATACAGACTCATAAATATAAGCATTCTTTCCCGGACTCTTTATGTTTAGTGTTATCTTAACCTCATCGTTGGCATTACATTGATCAGGAGTAATAGTCAGTCCGTCAAAAATAGGAACAGAACAAGATACATCATATTTATCACAAGAAACTGATAAAAGAACCATAACTAAAATGGTTGCAATTGACATAATTTTTTTCATAAATCATTATTGTTTTAATTGTTTCATTATACTATATGCTTGATGAATACCCAGTTCGCCAGCCTTACTTAAATCTTTCATAGCATCATTCAAATTACCTTGATTGTAATGATTAATTCCTCTATTAAAATAAGCTTTGGCAAATACTGGATTTATTTTAATGGCCTTATCAAGGTCATCCTTTGCATCAATTAGTTTTCCCTGCATTTCTCGGGTTATAGCACGATTATAATATGCTTCAGCAAGATTTGGAATGTCAGATATGACATTAGAAAAACATTCCTCAGCTTGTGAATATATTATATTCATATAATTATTGTTGTTTATTTTACTATTGTTGTTTAATGTTTTATTCTTTTTTGAATCAGCAGCATCCAATCGTTTATCGTCGGCACTTACACAAAGTTCAACACCTTTCTTAAAATTATTAAGAGTGGCGTTCTGTATATTGTATGCTTGTATTCTGTAATCCGTCAACTGAATATCGGTTGGCGTGTTCTCGACATTAGTGATTATAATTATCGGCAATAACTTGATTTCAAACTCCTTATTCTGAATCTTACCTCTTAATTCACTTTCATATTGGATTTCCTCATCTTCGTCATCTTGTACCACTAATTTAGAATATTCATCTATGTTAATCTGTGATTTCTTTCTGGTTTTACTTTTCAATCTGCTTGTATTTGTTGAATATCCATATCTGTGCGCGATCGTTTCACGGAATATATGATCTTCGTCACGAATAGCACCATTTATATCACCGATTTTACGTCGGGCAACAGCTCGCAATTGATAAACATATATAAACTTAGGATATTCTGAAATTACTCGAGTATAATCACGAATAGCACCTCTATAGTCTCCTGTTTGATCTAACAACACAGCTCTATTAAATAGCGACATTATATCATTAGGGTCTATGCTCAATATATAATTGAAATCGTTTATTGCTTTATAATCTTCTCCAACAGTTTTTAAAAGTAAAGCACGATTATATCTACCAATAAAATTAGTAGAATCAATTTCAAGAGCTGTATTATAATCTTGCATTGCTCCACGATAATTGTTTAAATGATATCTACACAATGCTCGATTTATTAAATTATGGGTATTGATAGGCTGTAATCGTAGGGCTTCATTAAGTACCGGCTCAGCATTAGAAAAATCTTCTTTTGCCATCAATAGTTTTGATTTTGCTGTTAAAGCCTTTACATTATATGCTTCATGTTTTAAAGCTGTATCTATCAAAGAATCGGCCATCGTCATGTTGTTCTGCTGCATCATTAATTGAGCACGTATCACATAAATATCAGCAATGTCTGGCCATCTTTTAGATATGTAAATTAGGGTTGAATCTGCAAGTTCAAGACTGTCTAAATTAATATAACAACATGCAAAATTTTGCCAGTCCTTTGGATCATCTGAAGATAGGTTGAGTAACTTCTTATAATCCTCAGCGGCTTCTTTGTAGTAATTTTGATTAATATACGATAAAGCACGTACTTTGTATGCCTCGTGATAATAAGGATTCAAATCAATAGCACTTGTACAATCTTTTGTTGCTCCCACATAATCCTCAAGATAAAACTTAGCTAAAGCACGATAAAAATAAGGATAAAACAGGGTAGGGCGGGACTCTATTATAGAATTAAAGTATTGTATAGATAACACATAATCATTATAATAAAGCGCATTACGACCTATTTTTATCATTCGGTCAATGTTAATCTGAGCACAGACATTATTACTATAAGACAAACACAGACAAAAGATAATTAAGTAACGAACAAAACTGCACTTAATTATCGTTTTACATTGTCTTTTAGTGTTGTGTCTGTACATCGTCTTGAGTCTAACCGTGATTCTTCTTTATTTTATAATCACATCGTATTTGACCTTTTTTCATTGCGATTAATTTCTTCTTAATCAATTGTTTTCGTAATGAAGAAACATGATCCACAAAAAGTATGCCTTCAAGGTGATCATATTCATGTTGGAAAACTCGTGCAGCAAAGTTATCGAGCCATTCATCATGTAATTCAAAATTCTCATCATAGTATTTCACATGAACAGAAGATGCTCTACGTACACCTTCATGAATTCCAGGAATACTTAAACAACCTTCCTCAATAACACAAGTTTCTTCACTTTCTTCAAGAATTTCAGGATTTATATACACACGGAAGAAATCCTTGTATTGTGGAAATTCATCTTGTAACACATCTAAATCGACAACAAACATGCGAATAGGGAGGCCTATCTGAGGAGCAGCCAATCCGACGCCTTCAGCAAGTTTCATTGTCTCAAACATATTATCTATTAATTCTTTTAGATTTGGATAGTCTTTGGAAATCTCCTCAGTTTCTTGTCTCAACACTGACTGTCCAAATATATACATTGGAAGTATCATAATATTATATTTTTTTCAATTATTTATGTTCGTTTGTGAATCTCAAATGCTCCATATATCCTTCAAGAATGATTGAAGCGCTTATTTTATCTACTAATGCTTTATTCTGTCTGTCTTTCTTTTTAATTCCGCTGTCTAATATTGCTTTGTGAGCTAATACTGAAGTATATCGTTCATCAAAATATTCAATAATGATAGATGGGTATAATTTCTTTAATCTATTATAAAAGGGCTCAACACGTTTCATATTCTCAGAATATTCACCATTTGTTTGTAAAGGCTTACCAATTATAATACGTTCAACATCTTCTTTTGAGACATATTCAGCTATAAAATCAAACAATTGAGTAGTTTCAACTGTAGTCAATGGATTTGAAATCAAATTAAGAACATCTGTTACGGCTATACCTGAACGTTTCTTTCCATAATCAATAGCTAAAAATCTTCCCATCTTTAAGTTGCTAATATATGTGATATAAATAAATCTATATTGCAAAGTTATAAAATAATTCCCTTATTTTTTAAATATATACAAATATTTTACTCCAATTTGATTTCTTTAACCGACATTT
>JAIKZH010000046.1 GCA_024682395.1 Bacteroidaceae bacterium
TAAGGTGTACATATGGAGTGATGTCGCTAAGATCGAATACAGCAACACCGTTTTCGATAGTTACGTTCTTTTCGATGAAGTCTTTAGCTTCGTCGTCTTGAGTTTGACGGTTGAATATAGCTCTAAGTTGAATACCATTAGAACCGTAGATCTTAAGAGTGTTGTAACCTGTGAGGTCTGTGTAGTGGTTGATGATAACACTTCCATCTCCCCAAAGTAATGCACCTCCTGAAATAGAACCTGTCTTGAAGTTGTTGTCTAAAGCACCGGTGATAGCAGCGTCCGCTCCAACTCCGTCCCATTCCCAGAATTTGAGTCCTTGCATGCTTGTCTCACCAGCAGGAGGGGTTGTAACTTCTTCGTTTGAGTTACCGCCACCATTATATGAAGCATTATCTTTGAGAATTCCAATAAGGTCGTCGTTTTTGTAATTAGTCAGCAGATTCTTAAGATTTGTGTCCACATCGTGGTCGGAATCAGCACTATTGTTAAATGTATATTGAAAATCTCCGTGTTGCATACGTCCTGCACCATAGTTGCCTTTGATTGTAGTTACGGCGTCGGCTGGTGATTGTGCAGAGTAGCTATACATTACATTATTATCAGTGTCGAAGTTAGAATAACGATTGCTTCCTGCTACTGAAACCACAGAAGACGGAACTTGTGAAGATGCGTTATTTACCACATATGCGTCAAAATCCACAGACGAGTTTATATCACCTACAGACACTTCTTTGCCTTTCAAATAGTATTTGTTGGAGTTATATGGTATGAATGTGTATGAGCCAGTCATATAGTTGTTGTATGCTTTGATCATACCACCATTTTCATTAGAGAATGTAGGGTTGTTTTTTGTGTCGCGCTTTGTGCCTCCAGCATATACGTCAGAGCCCTGCATGGAAATCATCATAGGATATGTACAATTTCTGAAATAGTTTGATTCCATGAAGACTGAGGCTGCAAGACATGCACCTGCTCCGTATTTGGAATTGCCGTCATAATAGTTGTTATAGACGTGTGCATTGTAATATCTTGCACGTGGATGACGTGAATCAGAATGGTCATACCAGTTGTGATGATATGTGATATAGTATGGTGATGAATCATAACTATTAGTTCCTTCGGATAATCCTAAGAGATTACATTTTCCATTGTCCCAGAAGCGGTTATATGAGAATGTTATATAATTGGATTTTTTGCAGTCGAGAGAACCATCGCCTTTGACTTGGTCTTTGTCTTTTCCTGCATCACCATAAAACATGTCGCAGTTGTGAACCCAACAATAAAGGTTGTCTTGCTGAAGTCCTACATCGTCGCCTTCATCGGAATTACAGTTCATGAATCCCAGGTTTCTGATTTCACCATAATTGAGTCCTTTGAATCGTATTCCCCATCCATTGGCAACAGCATCGTTTCCGATACCTTCAATAGTGAAACCGCCACAGTCTTTTTTATTAGATGAAACCATTAAGTCTCCTTTAAAGTTGGAGTCTTCGTCGATTCCTGTCATGTCGGTTACATTACCAATGATACGAATACATACAGGACGGGTTTCATATCCTTTTTTATAGCTTGTTAGAATGCTTAATAATCCAACGCATTCTTGTGATGCTCCTTTGTTGTTTGTTGTAATATTTGCCTTTACATTATCTTTGTTTTTTTCTGTGACATAGATAACAAGTGCATTTTGTTTTAATTCACCGTTATTTTGGTAGGCACCGGGTGTTTGGTTTCCTTTAAAAGCAAATCCACTACGATCATGGGCTTTTACAGTTAACGATGATGATGTTACGGCAGCAGATGATTGTTCAACCCCGTTTTTAGTAGGGATAATCTTGAAGATGTAATTCGCTGCTTTTAATCCGACAGCATCGGCACGGCCACAGTTTGTGTATCGGCGCACCAGATTGTCATCGATTTTTGTGAAGTTTGAATACTGTCCCCCTTGAATATAAACGTTATATCCGTCGTAGTTGCCGTCAAGGGTGAATTTAACATATGCAGATTCTAACCAACCTGCTGATTCTGTAATAGAGATGGCTTTACATTTTAAAGATGTGATTGCACACAATGCAATTAACACACAATACGAAAAGAATTTCATAAAAGAAGATAGTAATTTATTGAATTATAATAAGTTAAGAGTTAAGTATTATCAGTTTTTTTATTATATTTATATATAATTTATGCAAAGATATATAATTTTTATATAATAGAGAATTTTATGTGTAATTCATACTATAAAAAATAATCAG
>JAIKZH010000059.1 GCA_024682395.1 Bacteroidaceae bacterium
TACGCGAGTTCGGGATAAGCAATGCTTAAAACAACTCAAGTTGTCTTGATTGTTCTACGTGCACAGGTAGTGCTTCAGGTTTGTTTTCAAAGAAACAATATGCAGTAAGAGCAGAGCATATGTTCATAATGAAATTGTGTATCGAGCGATGTCTTGAGTGTACCAGATTTGCTTTGTTTTTTAGCAATTCATTTATGCACTCTATGATGTATCTTTTCCTCAATGTGATTTTGTCCCACAAAGGCATAAGTTTATTCTTCATATTTGCTTTGAGTCCATGAACAAGTTGTATGCCCTGATCAAAGAGAGTGTCAAAAAGTTCTTTCTTAATGTACCCTCTGTCAGCGAATACCTTTCCGTAGAGAACCTTGGCAAATACATTCCATACCCTTTCGTCTCTATCGTCGACATTAGCTCCTGTAAGACAAAATGTTATAACTTCTCCAGAATCGTTGCAAAGAAGATGTAGTTTGAATCCATGACACCATCCCATGGTACCTTTTCCATCCTTGGCTATACCATCAAACACCTTATTGAAATAGCGTCTTACGTTGTGGCAAACAGGTATCATAGTGCTATCAACAAATGTTATTCCTGTACATTTACCAAACGCATAAAGTTTCATGAATAACATCATCTCCAAGAATACTCGAGGCATTAGTTCTATGAATCTGTTGTAGGATACTGCATTAGGAAATTCTTGCTTTAGTATTCCTTTAATGCAGTTCAGGTAATACTCCTTGAAAGTTCTGTACGTACCAAAATGATAGCATACGAGGATGGTCATAATCTCACTTTCGCATAGGTTACATTTACGGTTTCTATGACATTTTCCTGAAGCGTCTTTTGAAGGCAAACTTTGGTTTTTATTTAATTCTGAGTGTAAATTTTTGTCAAATTCATCGATAATACAGAAAATTTCTATAACTTTGTCCTTGGTAATCATTGTTATTCTATTTTGTAATTTGTTGATTTTCACCCATAAAAATACAAAATAATAGCAAGATTACCAAATTTTTTGAGCTTTTTCTTATCCCGAACTCGCGTATGAACTATATACTGCATTGACACTTGCTTTCAGGCGGAATCGTTTGTCTAAGAAGTCCTTTACACCTTTTTCTCCGCTTTCATCGTATGGTACGTACCATACCCATGAACTATGTGCTGTGAATTCAGTATGACATGCAGTAGGGAAGTTGGCTTCGATATTGTCCATGTCATCTTTAAGTTTCACATTTTCACTATAGTAGTGATATTTAACTGTTGGAGTTGAAGAGTCGCGGATATAGTTGATTGTAGTCAAAGTGTAGCTGGTACTGCTTGTCCAAGTGCAACCAAATGATACTCCCACTGATGCGTTTGGTCCTTGTTTTTCGCTTCCTCCGCCAGATACAGATGCAGTAAGTGAATAATTCTTACCAGAAGAATAGTTTCGACTATCGTTTTGATTCTCAGGTATTGGACGATTATAGTATTGCAAACCTTCGATAGCAGTTCCATCTTCGTTGACAAGTTGTACTGCTAAATCCATCTCCTTGAACCAGTATCCATAAACACGGTTGCGTGTCCATCCATGTGAGCCAACATAAGGTCCCCAAAGGCTATTGTTGTGAGGTGTTACTGCGCATGTTACGAAATAGTAGTCACCTGCTTGTTGTCCGTTAGATGATTGGAGATATACTGGATATACCCAGAAATCCAGACTGATAGAGCCGCTCTTGTCCAAGTTGTCAGGGTCGCATCCTGTACCTTTGTCAATTTGATAATTGAGTCTGAATGGATAATTCTTACTATAGTGTGTACCATCGTTCTCAATGCTTGTACGTCTTTGAGATGCACTAAGTTCGTTGCCACCATTGGCAGCGTAATCCCATTCTAGTATTTGATCAGCTTCCCAGTCGTTAGCAAGTTCCATTAAGAATGATTCTTCGTTAAAGGTGCCGCTTATGTATTTGTCGTCCAGTTGAAGATTCATTGCAGAATAAAACTCTATGTCTGGTTGGTAACCTTTTGAGAAATTAAGACGGATACGTCCGTCCTCTTTAACTGTGTATGTGAGTGGTGTTATGTTTTTACCGCCACGCATACCTATGAAATTTTCTACATTGTCTTTGAAATAGAATGTTGCAGTATAACCTGTTCCATCTGCATTCAATTGTAGAGCTTGTCCTACATAGTTGTATTCCTGATTATTAAAAGTGCCTTCGTTGTTATATAGTGCCCACCAAAGTCCTTTAGGTACAGCAATGTTAGGATTGTCATCGTCGTTGTCGTTACATGCGATGAAGAATAGTGCGCTAATTACCATAAGTGTAAATGCGCTTAGCCATTGAATTTTTTTTGAATAGTTTTTAATCATAGTCTTTAGTTTTTTTAGTTAGCATTGATATTTATAGTATTTAACTCTCAACTTTTAATTATTTGATTATACTTAGATAGTTAGGCTATTTTAATGAAGTTTATATTAAGTAAGTATGTATTGAATAATTGTTGTATGTATAATTTTTTTCTCGAAAATATTATTCTTGTCGTATGTTTCCAAATTTTATTTTGTAATCTATTCAGTAATAAGGTTTATTTATCGTTGTTATCTGTTAATTTATTTTTAATTGTAAACTATATTTAGCAAAAAAGGGTATAAAAAAGAGAGCAAAGACTTAAAATACCTTTGCTCTCTTGTTTTTATCTAATACAAAATGGATTAGTTTAGAAGTTCTCAGTCATATTTTTTACTTCTTCTTGAATTCTCTTGGCAAAATCTTGCATTGACATTGTTTCTTGTTGTCCTTGTTCGCCTTGTTTGCGTACGTTTACAGTGCCTTCTGATGCTTCTTTTTCACCAACGATAAGGAGGTATGGAATATGCTTCAACTCGTTGTCGCGTATCTTACGGCCGATTTTTTCGTTACGATCGTCAACTATTGTGCGTACATCTTGTTGGTTGAGGTATTCACAAACTTGATTTGCGTAATCGTTGAATTTCTCGGAGATTGGTAATACAACGACTTGGTCTGGTGTTAACCACAATGGGAAATGTCCTGCTGTGTGTTCAATAAGAACTGCAACGAAACGTTCCATAGAACCGAATGGTGCACGGTGAATCATTACAGGACGGTGTTTCTCGTTGTCGGCACCAGTGTATTCAAGTTTGAAACGTTCTGGCAGATTGTAGTCAACCTGAATTGTTCCAAGTTGCCAACGACGACCAAGTGCATCTTTAATCATGAAATCGAGTTTTGGACCATAGAATGCTGCTTCACCAGTCTCTTCGTGTGCTGGAAGTCCTTTTTCGCGACATGCTTCAATGATTGCGTTTTGAGCTTCTTCCCAGATTTCATCACTACCGATATACTTTTCTGTATTATTTGGATCGCGTAATGAAATTTGTGCTTCAAAGTCTTTGAAGTCGAGTGCTTTGAAAATGATATTGATGATATCCATAACACGTAGGAATTCGCCTTTCACTTGATCTGGACGGCAGAAGATGTGTGCATCGTCTTGTGTGAATGAACGAACACGTGTAAGTCCGTGAAGCTCTCCACTTTGTTCGTATCTGTAAACTGTTCCGAATTCTGCAATACGGATTGGCAGATCTTTGTATGATCTTGGTGTATTTGCATAAATCATACAGTGGTGAGGACAGTTCATTGGTTTAAGAAGATATACTTCGCCTTCTTCTGGTGTTGTTATTGGTTGGAAAGAGTCTTTTCCGTAATGATCCCAGTGTCCTGAAGTCATATACAGGCTCTTGCTACCGATATGTGGAGTGATAACTTCCTGATAACCATATTTCTTCTGTATCTTTCTTAGGAATTCTTGCAGTCTTAAACGAAGGGCTGTTCCTTTTGGCAACCACATTGGGAGTCCTTTTCCAACTTTCTCAGAGAAGAAGAACAATTCCATTTCTTTACCGATTTTACGGTGGTCGCGTTTTTTAGCTTCTTCGAGTTTTACAAGGTATTCATCAAGCATTTTCTTCTTTGGGAAGGAAATACCATAGATACGTGTCATCATTGGGCGTTTTTCATCTCCGCGCCAATATGCGGCAGCCATAGATAAAACCTTAACTGCTTTGATTTCGGCAGTATTAACCAAGTGAGGACCACGGCACAAGTCTGTGTAGTTTCCTTGAGTATATGTTGTGATGGAACCGTCTTCCAGTTCGTTAATAAGTTCGTTCTTGTATGTCTGACCTCTGTCGCCGAAGAATTTTAATGCATCAGCTTTTGAGATTTCTTGGCGAATAAGGGCTTCTTTCTTTTGCTGAAGTTCTTGCATCTTCTTTTCGATTTTTGAAAATTCAGCATCTGTGAGTTTTACACCCTCAGGCGGCATTACATCGTAGTAGAAACCATTTTCTATCGCAGGTCCAATACCGAACTGTGTTCCTGGGTATAACTCTTGCAATGCTTCAGCCATGAGGTGAGCACTTGTGTGCCAGAACGCATGTTTAGCTTCAGGAGCGTCCCATTTGTATAAATTAATTGTTGCGTCTGTGGTTATTGGTCTGTTAAGTTCTACTTGTTCTCCATTAACGCTACATGAAAGCACCTCAGCTGCCAATCTTGGACTTATGCTTTCTGCAATTTCTTGTGCGGTAACGCCAGCATTGAATTCTTTCTGGCTACCGTCAGGGAAAGTGATTTTTATCGCCATGATATGTTTTTGATTTTTATATATCTTCCTTTTATATTTTTTAGTTTGTGTTAAACGCTGCAAAGTTAATAATTAATAAACAATTCGCCAAATAAATCAGTCAAGATATTTACTGAAGTCAACGACAGTTACTTTTGTCGATTGTGAATCTTCTTTTGGGGTTGATTTATTATTCTTATCCTTTGTTTTGTTTTTTGCTGTTTTAGCTTTTACAGGTTTGTTTTTAGTCTTTTGTTTGTTGTCTATATTTTTTGCGGGTGCTTTGTATTGGTCTTTTATGAAATCACGTATGAATTCAATTGTGCGCATTCGACCATTGTCTTTTTCTTGAAGTGCTTCGCTTTCAAATCCATAACGGTCGATAGCTGTAACCGCAAAGTAACAACCGATATCAGATCTTAGTTTATCAATCTGTATGTTTTTTTCTTGAATACGTGTGGCAACGATGTTTTCTGCCTTAGTTATATCAACTGGGTATTCGTTGCTTGAATATATGTTGAAAAGAATTTTTTGGCATTTATTGTCTTTTATTGGTTCATCATATTGCCATGAAAGGTTTTCTCCTTTTTTAATTAAATTATTAGGTTTTGATGGCGTTTCTGTCCTTTTCATCCATCTCATTGGAGTAGTCAGAGCAGGGTAGGGAAAGAACTCTTCGCATGAAGTGTCGTAGAGTCCTTTTGTGTTGTTTATAAGATATTGATTACGATAAAAAGCAATACCGCCGATTTGCGATTTGCGTGCTGTGTGCATTTGTGCTCTAACATCGTTTAATGTCCATTTTCCTTCGTGTGGGTCAAGAAAATATATTCCAAGTCCTGGAACGACAGGATGACCGTATCTGTTTTCATTCCAATCGAATAGGAATGGATAGAAATTATTTCCCAAGAAATACATCATCGGGAATAGCATATCTTGTTTGTTGTCTCTAAGCCATTCTTGTGGGGCTTGGTAAACAGCATCGTAGCAGTTCCATCCTCCTGAACTGAAACGTGACAGGTCGCGATATTTTCCGATAGGGCTGCTGCTTAGTTTTACCCATGGTTTTATAGGTTTTACAACATCGTGTACTTTATGTACGATTCGTGTAATGTTATCGCGTCTCCAATCACTAATAGAACGATTATATCCTTGTGATTGTGCTTTCTTATAGAGATTGTCGTCGTTAAACTTGTATTGGCTTTCAGGATATCGGATGTAATCAAGACTGATGCCATCAACATCATATTTTGTAACTATTTCTTTACATAAATCGGCAATATAATCAGCTGTACCTGATTGCCCAGGAATCATAAACGTTTCTCCTCCAACAGTTTTGCACAATTCAGGGTGATGGCTTGTTATTGATTTATTACCATATGAACGTTGTCTTTGTGAGGTACCTAAGGGTATGCTTACAAGCCAAGCATGTAGTTCAATTCCTCGTTTGTGGCATTCCTCGATAGCATACTGCAGTGGGTCGTATGATGGTGCCTTTCCTGGATGTCCTGTTATGGCTTGATCCCAAGGTTCTATGTCTGAAGGGTATATCACACTACCACGTATGCGTGTTTGCAGTAATACCACATTAATATTCGCGTTTTTAAGTTTGTCAAGAATATCTCTTAACTCTTTTTTTTGTCTTTCAGTACTGTTGGTATCTGTTGCTTTTGTGCGTGGCCAATCAATACCTCCAATGGTTGCAATCCATACGGCTCTTTCCTCAAATTTTGGACTTGAGGTAAATACTATATTTGATGTGTTTGGTTGTGCATATGCATTGCATGTAAAAACAGAAGCAATGGTCAGTATGATTGAATATGTGATTATGTTAAATTTGGTCACAGTTATAATTTAAATGAAATCTTGATTAAAAAATACTATGACTGACAGTTTATCTGCCAATCAATGCTTGTGTAAATGACTCAGCCTTATATAATTGCTTGTGTAGTCTTAATCAATCATAGTGAATATCAGATTTTTATTCCTATTTTTTGAAGGAAATCTGATGACTCACTATGAATTGTAAATGTAGGCTATTAATAATTGAATTCTCCGAATTCGCTCTTTATAGTAAGCGATTTCTTTCCTTCTTCAATATGACCGATTATTTGTGCGTCGATATTGAATGATTTGCTTATTTCGATTACTTTCTGAGCTTGTTCTGGAGATACATATACTTCTAAGCGATGTCCCATGTTGAAGACTTTGTACATCTCAGACCAGTCAGTTCCACTTTGTTGTTGAATTGCCTTAAACAATGGTGGTACAGGGAACATGTTGTCTTTTATTACCTTACAATTGTCGCTTACGAAATGAAGAATTTTAGTTTGCGCTCCACCTGTGCAGTGAACCATACCATGAATTTCATTGCGCATATTGTTGAGTAGTTGCTTTACTACTGGAGCATATGTGCGTGTAGGTGATAGAACAAGTTGACCTGCGCTGACAGGACTACCTTCGACAAGATCGTTAAGCATGTATTTTCCGCTATATACAAGTTCTTCTGGAACTGCGTGGTCGTAACTCTCAGGATATTTTTCTGCTAAGTATTTACAGAACACATCGTGACGTGCGCTTGTCAATCCGTTGCTACCCATTCCTCCGTTGTATGCTTTCTCGTAAGTAGCCTGTCCGGTACTGCTAAGTCCCACAATGACATCGCCTGGACGGATGTTGGCATTGTTAATAACATCGCTGCGTTTCATGCGACATGTTACAGTTGAATCAACGATTATTGTGCGTACAAGATCGCCAACGTCTGCAGTTTCTCCACCTGTACCATATATACCTATGCCCATTTCTCTTAATTCCTGCATCAGTTCATCAGTTCCATTGATGATAGCAGAAATTACTTCGCCTGGTATAAGCATTTTGTTTCTTCCGATTGTTGATGATACAAGTATGTTGTCAACAGCTCCAACGCAAAGCAAATCGTCGGTATTCATTATGAGCGCATCTTGAGCAATCCCTTTCCATACAGATAAGTCGTTGGTCTCTTTCCAATACATATAAGCCAGACTTGATTTTGTGCCGGCACCATCTGCATGCATTATATTACAATATTCAGGATCTCCGCCAAGTATATCTGGAATAATCTTACAAAATGCTTGTGGATAAAGTCCTTTGTCAATATTCTTTATTGCATTGTGTACATCTTCTTTGGCGGCACTTACTCCGCGCATCATGTAACGTTGATTCATATTTTTAGTTTTTATATTATTATTTGATTATTATCGTTGAAATAGTTTTTGTTATTTTAAAAACACAAAAAACACTGCAGCAATCAATAGGACGAAGGCTACGCAATGATTCCATTGTAGGTGTTGCTCGTGAAAGCACAATATCGTGATTCCAGAAAAAACCGTAACAGAAATAACTTCCTGTATAACCTTTAGTTGGGTTAAGTTATATGGTCCTCCATTGATTTCTGAACCAATATTATTGGCCGGAATAAGAAAACAATACTCAATAAGTGCGATACCCCATGATGCAACGATAATTAAGGGCATTGACCAATTGTCTGATATATGTCTTTCTTTGAGTAATAAATTGCCGTACCACGCAAATGTCATAAATATGTTAGAACATATTAATAGAAGAATTGTATATACTCCAGCCATTTTATTTAGAATAATTTTAATTCCTTTTTAAATTTGAATGCAAAGTTAAGCAAAATAATTAAAGTTACAAAAATAATTATGTATCAAGTTTGTCTGTATTCCCTTGATGATGTCTTTTTTAATGATGTTGTGTCGGTTGTCGAAAAGGAACAAAAAAACAGCCCAAATGATATGGAAACCATAAACATCTGGGCTGAATTGTCTCCATCTGCGGCTACCAATGCTCGTAAAAACGCCCCTGATACACACGTCCGTAACGCTATCCTCAGCACCGAAGACGCTGCAAAGATACGCAAAGATGCTGAAACTGCAATAGAAAATGACGAAAAGAATCATGAAATGCGTAATAATGCAAAGTTCTTCTGTACGCCAGAGGGTGAGGTATATGGATTCACTTATAAGGGTGCCATTTATATAGATCCACGTGTGGCAACTGCAGAAACTCCTATGCATGAGTATGCTCACTTGTGGGTGCATTGAAGAAAACCAATTAGCACAAAAATAAAGACAGGCTCAACGTGAGGGCGGCCGAATCCTCATACTGCCTTCTGATAACTCTGAAGAGGCTGGTGGCCTTTCCAGCCGTACGTCAAGCTTGTCTTCTGCCAACAAAGATAAAGCATCTTCTGCAAATAAGCAAGAAAATGAGAGAAACTTTCTGATTATGACTTTACTAACGAAACAGAAGAAGAATGGACAGAGTTTGAATGTGGGGTGCGAAAGTGGGTGAAGTGACTTTGCCAAATGTTGAGGAGTCAGCACGTAAGATGTGGAGTGTTGATGTGACACCAGAGATGAAAGAAAGTGTTATGCAGGGACAGCCTATGTTCTTGCGTGGCGGTGTTACAGAATTAACTCCGCAAGAAGTAGCATTGCGTGATGCTATCGTTGATTTGATGGATGGTTACGGACAGAGAGTAATCACTGATGATGTGATGGGACAAAGTGTGATTGATTATGTGAATGGGGAGGAAACTTCGTTAAGTAAGGCACAAAAAAGAGCACTTAAGACCGTCTCCGTATCTTCCAAAGAAGAACATCAACAAACCGTCATCTCAAGTGCTGCTGGTGCAAATATACTAAAAGATCTTGGAAAACTCGCAAAAATATATGATAATTTAACACAAAATCCAAAACCTTATAAACCAACAGCGAACCAATCTCGCTGACGTGGAATACTTGGATTTGGATTCAGTTGCAAATATAGTGGAAACTTTAAAAAAATATAACTTTTTAGCAAAATCTTTATAGTTATAGCCCGTGCACGTGACATGGTTAAACGTGAGGACTTAGGTTTGGATGACACCGCAGTTGTAGTGATTAAAAATAACGAAAGCACCACCAAAGGCAGTGCTTCCGAGCTTGGTCTGCCCACCAAAAAAGGTACGACCGTGGCTAATTTCGGTGCAAAGGTAGAAAATAACTCAGAAAATCGCAAGGAAATTGATCACAATCTATTGTCTATGGTTGAAATAGTTGCTGAAACTCAATAGCCTTCGGTTGGTTATCTTGCAGAATAGTTTTTATTTCTTATAAATATATGTTATTTGTGAAATATATATGTCAAAAATGAACTAAAAATGATATTTATTATGTTTTTATTTTAATTTTTTTCTTTATTGATTGTTGTGTATTAAAATTTAGACTATATTTGTCGAAATTTTTTGCAAAAATTACTTAAACTATTGATATGGAACGTATAACGACAAAACTTGTTCTATTATTTCTTATTTTTATTTATTCGTCATTATATGTAGCAGCTAAAAGTGCTACATACAGTTCAAATCTTAAGTATGCAGCAATGTTGTTAGAGACTTTGGTTGATGATGGGCAGGGGGCATCGAGTAATTCCAATTTGATTATCACGGAGATAATGCCAGCAAATATCGATTGTTTTGTTGACCCTTCATGGAATTATGGTGGTTTTATAGAACTTTATAATCCGACTGAGTCTGCAATTCCGCTTGCATGTTGGTATTTGAGTGATGATCCCGATAATCTGAAAAAATGGATGATGCCTTTGGGAATGAAAAATGTTAAGTCACACGAATACTACACTATTTGGTTTGGGCATAACGACCAGTATTGTAAGACTCAATGTCAGTTTGATTTGAGTCTTACTGGAGGTACGATATATTTATCAAATTCTTTAGGTGAATTAGTTGCAAGTCAAGAATATCCTGTTGCGTACCGTAGGGTTTCATATGCAAGAAAATCAGAAACAAGTAATGAGTGGGGATGGACATCAGTACCGACTCCTGGAGCCACAAATAACAATCCAAATTTTGCTATGGAACAGTTAGATGCCCCTGAAGTGAGTGTTAATGGTAAGGTTTTTACAGGTAATATGCAATTCTCGGTGTCCATACCAAATGAAGCCAAATTGATATATACAACTGATGGTACAACTCCGACATTAACAAATGGAACTGTGGCAAATAACAATGTGTTCAATATTAACAAAACCACAGTATTCCGTTTCCGTTTGTTCAAAGACGGATATCTTCCAAGCGAAGTTGTGACACGCTCGTTTATCTTAAAAGAAAAAGATTATACAGTACCGATTATCTCTATTGTGACAGATAATAGAAACCTGAATAGTGATGATTATGGTATTTTTGTTAAAGGAAACGGTCATGGACGTAGTGGTAGGGGACAAAGTGATAAATGCAACTGGAATATGGATTGGGACCGCCCAGTGAATTTTGAGTTCTTTGAAAACGGAAGTGATGCTACATTCTCGCAAGAAGTGAATATGGCGGCTGTAGGAGGATGGAGTCGTGCTTCAACACCTCATGCATTCAAACTTAAAGCAAATAAGGTTTATGGAATTAATTATATGCCATACACGTTCTTCAAGAATAAACCTTATATTAAAAATAAGACTTTGCAAATTCGTAATGGTGGTAACGACACCAGCAACCGTATAAAAGATGCTGCTTTACAAGAGATTGTCATGCGTTCTGGAATTGATATTGATTGTCAGTCGTATTATCCAGCCTTTGTGTATATAAATGGTAAGCTTTACGATGTGTTGAACGTGCGTGAACCTAACAATAAGCATTTTGCCTATGCCAACCGTGGACTTGATGATGATGAAATGGATCAGTTTGAATATAGTCCAGATTCGGCCTATGTGCAAATGACAGGTACTAACGAGGCGTTTAAGAAATGGTATGCATATTCAAGGAAAGCCTCTGAAAGTAGTTCGTATGAGAACATCAAGAAGATTGTAGATATCGACGAATTTATTAATTATTTTGCTGTTGAGATGTATTTAGGTAATTTCGATTGGCTTAATAATAGTAATAATGTGAAGGGGTATCGTCCAAACACCGAGGACGGTAAGTTCCGTTTCGTTTTGTTTGACTTGGACGGAGCTTTTACTGTCGATAACATGTTTACAGATGTGGAACGTACCCAAACTCAGAAACTTGACTACATATATGATATATCATCATCTTTAACTAAAGAAATAGAATTGACTACTATTTGGTTGAACATGTTGAATAATCAAGAGTTTAAACGTAAGTTCGCAGATACATTCAGTCTTGTTGTGGGCTCTGTTTTCTCTCCTGAAAGGTGTGAGGAAATAATAACAGAATTGGCAGAAAGGGCATATTCCGCTATGTCGCAGATGAATAATGGTCAGTCACAACAACAACAATTTCCTTGGTTTACGCCACAAGCAACTAACTATCCATGGCCATCAGCCAATGAAATGATAAGTATTCTGTCGAGCCAGCGTCAGCAAAATCAGTTCTCAATAATGAAAAAATATCTAAATTTATCAAATGAGGTTGCTAAAGGCAAAATATATTCAAATATCGACGATGCAGATATCCTTTTTAATGATATACCGATCCCAACTAAGAAATTTTCGGGTCAGTTCTTTGTTCCGGTTACATTAAAAGCAAAGGTGCCAAGTGGATATAAATTTGTTGGTTGGAAAACAAATATAAGTGCTAATTCCTCAGTTCCTATGATAAAGATTTTTGATAATGGTTCATCATGGAATTATTATGATAAAGGTAGTTTGGATGGTCAAAATTGGAAATCAGAGTCATATAACACTAACTCATGGAGTGTTGGCAATGCACCTTTAGGCTATGCCACCAAAGTCAATCAACAATGGGGACAATTTAATACCCAGTTGGATTGGGGAAATGACGAAATGAATAAACGTCCAACATATTATTTCCGTAAAACCATAACCATAAACAATACACCTACAAGTCAAGACCGATTTGTTTTATCATATTCAGTGGATGACGGTTGTGTGATTTATGTTAATGGGACAGAAGCAGGACGATTCAATATGAATTCAGGCAATGTTTCATATAACACCATGGCAATTAAAGCCGGAGATAATTTGGGATATCCTCAAACAATCAGTCTCGATCCATCTTTGTTTAAAGCGGGAACAAACGTAATAGCTGTTGAAGTACATAATAATATTGTCAATTCTTCAGATTTATATTGGGATGCTACACTTGAAACAACCTTGGGTGCTAATCAAACAGACGTAAACCAATCTGCCAATTTAGAATATACAATCACCCAATCAGGTGAAATCGGAGAGATAATAGCGATGTATGAGAAAATAGCTGATGATGAATCAGATATAAAAAATCAAGTGCCAGTAAGAATCAACGAAGTGAGTGCTTCCAATTCTATATATGTTAATGAGTATTGGAAGAAAAACGACTGGATAGAACTATATAACACCACAGATAAAAGTGTTGATATCGCTGGCATGTATCTTAGTGACAATATAGACAAACCATTTAAATATCAGATTCCAGAACAAGGAGTAAACACCGTCATCGAACCTCATGGATATAAGGTGATATGGTGTGATAAACTACAAGATGAAACTCAAATACATATATCGTTTAAATTAGCAAACGAAACAGCTTTGGTTACATTGAATAGTTCTGATAAAACATGGGCTGATACTTTACAATATTTAGCACATAATGGCGACCAGACTTACGGAAGATATCCTGATGGTAGTGATAGCATATATCAAATGAATCTTCCAACTATTGGATTATCAAATACAATAAAATCGTTCGATATAGTTTATATTCAACCACAGATTGATAATTCGGCAACAGAAATAGCCGAAATACCGATGACTAATAACGAAGACAGAATAAGTATAGGATATGTAAACAACTATATACTGATTAAGAGTAAGAATCAGCAGCCAGTAACACTTCGATTATCAACTATTTCAGGTATGAGAATTGACTCTGCAGTTATCGGTATGGAATCAGGATGCGCTGCATATGAAACACATCTTAAGCCTGGAGTATATGTTGCAAATGTAACCGATCAAGAAGGCAACCAATGCACACTCAAGTTTATGGTGAAATAATTTTTATTAAAAAATATTTGTTAATGTTAATAATTATGTATAATTTTGCCACATGATGAAAAAAGAACTTTATTTTTATAATATGAAAAAAAAACTTAATTAAAACAATTTATTATGAAGAAGTATTTAGCAGAAATGGTGGGCACCATGGTGCTCGTTCTTATGGGTTGTGGAACAGCAGTAAGTTTAAATTGCGGAGCAGATACTGCATCAGTTGTCGGAACAGCATTTGCTTTTGGCTTGGCTGTTGTAGCTATGGCTTACACTATTGGCGGGGTATCTGGATGCCATATTAACCCAGCAATCACTCTCGGATGTTTATTGTCAAAACGAATTTCAGGAAAAGATGCAATCATGTATATGATTTTCCAAGTAATTGGAGCATTTATTGGTTCTGCATTATTGTTCCTTATTACAAGTCAATGTCCAGATGCATTTGATCCGGGTAATACTTTGACTGGTGCAAATGCCTGTGGAGGTGAAGGTTCTGTTAGCCTTGTAGCAGGTTTAATCGTTGAAATCATCCTTACATGTGTATTTGTGTTAGTTGTACTTGGAACAACTGACGAAAACAAAGGCGCTGGTAACTTCGCAGGACTTGCAATAGGTCTTAGCCTTGTATTAATCCACTTTGTAGGTATTAAATATACAGGAACTTCTGTAAACCCAGCTCGTTCAATTGCTCCTGCTGTATTCGAAGGAGGTCAAGCTCTCAATAGTTTGTGGGTATTCATCGTAGGTCCATTTGTAGGTGCAGCTCTCGCAGCATGTATTTGGGGCGTTATCGGATGTTGCTGCAAATGTCAGAAAGAAGATAAGTAAATTTTTATACACATAAAATTTTATTAAGAAGGTTAACATCTCGTTGACCTTCTTTGTTTTGTAATATCCAACAACACTGATATTGCGTATAGGCGTTTAAAACACCGATATAGTCCGATAAGTTTGATGTAAAAGAATTAATACCTTATTAAAGTTTACTATTATTTAGTTTTCAGATTCATTAATTATTATTATCTTTGCAAATCAAATTAGTATTAGTTTAAATATAAGAAATAATATATTATACCAATATTCATATGGATCAAGAATTATTAAAACAATGTGAATCAGTAGCAAAAGAATGGGCAACAAGTCCTGTTTTTGATGCAAATACACAAAACGAAGTTAAGGCCATGTTAGAGTCAGAGGATAAATCAGCATTAGTTGATTCCTTTTATCAGACTTTAGAATTTGGTACAGGTGGTTTACGTGGTATAATGGGAGCAGGAACCAACCGTATGAACATTTATACCGTAGGCGCTGCAACACAAGGACTTGCAAATTATCTTAACAAGTATTACGCAGACCGTGATAAGATTAGTGTTGTCATCGGTGTGGACTGTCGTAATAATTCAGATGTTTTTGCACAGCGAGTAGCCGATATCTTCGCTGCAAATGGAATATATGTGTATCTATTTGAAGATATGCGTCCAACCCCAGAAGTTAGTTTCGCAATCAGACATCTAAAATGTCAAAGTGGTGTGAACATAACTGCAAGTCATAATCCACGTGAATATAATGGTTACAAGGCATATTGGGAGGATGGAGCTCAAGTACTTGCACCACACGACAAAGGTATTATTGATGAGGTTAACAATGTACGTTATGAAGATGTGAAAACAGGTGGTGACAAGAAGTTTATCACTATCATTGGTGAAGAAGTTGATAAAGCATATATTGATGCAGTAAAGACACTTTCTATCGATCCAGCCGTTATCGAACGTCAAAAAGACCTGAACATTGTATATACACCTCTACATGGCGCTGGAATGATGATGATTCCTCGTTCAATCCGTGCTTGGGGATTTGAGAATGTCAATTGTGTTCCAGAACAAATGGTTAAGGATGGTAATTTTCCAACAGTTGTTTCTCCAAATCCAGAAAATGCCGAGGCTTTAACTCTTGCTGTTAATCTTGCAAAGAAAATCAATGCCGACATCGTAATGGCAAGCGATCCAGATGCAGACCGTATCGCTATGGCATGTAAAGATTCAAAAGGCGAGTGGAATATCATTAACGGAAACCAAACATTCATGATTTTCTTATATTACATAATTAAGAATCGTGATGCCAAAGGTATTCTGTCAAAGAACGATTTTGTTGTTAAGACAATTGTAACAACAGAATTAGTGAAACGAATTGCTGATAAGTATCAGATAGAAATGCGTGACTGCTATACTGGATTCAAATGGATTGCTAATGAGATTCGTTTAGAAGAAGGTAAGATGAAATATATAGGAGGAGGAGAAGAATCATTTGGATTCCTCGCAGAAGATTTCTGCCGTGATAAAGACTCAGTAAGTGCATGTTCGCTTCTTGCTGAAATCTGCGCATGGGCAAAAGATCAAGGAAAGACTTTATACGATGTCTTGATGGATATTTATTTGGAATATGGTTTCTCTTTCAACAAAGCTGTTAATGTTGTTCGCCCAGGTAAATCAGGTGCAGACGAAATCAAACAGATGATGGAAGATCTCAGAAATAACCCTCCCAAAGAACTTGCGGGTTCTAAAGTTAAGTTGATTAAGGACTATAAAACACTAAAGGCAACATCATCATGTGGAAAAGTTGAAGATCTGAAGATGCCAGAAACAAGTAATGTACTTCAGTTCTTTACTGAAGATGGCTCTAAAGTATCAGTTCGTCCATCAGGAACAGAACCAAAAATCAAATTCTACATGGAAGTATTTGATGAAATAAATAATGTTGCAGAATATTCATCTCTTTGTGAAAAGGCAGAGGCTAAGTGCAAACTGATTCTCAAAGATTTGAATGTTTAAGAATAAATAATCATAATTATATTTTATATAGATGCATTCACTGAATGCATCTATGATTTTGGTCCGGTAGCTTAGCTGAATAGAGCGTCAGATTCCGGTTCTGAAGGTCATGGGTTTGAATCCCATCCGGACTACTTTGAAGAGTGTCTATATCTACTCATTTTTATGCTGATATATGCTATAAGAATACGAAAAAGAATATCGCACGAAAAGATAGTATAATCAAGGATACTATTGTTATGTTTTATAGGTGCATTTTCAGGTGCATTCTTCTCTGATGGCATAGGTAGTTGGCAAAGCACTTAATAGAGTATAGCAATATCTGTTAATAATGCCCCGTACGATTCGTGTTTGGTTAGTTCTACAGGCAGAGTGGGGGGATAATGTAGATTAAATGTTTATTCCGTAATTTTGTTTAATCTCACTCATTACAAAGGTACTTTCTATAGAATTAACGTTTTCAATTTCTCCAAGTTTTGTTAATATGAATTCTTGATAATGCTTCATGTCACATGTGCGTACTTTGAGTAAGTAGTCGTATGCTCCAGATGTGTTGTAACATTCTGTAACTTCAGGTATGCGTGTTATGCGTCGTATAAATTCTTCTGCTATTTCGCGGTTTATTTGTTTGAGTTTTACTTTACAGAACACCAATAAGCCTTGATTCAGCTTTTCAGGATCAAGAACGGCTACGTATTTTTTTATAAATCCTTGTCGTTCTAATCGTTTTTGTCGTTCGAAGACAGGGGTAGGGGTTAAGTTAACCGCATCAGCCAACTCTTTAGTTGTCAGTTTAGCGTTTTTTTGTAAGATTTTGAGGATTTTTAAGTCTATCTCGTCAAGGGTGTCAACGTTCTTTTGCATTTGTAATATTATGGTTGAGAAGTTAATTATTAATGTTTACGTGTGCAAATATAGGTGTTTTTACTAAATTAAGCAATAATTTCAGATGATATTTCTGATATTATTGCTTAATTTCGATGTTATTTACTAACATCTGCATCAATTGATTGTTGCCATGGAGCGATAGTATTAGTTTGAATGTCTCCAGCATTGAATAGAACTTCTATAACTTTTTCGACAGCACACAGCATACATCCATTGCAATGTTTGAACTTGAATTTTCCGTATATGTCTCCACAGACGACTGAACCTTGTTGTTTTTTAAATTCTTCATATACTTCTGCTGCCATTTTAGCGTGTTTTTCCTTGTTGCCGCTCGCATAGAACCCTAAAGCCATAATTGCGCCAGAGAGTGCACCACATGTACCCTCTGATAATTGATGTCCGATACCTCCGGCAAATGAATCCGACATGCTTCTGAGTTGTTGTTCTGTGAAATCAGTACCCAATGTGGCAGCAACTGCAGTAAGAGAAACGGCTGAACATCCATAGTGTTTTCCAAAACGTGCTTCGGCTTGTTTTCTTGCTTCTTGTTTGATAGAATCTAACGACTCATGTCGTGTTGTTGCTTGAAATACAGCAGGGTAGAGATATTTGATTGAGTCATTATTAATGTTACCTGCAACGGTTGTTGCAGGTAACGATGATATAGTTAATAAAGGAATTGTGCTAAATACCATATATTATTGCTTTTTAAATCCACCACGAACTATTTTATGTTCAAACGTTTGAGTATCTTTAAATAAGTTATACATTGGGCATATTTTTTCAACTGCTTCTATCCATGATTTTACTGTTTCTGCATTTTCTGGAGTCAACACGTGTAATGTATAACGAATGTTTTGTGGAACAATAGGAATATTTTCATATCCTTTTCTGCCTGCACGTGGATCAATCTCTGCTTCAACTGTAAGTGATATTGAGTCGATATCTAATGCTCGTTCTGCAGCTTGTCCCAATGATATGTGAGTGATACATGTTCCCAGTATGCCAAGTACTCCTTCAACAGATGTCATACCCAGATTAGTTCCACCAAGATAAGCTGGATTGTCGTGTATTATCAGATATTTGTCGTTTACAGTCAATTGACGAACACCATTTGGGAATACCTTAACCCATGGACCTTGCTTTGGTGCAGTACTTGTATTAACAGGCTTATTTTCTTTCTTTAGTCTTTCTGCTTTTGCCTTACTTGCTTGAAGTGCTTGACGTTTACCCCAAATGTACTCGCGCAAAGAGGCTAATGTCTCGTTCTCCACTTTTCTTTCGCGAGGAGACTCTTTACGATCGATAATTAATTTAGGAACGACAGCAGATTTAACCAATGTTGCTACCGCAGATTTCTCTTCAGCTAAGACTGCAAGTTTCTCTAATTCAGCATCTGATGCAGGTGACTCAATATAAAGAGTATAAAGGAAGTTGCGTGGATACCATACTCTATCAGTCTTGACTTTATCTGGCTGACCGTGTATTTCAATTGTCAACGAATCAATGTCTATTCCAAGTAGTGCTGCTTGATTTAAGTAACTGTCAGCCAAGTCTGATGCAAATACTGCTTGAGCTGTTGTTGGTGTATCCACACCAGAATCTTGCCCTCCATGTGCATATCCACAGTCGCCGATATAGTGAAATTCTCTTATTCGCAGTTCACGAACACCAGAACGATTTTTAGCAGTAACGTTTGCTGTAAGAGTTACTGGCTGTAATTCATTACCAGGGATTGAGTTCCATGCCTTCAAGGCAACTTTACGTTCTTTCAGGTGTTTACGTAATGACGGTGCATTATGTTCTAACTCAGTCTTTTTTGAATTTGACTTGAATACATCTAATGGTCCTTGAGCTACAGCTGTGATTTGTTGTAAAGCGAGAGCTGCGATAAATGTTACAATTGTTCTTTTTTTCATAGTCGGATAATATTTAATTTATTGTTATTTGTCTTAATTTATTATTATTTCTCATGAATCCTTATTCATATTTATATAGTATGATTATTCTCTTCCAATATATGGGTTTTCAGTGATGGTAGAACCATCGTATCCATAATTTTGCCATAGATTCGGATTGATTTCTCGTTGGGCTTGTGGAATTGGGAAACGATAATGTTTGAAATCTATTGCCTGTTTGTTGTATTGTGGGAAATTCTTTGCAAGATTACTATTTTTGATTGTTTTTACAAGAATCTTCCAACGTTTTAAATCAAGCAAATGCTTTTGTTCGAGTGTGAATTCCCAAGAACGTTCTTGAATGATTGCATTCTTGAATTCTTCATAACCAAGTCCAGATGTCAAATCGTGTGGCTGTGCCTCTTCACTATAGATATCTTCTTTGAATGCTCTACGTCTTACTTGATTGAATGCTTTGTATGCACTTTCATTTGGCGCGCCATCTCTTTCGTTGATAGCCTCGGCCAAAACAAGAAGAACTTCTGCGTAGCGTAATACTTGGCGATTCATCGCTCTGTCAGCAGCACTTGTTTCAGGGCTGTCATGATCAATATATTTGTTGTATCTTGAGAATCCAGATTCCTTAACACCATCTTTGTCGGCATCATAGTAGAAATGGAAATAACTATTTGTTGAAGGACGCCATAGAGAGTCAGCAAATGAAACATCCTTGCGTTGGTCTCCCTCGAGATATGAATTCTCGACAATGTTGTCAGGTCCTGGGGCTATATGTGGAAGTGAAACACTGAATGAAGTTGAGAAGGAGCAGTGGCACAAGTGGTTACCACCAGTATTATCACCGCTGTTAGTTCCAGATCCAATATAATGTTGAACAGCAAAGATGCTTTCCTTTCCATTTCTATTTTGGTTGTTCCAGTTGTCATAGAAGTTCTCTTCTAAGTCATACTCATTAGAGTCGATTACTTTTTGAGCATATTCTATTGATTTACCGAAATACTCTTTTCTTTGTGCTTCACTAAGATTATCATCAACTTGGGCCCATGTAAGATACACCTTTGCTAATGCAGCATTAGCAGCTCCGCGTGTTGCTCTTCCGATGTCGTTGAGGCTATATGCACTCACTTCAGGCAAAAGTTCTGCAGCATCTTCTAAGTCGTTCACAATCTGTTGATATACTTCAGTTTCAGAGTTTCGTATTGCATTTTTACCACCATCAGGAGTTGTTACGATAGGAACTGGTCCCCATATCTGTACTGCATAATTTAACCAGTATGCTCTTAAGAACTTAGCTTCTCCAATAACACGTGATGCAATGGCAGGTGATACACCTTTTGGATTTTTCTGTAGTTTGTCAATAGTATCATTTGCTCTTGAGATTGCAGTGTAAATACTATTCCATGCTCTAATAATATATGAATTTGTACCGTCCCAAGCCAATAATCCGAGCATTCCACCTCCACCATTTGGATTCTCACCAGATACTGTTGTTTCTGTTGTAAGGTCGAATAAATACATCAATGCAGTGCTCATTATGATATTATTAGAGTAAACCGCATCTACTAATGCTGTGGCATCGGCATTACTTTGTGGTATGTTACTTGCTGCCAATTCGCTTTGATTACCTTGGTCTAATGGTTCGCACGATGTGGGTAATGTCAGACCTGCAGATACTAATAATGAAGAAAAAGCGATAGTATATATTTTGTTCTTATTCATAAGAATATATTATTTTTAATTAATATGATAATTTAACTCCAAAAGTGACAGTGCGTGATGATGGATATACTCCGCGGTCAACATAATTAGAATATTCAGGATCAAATCCACTGTATTTTGTAATAGTGAACAAGTTTTGTGCTGAAGCATATAAATATAAATTCAACTTTGATGTTTTATCGAAACGCGGTTTGAATACATATCCTATTTGTATGTTCTTCAGACGTAGATAACTTGCATCTTCAATGAATCTGTTGTCTAAGTATGAGTTATACAAGTTGAGTGCATAAGCACGTGGAATAGATGTGTCAGTATTTGTAGGCGACCAACGATCTAATAATTTACTTGATGCATTATAACTCGCATTTGGTGATTCAAGAGCCTGTTCCAGTTGGTTGTAGAGTTTGTTGCCATATGATCCCTGGAAATTTACAGATAAATCCCAATCTTTGTATCGTAAATTAGAAGAGAATCCATATGTGAATTTAGGCTGCACAGAACCTAAGATAACTCTGTCGTTTTCCTGATCAACAACTCCGTCGTTATTGATATCCTTAAATTTAGCATCGCCATATTCTACGTTTGTCTTGTTTGATGGCGCAGGAATTTTACTTAAATCATCTCCATATGAAGCAACTCCATCAAATATCCATCCATAATATGTTCCAAGTGGTTGACCAACACGGATAATAGTTTGGTTGCTATTTATAATCTCTTTCTGATCAGTTCCGATACTTGTTACTTTATTACTATTATGTGCGATATTGGCAGAAGCGGTCCATGTGATATTTTTCTTCTGATACAATGTGCCGTTTACAGCAAACTCAATACCTTCATTCTTTACGTTTCCAATATTACTTAATTGATTACTGAATCCAGTTGTTTCTTCTACAGGAATTAAAAGCAGAAGGTCAGATGTCTTTTTGTTATAGTAATCCAAAACAAATCCGAGACGTCCTTTAAAGAGAGAAACATCTAATCCCAAATCGTATGATGTTGTAGTTTCCCATCTCAAATTATCATTTCCAAGACTTGATCTGTAATAAGCCGTGTTCTTTATGCCATTACCCAAATAATAATGTGTTGATGCATAAGTTGAAAGAAAACGATAGTCACCGATTTCTTGATTTCCTACAGTTCCGATACTTGCACGAAACTTAAGATCTTCCAACCATTTCTTCTTTTTCAACCATTTCTCGTCATTAACATTCCAAGCAAAACCGAGTGAAGGAAAGAAACCCCATTTATTGTTTTTAGCAAAACGAGACGAACCATCAGCGCGTAAGGTAGCCGATAAATGATAACGGTTGAGTAGCGAGTAGTTTACACGTCCAATACCTGAATATAAAACTGATGTAATAAACTCAGAATTAGGAGTAATAACCTGTGAACCAGCCTGAAGACTATGGAATCCAAGATTTTCGTTTGCGAAATTGGCCGAAGCAGCTAATGCTCGTTCACTTTTTTCTTGTTGATAGGTGTAACCACCCAACAATTCGAGTTCATGGATATCTTTAAACTTTTTGTTCCATGTGATAGTGGCTTCTAATTGGTCGCTTTCCCAACGTTTAGTTCCGATAGAACCATATCCAACAGTGTTGAAACCTAATGTAGATGTAGAAGGACCAAACACGTTTTGTCTTGTATTTATAATATTTGTAGAGCCCTGTATGCGTAATTTTAAATTATCAAAAATATTCCATGATCCAAATGCGGAAACCAGTATATTATCAACTTTTGTTTCAGCCGAAACTTCACTAAGATCTGCTATAGCATTAGGAGTATGCCCATTTCTAACAAAATCACCAGATTCAAATGGGTTTTCATAATTGTAATTACCATCTATATCGTATATCGGAACGGCAGGTGAAGTACGCAATGCTTGTTCTATAATACCGCTCATACCATTAGCAATACTTCCGAACGAATAAACACCTTTTTGTGTACTTTTAGAAAGATTACTTTTCAAACCGACGGTGACATTTTTTAGAATGTCTCTCTCATAGTTGATACGAGTACTGAAACGATTAAAATCTGTTCCGCGTATAACTCCTTGTTGGTCAATGTAATTACCAGATATAAGGAAACGTTCGGTTTCTGAACCTCCATTAATAGATATCTGATGTTGTTGTGTGTTTGCTGTTCTGAAAAGAGCATCTTGCCAATCAGTTCCTTTCCCCCATGTACTGACAACCTCAGGTGTTATGCCAGTAGCATTTTTTTGTGCATCAGTTGCTAATGACAGATATAGATCACCCCATTGTTCAGCATTGAGCAAGTCGAGACGTTTGCGTACTGAAGACACACCGATTGAATAGTTGTAGTCAAGTTTTATTTTGCCTCTTTTGCCATTTTTAGTTGTCACAATAATCACACCATTTGCACCACGAGAACCATAAATGGCTGTAGCAGAAACATCTTTTAGTACTTCAATAGACTCTATATCTGAAGGATTTATAGAAGATAGGGGATTGAAGTTGTTGCCGATATATGATGACCCCGTATTTGTTGCGTCAGTGCTATTATAAATGAGAACACCGTCGATAACATATAATGGCTCGTTTCCTCCATTAATGGAGTTTCCACCACGAATACGTAGGTTTACTGCTGCACCAGGCTGTCCTGATGATGAAGCCACGTTAAGACCTGCTACGGCGCCTCCAAGTATGTTGTCGAATGAAGTTGATGACTGTAACAGAGCTTCGTTTTTAACAGTTGTTACCGAACCTGTAAGTTTTTTACGTTCTTGAACACCATATCCAACGATAACTACTTCTCCTAAATAATTGCTGTTATCAAGCAGGCTTATTTCTATTGGTTCTTCAAAGTCATATACGTCTATTTCAACAGAGCGATAACCTGTGTATCCAACTCGAAGTGTTATTGGGGCTTCTTTTTGAGTGGGCAAGGTGAAATCGCCATTTTCATCGGTTACCTTACCAACACCTTTTTCTTTTTTTACTATGACAGTCGCTCCGATAAGTGGTTCGCCAGTACGTCCGTCGGAAACATGACCCGTAATTATGTTTTGAGCAAAAGTCAATAGAGGGCTGATCGCAACCAATGTTGCGATGAACAATCTTTTTACCATAAATTATTCCTTATTTTATTTCTGTAATGACAATATATTATTTACTTTACCTATTTCAGCTTCTGCATTTTTCTTGTCTAAGTTTAGAAGACCATATTGATGGTTGTATTTTGTGCCATCAGTTAGTATCCATTGCAGAAACTTATTAACTTCCTCATCGAAGTTTTTATATGCAACACCAACCTTCTCGATTGCTACTTCTGTTGTTTTTTCTTTTTCTAATATATTGATTACATCGTCCAGAGTACCGCTGTTTTCTAATTTGTTGGCTATCTCTTTTTTCAAATCGAGTCCGATAATTGATATTTCGTTTTTAAGATGACGGTTCTCTAAATCATATATATTTGAAAGTGTATTAAAAGAAACGCCCAATGGGTCATTTAATAATGCAGTGTTTATGTTGAGATCATCTCCCGAGATTCGTTTTCCGCGAAAACTATTGCTTTCAACTCCGAAATAATTAGCGAATGAATTGGCTATAGAAGATGCGTTGCTGCCACTATAAATTGTTAACTGTTCAAATGATTTGTTTTTCTTTACATCTTCTTCAAAATCGTCATTCAAAAAGAATAATTGCTTTAATTTCTTGTTGTTTAGGTGTTTACCTTCCAAAACTCGAGATGCCTCAGAACTTCTTGCAGTTATTGGTAATACGGCTGTTTCTCCGAAGAATATAACGTTGTTTGTGTTGTAGTGGTTTTTATCGTTGTTGTCAATAACAACACTTAAATCTGATTGATTTTGATTCTTTGCCCTTTTACTAATTTGGAACTCAACATTTGGATGTGTTTTTGAGTATTCAGAAATCCATTTTTCTATTAATGGACGTGCAAAGCGAGGTGCTTTTACATAGCGGACATTACTATTATTGATATTTCCTTCTGCCCATGAATAATTAACTCCTAAATTTAAAAATGCTGCTAATATAATTACTAATCTTTTCATAATACCTTTGTTTTATTTTGTTTATACTTGTTAAATAATTAATACTCTCGTTTACTGTAATAGTTGTTGGACAACAACATTGCATTCGCATTATACACATTCGTTTCATAATTCTATTGTATTAATAATTAATATTTGTTATGTTTGTTTTCCGAGTGCAAAGGTACGGTGTTTTAGAAAATCCCACAATCGCCTTAATGTGTCATTTTATATACCATAAATATGTTATACGTACTCGGTGTAGTGTTTGTAATGACTTGATATATAAATTGTTATATATAGAATTCGCTTTGGTCAATCATACCGGCACGTAAGGCATATTTTATGACTTCGTGAGCTGTATTTACACCAAGTTTTCTGAAAATGTTCTTTCTGTGTGTCGTAATTGTATGAACACTTGAAAATCTTTCAGAAGCAATTTCTTTCGTAGATTTACCTTGCGATATAGCTTTTACAATTTCTATTTCTGTACTTGTTAATATATCAGGTTTGTTTGCACTATTATTTTGTCTTGATAATAATTGTTCCATTGCTCGCTGACAGATATATCTTCTTCCCGCTGTAGCAGAGGATATAGCATTTTTAATTTCGTTCATACTACATTCTTTATAAACAACACTGAATACGTTAGACGAGTAGATTACTTTTCCTATAAAATTATCTGTCAGTTCGTCGCTTAATAATATCCACTGAGCATGAATAAACCGTTCGCTTATTATAAGCAATTGGTCCTCATCCAAAAAATTGAACAGCTTGTAGTCGAGTATTATTACCGCTTGTCCTTGTTCTGTTAATACTTTGACAAGTTCAGACTTGTTTGAGACATTATAAATAATGTTATCCTTGTCCTGTCTGATATAACTATCAATAGCATATCTTGTCAATTCTTGATTGTCTGCTAAAATATATACACCCATATCCGAAAAATTTTTGTGCAAAGTTATTGCTAATAGTTATATTTACCAAATATACGGTAGATTATAGAAATAATATCTAAGATAAATATGTGTGTATGAAATAATTCTACATTTGTACATTAAACAGATGT
>JAIKZH010000075.1 GCA_024682395.1 Bacteroidaceae bacterium
GATACAACAGCGCATAGAAAAAGACGAAAGAGTGCTGGTCACAACTATATCAAAACGAATGGCAGAAGAACTGACAGACTATCTATCGAGATTTGGAATCAGTTGTAATTATATCCATAGTGATGTTGACACATTTGAGCGAGTTGAAAGACTACAGAAACTTCGTCAGGGACAATATAATGTGGTTATCGGTGTAAACTTGCTTCGTGAAGGACTTGATTTACCTGAAGTGTCGCTTGTAGCCATACTCGACGCCGACAAAGAAGGTTTCCTTCGCAGTTATCGTTCTCTCACACAGACAATTGGTCGAGCTGCGCGTAATGTTAACGGTAAAGCTATATTATACGCAGACAAGATGACTGAAAACATGCGTAAAACGATTGAAGAGACCGAACGCAGAAGATTTAAGCAATTGAAATATAATGAGGAGCACGGTATCACACCAACCCAAGTAAAGAGAGCTCAGCAAAGTCTCAATGAGCGAAAACATGTTGATTATGTAGGTAAGGCATATATCGATGAATCATTCATAAAAGCAGCCGAAGATCCGATTGTTAAACAGATGGATGCAGAACAACTGGAGAAATCCATTGAGCACACTCGCAAACTTATGCAAAATGCTGCAAAGAAATTAGATTTCGTCCTTGCCGCACAATATCGTGACGAGATGCTTAAACTCATAGAAATTCAAGAGAAGAAAGCATCGGAGAAATTATCAAAACAATAAATGATAAAAACGATCAGATGGGAATAATCAAATTCATAAAGAACTGGACATTACCGATATCAATGATTTCGGGTGTACTTTCTTATTTCATATATATAAACCTACACTTCCTTGACAACACACACCAGACAATGAATTCTGTTGTCAACATTGTACAGCCAACACTTATCTTTCTTATGCTTTTCCTCGCATTTTGTAAGGTAGAACCCAAGAAACTTCGCCCACATAAATGGCAGATGAAATTAATTGGGATACAAGCATTGAGTTTCTGCTTGATGGCAATACCAATTTTACTCAACCCCGATATACCAGGCAGAGTAATTATTGAAAGTGCTATGGTGTGTATGATCTGCCCTACAGCTACTGCAGCCTCGGTGGTTACATCAAAATTAAACGGCAATGGCAGTTATGTTGTAAGTTACACATGTATTATCAATATGGTTGCAGCAGTTCTCATACCTGTTATCATACCATTATTACATAGTTCATCAACCGAAATGGATTTTATCACGTCATTTACGATAATCATAGGCAAAGTATTTCCACTTCTGATGATGCCGTTGTTTCTATCGTTTATTGTACGTTATTTATTTCCACGTTTTCATTCATATCTGGTAAGTATCAGTGGATTAGCCTTTTATCTATGGGCAATTGCATTAGCATTAGCCATTGCTGTTACAACCAAAGCAATCGTACACAGTAATGAAACCATATGGGAATATATCGGTATTGCACTTATCTCAGCCATATGCTGCGTCTGTCAATTTGCTATCGGACGTTTCATCGGCAAACGACATGGCGACAAAATAGCAGGAGCGCAGAGTCTCGGTCAAAAAAACACTGCATTCGCAATTTGGATGGCATATACATTTATGAATCCTGTAACCGCATTAGCTGGCGGATTCTACAGTGTGTGGCATAACATAATAAATTCATATCAATTATGGAAAATAAGAAAATCATAGTCTCGTTCATCTTATTTGTAGCATGTATTTTTACGTCCATGGCACAAAACAACCATGATGTATATTCAAAATACATCGATTCACTTAAGGTGCTTCAGGCAAAGCAAGATAAAGAACTGACAAAAAGTTCAAAAAACATCATAAAACCAGCATCCTACAAACTTATTGGTCCTGCAACATATTATAACGAGGCCACACACAGCATACTTCGTTTTGACGATGACGGAAAAGAGTCGTACGAAGATAGTCTGGTTTACTCAAGACTCATAGAGTTATACACCAAAAATCCCTCAGCAGTACATTTTTATAAAGAACAATATACTGATGAGAAACTATTAATGTCAGAGAAAAACAGAGCACAAGACGAACTTACAGATGTGCTCACTAATCAAGTACCTGATATCGACGATGTTGCTGGTATTTCTGCCGACATAGACATCGCACTTCAAGTGAAACGTCCAAACTTCTGGAAACGTACAGGTAGTTTTGCATTACAGTTCACACAAAACTACTTCTCAGAAAACTGGTATAAAGGAGGTAACAATAACGGAACGATGCTTGGAACCCTATTGCTTCAAGCCAATTATGACGACACCAAACGCATCACATGGGAGAACAGACTTGAAATGCGATTGGGATTTATTACTACAACCTCAGATTCATGTCACACATTCCTCACCAACAACGACAAATTGGATTTGCAATCTAAGTTAGGAGTAAAGACCACTAAATCATGGTATTACACTGTATCAGCCGAAGCAAAGACACAATTCATGCCAGGATACAAAAGTAATAACATCAACAAATTCTCCGATTTTCTTGCACCACTCGACATATATGTATCAACAGGTATGGACTACAAACCATCGCTCAAGAATGGCAACTCATTAAGTATTGCCCTGCTTCCATTGTCATTCAAATGGAGGTATATAGGTTCGAATGACAACAATATACATAAGGTATATAACATGAACAACATAAAGACAACCGAAGACTACGGTTCACGCATAGAATTCAACTGTAAATTCAACATATGCAAGAATCTGGCGTGGAAATGTCGTTCATACTATTTCACATCATACAAATATGCTGAAGCCGAACTTGAAAACTCATTCAGTTTCAGATTCTCAAAATATATTTCATCAGAAGCATACACATTATGGCGTTTTGATGATAACAGAGGAAGAGACAATTACGACAGAAACATAGGATACTTCCAGTTTAAAGAATACCTGACTTTAGGTTTAAAATACGATTTTTAAAAAGACATATTATGACATACGAAGAATCAATAGAATATATAAATAAGGAAAGTGAAAAACTTATAGAACGCATCGATGGTGTACTGACTGAACAAAACATGGACTTACTTAGTCTGGACGAACATATATTATTAGCATACAAATATTTGAGAGACGAAGTAATGGAAGGCGGTTTCATTCAGTTGATACAAAACGGATATGGTCCCTACGTGCTTCTCGGTCCTTTACCAATGTTGATGAAGAAACAACTCGGATTAAAGAAGTTCGGACAATTTCTCTTTGATGTAAAACGTGAGTATGTGCTTCATAAAGACGAACTTGAAGCCGATAAGACCGAAGAGGAATTCATGGCACAATATGAACAATTTGAGGCTCTAAACGAATATGGAGATGAATATCTTGATGATTATGAAGAGATAGTTACACCAGCCGTTGCTGAGTATTTCACAAATATAGACAATAAATAATAAGTTAGGGTAAACTGTTATACCACAACCGATTAGAATCCGTAAAGATGCTTGTTTTTAATATATTCAAGAACATCCTCATGTAACATATCAGTCTTTACGTGGTTTCGTATTTCAGTACTACTTACATCGTAAAGAGCATTATCTACAATTGTCACATTGTCGGCATAAATCGAAGGTACAGATATGGTATAACCAGGACGTTTATATACAAAAATCTTATAATTCTTAAGTATTTCCTCATAATTATACCATTTTCGGAAATTAACCCAGTTGTCGGCACCAATTATCAATGAAAACTGATGTTGAGGATATTTCTTTGATAATTCCGTCATTGTATTAATAGTGTATGACGGAATAGGTAAATGTTTCTCAAAATCAGAAACCACTACATTCTTAACACCCTTACAAGCCAATTTCGCCATTCTAAGTCTGTCAGAATAAGTTGGTTGATTCTCATTTCGGTTTTCACCATCGACAGAATCGACTTTTAATGGATTTTGTGGACTGACAAGCAACCACACACGATCAACCAAGCCCTGTTCAACCAAAGAAAGAGCCAGATTTACATGTCCAGAATGAATAGGATTGAACGATCCTCCATAGATGGCGATATTCATATTCTGAAAAAAGTATTATTTAGAGAGAAAGTCAGCAACAAGCGACAACACTTTTTCTTCAGCAATGTCAAGATTATCGTTGACCACTTGTTTATCGAAATTGACAGCCTGACTGATTTCATATTCAGCACGTGAGATACGTTGTTGAATTACTTTAGGAGCATCAGTAGCACGATGTTCAAGTCTGCGTCGGAGTTCATCAATACTTGGAGGCATAATGAAAACACTCATAGCCTGATCACCATAATGTTGCTTGATACGCATTCCGCCGTTAACATCTACGTCGAAAACCACATTCTGTCCTTCCTCCAACTGATGTTCAACCTGAGATTTAAGAGTGCCATAGAAACGATTTTCATAAACCTCTTCATATTCCACAAAATCATCTTTTGCTATATGCTCGCGAAATTCTTCAGGAGTTATAAAGAAATACTCCACCCCATTGCGTTCTTGTCCACGTGGAGCTCTTGTGGTTGTAGATATAGAGAAATGCAGATTGAGTCCCTTCTTCATCAGAAAATCTATTATTGTAGATTTACCTGTACCTGAAGGAGCGCAGAAAATCAATAGTTTACCACGTTTTGAGTTATTATTCATTTAAGATACTGATTTAAAAAGAATTACATTACGTTTAAAACTTGTTCCTTAATCTGTTCCAATTCATCCTTCATCCTCACCACGATGTTCTGCATCTCTGCATGATTAGATTTAGAGCCTGTAGTATTTATCTCACGTCCCATTTCCTGAGCGATAAATCCTAATTTCTTGCCTTGACCATGTCCTTCGTTCATAGTCTGGATGAAATACTTAAGGTGGTTAGACAAACGTTGTTTCTCTTCGTTGATATCAAGTTTCTCTATGTAGTAAATCATTTCTTGTTCAAGACGATTCTTGTCGTAGTCAACAGAAACAGTTTTTTCCAAAGCATCGATTATTCTTTGACGAATTTTTTCGACACGTTCCTTCTCATAAGGTTCAATACTTGCCAACAGATTAGTTATGTTATTGATATTCTGTGTAAATTTCTTAGCAAGTGCCTCACCTTCTTGTTTTCTAAATTCAACCAACTGATTCACAGCCATCTCTGTTGCTGATTTAGCTGCATTCCATTCTTCATCAGAAAGTTCCTCTATTTCGTTCTTGGCAATAACGTCGGGCATTTTCTGAAGGATACCAATCCATTCATGAGGTTCTGGTTCTGCAATTCCTGTAATCTTACAAATATCTTTGATTTGAGTATAATACTCAATCATAGCATCTTTATTAAGAGAAGTATCAGAACATGCTTCAGTTTTCTCGATCCACAAATTGAATTCAACCTTTCCACGTTCCAATTGCTTTGCTATATAAGAACGGATATCCATTTCTTTTTCACGATATAACGTAGCAATACGAACTTGTAAATCCAGAGCTTTGCTATTCAGAGATTTTATCTCAGCATGAATTTTCTTTCCATTGAATTCGACAACACTTTTGCCGTAACCTGTCATTGATTGAATCATAATACTATATTTTTTTGCAAAGTTAGGTATAATTTTTGACATACAAGCACTTTTTTCCACGACTTCTATAATATATTAACCGAAATTATCACCAACACATATCATTATAGCCCATAATTGACAGCATAATTGTGTACATGAAAGTTAAAAATAGAGAAAGCATATTAAAGATTACATTATTGATATGAAAAAAATGTATTTCAATTAGTTTATTAATGATTAATTGTGTATCTTTGCAGAATAAATTGGATAATTATGTCGTGTATATTACATATTGAAACATCTACAGACATTTGTTCCGTTGCTGTATCGCAAGACGGAATGAATATTTTTAACAAAACAATAGAAAACGATACTACAAATAATATAGACATCACACCAGCCGGTCATATTCACCGCGGTGGCAACACTCAGCTCTTGGGAGGCATGGTGGACGAAGCTCTTTCGTTCACAGACAATCATGCAATTCCATTCGATGCAGTTGCCGTAAGTAGCGGTCCGGGGTCATATACAGGACTTCGTATAGGAGTTTCCATGGCAAAAGGTGTATGCTACGGACGGAATCTAAAGTTAATATCCATCCCGACGATAAAATTAATGTGTGTACCAGTATTGCTGTGTCATGAAGAGATTCCCGATGATGCTTTATTGTGTCCAATGATTGATGCAAGACGAATGGAAGTATATACCGCGCTATACGACAGAGCCTTACGTCCTATTCTTGATGTTCAGCCATTGATTATAGACGAGCACTCATTTGAGGAAACGCTCAACAAGCAACCGATATATTTCTTTGGTAACGGAAGCGACAAATGTAAAAAAATAATAACTCATCCAAATGCCCATTTCATAGATGGAATAAAACCAATGGCAAAATGGATGAGTCCTTTGGCTGAGAAAGCTATGGCTACAGAGACATTTGAGGACGTTGCTTATTACGAGCCATTCTACTTGAAAGAATTTCAAGCCATAAAAGCAAAGAATCCTTTACTCAACCAATAGGTCTTCTTACAGAAATAAAAACAAAAAATATGGACTATAATACTCAAAGACAAAAACTTATTCTTCCTGAATATGGACGCTGCATTCAAGAGATGGTAAACTATGCAGTTTCACTTCCAGACCCTCAGGAACGTCAAAGATGCGCTTTTACGATAATAGACCTCATGGCAAACATGCAGGACTACAATGGTGATGAAAATGATTTCTATCAAAAGTTGTGGAATCATCTTGCTTTGATTTCAAACTACAAACTCGATATAGATTACCCAGTAGAGATACAACATATCGACGACCAAGCAATGAAACGCGATGTTGTACCCTACCCTCAGAAAAAAATCAACCGTCGCCACTATGGAGCTAATATCGAGGCTCTTGCACGCAAGCTTATGGAGATGGAACCAGGAGAAGAACGTGATGCATTGACAAAAATGATTGCAAATCAGATGAAACGTGCACTTGCCAATTGGAACATCAACGCACTTAATGACGAGAAAGTTCTTGATGACCTTGCTGAACTCACTAACGGTAAGATTTCATTACTGCCATCTGATATAGATCTAATCAGCGACAAGGATGTAATGATGGAGTTACAACAACAGAATAGTTCCAAGAAAAAGAAAAAGAAATAATGAGGTTTAAAATTGAAGGCGGACGCAAGCTCAAAGGAGAAATCACTCCTGCAGGAGCTAAAAACGAGGCACTCGAGGTTATCAGTGCCACATTACTCACACCCGAACCTGTAGTAATCGATAATATCCCTAACATCCTCGATGTTAATAATATTATCAATCTGATGAGAAAAATGGGTGTGGATATTCAGCAGCTCGATTCACATAAATACCAGTTTCAAGCAAAGGAACTGGATATGGACTATTTGCAAAGTGAGGAATTTATCCAAAGATGTTCTGCACTTAGAGGTTCCATCTTATTATTAGGACCACTACTCGGACGATTCCATAAAGCATACATAGCCAAACCTGGAGGAGATCAGATTGGACGCCGCCGTCTTGACACACATTTCATTGGAATTGCAGAATTAGGAGCTGTTTTTCATCAGAATCCAGAAAGACACATATACGAAATCAGTGCAGATAATCTGAAAGGAAAGTATATGTTGCTAGACGAAGCTTCTGTTACAGGAACAGCAAATATCATAATGGCTGCAGTCTTGGCAGAAGGCACTACACAGATATACAATGCTGCATGCGAACCATATATACAGCAATTATGCAAGATGCTCAACTCCATGGGAGCACGAATCAGTGGTATTGCAAGTAATCTTCTTACCATAGAAGGTGTGAAGCAACTAAACGGATGCAGTCATACAATATTACCAGACATGATAGAAGTGGGTTCGTTTATCGGTATGGCAGCAATGACAGGTAGCGAACTTACAATTAAAAACGTATCATACAACAATTTAGGTATCATTCCCGACACTTTCCGTCGACTTGGAATATGTATAGAACGCAAAGGAGATGATTTATACATTCCAAAGCACGACCACTACGAGATACAATCATTTATGGATGGTAGCATCATGACATTGGCTGATGCACCATGGCCAGGACTCACTCCAGATTTGTTGAGTGTATTATTGGTCGTAGCTACTCAAGCCAAAGGAAGTGTACTCATACATCAGAAAATGTTTGAGAGCCGATTGTTCTTCGTTGATAAATTAATCGACATGGGGGCACAAATCATCCTATGCGATCCACACAGAGCCGTAATTGTAGGTCACGACAGAAGAATACAATTACATGCAGCCCAGTTGACATCGCCAGATATCAGAGCCGGTATCGCTTTGTTAATTGCAGCTATGAGTGCTAAAGGCACAAGTATCATTAGCAACATAGAGCAGATTGACCGCGGATACGAAGATATAGAGAAACGACTAAACTCATTGGGTGCATCGATAGAGAGAATCGATTAATTACTTAATCAAAACCGACAACTAATGATAACTCGTGAAGAAGTATATAGAATAGGTAAGATAACTAAACCGCATGGACTAAAAGGTGAGGTCAGCATCCACTTCGATGATGACATCTTTGACCGTGTGGACTGTCCATATCTCATATGCGAAATAGACGGCATACTTATACCATTCTTCATAGAAGAATATAGGTTCAAGACTGAATCCTCTGTATTAGTCAAATTTATGGATATAGACTCCTCAGAACAGGCTCAGCAATTGGCTGGTGGGACTGTTTATTTTGAGAACAAATATATAAAAGAAGGTAATCAGGAAGAAGTATCGCTTAATTACTTCATTGGTTTCACCATAATGGACGGCGATCAAGAAATTGGTCAGATATGCGACATTGACGACAACACAGAAAACTGGTTGTTTGTCGTTGAAAACAAGAAAGGAAATTCGTCAAAAGAGATACTGATACCTGCTCACGAGGAATTTATTACAGATATAGACCATCAAAGAAAAATAATAACAATGAATTTGCCCATCGGGCTTATCAGCATAAATGAATAAGAAGAGAATTGCAATATTAGGTTCAACTGGTTCTATCGGAACACAAGCACTTCAGGTAATTGAGGAGCATTCCGACAAATATGAAGCATATGTACTTACAGCAAACAACAATGTTGAGAAACTGATTCAGCAAGCACGTAAATATGTACCTTCATCAGTTGTTATAGTTAACGAACTGCATTACAATACAGTAAAAGAAGCATTATCAGATTTACCTATAAAGGTTTACACTGGCGAAAATGCACTATGTGAGGTTGTAGAAGACAACAACGTAGATATTGTTTTGGCTTCAATGGTCGGATTTGCGGGACTTCGTCCAACAATCAGTGCCATCAAGGCAAGAAAAATGATTGCTTTGGCAAACAAAGAGACATTGGTAGTTGCTGGTGAACTGATCAATCGTCTTGCTGCCGAAAATCTCGTACCTATAATACCTGTCGATAGTGAGCACTCAGCCATCTTCCAATGCCTTGAACCAGGTAATAACATTGAGAAGATTTTACTTACATGCAGTGGAGGTCCATTCAGAAAACTCACAGCAGAACAACTGAAAAATGTCACAAAATCGGATGCACTCGCCCACCCTACATGGAACATGGGAGCAAAGATCACGATTGATAGTGCAACCCTGATGAACAAAGGTTTCGAAGTAATAGAAGCTAAATGGCTGTTTGGAGTAAAACCAGAACAGATTCAGGTAGTGGTTCACCCACAATCAGTAATTCATTCAATGGTACAATACGAAGATGGAGCCGTAAAAGCACAACTTGGTGTGCCAGATATGCGACTTCCAATTCAATATGCTTTCAGTTATCCTCAACGTTTAAAAGCATCGTTCGACAGAGTTGACTTCTTTAAAATGAACGCATTGACTTTTGAACAACCAGACATAAACCGTTTCCGTTGTTTGACATTAGCATATGAAGCATTAAACAAAGGAGGAAATATGCCATGTATCGTTAATGCAGCAAACGAAATTGCCAACAAAGCATTTATTGACGACAGAATTTCATTCAACAGAATTAGTGAGATTATTGAAGAATCAATGAACAAGATTGCATTCTCAACCGACTCATCATTAGAATCTTATTTATTAACCGATAAAGAAACACGCAAATTCGCAGAATCTTTACTATAACATTCAACATAAGAAATGGAAGCAACATTTATTAAAATAGCACAAGTAATTATTGCATTCGCGATATTGATCATTTTACATGAAGGAGGTCATTTTATAGCAGCTAAATTATTTAAAATCAGAGTAGAGAAATTCTACCTCTTTTTCGATGCTTGGAATTTCAAGTTATTCAGTACATATTGGAATTCTTTCCGTAAGTTAATCGGCAAGAAACCAATTGAGAAAGACGAGAAAGGAAAATTCAAATACTCTGGCACTGAATATGGTATAGGATGGTTGCCATTAGGTGGATATGTAAAGATCTCAGGTATGATAGACGAATCCATGGACAAAGAACAGATGAAGCAACCACCACAGCCATGGGAATTCAGAACAAAACCAGCATGGCAGCGTCTTATCGTCATGCTTGGAGGTATCATCGTCAATTTCATCACTGCGTTCATTATATATATAGGTGTACTTTTCGCATGGGGAGAGAATTATCTTAAACCTACAGATATTACCTATGGTATGAAATTTAACGAACAAGCCATTGCCGACGGGTTCCGCGATGGTGACAAGTTCTTAAAAATAGACAACACACCTGTACGAGCATGGGATGTAAATGTATTACGCAACATCTCAAATGCAAAAGAGGTTACTGTGAAACGTCAAGGAAAAGAAGTTACACTCAAAATGCCAGAAGGCATGAATATGCTTGATATGGTACAAAGCATACCACCATATGCAGATATTCTTATTCCTATGAATATTGATAGTATCCTCCCTGGCTCACCAGCTGCAACAATCGGATTGAAATCAGGTGATAAGATCAACGCTATAAACCAAACAGAAATCACATGTTTCAATGACTTAATTGCAGAATTGGCATTATTGAAAGAATCAGTAAACGAGAATTCAACTGCAGCTGATAGTCTAAAAGCTCGTACTGTCACTTTGGTTGTTAACAACACCGATACTGTAAATGCAACCCTGACAAATGATTTCAAGCTTGGCTTTAACAACAAGATACCTGAATATAAAATAACTAACAAAGAATATGGATTCTTTGAAAGTATTCCTGCTGGTATAAAATCAGGATACGACAAACTTGTATCGTATGTGAGTGACTTAAAATACTTATTCACAGCCGAAGGTGCAAAAAGCATGTCAGGAATTGTTGGTATAACAAATATCTTCCCAGCAGAATGGGATTGGCAACGATTCTGGTTGCTTACAGCCTTGCTCTCTATCGCATTAGGAGTGATGAACGTACTTCCTATTCCTGCCTTAGACGGTGGTCATGCTGTATTCGCATTATATGAGATCATAACAAGAAGAAAGCCATCAGAGAAGGTACTGGAAGTTGCTCAATATGTAGGATTTATTATTATCATCGCATTAATGATACTTGCTACATGGAATGACTTTTCACGAATTTTCGGATGGTAATAAACATTAAAGGCTATTTATCTAAGAGAAATATAACATAATACTGATAATCAAAAAATAATAATAAAGTGAAAATTCTTGCAGTCGGCATGAATTATGCCGAACACAATAAAGAGTTAAATAATACGTTATTATTAAAGGAGCCTGTTCTATTCTCAAAACCAGAAACAGCGGTTATAAGAGAAAACAAGCCGTTCTTCATTCCTGATTTTGCACAACGTTTCGATTACGAAGCCGAGATTGTTGTAAAAATCTGCAGATTAGGGAAAAACATATCTGAGAGATTTGCTCACAGATATTACGAAGAATTAACCGTCGGGATAGACTTCACAGCACGTGACCTACAAGAGAAACTACGTGCCGAAGGTTTACCGTGGGAAATATGCAAATCTTTTGATTATTCAGCCGCTATAGGCAAGTTCGTCAACAAATCAGAACTTCCGCCAGTGAACGACATCCATTTCAACCTCGAGATTGATGGTAAAGAAGTTCAAAAAGGCTGGACAGGCGATATGCTGCATAGTATCGACAAGATTATAGCATATGCGAGTCAGTTTTTCACATTAAAAACAGGAGACATCATTTTCACAGGTACTCCAGCTGGTACAGGGCCTGTATATGAGAATCAACATCTAACAGGTTATATTGAAGGTCTTAAGGTATTGGAATTAAGGATTAAATAAGTAATGATAAGAAGATTCATTTCATTAACAGTCGCTTTGATGTTTGTTGTATTTGCAATGGCACAAGCCAACGATAAAGCCAACAGATATACGACCCAGTCACTGCTTACAACTGGTAAGTGGGTGAAGATTCGTGTAAACAAAGCCGGTGTATATTCTATCTCTAAGAGTCAGCTATCAAGCATGGGATTCAATAATCCCGATAATGTTTGTCTGTATGGCTATAACCTTCCTGTACTACCAGAATCAAACATTGAGAATATGAGTGATGATCTCACAGAAATACCGTTATATAGACGTAACGATGGCTCATGTTTGTTTTATTCATTCGGACTGACACGTTGGGAAAGAAAAACATCTTCTTCATCAGAATTCAAACATTTCAATAATCCATATTCTCAATACGTATATTATTTCGTTACAGAAAAACAAGGCGGAAGTCCTAAAGCATTAAATAGTAACACTTTTACATCAAATGCAAACATAACCCAGTCGTTTGATGAACATGCCATTATAGAGAATGACGAATATAGTTATATAAATACTGGACGTACATTCTACGAGAAATATGACTTTGCAAATGGCAAGAAAAAAAGCTATTCGATAGATTTACCTGGAATCTGCGACGAGAAAGCCGTATTAGAGGTACGTTTCTCAGCAGCAGGCGTCTCTTCATCAACACTCTCAATCACAGCCAACGACACAACATTCAAGAATTCAGTGTTTTATCGTTCCCTACGTGATTACGAGTACGGAATAGATATAGCAACCACATATAACTGGAAATGTGCAAAAGCCAAATCCACAATAACGCTGAACCACGAAAGACTCTCTGGTATTTCTGGTCATTTAGATTATATCAAAGTATTTTACAAGAGAAGCCTTAGTCTGGAAGGTCTAACCCATTTGGCTTTCACAACAACAAAAGGAAACAATAAGTTCAAGATTAGTGGAGCTAACAGCAACACAATTCTCCTATGTGTAAGTTCTCCTGCATCTACATATGAGGTCAAAGGTACTTTGACAGACAATGCATATATAGCAGATGTGGTGTCAGAACAACCAAATAAGGAAACATATGTAGCAATCAATACAAATAGCAGTTTCCCTAATCCAGAGATTGTTGGAACAATAGAAAATCAGAATCTTCACTCTATCAGAAATGTTGATTTAGTAATTATCGTTCCTGCAAATGGTAAGTTAATGAATCAGGCAAAAAGATTGGCCGACGCCCACACAGCAAAGGAAAACCTAAGATGTTCTGTAGTAAGAGCCGATCAAGTATATAATGAGTTTTCATCGGGCACGCCCGACGTTACAGCATATCGTAGATTTATGAAGATGCTCTATGACTGTGCCGATATTCCATCAAACAGGCCAAAGAACATTTGTCTTTTCGGTGATGGTGTTTGGGATAATCGTATGATTACAGCCAATATGATAAGAAAATCTCCAGACAATTATCTGTTATGCTATGAATCAGACAATGCAACCAGTCATACAGACAGTTATGTATTAGAAGAATATATAACATTGTTAGATGATAACAAGGGTATAAAACCACTTAAGGAAAAACAAGATTGTGGTGTTGGTCGTATTACTGTAACAACAGAGAATGAAGCCCAGAAAGTTGTTAACAAACTTATTAAATACATCAACAATGAGGAAGTAGGAGCTTGGAAAAATACTATCTGTTACATGGCTGACGATGGTAATGCCAACGCTCACATGATGGATGCTGAGAACATTTGTAATAAGATTGAAAAATTATATCCCGATTATACAACAAGAAAAATATATTGGGATTCATATAAAGTGATACAAACTGCAACAGGAAATTCATATATCAATGCTTATAATGACATTGTAAAACAAGTGGACGAAGGTGCACTTATTATGAATTACACCGGACATGGAGGACCAAACTATTTAAGTCACGAACAGGTTATAAAACGATCAGACTTTGCAGAGTGGACATCTCCACGACTACCAATATGGATTCATGCTGGTTGCGACTTAAGTCCGTTCGATATGGATGGTGAAAACAATGGTGAGGCAGCCCTACTCAACGAGAAAGGTGGCGCAATCGGACTTATAACAACAACACGTACGGTATATGGAACACAAAACCGAAAGTTGAACATCAACTTCATGACACATGTTCTTGACAAGAAGGATGATGGAGTGCAATATACACTTGGAGAAGCACTTGCAGCAGCTAAAAACGATATCGTAGAAGAAAAATCATCTATAAGTCGTGATTCTTTAAACAAATGTCATTTTGTGTTATTAGGTGACCCAGCTCTTAAACTGAATCTGCCAACTTATAAAGTTAAGATTGATGAGTTTGACAGTGATATTGACGGAACTCAAGATAAAACAATCATCGGAGCAGGCAGTATCGTAAATATTAAAGGACATATTGTTGATGAAAATGGAAATACAGTCAATGATTTTAAGGGAACCATACATCCAATTATCTTCGACAACGAAGAACAAGTAACATGTATGAACAATGCTAATGAAGATATCACACCAATGACATTCAAGAGCAGAACCAAGAAATTATATGCCGGAACTGATTCAATTAAGAACGGAGTATTTGAATTCAGTTTCCCTGTACCATTGGATATAAATTATTCTGACGAATCAGGATTATTGAGTTTATATGCCGTTAACAGCACGCACACGATTGAAGCAAATGGTAAATATGACGATTTCATTGTGGGTGGTACCGGACAGAATGAAGATTCAGACACTGAAGGTCCTAAGATTGCCCTTTCATTTAATGGAAAGACAATAACCCAAATGTCTGATCTTGAGAATTTGCAAACTCATGAAACACCATATTTCATCGCAGCCTTGTATGACGAAAGTGGTATAAACACTATCGGTAGCGGTATCGGACATGATATAAGTTTGATTATAGACAATGATCCACATATGACCTATAACCTAAACTCTTATTTTCATAATAAGGTTGGTTCATGGAAAGAAGGATATGTCACATTCAGCATACCAGAACTTGAAGAAGGAACCCACTCTTTATTATTCCGTGCATGGGATAACTTCAACAATCACTCATCAGTTTCATTCGATTTCACTGTTACAAAAGGTTTACAGCCAAATATCTTTGATGTAACAATAAATGGTCCTGTAAGTGATAAACTTGAATTAATAATCGAGAACGACCGTCCAAGTTCGGTTCTTGACATAGAAATAAATGTATTCGATGTAGCCGGTCGTCAAGTTTGGCGTGGAACAGAAAGGGGTATCAGTGCATCAAACTACTACGCATACTCATGCAATATGAACGCAACTAACGGACACTTAACACCAGGTATATATATATGTAAGGTATCTGTGTCAACATCGAATGGTAAAAAAGCCAATAAATCTAAAAAATTTGTTGTGTCACAATAAATAATACATACCCACGTTATAAGTATAGAATATCAACAATAAGAAAAATATAAACAAGCAATATGAATAATAAAAAGAATATTGTATTATCTTTAATTCTTGCATTTGGTTGCTACAACACAATTAAAGCACAAGACATAAAAGAACAATTCAACCCTGTATATTATGGTGTTACATCATTGGCTATTGCTCCTGATGCTCGTGCTGGTGGTATGGGTGATGTGGGTGCAGCAACCGACCCTGATGTCAATTCACAATATTGGAACCCAGCGAAGTATCCATTTACTATAAGCCGTTCAGGTATTGCTCTTAACTATACCCCATGGTTGCGTCAGTTGGTTGACGATATCGACTTGGCAAACCTTACAGGATATTATCGTTTCGGCGAATACGATGCAGTCAGTGCATCATTAAGATATTTCTCATTAGGAGAAGTAATGATGGGTAATGGTAGTTATGACTCAGATGAATATAGTGAAACCATCAAGCCATATGAAATGGCGGTCGATGTGGCCTACTCACGTATGTTGAGCGAGACATTCTCTGCAGGTGTGGCATTGAGATACATCTACTCAGATATGGCAGCCAATAAATACGACCCAAGTATCACACCTGGTTCTGCATTTGCAGCCGATTTAGCAATGTATCATAATGGATATATCAATTTAGGCAATCACGAAAGCCAATTAGGATGGGGTCTTAATATAAACAATATCGGTAGTAAGATTTCATACCAAGATGGTGAATATGCAGAGTTCTTGCCAACAAACCTTCGTTTCGGTATGTCATTAATGGTTCCACTTGATGATTATAACACAATCTCTTTCTCTGGAGATGTAAATAAATTGTTGGTACCTACTCGTCCAACCATGGAACAATATATAAAAGAAACTGGTGCTGGAGACGACGACTACTCAGGCTATACCAGTTGGTTGGTTGATGAAGGCTATTATAATATTTCACCAATCTCAGGTATATTCAAGTCTTTCAATGATGCCCCAGGAGGCTTTAAGGAGGAATTGCAAGAGATCCAATGGAGTGTAGGTATGGAATATTCATATAACAACCAGTTCTTTGTACGTGCAGGTTATCACTATGAACACCCTAACAAAGGAAACAGAAAATACTACACATTAGGAGCTGGTTTCAAGATGAATATCTTCTCTATCGATGCAGGTTATGTGATTTCAGCAGCACAGTCAAGTCCACTTGACCAAACACTTAGATTCTCACTCGCGTTCGACATGGATGGTTTGGGCGACCTGCTCGGAAAAAAGAGACGATAAAACATAGAATAATCACAACAAAAAGGTGACATAAACGGTGAAAGTTAATTCTGCTAAAGCATGGTTTTACGCTTCACGTCCCAAAACACTTACAGGAGCCATGGCTCCTGTTATTGTTGGTGGGGCTATGGCGTGGTATCAAAATAACAGTCTATCAGTTGTAACATTTGTATTATGTTTGCTCTTTGCAATAATAATGCAGATTGATGCAAATATCATAAACGATTATTTCGACTGGAAAAAAGGAACTGACAGAGAAGACAGATTAGGTCCTGAACGTGCATGTGCTCAAGGCTGGATAACACCGAGCGCAATGAAGATTGCAATTGTAATAACAACCATTATTGCATGTATTATAGGATTACCACTCGCTCTTACTGGTGGTTGGTGGTTGATTGGTATAGGATTAATTTGTGTGATTTTCTGTTTTCTATACACCACATATATGTCTTATCATGGCATGGGCGACATCCTTGTAATTCTCTTCTTCGGTTTAATACCCGTTGGATTCACTTATTACGTGCAAACTCATGAATGGAACATCTACATTATACTTTTTGCACTATCACAAGGGCTTGTAACAGACAACCTGCTTATTGTAAATAATTACCGTGATTCCTATCAAGACATGATAAGCGGTAAGAAAACGATTATAGTAAGATTTGGAAAAGCATTTGGTCTTTGGGCATATCTCTTTCTTGGCGTAATAGCTTGTGCCATGGCAGTCACCACACTCATTCTAATGAAAGGAGAAATATGGCAATCTGCATTCTTATTGCCATATATAATACTTCACACCATTGCCTTCATGAAGATGAGAAAACTAAAAGGACGTGAGCTCAATAAGGTATTAGGAGAAACTGCACGCAACATCTTTCTTTATGCCCTACTCCTATCGTTGGGAATCGTGTTATAATTGATAATTATTACTAAACTCCTGAGAACTATCAACTTTCAATTTTCAACTTTCAATTTTCAATAATCAGTTCTGTCTTCCTTATTTAACCATATATTAAAGACTTGTGCTCCTTCCTCGGGCATAAGACTGAAAGCTGGGACAGATCTAAGATTAGGACTAATATTAATTTCACGATAAATAAAATCATCGTCAAACCCACCATTTGCTGCATCTGCTCGTGTTGCAGCATAATATATACGAGAAATATGTGACCAATAAATTGCTCCAAGACACATAGGGCAAGGTTCACATGATGTAAATATTTCGCACCCTTCAAGTATAAATGTATTAAGCTTCTTACATGCCACACGTATAGCATTGATTTCGGCATGGGCTGTAGGGTCATTGTCGCGTGTGACACTATTAGAACTCTCGGCAATGATTTCGCCATTGCGCACAATAACAGCGCCAAATGGTCCTCCACCGCTACTAATGCTCTCTTTTGCCAAATCAATAGCTCTCTGCATAAAAACTCTATTCATATCCATAATCATGAGTATTAATTTTTCCGTACGACAAATATATGTAAAAAATATGAATTGACATTCGTTAGACATAAAAAAACAGAGAAAAAGAATCGCAAAGACACGTTTCATTATTCTTTATCACTCACAATCAGGACATTACATAATCCACGAATTATTAATATATAATGCGATACGCCCCAACTCCCATCTTTATGAGAATTGAGGCGTATTTATCTTATTTTTGAAAATATCTGTTTTTGAGATTATCTGCGTATTTAATTGACTTTCTGTATCAATACAACAGCGTAAGCACTGATACCTTCTTCTCTTCCTGTGAAACCCAATTTTTCGGTTGTAGTGGCTTTGATTGACACATCATCAGTATCGATAGACATACATTCAGCCATAACAGATTTCATCTCAGGAATATGTGGATTCATTTTAGGTCTTTCTGCACAGATTGTAGCATCAATATTACCAATCTCATAGCCCTTCTCGCGTATCAGTTCACAAGTTTTACGCAACAAAATCTTGCTATCAATACCATCAAATTCATCTGAGGTGTCAGGGAAATGATAACCTATATCACGCATATTTGCTGCTCCAAGCAAAGCATCGCATATGGCATGAATCAAAACATCGGCATCGCTGTGACCTAACAATCCGAGTTCGTGTTCCAATTTAATTCCACCAATCCACAAATCTCTCCCTTTTACAAGTTTATGGACATCGAAGCCCATCCCTACTCTGATTTTCATATAATATAGTTTTAAGGATTTATTCCCAGCATTGAATAACTATGTTGTTGTTTTTCTGACGAAACAAAGCGCCATATCCACATTGTTTGTTGTTCTTATACTCTCCATAATAAAAATCACCATTAGTATAGAAATACAAACCATAGCCATGACGTTCGTTGTTAGAAGTCTCACCAACATATTTATCACCGTTCGGATATAATAGTACAAGGAATTTATTCTTGTCTTTTATTTCTTTTGTAACGTTGATTTTCTCGTTATACTTCATTATGTATAGCGGATTACCTGTTGAGAGGTCATAAGCGATATAATGATCGTTAGTACCTACTTTTGCAATCTGTGTGCCTTTTTTAATACCGAAAGCTAAATTACCATTACGATATTCACCATAAACCTCACCATCGGAATCGGCGAAGAATGAACCATATCCATATATTTCGCCTGCAGGTGTGATCTGACCAAAGTATTGTCCCGACATAGATTTTACTACCCCCGACACATATTCTGATACTTTATCAACAAATGCAGCTTTATATTCAAAAGGTATTATCGGATATTTATCAACCACATTAGCTTGTGCACTGATTTTTAATGGTAAAAAAGCAAATCCTAATGCAACAAGCAAATACTTTACATTAAATTTCATTTTCATGACAAATTATATACGTACTAAATTTTTACCTTGATAA
>JAIKZH010000072.1 GCA_024682395.1 Bacteroidaceae bacterium
GCTTATATCTCTAAGAACGCAAGCGAATCTATGCTTAAGCAAATGAACTTCCTTATCGGTGGTGGTGACCCTACTGCTATTGGAAACATTGAAGCTGCAAGCAAGAACATCAAGGGTATCTTCAACGTTAACGGTACACAAAGCAAGACTTTGAAACCTGGATTCAACATCATCAAGATGGCTAACGGAGAAGTTAAGAAAGTGTTCATTACTAAGTAATAAGTAAAACCTCATACAAAAAAATCGGGTTCCAATCTGTTTGGAACCCGATTTTTTTATTATCTGTATCTTATCAGAATTTCATTATTTTCTTTCCTTTTACAATATAAATACCAGATGGTAGAGTATCGAATTTATCGCCTTGAGCAATGCGACATCCATTGAGGTTATATATAACATCATCTTTATTCAGCTTATCATCATCTGACTCGACATTGTCAATAGCATATGGAACTCCTCCAAGACCACGAACAAATCCAGCATAAACATGTTTACGGTTGTTGTTAAGATCCCATATTCCTACAGGTTCGCCTCCACGCCAACCACTGTAAGAAGGAGCATCGGTTGCACACCATTGGCAAATGCCCCATTGCTGCTCTGGTGGTATAATTGTTAAGTATTTATCAATAATCCACGCATAGTAATTTGCCATTCTCTTGTGCATCTGTTCAGTCATGTTTTCTGTAGTTACCTGGTTATCGTTTGAATCCACATATCCCATATCCATCTCACTTATACGAACAAGTTTACCAGACTGAGCCAATAGATTTAACATATTAACGATAGCATTCTTCTTACTGTTTAGAGTGTTTTGGTTCTCATAATACGAAATATGCATCTGCGAACCTATACCATCAATGTATGTAACACCATCTGCTTCCCATTTCTTTATCCAGTTAATCAACGATTTAAGTTTCTTGTTTCCATCCCAATCACTTTCGAGATTATAATCGTTAATAAACAATGCAACATCATCAGGACCATATTTACGTGCCAAACGACATGCCTGACGCACATATTCCAAGTCACCCATATAATCCTGCCAGTAGAAAGCATCACCACCAACATCCCAAGTACCATTTGGATTGTAGCTCTTAGAGTGTTGTAGAGTATAGTTACCATCACCATCGTTTCCACCTCCAGAGATTGCTTCGTTTACAAGGTCCCATCCTTTTACTTTTCCGTTGCAAGCATTCATCATACCTTTAATCCACTTGTCCATTGCATACACTAAAGTATCATGCATCTCTTGTTGAGTAAGCGGAACGGTGCTTGGCACATATACATAAGAAATTGCATCAGAGATAGTTGGAGTGGTCATCTCACTTCCATATTCCTTAACTTGGAATGAAGTAACAGTAGTGCCTTCAAAGTTACCGTTTTTAATTTTCTCTATTCCACCGATTCTCAGGCTCACATTATCAAAATAGTAATTATTCTCTCCTGCAAATTCATTAAGATTCAATGCTATACTCTGCCCTGCCTTACTGAAATTACCACGTATTGTTATGGTTTTCCAATCTGTAGTGAAATTAATATCTCCAAAAGCATCGTTGCTTACCTGAGTACCAGGTGTACTGTGAATCTGAGTACTTACACTTGTCTGCTTGTCTGCACGGACATCTGCTTTGAACACATATGAAGCACCTTGAGAGAAAGAACCAGGCACGAGCCACATCTGATTATCCCATGCATTAGAGTATTTCTTAGTTGCATGAACCACAAGACAGCGGCGGTCCTCTTCAACAGTCCTACCTACTTGTTTCTCTTCAAACTTAACATTCTTGATATAAATATCTCCTACGAAATCGCCACACTGAAGGAGAAAGAAACTGTTTGCCACTTCTGCTTTATAGTTCACTGTAACCTCTTGCCATTGAGTAGTAAAAGGTATATCTGCAGTAGCTCCATAATCCCAGTCTCCGAGTTTACTATGAAGGTTTCCACTCTTAGAACCTTTGACCATCATTGTCATTCTATAGGTCTTATTAGCTTCAGTTGGGATATTTTCGGCAGAAACAAATTGTACTTCCCAAGAGCCACATGTTTTAGTTGTGTGTACATTCAGTCCATTAGTTGAACTGAAATTAATAGAAAAACCATATTTACTCTTATCTGAAGTCCATCCCACATTCTGCGATGTACAGAAATTCTTGGTATAAATCTGTATAAAATTATTTACATCACCGTCAGTTAGTTCTGGTGCCGGTTTATCCTGCAAGAGTTTGCGTAACCATCCAATTGGTTGCTGAGAGTGCCATGCCAACGTATGTCCATAGACATTAAGTCCTGCATTAGTAGCTGCATTCACATAACTTGTCACTGTGGAGAAATTCATATTACCTTTATCATCCACACAACTTGCCATTTTCATAGCATTTCCTGCAACGGTTTCTGTAAAGTTTTTATTTGTCAGATTCTTTACAGTAGAGTTTCTTATGTAATCATTTGCGGTTGTACCAATACCCAACTTAAAGTTCGGATATTTAGAGTAGTCGATATACTCTTTTAGGGCCAGATAATTATCCAAATAACGATAATTGTCATCATTTGGTTTACCTAACTCAAACTTTTCCTGTGCATAAGCTGAAACTGCCATATTTGCCAGAAACATCATTAGATATACTTTCTTCATAATTAAAATATTGTTGGTTAGTTTGTTCTTAATGTTGGATTTTGATGTCCTAGTCAAAGATTTATCATTTTCCGTCGTACATCTTATGCAAAGTTAATCATATTTGTTTAATCTATACGTTAAAATAAGCATTTATAAACCTTATTATAAATAAAAGGTGCGAACGTATCATGACCTGATTGTTGTTTTAGGTGAATATCAATAAAAAACATGAACATAACTTATTCCTGCACGTTCGCACCCAACATAATAACATGTTTATCTGACTAACACTTTCTTTGTCGCGCCATCAGTCATCCTAATAATCTTAATACCCTTCTGTAGTTTGTTAACTTTAGAACCTGTAATATCGTATATATTATGAATTTCAGACATTTCTGAATATTTATTATTAATTACAGTAGCTTCTTCATTCTCGTTAGGATCCTCACCAGCAACTAACTTACTGATTGACTTAACAATAGAAGGATCGATATTCTTTGACACATAAGCATGTAGAGGATAAGCATACTGAGCACCATTGGATCCCGTAGTTTGTACGCCTACAAACTACGGGACATCCTAACTAAACACTAACATTTTTTATGAAAAATTATTTGATTAACATGCACTTCTCGCTCTTAACAGTACCATCTTTATATTGTATTCGCTTTATGGTAATACCACACGATGGTTTAGTTGGCAACTGACGTCCTGTCATATCATAATATGAGATATCAACAATCTCTGATGGGAATTTCTCTATCGTTGAAACTGAAGTTACATCACTTCCCATACCCTCAGGTTCTGTTCCAATACAAGAGAACATCAGTTTATCCAGTTTTGCCCCATCCTCACGATATCCGATATATAATGTATGTTTACCTTCAAGCATTGTATAAGTTCGTGGACATTGATTCCACTGCCATGAAGAGGAAATCGGTATACCATTCCACGAAGACCACTCTTCATTATCAATACGCAACCAGAAAGAATCATCATTTGCTGAAGGACAAATTGTACGAAGCCATAACACATATGTCGTTGGGCGTGATATCTCAAAGTCGATACCGATTAGGCCATTTGACTCTGTCGGTGCATTATTGTTACTATTGTTACCACTCTTAATTGTCACATATTTACCTCCAGAGGCTTTACTATCATTTGACAATTGCCAAAGTGAGCCAATAGTGCCATTCTCAGCCTCAAGATACAAATCGGTATTCAGTAATGCATCATGTTCTTCGCGAGTTATAAGTTTAAAAGCTGTATAACTTCTTGCATTATATGGAACGAAATTCTCATCACAAAGTCGTAATAAAAGTAATTTACCGAAATCTGATTCCTCACCAACAAAACTTATTGATACAGACTTTGATGTCTCTCCAGGTTGAAAAGTAACATTATTATCTGACAATATATAATCTACATTTTCCTGAGCATCTCCTGCAACAGGAATTAGTTTGATATTGACTGGTTCTGACGCAGCTTTCACCAAACGCACATTTATATCAAATTGTTCTCCACGAAGAACTTCTGTAACTATATTTTCAAAATATGGCTGTATTCGAGAAGAAGAGCGCAAGGTATCACATCCCATGTCGCTGAATGAATAAAGAGGATAAGCACCCATATCAATACCTCCATCACCAGCTCCAATACATGGGCTTGATGTTTGAAGCATATAACTTGATGGTTCTGCATTAGTTCCGACAAAAGCTGGAGATTTATAATATATTCCACCTGTCTCACCTATACTACTACCGAATGAATATGGTGTAACGTCCTTACCTTTATATTGAATACTTGTTGTTTTTGATGTTGAACGCCATAAGTTATTTCTGAAATAGTTACTACCATAATGAAATGCAGAGTCAGTCATAATAAGGTTATAATTGGTACTATTGTATATTATATTATTTCTTACCTCATTATGTTTTGACTTATGTAGATATATACCATACTTGCAATTGTATGCTACATTATTTATATAACGTGAATCAAAACTCCAGTTTGTTCCGTCATATAGTGCTGAACGATATCCAGCCTCCTGCATGTTGATTGCGACATTTTCTTGTATCCAGTTTCGTGCACATCTTGACTCATTAAACACAAGACGCTGACAACCATTACCAAAGTTACGTACAATTATATTACTGCTACCATCACGATCCAACCATATCGCATCCTGTCCACCTGTGAAATGATTGAAGCATAACAAGTTATCACCGAAACTGGTATCTGAGCCAGTGATACCACTTGAGAACTTATATCCACCTGTATCCCAACTACGTTTCTTTCCTTTTAAATTCACAAAAGTGTTACCACAGAACAGATTTCGCTTTGTACTCTGACCAACAAAACCGACTGCATCACCAGTAATCGTATTGAAGTAACAATTACTAACCACACAATCCTGAGAACCATTCATCCATAACATTGAACCGCCACCCCAAGCTTCTGCAATCTCTTCAATACCAATTTTCTTGAACTTACACCCAGTTACTACACAATTAGAGGCACGAGCCAAACTGACACATGATTGTACATAGGTCATGTTTTGGAAATTCATGTCCTCCAACCAGATATAACTGCGATCTGCAAGATCAAATATTGCATTTGATTCATCACTGCTCACATTATTATTCTTAGTCAAAACCACTCTGCCTGTATTAGGCCAGCTACAGAAAACTATAAATCCTTTAGCCTGACTACCATAATTCTTTGGTTTGATGCTCATCTCGCTATAAACACCACCTGCAATAAATACAGTATCACCAGCAGAAGCTTGATTAGCTGCTTGAGCGATTGTACCATAAGGAGAAGAGATGGTTCCAGAACCAGAACCATTCACAGCAACATAGTAATTCTTGGCATTCGTCATTAGCGATACCCTTGCCAAGGCAATAGTAATAAATAATATCTTCACTGCTTTCATTTCAGTAGGATTTAAATTAGTTCTAAATAATTAATACATTCAATTGTTTTATATCTATGCTTTTAATATCTCAATTAGATATTCATTATAAACATAGTTGCATAATAAACACGTACAATTTAACTGCGGCAAATGTACTCGATTATTTCAACATAAAAAAACATCATTCTTATGTTGATACAAAAAAGAATGATGTTGAAACAATATCAAATGCACTACGCTATAACATAGCAAATCGAAAATTGAAAGTTGAAGGTTTTTAGGAGTTTAGAAATAATTATCAATTTTCAATTGTGCGTAGCGCCATGATTATAAATAATTGTGGCTAAATGCTTTATCTTGACTTCTTAAACAACATAAACTCGTAAGATACATTCTCCAACTCATTGTCAACAAATTCCATGTCCTTAAGGACAACCATAAGTGAATCGTTGCTCCAAACTAACAAACTTGATGGATTTTTCATTAATTCAGGATGTTTTTTGAGTCGGTCTTTTACATCGTAAATAAGTACTAATTCATCATTTCGTTCTATTTTAACTATACAATCCTTATTTTGCATAGTATATCCATCACTAAGAAGAATATTGTATCTACCTAAGTTCACAGGAGTATTAAGGTAATAATATTTTGTTTCTGAGAAATCGGGAGTACATGTAAAATCTCCTGCCGACCACTTCCATTCACCATATTGAGCCTTAAAATCCTTGGAAGACATATTCTCAGATACGTAGGTGACAATATCAGTAACCTCAGTATATTGCATACATTTCACACTATCCTTATTTATCTCCTTTAAATCGAGGTTCTGCACAAATTTACCAGATTTAGGATCTTTAAGTTGCAAAGTTGTCATAAGGTTTTCAAGACGAGCCTTCTGACAATTCAGTCCTATAGTTTTTGCCGATATATTAGGGATATACGTGAAAACGCATATAGTTGCAGCCAATATCAAGGTCATAATCTGAAAGCGGCGGAACGGGCGCCATATCAGCATTAAAACAAACAAAGTCATAAGTATTCCTGCGAGCAACAGATAAAAACGGCTCTCAGTGAAACTATACAATCGTATTCTGTATATAAAGCCTACCCAAAACATTATTAATGGTGGTATGGCTATTATCGAGAAATAGCGATAGAACCAGTCGTAATAACGTGTGGAAAGGATATACTGAACTAATCGTCCCAACATAGTGACTGATATAAATGCCATAACCATCCATGCCACTCCGCCCTTAGGTAAATCCCATCTTATAGCAATCTTAATAAAATAAGCATAAAGAATAATGGTATATATTATGACTGCTGGCGATAATATAAAATTAAGAATCAGCCTTATTGCCTTATTTGGTTCATGTAGGTCGTATTCTTTGTTTGAGATAAGTGTGAAACATATCTGAGGGGTAACTCCAAACCATATAAACTCTGTTATATATGTATAAATATCTGTATTGACATCAATTGCGAATATATAAATGAATGAACCCACAATCGCAAATACTGCAAGTGTGAGAAGTCCTGAGACTATCAAGCCTAAACATAATTGCGATAACACATGAATGACATGTGAGGCAAAGTGTTTATTGTTCATCCAGAAGATTCCGAACAAAAGAAGTATTGTAGCCAGAACATACGTAAAGAAAAAACCATATGTCCATATAAACGGGCTCAAATTAAGTGCCATCAGAGGCAAGAACAAAAAGCCTGATGCAATATAAGCCCATCGGTTTATCTTATGCAGACTATAGGTAAGTATTATGAGTGGAACAAAGAAATACAATATATCTTCGTTGATACCATTTGACATTAGTTTTTCTACATCGGCCTTATCGGTGTAATATGTGTACAAGGCTGATATAACAAAGAATGCTAATCCCATAACAGCCTCAACAGGAAATTTTCGAGGGCTATTGGATAATCGGTGTAAAAAGACTTTAATACTTTCCTTCATAGAATGCTCATAAGTTTAATTGCCGCAAAGATAATTATTTTGTTTTGTTCAAAGGGATTATTTCGTGGTTTTTCTTTGATTTTACTAAAATATATGTAAGAAAAGGCAGAGTTATAATACAAAAAAAGGACATACCATCTCGATATGCCCCCGTAAATATGTTAACTTCAGTAATATTTCTCGTTGAGAATTATCTGCTGTAGCTTGTCAACACATCAGCATTCATACGTTTGATGTAATTAGCATGACGTGCGATTTCACTTTCTGCGTGGTTGAGGAATACAACCAAACTCTTACCGAAGAGTTCTTGATCGCGCAATGTATCAGCCAAAAGCAATTGACTCATGATTGTATAAGCTGTCATTTCGTAAAGTTTCCTTCCACAGAATTCCAATACGTCCTGATTTTCCAACTTATTTACATATTCAATACATTCTTCCAACTTAGCAGCCATAGCTTTGATTCTGTCAAGTTGTTGCGCGAAAGCTGCATCGATATTATCAAACTGAGCATCTTGTTCTTTAATAACACTCAGGTAAGTACCGCTTGTAATGTATCTTAATGCTGCAACAACCTGCAACTGAGTAGTACCCTCATATATACTTGTGATACGAGCATCGCGATACAAACGTTGACATTTATACTCTTGCATATAACCGCTACCTCCGTGAACTTGAATAGCATCGTATGCACTTTGGTTACTGAATTCAGCATTCATACCTTTAGCAAGAGGAGTAAATGCGTCAGCTAAACGCTGATATTTCTTCATCTCAGCACGTTCTTCTGGAGCGAGAGTGCGTTCACGTGCGACATCTTCAAGTGCTTTGTAGATATCCACATAACGAGCACACTGATACAAAAGACTACGACCAGCATCAAGTTTAGCTTTGATAGTAGCAATCATATCGAAAACAGCTGGGAAGTTGATAATTTCCTTACCGAACTGACGACGGTCGTTTGCATATGCCAATGCTTCTTCGTATGCTGCTTGCTGAATACCAACAGACTGAGCTGCGATACCAAGACGAGCACCATTCATAAGAGACATCACATAACGGATAAGTCCTAATTTACGGTCACCACAGATTTCAGCACGTGCATTCTTATATGTCAACTCACATGTTGGACTTCCATGAATACCAAGTTTATGCTCGATACGACGTACATCAACACCACCATTACGTTTATCGTAAATAAACATAGACAAACCACGTCCATCACGTGTACCTTCTTCACTACGAGCAAGTACCAAGTGAATATCACTATCACCATTAGTAATGAAGCGCTTTACACCATTAAGGAACCAGCATCCTTCTTTTTCGTCATATGTAGCCTTGAGCATAACAGACTGCAAGTCACTACCAGCATCAGGTTCTGTCAAGTCCATTGACATAGTTTCTCCTGCACAGATGCGTGGGATATATTTCTGACGCTGCTCTTCAGAACCGAAACAATAGAGAGTTTCGATACAATCCTGAAGACTCCATATATTTTCGAATCCTGCGTCACCAGAACTAACGATTTCATTAGCAGCAGTATAAACAACTACTGGTAAGTTCAATCCCTGATAACGTCTTGGCATTGTCATACCATTAAGACCTGCTTTATTTGTAGCATCAAGATTCTCATAAGTCTTGCTTGCATAACGAACACGACCGTTTTCGCAATGAGGACCTTCCATATCTACGCTTTCTGCATTTGGAGCGATTATGTTCGCATTGATTTCGCCTACCACTTCGAGTACTTTGTCGTAACTGTCCATAGCATCTTCAAAATCAACAGGAGCGTAATCATACTTGCCTGCATCTGCGTAATTGCGTTCTTTCAATTCTGCGATATGCTGCATCATAGGATGCTGCATATGAAATTTTATTTCAGGTATATCTGTATATGAATTCATGATTACTTACTGTTTGCTTTATAATACTTGATTAGTTTTGGAACGACCTCTTCAATATTACCTTGAATATTATAGTCTGCAATCTGATTGATTGGAGCGTTAGGGTCGTTATTGATGCTGATAATGATACCAGATTCTTTCATTCCGGCAATATGCTGAATTGCACCGCTGATACCGCAAGCAATATATACCTTAGGACGTACAGTCACACCTGTCTGACCTATCTGACGGTCGTGATCTACCCATCCGGCGTCAACTGCTGCACGGCTTGCACCTACTTCAGCATGAAGTTCATGAGCAAGTTGGAACAATTGTTCGAATCCTTCTTTTGAACCAACACCATAACCTCCAGCTACTACGATATTTGCACCTTTAAGGTTGTGTTTTGCTTCTTCAACGTGACGTTCAAGTACCTTTACAACATATGCTGCATCATCGATATAATCAGCTGGGTTATGCTTGATAACCTGACCTTTATAGTTTACATCCAATATTTCCTTCTTCATAACACCGTCACGTACGGTTGCCATCTGTGGACGATGTTCTGGATTTACGATTGTTGCGATGATTGAACCACCGAAAGCAGGACGGATTTGCATAAGCTGATTGTCATAATGCTTTTCAACAAATGTATCGCCTTCTTTTACTTTCATGTCAAAACCATCGATTTCCAACTGAGTACAGTCTGCAGTAAGTCCTGAATGCAAAGCTGATGACACACGTGGACCTAAGTCACGTCCGATAACAGTTGCACCCATCAAACAGATTTGTGGATTTTCCTCTTTGAAGAGGTTCACTACTGCTGCTGTGTGAGGCAGTGATGTATATGGGAAGAGACGTGCATCATCAAACACATGCACCTTATCTACTCCATATGGCATAACCTGAGTTTCAATTCCATCGAGTTTGCTGCCAATACATATACATTCGAGTTCAACGCCCAATTGTGTAGCCAATTTGCGTCCTTTGGTGAGAAGTTCCAAACTTACATCTGCAACTTTGTTTTGTTCACCTATTTCTATATATACGAATACGTTATTCATTTATATTAATTTATATTTATTAGAGCATCTTACCCAATGGTATTGCTCTCGATGAGTTCTTTCATCAGGTTATTAATATCTTCGTCGCTTGCTGTGAGCTGCTTTGTTTCTTTTGCCTTAAACACAATGCTCTTTACAGTCTTCACGTTTGTAGGACTACCAGCCTTACCAATCTGCATTGGATCTGCATCGATATCAGCTGCACCCCAAGTTGTAAATTCTTTGTGCTTATTAGCCATAACACGCTTAACGTTGCGAACACGACAAGGTGCTGCACTTCCGTTTACTGTTACAACTATTGGGAGAGGACCTTCAACTGTTTCTACACCACCATCGATATGACGACGAGCAACAATCTTTCCATTTTCACATGAAAGAATCTCTTCAGTATAAGTTATCTGAGGGAGTCCAAGTTTTTCTGCAACTTGTGGACCTACTTGCGCAGTATCACCGTCAATAGCTTGACGTCCACAAAGAATAATATCATAATCACCGACCTTGCGGATAGCCTGAGCAAGACTATAACTTGTTGCAAGTGTGTCTGCACCACCAAGTGCACGGTCTGTAAGCAATATACCTTCATCTGCGCCACGATAAACACCTTCGCGCAAAACTTCAGCAGCCTTTGGAAGTCCCATTGTCAACATGGTAATAGTGCTTCCTGGAACTTGTTCTTTCAATCGTAAAGCTTGCTCCAATGCGTTCAAATCTTCAGGATTGAACACTGTAGGCAACGCAGCACGATTTACTGTTCCCTCTGGAGTCATAGCCTCAGGTCCCACATTATGAGTGTCAGGAACCTGCTTTGCTAATACAATAATTTTCAACATATTTTTTGCGTTTTATTTCGGATGCAAAATTAAATAATAATTCTCAATAGACAAAATGATATATCAATTTATTTCTCACTTTTTGCAATTTCGAGCAATAAAAAAAATATACATGCTCATTTTAGGTGATTTTGTGAAATTTTATATGAAAATATTGCTCAAATCACTATTTTTTATACAAATCTTGAGGGTTATAAACCCCTACTTTCAATCATTTTTTATTATTTCAATCGATAATTCACCATATTATTAATAAAAAAGTATCCGCAAAACTTATTCAGTTGCTATGCGGACACATATATATAATCTTACTTAAAATAGATTTAAAAATGCACAAACTAATCTTTCTTTTTGAATCGTTTACTAAGGCCTATTGCACCTACTGGGCACACAAGACGACATAGATGACAGCCTACACATCGAGAGCCATTTATGTGTGGTTGACGAGTAGTGCTATCAAAAGTAATGGCTTGATGTCCGCCATCCAGACATGAAGTATAACAACGGCCGCACCCTAAACAACGACTACGATCAATCTGAGGAAGAACCATGGTTTCACGATCTATATCCGTTGGAGTAACAAAGTCTGACAACCGTTCACCGACCAACTCATCCAGATGTTTTACCCCACGTTCTTGCATATAAGTCTGCAACCCTAATATCAAATCATCTATGATACGATACCCATATTGCATCACTGCTGTACAAATCTGCACATTACGACAACCCAACTGAATAAATTCGAGTGCATCTCGCCATGTTTCAATTCCTCCAATACCGCTCAGTTGAATTTGACTCAAAAGCGGATTGGCAGCCATCTCATATATAAAACGTAAGGCTATCGGTTTCACTGCACGACCTGAATAACCAGATATTGTCCATTTATCGCTTACTGCCGATTGGGGCGACATGGTTATACTCTTAATTGTATTTATAGCAGAGATTGCATCGGCTCCGCCAAAATATGCGCCCATGGCAGGACTATTGATATTAGTAATGTTTGGTGTCATCTTGGGAATGACCGGAATTGTTACATTACGTTTTACATAAGCTGTATAGAATGTTACCAACTCTGAATTCTGTCCAACATCACTCCCCATACCAGTTTGTTTCATCTGCGGACAAGAGAAGTTCAGTTCCACGGCATCACAACCGGCTGCTTCTGCCATCATTGCCAATTCACTCCATTCCTCTTCTGATTGCCCCATTATTGAAGCAATGACGATCTTCGATGGATAATCTTTCTTCAGGCGTCGTAGTATATCAAAATCTACTTGATAGGGATTTTCCGACAATTGTTCCATGTTTCTGAAACCATAAAACGACAAATTATCCTTCACTGCATCAAAACGAGGTGACACCTCATGAATATCCTGTTTACAGATGGTTTTATAGAAAACGCCAGCCCAGCCCATATCAAAAGCACGTGCGACCATATCGTAATTGGTACATATGGCAGACGAAGCGAGGAAAAAAGGATTTTCGCATTGAATACCACAAAAAGAAATATCAAGGGAAGGAACATCCGTTTTACTTGCAATTTTATTGACTATTTCGCCACCGAACAACTCACGAATACGTATCGGACGATTATAATGAATACATGCTTTCTCGGCTTGTAGCAAATCGTCTTCACTACAATCCACAATCCATTGCCAGACGCACTTCTGATTATCGAACCTCATGGCACGAATTGCGCGTGCAGGGTCACCCTTTGAACATGCTTTCGTACAAGGAGCATCCGCACACAACAAGCATCGTGTAACTTCTTCATAATTGTTTAACATAGGCTGGTAATTTTAATAGTGGATATCAATCACGTGCAAAAATAAATAATATTTGGAGATTCAAATAATTTTAAGCAAAAAAATTAAGATAAAACTTTCAATCCTTATCTCTTGATAAACATTTATTTTAAATAATCAGGTTTAATAATAAAAAATAAGTTAAGACAGACCAGACATACTATTGATGTTACCTTTTTAACATCACAAATGCCACACAATACACCACAGAGCCTGCTTTGATATAAAAATGTATCAAAATTGAAAGTACTTAGTCGATTTATATAACATAAGTGAAAATATGTGAAACATAAACGAAAGAAATATTTTTCAAAGAACTTGCAAACATATATAAAAAAACATAACTTTGCCACCGACTAATGTAAACTACACATTTTTAAGGTAAAAATTAATATTAATTAAATCTTTAGTAAAATGAAAAAATTTCTTGTCACATCATTAATGGCATTTATGTCATTATGCGTATTTGGTGCCGACGTAACACTTACTATCAACAACACCAAATATCAATACATAAAGGGATTCGGAGCATTCGTTTGTAGTCCTGGATTCCAATATGGGCACATGTCTGATAACGAAATTAGACAGGTGTGGGGTCCAAATAGTACCCTCAAATGTAATATCATGAGACTTTATATTCCAATCGGAGAGAATAGTTTCTCTCAGTCTCTATCCACTGCGAGATTGGCCAAGAGTCTTGGAACAATTATATTTGCTTCCCCATGGTCTATGCCCGCTGATATGAAGACTTACAATACAATTAACGCAAATGCAAATGGAAATGAAAACAAACTGAAGACATCAAGTTATGGTGCATATGCTAACTATTTGAATAACTATGTTTCATATCTGAGAAATAACGGAGTTAACTTGGATGCTATTTCTATCCAAAATGAGCCAGACTGGAAGTGCGATTATGCAGGATGTATTTTCTCTACTTCTGAAATGGTTAACTTCTTGGCAAATCATGCTAACAAGATTAATTGTAAGGTAATCGCACCTGAAACAATCGGTATGTCTGACAATTATGCAAACGCCTTATATAATTCATCTGCAGCACTTGCAAACTTTGAGATTTATGGTGGTCACCAATATGCAGGTGTTGGTAATGCATTCAAGAATCTTGCCAATAAAGGAAAAGAATTGTGGATGACTGAGTATTTGATGAACTGGACAGAAGGTAATCAAGGACAAAATCGTAATTTCGATTATTCTAAAGATGGTATGAGTTTCGCAACAGCTATTAACACTTGTATGCTCAACAACGTTAATGCTTGGATTCACTATGCTGCAAAACGTTTCTATGCACTCATGGGAGACGGACAACGCGGAACTACTTCAGGACAAATCACTAAACGAGGTTACATCATGGGAAACTTCTCAAAATATCTTGCAGGAAGTACACGTATCGGTTCTTCATTCTCAAATAATAACCTCAGCGGAACAGCTTACCTTTCACAAACAGGTGATACAGTTTTTGCAATTGTTATCAACTCAAGCAATAACACACACAATCTTAAGGTATCGCTTCCTTTCACTACAAGAGCAGGTAAGCAAGTAGTGACATCACAATATAAGAATCTACAAGAACAAAATTTATCTTTCTCAGGTGGCACATCACAACCATCTGTTACAATCGAGCCAGCAAGTATCAGTACATTGATTTTTGTAGTTGGAGCAACAATAAAGGATGAAATCGTTGCTGGAGAAAAAGGTGAAATGACACTTGCTGCATGTCCATTCAATTCATGGAACGGCGCTGGTGCTAACGCATCTTCAACTGGAAGTATCGCCAACAACTATCATAGCGGTGAACTGAATAGCGGTAGTCTTGTATATGGTGACAACGAAGTTAGCAACCTCAAGTATGCAGACCTTACAGGTAGCAAAAAACTCACTGTCTATGGTACTGACGGTCTCGAAATCCGTGCACTGTTCAATCGTCAAACAGCTTCTGGAAGCGATTATGTAGAGAAAACTGGAACAATCTCAGAAGGTAAACTTGTTATCAACCTCAACGAAGTATCAAGTTCGTACGTTCACCTCAATGCAATCAAAACAAGTTGGGGATCTCCATCTGGTTCTATTTCCGCTATATTCGTAGATAAAAAGAGTCCTATCGACTATTATCTTGCAGGTAAAGGTACTCTTTCTTCAAGTGCTATTAAGGCCATTTCCGACCCTACAGCTATGAATATTGATGCTACAGGTCTTACAAACGAAAGCCAAATCATGCTTAACGTTGCCAATAAAAACTGTTTGATTTATGTTGACAATGCAAGCAGACTCACAAACTCTCAAAACGTAATCGTTAAGAACGGAAATAGTTACTCTTGTTCAAACCTTATATTGGCTGATTTCGCAAGTGCTTACAACGAAAGAGCTACTGCCTGGCTTGCTGGAGGTTCTGTAACAGGAAGCAATGCTAGTTGGAACGAAGCTGGTAATGGTGCATATACATTCTCTTGGAACGGAAACAATAGTTCTGTTGAAATATTCCACAACCTCACTGGTAAGGAAGCCTTCAATAAATTACATATTGAAACAACTGAATTCACTGGTCCATGGGGAGTACGTTTCTACGATAGTGATGGACAAGAAATCACTACTCAAGGTTACTGGGCTGAACAGACTGCAGACAACCTAATCAAGGTTATTGATATCGACGAACTCTTCGAGAACAACGGAGTTACTGCTAAACGTAACACAATCAAGACTGTAAGCATCTATAATATAAACACTAACAGCGGTAAGGTTACAATAAAAGATATGTATCTTACTAAAGAAATAAAAGATGCACAAGCATGGTTAGGTGGAGGAAGTGTAAGTGGTAACAATGCTACATGGGCTGAAGCAAGCAATGGCGCATATGCATTTACTTGGACTTCAAGCACTACAAACACTGTTGAAATCTTCCATAATATTCTTGGTAAGACTCAATACAACAAACTCGTTATCGAGACATCTGAATTTACTGCTCCTTGGGGTGTTAGATTCTATGATGCAAACGGTACTCTTATCGCAGAACAAGGATACTGGAATGGTCAGAATGCAGACAACTTGATAAAGGAAATAAATATCGACATGTTATTCGCTGAAAAGAATGTAAGCAACATGCGTGAATCTCTAAAGACTGTTTGCTTGTACAATATAAGTGAAAATGGTCGCGTAGTAGTTAAAAACATGTATCTTACTGCAGGACAGTCTGACACATACTACCCATTCTATGCTCCATACAACTTCACTGCAAGCAATGCAACATGTTACCTAACAATCGACACATTCTCTCCAGCATGGGTACCATTCAATGCAGGTATGCCAAGTGGTTTCGAAGCATACGAAATGACTAATTCAAATGGTTCTACAACAATCAACAAGACTACTTCATTATCTGCAAATAAACCTGTATTATTCAGCGGTAAGGGAATTGCTGTAGTAAGCGGAAACAATGTCACTGTTAATGCTACAAACAATATCACAAATGGTAACTTCATCGGTGTATATGACAAGACAAGACCTGAAGTTGGCTCACATGCATTCAGTAAGATTGACAATGTGGATGGTGTTGCATTCAACGAAGTTGTAGATAATGACGGTGTATATGTATATCCATTACATGCTTACATCTCTAAGAACACAAGTTCTTCAACAATTAAATCTATCGGCAGACTCATTGCAGGCGAAGATCCAAATGCAATTGAAAATGCTACTACAAATAACGTATCTGCAGATGGTACATATTACAATACTGCAGGTATAGAATTAAGTACTCCACAACAAGGCATCAACATCGTCAAGATGTCTGACGGATCAACAAAGAAAGTACTTATCAAATAATTTGAAGTTAGTTAGAGTTTTATAATAATTAATTATCATTGTTTTGAAAGCTGGCCGTGAGTGATCATAGCCAGCTTTTTCTTTATTAGTTAGAAAATAAGAATCTTGACGCTATAAGCGAATTTGAAAGGTGAAAATTGCGGCTGGTGCTATGATTTATTAGATTCCTCTTTAATCGATTCCTCGTTTATCAGATTCATTGATTTAGAATAACTTTCAATTGTCAATTATAAATTATCAATTCTCTTGTGCCTCCGCCACCATGGTTTCACAAAAGAAAAAAAAAGTTACAAATATTTTTTTCTACAACATTATTATTTATTAAATTTGCAACTGATGAAAATTGTGCTGAAATAAAAACCTACTATATAACAACAAATAAAAAGTAGTTGAGACATACTTTTTTAAGGTAAAAATCAAATCAACAATCAAACTATGCTAAAAAAATTACACTTCATCAAAACGATGAATTTTAAAGGTAAAAGATTCGCATCTATTTTATGTTTCTTGCTTCTTACATGTGTATCAGCAACAGCGGCCGTAGATCCAAACTTCTACATATTCCTCTGTTTCGGACAATCCAACATGGAAGGTAATGCTGCAATTGAGGATCAAGACAGACAAAATGTTGACCCTCGTTTCAAAATGATGGCTGCTGTGGATTTCTCAAATCCGTACCGCAGAAAATTTAACTGGTACACTGCCACACCACCTCTTTGTCGTGAAGGAACAGGACTTACACCTGCCGACTATTTCGGACGTACATTAGTAGCACAACTTCCATCTGCAATCACTGTAGGTGTTATTAATGTTGCAGTGGGCGGTATAGGCATTGAACGATGGGCTAAAGAATATCAAGGAAACGATCTTGCAAACGAAGCTGGATGGTTCAAAAGCTATATGAATGCATATAACAACTACCCTTATGGACGTTTGCTCGAATGTGCTAAAGAAGCACAGAAAAGCGGTGTCATCAAAGGTATTCTTCTGCATCAAGGCGAAACAAATACAGGACAGCAAGACTGGCCAAATAAAGTCAAGGCTATATATGACCATCTGATTGAAGACCTCGGACTCAATGCCAATGAGGTTCCATTACTCGCCGGTCAAGTAGTCAGCGAATCTGCTGGAGGTATATGTGCTGGACACAATGCAATAATCGCAAGACTCCCTAACGTCATTCCTAATTCATATGTAATCTCATCTGAAGGATGTCCTGCTCGTCAAGACGACCATCTTCACTTCACTGCTGAGGGTTACAGAATGATTGGACGTAGATATGGAGAAAAAATGTTGGAACTTCTCAATGTAGATCCAAATCTCTCTACTAATAAAATCATTGCAGGTGAAAAGAACGATGTACACCTCTCTGCGGTCGAATTCAAATCATGGAATGGAACTGGCGCAAACGCATCTGCAAACAGCACACTCACTAACAACTACGGAGGAGGAACTAATGTTAGCGGTGGAGCACTTTTGTTTGGTGACAACGAAGTAAGCAACCTCAAATATGCCGACCTTACTGGATGTACTAAACTTACTATACAAGGTTCTAACGGAATACAAGTACGTGCCCTTTTCAACCGTCAGACTGCTACTGGAAGT
>JAIKZH010000087.1 GCA_024682395.1 Bacteroidaceae bacterium
TATGTTCCTTGCATCGGGAGGTGGAAACGAGATTTATCCGTTCTTTGCTCCTTACAACATCACAGCAAACAGCCTTAAATGCTCTATCAACGTTGATACATTCTCACCTGCATGGATTCCGTTCGAGGCAAGCATTCCTAATGGATATGAAGCTTATGAGATTGATGCAGCTAACAGCATAAACAAAGTAAGCAAAATTTATCCTAACAAACCACTTATAATCAGTGGAAAAGGTATTGCTGAGTTCACTGCCACAAATGCTACCATCAATGCCACAAATACTCTAACTAATGGTAGTTTGATCGGTGTAACCGACAAGACACAACCTGAAGCTGGAGCATATGCATTTGTTAAAATCACTGGAAACGAAGGCATTGCATTAAAAGAAATCACATACAACGATGGAACATATGTAAACCCTCTGCATGCTTACATCACAAAGAACGTGAGCAGCAATGTCGTAAAGGGGCTCGGTAATTTAATTAACGGACAAGACCCTAACGCTATCGGAACGATGACTAAAGACAACAAAGAAATCAAAGAGATTTACAATATTACTGGTGCTAAAATCAATACACTGCAAAAGGGACTAAACATCATTAAAATGAGTGACGAAACAATCAAAAAAGTATTGGTAAAATAATCGGACATATACATATCAATTCTCATAGAAATAAGGCTGCAAAACAATAGCAGCCTTATTTGTTTTGGCATGAAAAACAAAATGTTCATTTATTACAAACAAAGAGATTTGTCATTTTCCACTAAACAAACTTAATTTCAATACATTACGAAATCGCAAAGATTTAAAGATTAAAACAAAAAGAAAGCAAAATTATTCTAAAATTATAGCTGTTATATCAAAAAAATTATTTATCTTTGCAAATATGAACTAACTATTTTTCAACGACTTTGATGAAGATTGTTATTTTACTTTATTTACTAATTAATAAAAATACTAAACCATCAACTAATTAAATAAAAAATGAAAACTAAACTTTTATTTGTACTTTTATCATTTACTGTTGCCTTACAGTCAATGGCATACAAACAAAGTACTGGTTATGTTAACGTGAACAACAAAAGTCGTAACATGATTATTTTTAAGCCAGACAACTTACCGGACAATTCACCTCTTATGATCGTAACCCATGGTATGAACCAAGACCCTGAGTATCAGATGGGTGACAAAATGTATGAACTTATCGACACTGCTAAATTCGTAGTAGTATATCCACGAAGTGACGGAAGTACTTGGGATACAGGCGGAAGCAACGACATGAACTTCATCATCAAGATTATCGACAAGATGTATGAAGAAAATAAAATCGACAAGAATCGTGTATATTGGTCTGGTTTCTCTATGGGATCAATGTTGATATATCACTGTATGCCACAAATGCAAGACAGAATTGCAGCATTCGCACCTACAAGTGGTATTCAATTCAGCGAACAACCATGGAACAATTGTAAAAAACCAGTAAATCTTATACACTGTCATGCATATGGAGATGATGTATTCGGTTATGAACAATATGGTATTCGTAACTACGTAATGCATTTCAAGGATTTAGATAAGACAACTAAATATAAGAAGACAACTAAATACTATCCTAACGGACCTACATGGTGGGATGGTGACAAAGAAGTATGGAGCGGAGGAGAAAATGGTAGTGAAGTAGAACTTTTCTCATACAACAATGGTGGGCACTGGCCTATGGCTGGTAACCACAATGAGATCTGGAACTTCTGTAAACGTTTCTCTCTTGATCCAAATGCAAACAACAACACACCTGCACCAAAAATTGTAGCTGGAGGCAAGAAAGACGTTCACCTCTCTGCTGTAGAATTCAAATCATGGAACGGAACTGGCGCAAACGCATCTTCAAACGGAACACTTGCTAACAACTACGGAGGTGGCGGCAGCGTTGAAGGTGGAACACTTCTGTTTGGTGACAACGAAGTTAGCAACCTTAAATATGCCGACCTTACAGGATGTACTAAACTGACTATACAAGGTTCAAACGGAATACAGGTGCGCGCCCTATTCAATCGTCAGACTGCAACAGGAAGCGATTATGTTGAAAAATCAGGTACTATCTCTGAAGGTAAGTTTGAAATCAATCTCAGTGAAGTATCAACTTCATATGTTCACTTGAACGCAATCAAAACTAACTGGGGATCACCTGCTGGTACTATCAGCAACATATACGTTAATGATCCAAAAAGCCCTATCGACTATTGTATCTCTGGTAAGGGTAGCTTAGACGAAAGTGCTGTAAACGCACTCTCTGACCCTACTGCAAAAAACATCAATGCTTTCGGATTGACTAACGAAGAACCTGTTACTCTTAACACTGTAAATAAGAACTGCCTTATCTATGTTAATAGTAACAACAAAGTAAGCAATACAAGTAACGTAGTTATGAAAAATGGTAATTCATACACTGCTAACAATATTGTACTGGCCGATGGAGGTTTCTCCTTCTCTGAAACTGCTGAAGCAGGATTCCCATGGGTTTCTGTATCAGGCGACGGAGCCACATGGACTGAAGGAAGCAATGGTTCATACACTTACTCATGGACTGCCAACAACTGCTCTGCTGAGATTTTCCACAACATACTTGGTAAAACTCAGTTCAACTATGTAGTTGCTGTCACATCTGAATTTACAGCTCCTTGGGGTGTTAGATTCCATGACGAATCAGGCGCTACCATCACAGAGCAAGGATATTGGAATGGTCAGAACGCAAGCAATATGATAAAGGAAATCAATATCGACTCACTATTCGCAAAGAATGGAGTAAGCAACAAACGTCAGTCAATCAAAGCCATTTCCGTTTATAACATTAACGATAACGGACGTGTTACTTTCAAGGAAATGTATCTTAGATCTGGCGGAAACGATGTTGCATATCCATTTTATGCGCCCTACAACATCACAGCTACAAATGCAAAATGTTATGTAACTGTCAATACATTTGCTCCAACATGGGTTCCTTTCGAAGCTAACATTCCTACTGGATATAGCGCATACGAAATCAGTGAGACTAACAATATTAATAAAGTAAACAAGTTGTATCCAAACAAACCATTATTGCTTGAAGGTAACGGTATTGCTGAAATATCTGCAACCAATACAACCATCAATGCAACACAGAACCTTACAAATGGCAACCTTGTAGGAGTTAACGAAAAAACTCAGCCAGAAGTTGGTTCATATGCATTCATTAATATTAAAGGCTCAAATGGAGTTGCATTCAACGAAGTTAAAACTGATGACAACTCATATGTTTACCCATTACATGCATATATATCAAAGGGAACAAGTTCTAATGTACTAAAGGCTATAGGAAAGCTTCTTGCCGGAGAAGATCCAAATGCAATCAACAACGAAAGCATAAAAGCAGCAGGCATTGAATGCATATACAACATCACTGGTGCTAAAATCGACAAGATACAACAAGGCATCAACCTCATAAAGATGACCGATGGTTCTGTAAAGAAGGTTTTGGCTAAGTAACTGAATTATATTCTATTTAAGATTTCTGAAAAATAGATAATTATAATACGAGTTCCTAAGAGTAAAATAAAACTTTTAGGAACTTTTTTATTTCACATAAGTGAAATACTTTCAATAGAAATAGCTGATATCATTCATATATGGAACAATATTAAGTCCACTTGTAAAAGCCTGACATTTAAATATCTGATATATATATTATCAAAATTATGTCATACAAATAAGAATGTTACATGAAATAAAAAAATAGAAATA